>CABYFA010000001.1 GCA_902518155.1 uncultured Pelagibacteraceae bacterium
TCATAGAACAAGGTTTAAGAAAACAACATGTTTTTTTAGTTTGTTTAATTTGCTCTATTTCTGATTTTATTCTTATATTTTTAGGCATTTTCCTTTTTCATTATTTTACGCAATATTTTAGCCCAGTAATTGAATTGATGCTTAATATTCTATTAATAATATTTCTTGTTCATTTTATTTATTCAAAAATTAAGTCATTTAACACTCAGGTATATCTTGATCAAAATTCAAATTTTAATGAAAAAAAAAACGTAGTACTAAAAACACTAGGTTTTACCTTTTTAAATCCACACGTTTATTCAGATACTGTGTTTTTCCTGGGCAATTTCTCTAAAAGCTTTTTACTTGTAGAGAAATATTTTTTTGGTATTGGCGCGACTATAGCTTCTTTTTTATTTTTTTTCTCAATAGGGTATTTATCTCAATATTTTGCTAGATATTTAAATGATAAAAAAATATGGAAATATATAAATATTTTCATTATTTTGTTCATGTTTTTAATAACACTTTATATTCTAAGAGATGTATTTGAATTTTATAAAAATATTTAATGTTTGCTAAATTTAATAAAAAATTATTTTTAAAATTAAGATTATTTTCTTCAATATCTTTAATTATTCTATTATTTTTTATTTTTTTATTTAATCCTGCATATGCCGATAGTAATACTATTCAAGACGGAGGTACTACCACCGATCAACAAAATCTTGATGGAAATGGAGAAATTTTAACTGTAAAAAGCAATTCAACATTAGCTACGGGTGCAACTACTCCAGCGGCAAATGTCACTGGAGATAGTGTTTCAGTAACTGTCGAGTCTGGTTCAACTATCAGCGCTAATACTGTAACTGTTTTTGGAGATACGACATCTGATTTGTCAGTAACTAATTCAGGAACAATTACAGCAAGTGGTACAACTGCGATCGATGCAAAGGCAACAACTGATGCAACAATTACAAATAACTCTGGAGGTACAATTTCGTCAAATAGAAATACTATTAGAATAAGCAAAACGGGTGGCACAAATACTACTGGTATGACAATTATTAACTCAGGGAAAATTACAGCCACAAACGGATCTGCCATTTTTGGAACCGCTGCTGGTAATACAGCAACAATTACCAATAAAGCTGGAGGGGAAATGACTAACTCTGATAGTGATAATGCCACTATAAGAGTCGGGGTTAACTCAAATGTTACCAATAGTGGATCAATAAAGAATGATGTTGGCTACGACTCAATAAAGTTATATGGGAATAATTCAACAATCACCCTGAAAGATGGAGGTATTGTAGTTGGTAAAATCGCTCATGGAGCTGGCATAACTGGAAGTACTTTAAAAATGAACCATGGTGTTGGTCAAGCTTATTACTATGACATTGACGGAGACTTTTCTTTTGAAGATTTAGATGGAAACCAAGTAGTTAAAGGCTCTGCAGGATCAGTCGGTCAAGGAGGAAGCGAAACAATTGATGAAATGTTAAGTTATAAATCAATTAATCTTAGAAATTTCCTTAATAGATACGAAAACTCAAATTTATTTAATCATAAAGGAGGTTGGGGAGAATTATACTCAACTCTTCTCAATAGGAGTGAAGATTCTAACAGTTTAGCGATGGAATATAATTTAATCAATGTAGGAGCAAATTTAATTTATCCATTAGAAAATTCTAATTTTATTATGATGTTTGAGGGTGGAATACAAGATTTTGCAAAAGACTATAGGATTACATATCAAAATATCTCCGGAGGTATTCATATTCATGATAATGATAAATTTTTTAATTTAGACACTTTTATTACTGGTGGAGTTACTTTAAAAGACGGAAAAAGAAAAGTTTTAACTAACACAGTGTCATCAGGAACAGTAGACTCTGATAGTAATTTTCAAACTTATGATATCCAATTAGGAGCAAAAAAAAATAATCTAAATATCATTCCAGATATCGGATTTACATCAAGTATGTCAATAACACCAACATATGATGAGAGTAAATTTTATTCTTGGCGAAATAGAGTAGTTGGAAACTTGTCAATTTATCTTTCTGATGATTATTTAATTAGAGATGACAAAGAGGAAAAATTAAATTTAAATTGGGCTTTAGATCTTAGAAGTGCAATTGGAGATGATGAACAGACATATTCAGTTAATGGTACAACTGCAATATATAAACCAGATAATGATTTAAAAAGAGAAATATCATTGTCAGCTAGCATGAATTATGAAAAATATATTTACGAGAATAGTAAAATAGGTATCTCCTATTATGGCTTACTCTCTAGCCAAAATACATTGAGTTTAGGTGGTAACGCTTTTTATAAAATGAATTTCTAGTTGTCTTTAATTTGAATAGCCGTATTTTTTGAGCCTTACATCTCCAGTTCTAGCATGAGCTTCCATTCCTTCATATCTAGATATTCTTGCGGCAGCAGCACCAACTAGTTCAGTGGATTCTTTTGTCATTCTTTGAAAACTTAAAGTTTTAATAAATTTACCAACAAATAAACCTCCAGTGTATCTACCAGCTCCTTTAGTTGGTAAAATATGATTTGTGCCTGAACATTTATCTCCATAGGCAACTGTAGTTTCTTCACCGACAAATAACGATCCATAATTTGTTAATCGTTCGTGAAACCATTTTAGATTTTCTGTTTGAACTTCTAAATGTTCTGGAGCGTATTCATCACTAATTTTTACAATTTCTTCATCGGTATCACAAAGAATTACCTCACCATAATCTCTCCAAGCTGCCTCTGCACTAGTTCTTGGAACCTCTGGTAACTCTGCAATTAATTCAGGAACTCTCTTCATAACTTTCTCAGCTAATTCTTTACTAGTTGTATATAGCCAACACGGAGAATTATAACCATGTTCCGCTTGGCCCACTAAATCAACTGCGACTATTTCAGGATCTGCTTTTGCATCGGCAATTATTCCAATTTCGGTTGGACCCGCAAATAAATCTATTCCCACTTTGCCATATAAAATTCTTTTTGCTTCAGCAACAAACTGATTTCCTGGACCAACAATTATGTCTGCCGGAGGATTTTTAAATAATCCATTAGTCATTGCAGCAATCGCAGGTACACCGCCTAAATTTAAAATTACATCTGCCCCACAAAGATCAGCAGTATAGACAATAGTAGGGTGGGCACCGACACCTTCTTTTGGTGGACTACACGCAATAATATTTTTAACACCTGCAACTTTGGCTGTAGTAACACTCATTACAGCAGAAGCGATATGAGCATATCTTCCTCCAGGTATGTAACAACCCGCTGTATTAACTGGGACTAATTTTTGACCTGCGTACAAACCATCAGATAATTCAACTTCAAAATCTTGCCCGTAATTTTTAAGTTGAGCTTCAGCAAATTTTCTTACTCGATCAAAGGAAAACTGAATATCATCTTTAGTTTTTTGATCTAAAGTTTTTTTAATTTCCTCAATTCTCTCTTTTGAAACAATGATTTCACCATCGTATTTGTCGAACTTTTTTGTTAAATCAATACAACCTTGTTCTTTTGTACTTTCAATATCTTTTAATAAATCTTGAACTATTCCTGTTGTCTTATTGTCATCTGTTGATGATGTTTTTGGAGATTTTTTTAAATACGTGATTGCCATATTATTTGTTTACTCTTTGTTGAATTATTTAAGACAATTTCAATTTTATTGCAATCAAACAATTAATCTAAAGCAACAACGGCTGCAGCAATGGAGGCTAATCTTGCTGGAGCTTCGTCAGAACGACTGGTTATTACTACTGGAACTTTACCTCCAACAACTACACCTGCTGCACACGCTCCACAAAAATATATAAGCATTTTTACTAAGCCATTTCCCGTTTCAACACTTGGGACCAACAATACATCTGCCATACCGGCTACACTATTTTCTATTCCTTTGATAGCCGCAGATTTTTTTGAGATACTATTATCAAATGCCAATGGACCAAAAACATCAGCATTTAAATTTTCTTTTTTAGCTAAGTTGGTTAATTCTTCAGCTTCTTTAGA
This sequence comes from uncultured Pelagibacteraceae bacterium, assembly GCA_902518155.1. Lineage (GTDB taxonomy): Bacteria > Pseudomonadota > Alphaproteobacteria > Pelagibacterales > Pelagibacteraceae > Pelagibacter. The sequence goes on from CABYFA010000001.1 coordinate 4,021, forward strand.
ACTTGGCACACTATCTAAAACTTCCTCAGTAGCAGATAATATTGCGACCTTAGGTCTTTCAATACCAATTCTATTAGAAAAATTTATAACATTTTTTAGAATATGTAATTTTGTTTTAACATTAGGCAAAACATTTAATGCTCCATCAGTAATTATTAAAGGTTTGTCTTCTTTTCCTAAAGTCATATGCCAAATATGGCTTAATCTCGTTTTTCCAAGTAAATTGTATTCTCTTTTCAAAACTTCTTTCATTAAAACGTCAGTATGAATATGCCCTTTAACAATAATTTTGATTTTTTGTTCACTTGCCAGTTTTGCAGCAATCGTTGCTGTGTTATTTTCAACAGGCTCATGAATTATCTCATAATTTGAGATATCCCATTTCAGATCCTGGGCACATTTATTAATTTCTTTTTCATCACCAATAAAAATTGGCTCAATTAGATTTTCTTTAACAGCATCTTGCACTGATTGCATGGGCAAAGGTTTTCCGGCATTAACAATCCCCGCTTTAACACCTTTCTTTTTATGAGCAACATTAAGTAAGTTATCAGGACAAATAATTTCTTTATCGGAAAGCATATTAATTTTTTAAATCTATTAAATCTTTTTGAATAATTTTTGACAATTTGATTTCTTTTTTTAAGTTCATTTTAAACCTTTTATCTTTATTTTGACCAGGATACATTATCTCTTTTACTCCTTTAATTTTAGGCAATCTTTTAATTGTTTTAATATTATTCTTAATTCTTGAAGTATAGTTCTTGACAAATAAGTTTGTTTTAAATGTGATAAACAAATGTCCAATATTTTGTGGACCTGAAAAATCATCAAAAGGATCCTTAACTTTACCTGCATGATTTCCACCGGTTAAAACACCACTCAAAATATCTACCATCCACGCCAAACCAGAACCTCTAAAACCAGCAATAGGTAACTGAACTCCGTAAAGAGCTTTTTTTGCATCTGTTGTTGGTTTGCCAAATTTATCTAATGCAACACCTTTTGGTATTTTTTGATTATTTCTAGCTGCAAATCTAATTTTTCCTCTGTTAATTTTTGCAATAGCTGTATCTAATATAAAAGGTACCCTTGCTCCAGTTGGAGAACCAAAACATATAGGATTTGTTCCAAACAAACTTTTTTTTGCACCATAAGGAGCAATTGCAGGTGGAGCATTAGTATAAATCATAGTGATTAAGTTTTTTCTGACTGCTTGTTCAGCGTAGTAACCAGACAATCCATAGTGACCACTATTTTTCACTGCCACTAAACCGATACCTGTTTTTTTCGCACATTCGATTGCTTTTTTAATTGCAAGATCTGCTGCAACAAAGCCGATACTATTATCAGCATCAATATGAGCAATCGATTGAGATATCTTTTTTACTTTTATTTTAGGTTTTGGATTGATGACTTTTTTAGATATTCTTTCACAATACATTCTTAATCTAGAAAGACCATGACCATAAGCACCAACTAATTCAGCATTAATCAAAGCATTAGTAGAAATAACAGCATGAGGATTACTTAATCCATGATTTTTAAAAATTTTGATAACTTCTTTTTTAAGATTTTCTGTTTTCAAATTAGCCTTTTCCACGCCATGGAATTGTTTTATCTATTATTTTTCTCAAAGTGACATCAAATAATAAACCCAACATTCCCATGATAAATATAGTGATCCAAATCACTTCGTATTGAAAATATTTTTTAGCAACGTTTTCAACAAATCCTATGCCAGTTGTTCCAGCTAAAAACTCAGCTGCAACTAAAGTTCCCCAACACATACCAACAGCAACTCTTATACCTGTAAGTATTTCTGGTAAAGAATTTGGAAAAATTACATATCTCAATATTTGTTTTTTGGATGCACCAAGTGAGTGAGCTGCATGAATTTTCGATAATTGGGTACCAGAGGCACCAGCTCTTGCAGAAATAATCATGATTGATAATGAGACCATAAATAATAAGAAAACTTTTCCAGTGTTATCAATTCCTAAAACTGAAATGATTAAAGGAGCCCAAGCTAGAGGGGGAACAGGTCTATAAAGCTCAATTAACGGATCAAAGAAACCTTTGGCAAATCTATTTAATCCCATAAATAATCCAAGTGGCACACCAATTAATATTCCAAACACTAATCCTAAAAATACCCTTAAAAAAGAATCCCAAATATGACCATAAGGCACGGGTACTTTAAATAACTTAAAGTCTCCTGTTGCTAATTTTAAAACTTGACCTTTAAAATTTTGTTTAACAATTCCATCTTGAGTGTGAACTGGGTATTCACCAGGTAAAATGTCAGCAATCCAATCTGGTAAAATAAAACCAATTATTTTACTAACATCAACCAGTTCTATCCAGAGAAGAGGAATTTCTTTGTAACCTACACTCGGTTTAAGCATAAGCATGAACTTATCAAATGTATCTGACGGCTTAGGTAACCATCTACCAGATCCTTGTTCTGAACAGCTTGGCCCACTTGCAACAATGGTTCCAGCTGGGAATAAAAATATATCGACAAATCTTAATCCTCCTTGCGCTTCTTTTTGGGCAACATCAAAATTGATGATTGCATTTTGCATTTCATTTAATGCATTGGGTGGATATATACTTGCAAATTCTATTCGTCGTGCAATTTTAACAATGTCTTTGGCGTAAGTTGAAGCTACTTCTTGAGTATCATCTAAATTTTTTCGATAAGCTTTGATCTCATCTTTGAGCTCTTTTATTTTATCTTTAAATTGTGGATTGTGGTTTCTTAACTTAAAGAATTCATCACTAATAATTTGTAATTCTTTTGCAGCAGCATCAAATTTCAAACCTCTTTTAGTCTCTGGAACTAAAGGAACCTCGATAGTATTTTCTATTGATCCCGTTCCAGATTGAACTTTTATAATCCCCCAATCTCCTTGCTCACTTACTGCTTTTAGTCTTTCATTGGCTTCTTGTTCTGTTTCAAAAGGATATTCAGGTTTTCTAAAATTTTCAGTTAATAAGTTAATTTTACCAGTAATGTCATCTATTTTAAATTTCGTTTCATTTTCTATTAAATCCTCATTAGTTAATAAAGGAATTAGTTGAATAGTTTTATTGATAAACTCAGTAAGCTGTGTTTTTTGTTGCAAGTTAAGATCTTCAGAAAATTTGATTTCATTTAAAGTTGATTTAAGATTTTTATTTTCTTTCTTTATTTGAGCGGTGCTTTTGAATTCTCTTTCCTCTATTGGAAATTGATATTTTAATCCTAATAAAGAGTCGTTAACTTTTGCTACTTGGCAAAGTTCATTAGCTGATTTTGGGTAAAAACCTTTTGCAATATCCCAAGAATAGTAAAGCCATACTAATAATAGAAAACTACTTCCGACTATAATCCAATGAGTACCACCTCTTGCTCTTTCAGGATTTCCAAAAACAGCATCAACCTTTTCAGTTTTGATTAATCTTCTTCCATAGAGAATACAGCCAATAACTGCAAAAAAAATTAAAAAGGTGACGATTTGAGTTAACATTTAATTGTCTTTGCCCATAATTTCTTCTTCCATATTCCAAATCATTTCTAATATTTCTTCACGTTTTGCAGAAAAATCTTTGTTTTTTTTAATCTCTCTTAGATCTTCTTTCAGTCCCATTGAAGCAAATGGAAGGTTGTATTCTTTATGAATTCGCCCAGGTCGAGGTGCCATCACATATAATCTCTCACCAAGCAACAGAGCTTCTTCAACTGAGTGAGTAATTAAAATAATTGTTTTACCTGTCTCTTTCCAAATTTTTAAAACTAGAGACTGCATTTTTTCTCTTGTTAGAGCATCAAGGGCTCCTAAAGGTTCATCCATTAAAATTAAATCGGGATCATTAATCAAACATCTTGCAAGAGCAACTCTTTGCTGCATACCTCCTGAAAGTTGATAGGTTGGGGTATTACCAAAACCTTTCAAGCCCACGATTTCTAACCATTCATCAACTTTTTTTTGAGTTTCAATTGGATCTTTTTTTTTCATTCTTAATCCAAAGTTGACATTCTCAGCAACTGTTAACCATTCAAACAAAGCACCTTGTTGGAAAACCATACCTCGCTCTACCCCAGGTCCATCAATCTCTTTACTATTTAAAGTAATACTTCCTGAAGTTGGTCGAATAAATCCTGCGGTAATATTTAATAAAGTTGTTTTTCCACAACCTGATGGTCCAAGAACTGTTAACAGTTCTCCTTTTTTAAGAGTAAAATTTAAATCTTTTAGAGCGTGAACAGTTTCTCCTTTTGGAGTTTTAAAAATCATATTAAGATTTTGAGAAACTAGATCACTCATTTGTTCACTTTATATTAGAATTTATAGTAAAAAAATAGGCACCAATTTAATAAAAAATTGGCGCCTATTAGAATTTTAATTACCTTTAGATTATAAAGGTAAGAAACTTGTATCTACGTTTCCTCTTGGTGTTCCCATTCCTTTTAGGAATGCATCAAGATTTCCACTTTCCATAGAACTTTTTGTTTCCTCTGGAGTTAGAAATTTGAAACCACTTAAAGTTTCTTTCATGTCAGGAATTTTCATTTCTGATGCTTTTGACATTGCATTCATATCGCTTTTGCCAGCTCTATATCTTGCATTTGCTTCATGAGTTACTTCAATGAAAGTTCTTAACATTCCTGGGTTTTCCTTCATAAACTTTGTAGTTACAGAAGTAATATCAATCCCTAGGATACCTGCATCTCTAGCTTCTTGAACTGTTAGTAATCTAGATCCAACTGCAGTAGCAGCTTTAATAGAATTACCTCCAAATAAACATGCCATTACAACATCACCGCTTACTAAAGCAGCAGCACCTTCTTCAGGGTCCATTTGTATGATATCCATTTTTTTTCTATCCGCTCCAACAACTTTCATACTCTCATCAAAAACATATTCCGCCATCGTTCCAAGTGGAACAGCAACTTTTTTACCTTCTAATTCAGTTGCGTTGGCTTTTGTAATTCCAGATGCATTAGATGTAACACAAGTTGTTCCGCCCATTCCGTATTCCATAGCAATATCAACTAATTTGATAGGTGCTTTAGATTTTACAGCGTTAATAAATGGAACTAGACCTTGAGAATAAGAAATATCAATATCTCCTGCTAACATCGCATCAGTCATAGCACCACCATTAGTAAAGTTAGTCCACTTTACCGGAACCCCTAGAGCTTTTGCGAAGTTTTTCTTCATCATGTCCTCTAGATTTGGACTTGGCCACTCCAAGAAGTAAGCAACTCTAACTTCATTTGCTGCTGAATTAGCAACAGATATTGAAAGATTAAGAGCTACAAAACATCCAAGAATAAAACTTATTATTTTTTTCATTTATGCCTCTTCCTTGTTTATTTATATGTTTCAATTTTAAGATTAATTTGACCTATATGTAAAACAAAAAAATGATCATTATCGTTACACAACTTTGAGTTGTGACATTATTTTGGTGGTTAATTTAAGTTAATTAGTCTAAGGATTCATTTATTAAGTATTTTAAAATTTAATTATGAGCTCAGAAAAAAGAACTTCAGTCCCTAATTCACTTAATGAACATTGGATGCCATTTACATCTAATAAGGATTTTAAAGAAAATCCAAAATTAATTGTTGAGGCAAAAGGTGTTTATTTAAAAAATCATCATGGCAAAACACAAATTGATGCAAGTTCAGGATTATTTTGTAATCCTTTAGGACATGGAAGAAAAGAAATCATCGAGGCAATTACAAATCAATTAAATACTCTCGATTATTGTCAACCGTTTCAACAAGGTTTTGGTGGTTCATTTGAATTAGCAACAAGAATTTCAAAACACACACCCGGAAACTTAAATAAAATTTTTTATACGATATGTGGATCAACTGCAGTAGAAACTGCAATTAAGATTAGTATCGCTTACCATAAAGCAAGAGGTGAAGGTCAAAGATTTAGATTTGTTGGAAGAGAACGTGCTTATCATGGAATGAATATCGGAGCCACATCAGTCGGTGGTATGATCAATAACGTGAAAGCGTATGCAAGTGTATTGATGCCAGGTGTCGTTCATATGAGACATACACATTTAGATGAACATAAATTTATTTCAGGTCAGCCTGAAACAGGAGCCGAGATCGCAAATGATCTAGAGAGAATTTGTACTAATTTTGGCTCTGAAAACATCGCAGCTTGTATTGTCGAACCTATCGCTGGTTCAACAGGAACATTGGTGCCACCAGTTGGATACTTACAAAGATTAAGAGAACTTTGTGACAAACATAAAATACTTTTAATTTTTGATGAAGTTATTACGGGTTGGGGAAGAACTGGTTCAGCTTTTGGAGCTCAAGAATTTGGTGTAACACCTGACATAATGACAATGGCAAAAGCAACAACCAATGGAATAGTTCCTTTTGGTGTAGTTGCATGTAAAGAAGAAATTTATGATGCAGTGATGGATAATTCTCCAAAAGGTGCAATAGAATTATTTCATGGTTATACATACTCAGGAATTCCAGTTTCAGTAGCTGCAGCATTAGCCGTTCAAGATATTTTTGAAAAAGAAGATATTTTTAATAGAGCAAAAGAACTTGCTCCTTATTTTCAAGAAGGTCTATTTTCCCTTAAAGATATTGATGTAGTAGATAACATAAGAGGTTATGGAATGATGGGTGGAATAGATATTAAAACTGATGGCAGACCTGGTAAAGCAGGTTTAGCTACTTTCAAACATTGTTACGATGCAGGAGTAAATTTCAAAGCGACTGGTGATTGTTTAATTATTGCACCAATGTTTATTTGTGAAAAAAAACACATTGATGAAATCATAGAAAAACTAAGAACTGGAATTACTAATTACGCAAAGAGTAAAAAGAATTAAATTTCGTTAATGAGAATTGGCGTACCTAAAGAAATAAAACCTCAAGAAAATAGAATTGGCCTGACACCAGATAGTGTGAAAACTCTCGTTTCAGAGGGTCATGAAGTTTTAGTTGAAAATAATGGAGGTTTTGAAGCAGGTTTCGATAACGATCAGTACAAAAATGCTGGGGCAAAAATTATAGAAAAAGCTGCTGATATTTTTAATGATGCTGAGATAATTGTTAAAGTTAAAGAGCCTCAAAAAGTTGAGGTTGAAATGATTAGGGAAAATCAAATTGTTTATACCTATTTACATTTGGCTGCTGCAAAAGAATTAACTGAGGGTTTGGTAAAATCAAAAAGTATTAATATTGCTTACGAAACTATTACGGATGACAATGGACGACTTCCTTTGTTAGCACCTATGAGTGCTGTAGCTGGACGAATGTCAGTTCAAGCAGGAGCACATTGTTTAGAAAAAAATCAAAAAGGCAGGGGAGTTTTATTAGGAGGAGCTCCTGGCGGTGAGCCTGCAAATGTTTTAATTTTAGGTGGAGGAGTTGTTGGAGAAAATGCTGCAACAATAGCAACTGGTATGAAGGCAAAAGTTCATGTTGTTGATAAATCAGAAGCAAGATTAAAACAATTGGTTGATATGTTTGGAGATAAAATTATTCCAGAACAAAGTGATAAAATAGACTTAAAAAAGTTAGTGGCCGAAGCAGATTTAATTGTGGGTGGAGTTTTAATTCCTGGCGCAGAGGCACCAAAGTTGGTTACCAAAGATATGCTTAAGTTAATGAAAAGAGGTTCTGTAATTGTTGATGTTGCAATCGATCAAGGTGGGTGTGTAGAAACAAGTAAACCTACAACTTTTAATGATCCAACTTTTATAGTAGATAATGTCGTCCATTATTGTGTAGCTAATATGCCAGGTGGAGTTCCAAGAACTTCCACTATTGCATTAAATAAAGCAACACTTCCATATTTAGTTAAATTAGCTAACGAAGGTTATCAAAAAGCTCTTGGAGAAGACAAAAACTTTCTAGCGGGACTAAATGTTTACAAGGGTCATGTGACTTATAAAGCTGTTGCAGATGTTTTTGGACATGAATATGTTAATCCAGGAGATGCAATCAATAACTAATTAGATGGAAAAAAAACTTCCAAGTAGCACAAAAGTTGTTGTGATAGGAGGTGGGGTAGTAGGTTGCTCTGTTGCTTATCATTTAGCTAAATTTGGTTGGAAAGACACAATCCTTTTGGAAAGAGATCAATTAACCTCAGGAACAACTTGGCATGCAGCAGGTTTAGTAAGTCAATTAGGTCCAACTGCAGCAGTTACAAAAATTAGAAAATATACTTTAGATTTATATAAAGAGCTTGAAAAAAAAGTTGATCATTCTGCAGGGTTAAGATTAAACGGAGCCCTTTCAATCGCTCAACATAAAGGCAGATGGCAAGAACTTCAAAGACAAGCAACGACCGCACAACTTTATGATGTTGATGTAAGAATTTTAGATAAAGATCAAATTAAAAAAGACTACCCCATAATCAATACCGATGATGTCATAGGAGGAATTTTAATGCCAGGCGATGGTGCTGCTGATCCTTCAGGTGTCACCCATATGTTGGCTAAAGCAGCAAGAATGGAAGGTGCACAAATTTTTGAAAAGTCACCAGTTGAGGAAATTTTAACGAAAGATGGAAAAATTTCTGGAGTTAAAGTTAAAGGTCAAAAAATTGAATGTGAATATATCGTTTTAGCCTCAGGTATGTGGTCAAGGCAAATAGGAGAAAAAGCTGGTGTCAGTATCCCATTATACCCAGCAGAACATTTCTATATTATTACTGAACCAATTGAAAATTTATCTAAAACCTTACCAGTGGTAAGAGATTTTGATAATCGAACTTATATAAAAGAAGATGCAGGAAAAATACTTGTTGGAATTTTTGAAGGAAATTCAATTCCTGCTTGGAATAAAACTAATAAAGTTCCAGAAGATTTTTCTTTTGGTGAGTTTCAAGAAAATTTTGAGCATTTTGAACCTTATTTAGCTTCAGCAATTAAAAGATTTCCAATTTTAGAAACTGCTGGAATAAGAAAATTTTTTTCAGGCCCGGAGTCTTTTACTCCTGATACCAACACTTTATTAGGAGAAGTGCCTGAGGTTAAAAATTTTTTTGTATGTTGTGGGTTAAATAGTATTGGAATTGGCAGTGGTGGTGGTGTTGGCAAGGTTACAGCGGAGTGGTTGATGACTGGTCATATTAATGAGGATATTTTTAGTTATGACATAAAAAGATTTCAAAAGTTTCATTCTGAACTAGGTTTTATCAAAAAAAGAATTACAGAGTCATTAGGAGATTTGTATGGAATGCATTGGCCCTTTAAACAACACAAAACTTCTCGAGATATAAAAAAACTTCCACATCATGATAATTTAAAAAGCTTTGGAGCCTGTTTTGGTGTCTCAGGTGGATATGAAAGACCCATGTGGTTTGCATTAGATGGTGAAAAGGCGGAATATGAATATAGTTATAATTATCAAAGTTGGTATCCCTCAGCTGAGTATGAAACAAATAATACACTTAAAAATGTTGGGTTATTTGATCTAACTCCTTTTTCAAAATTTGAAATCAAATCTGATAAAGCCCATCAAGAGTTACAAAGAATTTGTACTGCAAATATTAAAAAAGATGTTGGTAAATGTACCTATACTCATATGTTAAATTCAGATGGAGGTATTGAGACTGATTTAACTATAGTGGCTATTGATGAAAACCATTTTAGAATAATTAGTTCTGCCGCAACAAGAGAAAGAGACAAGCATCACATTAAAAAACATTTAAATAAAGATATTGAATTAATAGACGTAACTGATGACTATTGTGTTTTTGGTCTATTTGGGCCAAAGAGTAGAAGTCTTATAAGTTCATTAAGTAAAGATAGTTTTGATAATGAAAATTTCAAATTTGGAACTGCAAAATTTATTTCGCTCGATGATACTAAAATTTGGACACAGAGATTGTCTTATATTGGTGAATTAGGTTATGAGCTTTACGTTGAAGCTAAAGATGCCAAAAAAATTTATGAATTAATTATAGAAAAAGGAAAAGATTATAATCTTTCAAATTGTGGGATGCATGCAATGGATATTATGCGAATGGAAAGTGGCTTTCTTCATTGGGGTCATGATATTTCACCTGAGGAAAATCAATATCAAGCAGGTTTATCATTTACAATCAGTAATAAAAAGAATGTAGACTTTATTGGTAAGTCAGCTCTTCAAAAGATTGATAAAGAAAAGATTAAGACAAGATTTGCTATGTTTACATTAAAAGATAGTAAACCTGGAGAACCTTTATTACTTCATGATGAGCCTATTTATTTAGAAGATAAAATAATAGGCAGATCAACTTCAGGAAATTATTCTTTTAACTTTAAGAAAAACCTGACTTTTGGTTATATCAATAACGATTTTTCTGATGAAAAATTAAAAGGTAGTAAATTATTTATCGAGGTTGAGAAAAAGAAATATGAAATTGAACTGATTAATAAACCATTAAAAAAAACTAATTTTAAGAGTAATTAATTTTTATCTCTTAATATATATATAAATATAAATCCAGTTATATACATTATAAGAGCATAGGCAGCTGTTGGAACAATGTAGGCTACTTTATCAAAGATTTGAGTAGCAACAAATACTGCTAAAGTTCCATTTTGTAACCCGCATTCCAAGGCAATACATTTCTTTTGTGGGTTTCCAGAGGCAAAAAATTTAGCAATATAGAATGCCAAAATCATCATTACGATATTTAATATTAGAACAGCGATACCAGCCTGAGCTAAATAATTGAAGATATTTTCTCTTTCTTCAATCCATACAGCAGCAAAAACAATTATGAATAAAAATCCTGTAATTTTATCAACTATTTTTAATTTTGTTGAAAAGAAATTTTTGTCAAAAAATCTTAAAATCATTCCTATTAAGAAAGGAACAATTAGTGGAGTAAGAATTGCAATAAGAATTATTTTTAAAGTAGGTTTTGTAGATGTGTAATACCTTATAAATAAACCTAAAATTACTGGCAAAGTTACTACTAATGCCATCTTAAGTGCAATACCCGTCATTGTAATTTCTTTAGATATTTGAGTAACGCCTATTAAATCTGCAGATGTAAAAATAATAAATGGTACAGAAATTATACTAATTAAACTTCCAACTGCGGTAAGAGATATTGACAATGCAACATCTCCATTTGCAAATTTTGTTAAAACATTTGAGGTAACCCCTCCAGGTGCTGCAGCTATAATCATTAAACCTAAAGCTATTTCAATCGGTAATCTTAAAATTAAAACAATTATATAAGCAACAATTGGTAATAAAATTAATTGGCAAATGATACCAACTGAAAAATCTTTTGGAGTTGTAATGACTCTTTTGAAATCTTGGATTGTAAGTCCTAGTCCAAGACCTAACATGATCAATGCTAACGCGATTGGCGCAATATTGGTGACTATCTCCATGACCCCTCTGTGTAATAGTACAGTTTTTAATTTATTTAAGATTTATGAAATTACAAGAAGATTTAGAACTTTTCGTATAAATTTAGCTTTAAACCTAAAAGCTTCAGCTTGATAAGGTAAAATTTTCTTAAAATTGAATGAGGATAAAGTATATTGTTTTTTTTCATTAAGTTTTATCAAATCATTTTTTATTAAGTATTTGCATTTTCTTATTACTGTTGCTCTTGGAATTAAAGTCATATCAGAAATTGACATTGCACTAATACCCGAGGTTGAGCCAAGATTATCAATTAGTATTTTACTTGTAGCACTATAATCTAATGGTAATTTTTTTGTCTCTGAATTTTTTAAATTTTTTGTTACATTCAATGATTGGTTCATACAAATAGTTCCCCAAACATGAAATGTGCTCAGGTCTTGCATGAATTTGTGATACCCAATTATTAATGGTATTTGCATTCGATAAAACCACCGCCAACATAATGTAAATTTTTTTTTAATTAAATTTTCTATTGTCTTCACATCAATTCTTTTTGAAAAAAGCTTTTCTCTGTTTAAAGCTTCAGCTACTATTAAGATATATTTTGATGAAAGTTTGATTTGATTCTGTGGTTTAACAAAAGCAAAAGCTTTACCATCTATAACAATTTTTTTTTTATCTCTTTTAATTACACCTTCTTTTTCAAGTTCTAAAACTTTTCTTCTTATCGTTTCTTTTGGTAAATCTAATTTTTCACATAGTTCGGTGATACTAAATTTTTCTATTTGAACATATGATTTAGAATAATATTCCTCATACGATTGTTGAACATTCATTTGATCATAAAATTGGAGTGTTTTTTCTATTAATGAAATTATAATCATATATTTGTAATGATCATTGAACGCCCAGTAGACATTGTTCATCCAATTCCACTGATGTGATATCCACTCATTAGCTAAGTCAGAGTAGTTATTCATTATACTCTCATAAACCTGATCGTCGCTTAAGGTTTTACTGAAATCGATTTGTTCTAAACTCATAAATTTGAATTTGAGAATATTGACCCAAATTGAACACATGTCAATCTAATTGTGACCCAAATTGAACTTCAGGAAAATTGTTTGACAGATATTTTAATGTACTAATTCTCCAATGAACAATAAAGGCTTTGCAGAGACACATACTAGCATCGAGACCCCAAATGATTTTGGTGTTGCTGAAAAGCCTTTAAAAACATTAAAGAAGAGAGTTGATATAAATATTCTAAAATCAAAGCTAGAGGAAACAGAAGCGAAGGAAATCAAAAAAAATATTTTCATTTTATCGTTGCTGATAATTGGTGTGGGTGCCTTTGGAATTTATCTTTCTTTCTAACAAATTTGCAAAAATCAATTTTACGTGATTAAATGATAGTATGAAAAATTCAGGTATTAACGTCAAAGAAAAGCTTATAGCTAGATACCTTGAAAAAGATCCACCATCAACTCAATCAAAAAGTAGCAACATAAACGTTCTTCTTAATAGAATTGCAGTTAATAAAAAAAATGAAAATAGAAAAAAATTATATTTTTCAGCAGCTGCTTCAACAGGGTTGATTTTATTTGGTCTAATCATTTTCTAAGAAAATATTAGTTAATTTTCTCTAAATTTATAACTTTTACTTAATTAATAAATATTGAATCAAATTATTAAACTATTATAAATCTCATCAAATGGCGGGGTAGCTCAGTTGGTTAGAGCGCGGGACTCATAAGCCCGAGGTCAGTGGTTCGATCCCACTTCCCGCTACCATATTAATTTTATATGAAAACTTTCGATTTAACTGTCATAATTACATCATTTCATAGTGGGGATAAAATTTTCAGTTGTATAGAGTCAATTGAAAAAAGTATTAAAATCATCGTTATTGAAAATTCAAATGATGAAAAATTAAAGGAGGAAATTCACTCTAAATATCAAAATGTAGAATGTATTTTGTCAAAAGAAAATTTAGGGTATGGAGCAGGAAATAATCTAGGTTTATCAAAGGTTGAAACTAGTTATGCTTTAATAGTAAACCCTGATGTGACTTTAAATAATGACGCAGTAAATAAATTTTTTTTAAGCATCAATAATTTAGGGGATTTTGGGATTATTGCCCCAATATCTCAAAACGAAAAATACAATAATTTTAATATTAATGAGGATAAAGAAATTAAAGAGGTAGATAATGTCAAAGGTTTTGCGATGTTTTTGAATATGAAAAATCTTAAACAAATTAATTTTTTTGATGATAATTTTTTCCTTTATTTTGAAGAAATAGATTTATGTAGAAGATTAAAAAAAAATAATTCAAAAATATTTATAGATCCTACAATCAAAGTAAGCCATTTAGGTGGCACATCACATAATTCAGAAATTGAGAAACCCATGGAGCTTTCTAGAAATTGGCACTGGATGTGGTCAACATTTTATTTTCATAAAAAACACTATGGATATCTTACTGCAATGATAAAAATTCTACCAAAATTAACTTCATCTTTGATTAAATTCATAATTTTTTTGATAACATTTCAAAAGTTTAAAAGTGAAATTTATAAGCACAGATTATCAGGTATTATTAATTCTGTTTTATTAAAAAAATCATGGTATAGACCTAAGCTTTAAATGTATAATAATTTAAATTTTAATGACGACTAAATATAATATTCTAATCACTGGTGTAGCAGGTTTTTTAGGTTCCCATTTGTCAGAAAAATTATTAGATCTTGGACATAAAGTTGTTGGTGTAGATAATATGATTGGTGGTTATAAAGATAATATACATAAAGATATAGAGTTTCATAATTTGGATTGCAGCGATTTTTCAAAGGTAAAAAAAATAATGAAAAATATTGACGTAGTTTATCATTGCGCAGCAACAGCTCATGAGGGTTTATCAGTATTTTCACCTTATGAAATTACAAAAAATAATTACCTTGCCTCAGTATCAATTTTTTCTGCAGCAATTAATGAAAAAGTAAAAAGAATAATTTTTTGTTCTTCTATGGCAAGATATGGAGATCAACAAACACCCTTTACAGAAGATATGAGTCCTAAACCTGTTGACCCTTATGGCATTTCTAAAGTGGCAGCTGAAGATGTATTAAAGAATCTTTGTGATTTAAACAATATAGAGTGGGTAATTGCTGTTCCTCATAATATAATAGGACCTAGACAAATTTATACTGATCCATATAGAAATGTGGTCTCTATATTTTTAAATAGAATGTTACAAGGAAAACCTCCAATAGTTTATGGTGATGGCGAGCAAAAACGATGTTTTTCATATATTGATGATTGTTTAAGCTGCTTAATTCCAATGTTAGATCAGAAAAACCTAAACAAACAGGTAATCAATATAGGACCCGATGAAGAATTTGTAACTGTTAACAAAGTGGTTGAAATTTGTTCTAACATAACTGGTTCAAATCTTGAGGCGGTTTATAAAGAAGATAGACCAAGAGAGGTCAAGCATGCCACCTGTTCTGCTGATAAAGCGAGAAAATTACTAAATTACGAGACAAAAGTAAGTTTGAGCGATGGTGTTAAAAAAACTTACGATTATATAAAAAAAAGAGGAACTAAAGATTTCAATTACCGTTTAACTATTGAGATTGATAATGATTTAACCCCAGATACTTGGAAAAACAAAGAAATTTAATATTTATCTTTTAATTCTTCTACACTTATTACTCTAAGAAAATTTTTGTAATTAGCATAGTAATCTTTAAATTTTAGATTTCTTGCTGGTTTTTTTATTTCCAAGATTGAGGTATTTTTCTCTTTTTTAATTATTCCTATTCCTTGATCCATTTCACATGTAAAAATTTCTAAATCTTGTCTTTGCCGCAAGTCAACAATTGCTTTCCAAACATCCCCATTCCATGTCATCCTATATCTCGGAACAGCTTGTTTACTTAGGCTATCGGGCATGCAATCATGCACCAAGACAATACCATTTTCTCTTAAACAATTTATTGAATTTAAAATATCTTTTTTTACTTGATCATAGGTATGTAGGCCATCGATAAAAACTATGTCAAATTTATTGTTATTTTCTTTAAAAAATTCATCACTTGTTTTTCTTACATTCCCACCACTACTTGGGTCTACACCAACTTTATTTTGTATCTTAATTTTTGAAAACAACTGATCTTGATCACAGCCTATTTCCAAGTAATCAGAATATCCATACTTATTAATCAAATATTCAATAAGATCCCAACGAAAATAATTTGGTGGGAAATTGTAATGAAGTTTACCTTTAAAATTTTCGACGAAAAGGTTGTAATAGATTTTGTTAAATATTTTAGAAATTTTATTTAATCTCTCCATTTTTAATGACCTGGAAAATCAATTAAGTTTTCAACTTTATAACCTTTTTTTACTAATTTGTCCGTACCATTGAGATCAAATAAATTAATAACAAAAATAAAAGCAGCCACTTTTCCTTTTGAAATTTCAACCAACTTAGCTGCTGCCTCAGCAGTACCACCAGTTGCAATTAAATCATCAATAATTAAAACCTCATCATTTTCATCAATAGAATCTTTATGCACCTCTATTGTTGCTGTTCCATATTCAAGCTCAAAATCTATTGAGTGAACATCAGCTGGTAACTTATTTTTCTTTCTAAGCATCACAAATGGTTTTTTTAATATATATGAGACTGCAGATGCAAAAACAAAGCCTCTTGATTCAATAGCTGCAATTTTATCAAATTTTACTTTTTTACTTCTCTCAACTATCTGATTAATTGTTTCAGAAAATGCTTTTTCATTTTTTATTAATGTAGTTATATCCCTAAATAGTATCCCTTTTTTTGGATAATCAGGAATTGATCTAATAAAATCTTTTAAATTCATATGAGTAAATTATATATTAATAATTAATTAAAAAATTTTTATATGACAATAAATAAATTAGCAATCATTGGTGGAAGCGGTTTATATGATGTTGAAGAATTTGAAAATCGGGAGTTAATTGATTTACAAACTCCCTGGGGTAAACCCTCAGATCAAATTTTAAAGACAAAATATAAAGATAAAGAAGTTTATTTCTTACCAAGACATGGAAGAGGGCATTTTATTTCACCTTCGAAAATAAATTTTCGAGCTAATATCGACGCTTTAAAGCAATTAGGTGTTTCCGACATAGTTTCTGTGTCAGCTGTCGGATCTTTAAAAGAAGATTTACCGCCAGGTAAATTTGTAATTGTTGATCAATTTATAGATAGAACTTTCGCAAGAAATAAAACTTTTTTTGATGACGAAATCGTTGCCCATGTTTCTATGGCTCATCCAACATCAAATGGTCTGATGAATGCGTGTGAAGAAGCTATTAAGAAAGAAAAAATAGAATATCAAAGAGGCGGAACTTATGTAGTAATGGAAGGGCCGCAATTTTCAACTTTAGCTGAATCCAATCTTTATAGATCGTGGAAAGCTGATGTAATTGGCATGACTAATATGCCAGAAGCCAAATTAGCTAGAGAGGCAGAAATTAGGTATGCATCGGTTTCAATGGTAACCGATTATGATTGTTGGCATCCAGATCATGAAAATGTAGATGTGCAACAAGTAATAAAAGTTCTTTTAGGAAATGCTACAAAAGCAAAAAAAATGATTAAAAATTTGATAGAAAATTTTGAAAATCATATTGATCCTAAAGATCCATCAAACAATTGCTTGGATGTTGCTATTATTACTGCGCCGGAAAAAAGAACAAAAAAAACTATAGATAAACTTAAAACAGTTGCGGGTAGAGTTTTAAAAAAATGAGAATAGAAGGAAAAGAGTATCGTACTATTTGGTTTGAAAATAATGTTGTAAAAATCATTGATCAAACAAAACTACCACATCAATTTATTATAAAGGATCTTAAGACAGTTAAAGATGCAATTAATGCTATAAAAATAATGGAAGTAAGAGGGGCACCTTTGATAGGTGCTACAGCAGCTTATGGATTAGTTTTGGCAATTATTGAAAATAATGATCAATCATTTTTGAAAAAATCTGCAGATGAATTAATAAGTTCAAGACCAACAGCAATAAATTTAAAATGGGCTGTTGATAGAATGATGAATAAATTATCGGGTTTAAATAGTGATAAAATTTTAGAGATAGCTCTTAATGAAGCAAAAGACATATGTGAAGAAGATATTAAATTTTGTGAAAATATAGGATTAAATGGTCTAAAAATTATTGAAGAAATCTATAATAAAAAAAGAGATACAGTAAATATCTTAACTCATTGTAATGCAGGATGGCTTGCAACAATAAATTGGGGCACTGCAACATCTCCAATATATCATGCGCATAAAAAAGGTATCCCAGTTCATGTGTGGGCAGATGAAACTAGACCAAGAAATCAAGGAGCAAATCTTACTTCTTATGAATTAAATGAAGAAGGAATTAAGAACACAATCATTGCAGATAACACAGGTGGAATTTTGATGCAAAGAGGAGAGGTTGATATGTGTATTGTAGGAACAGACAGAACACTAGCCAATGGAGATGTTTGTAATAAAGTTGGAACTTATCTAAAAGCATTAGCAGCTCACGATAACAAAATTCCTTTTTATGTTGCACTACCAAGCTCAACAATTGACTGGAATATAAAAGATCATAAAGATATTCCAATTGAGAATAGAAATTCAAAGGAATTATCTCATGTGGAAGGTTTAGATGAAAAAGGAAATTTAAAGAAAATACAAATTTATCCAAAAAAAAGTAAAGCTATGAATTTGGCTTTTGATGTAACTCCAGCAAAATATGTTACAGGATTAATTACCGAAAAAGGCATATGTGAAGCATCAGAAAGAGGACTAAAAGAATTATTTAAATGAAGAATTTAGACCAAAGAAATCAAATTATTGAGCATTCTCTAAAATTGAATTCTACAAATCTTTCACCGCTACGATCAGGAAATATATCTTTAAGAGCAGAACAAGATAATATTCAAGGTTATTTAATTACTCCATCAGGAAAAAAATATGAAACATTAAAGCCAGAAGATATTGTTTTTATGGGTTTAAATGAAGAAGCAGAAAATAACGATACAGTAAACAAACCCTCCTCCGAATGGAGATTTCATAGAGATATTTATGTAAATAAAAAAGATGCCCAAGCAATTGTTCATGCACATTCTCCACACGCAACAGCTGTATCTTCACACGGAAAATCCATACCTCCGTTTCATTACATGATTGCTCTTGCAGGAGGAGAAGACATTAAATGTGCTGAATACGCTACTTTTGGGACAAAAGAACTTTCACAAAATGTAATTAAAGCTTTAGAAAATAGAAGCGCCTGTTTGATGTCTAATCACGGACAGGTTGCTTTTGGAAAAAATTTAGATCAAGCATTTGAACTAGCACAAGAGATAGAAAATATTTGTCATCAATACACTATTGCACTAAAGTTAGGAAAGCCAAAGATTCTTTCATTAGAAGAAATGAAAAAAGTTTTGGAAAAAACTAAAGATTATAAAAAAGGATAATATGATAAAAGTAGGGGAGCACATTACTTTAGATATTATTGGTACCGATAAAGAATATGATCCATCGGTTTATGAAAGAGTTATTAAAGAGATTGCTAAAGTAGCTAAAGTTACAATCTTAAAAATATCAAAATATAAGTTTGAACCGCAGGGCTTTACAATTCTTGCATTATTAGCTGAAAGTCACATCAGTTTTCATACATTTCCTGAAAAAGGAATTATAAGTTTTGATTTCTTTACTTGTGGAAAAATCAGTCCATCTGTAGCGGTTGATATTGTTAAAAAAGAATTTAAGCACAAAAGAATTATAAAAAAAGAATTCAACAGAGATACAAGATCTCTTTATCACGATATTTACAGCTCACCAGGTTTACAAAAATCATATGTAGTAAATGAAGTTTTAGAAGATTTTAAATCAAAAGTGGGTCAACATATCGAAATTTTAGAGTTAGAGCAATTCGGAAAATCGTTGTTTATTGATGGTGAAATTCAAGTAGCTGAGTCTGATGAACATTTGTATAGCTCAACATTTGTGGGTGCTGGGTTAAAATTAAATAAAAACAATGAAAGAGCTGCAATCATTGGTGGCGGTGATGGAGGCGTTGCCAGAGAATGCATATCTAAAAAATTTAATTTTATCGATTGGTATGAGCTTGATCCTGAGGTAGTTGAAGTTTGTAATAAACATTTAGGGGACATTGGAAAAAAAGCTACAGAGAAAAATTCAGTTAAATGTGTTTGGGGAGATGCGTTTCAAAGTATTAAATCAGTAAAAGACGATACTTACGATCATATCTTTGTAGATTTAAATGATGATCAGTTTTGTATAGATTTGGCTGCAAAAAATATGGACTCTTTAGTAAGAATATTAAAACCAAAGGGTGTGATCACAGCACAAGTTGGCAGCCAAGATAAAAAACCTCTTCAAGTTGAAAATTGGATGAACGTTTTTCATCATCATTTTGGAAATACCAAATTATCTAGGGTTTATGTACCTAGTTTTGATTGTTCATGGAATTTCTCGTCTTCAATAAATCATTAGTTTTTTCTTTTTAAAGTCTCTGATTTGTGAAATAATATTTTTTTATTAAAGGAGAGAATGATGAATATATTTAAAAAAACTATTTTTTCAGTTTTATTTTCATTGTTAATTATTGGAAACGTTAATGCTGATAAAATTAAAATTGGAACAGAAGGTGCTTATCCTCCATGGAATTCTAAAGATGCATCAGGTAAATTAATTGGATTTGAAGTCGAATTAGCTTACACACTCTGCAGATATATTGGACAGCAATGTGAGATTGTTGAACAAGATTGGGATGGAATGATACCAGCTTTAATTATGAGAAAATTTGATGCAATTATGGCAGGTATGTCTATTACTGCAGAAAGACAAAAGGCCATTAGCTTTTCTCAAGGTTATGCAGATGAAGTTGCATCTTTAGCAGTTATGAAAGGTTCCGACCTTGAAGGTATGAATACTCCGGAGGGAATCAATCTTACTCTAGGGGGTTCAGGTGTTAAAAAAACTTTAAAAACTTTAACGGGTGCACTTGCTGGTAAGACTGTTTGTACACAAACAGCAACTATTCACCAAAACTTTTTAGAATCTGGTGATGTAGGAAAAATAAATCTAAGAACTTACAAAACTCAAGATGAAGTCAACTTAGACTTAGCATCAGGAAGATGTGATGTTGCATTAGCAGCTGCAGTTGCTTTTACAGATTATGCTGAAAAATCTGGTAAACCAGTTGTTCTTGTAGGTCCAACTTTTTCAGGTGGAGCATTTGGTAATGGTGTTGGAGTTGGAATTAGAAAAGACGACACTGAATTATTAAAAGCATTTAACAAAGCAATCGAGAAGGCTAGAAAAAATGGAGACATTAGTAGAATAGCTACTAAATGGTTTGGTTTTGATGCCTCTATGTAATTAATTTTAGATTTGGCGACTATAATGTATAGTCGCCAATCTATATGGAACTTCTAGCATTTGGAGATACTGGTTGGGGTGACGAGTTATTTCGCGCCACTCTAATGACTATAGCTGTTTCAATTACAGCAATGATTATAGGTTTTCTTTTTGCATTAATCTTTACTCCATTAAAATTATCTAAAAATAAGTTTTTAAATTTCATAGCTAATTCCTACACAACTATAATAAGAGGTGTTCCAGAATTATTAGTAATTTATCTTTTCTTTTTTGGTGGAACTGGTGCAGTTATGTTTGTTGCATCAATATTTGGTTATAATGAGTATATTGAAATAAATGCATTTATCACAGGCGCATTTGCAATTGGAATAATTTCTGGTGCTTATTCAACCGAAGTTTTTAGGGGAGCAATTCAATCAATTGATAAAGGCCAGTTTGAAGCTGCCAATGTATTAGGTTTAAATAAATTTGGAAAATTTTTTAAAATTATTTTACCTCAAACATTAAGATTAGCTATTCCAAATCTAAGTAATGTTTGGCAGATAACTCTAAAAGACACTTCTCTAATTTCAGTTACAGGTTTAGTTGAAATCATGAGACAATCTTATATTGCTGCTGGATCAACGAGAGATCCATTATTCTTTTATTCATTTGCTGCAGTTTTGTATTTACTACTCACTTTTGTGAGTATGAAATTAATTAACAGATTAGAAGTTAAATATAGTAGGGGGTACTAATGGATCTTGAATTAATGATTAATAGTCTCCCAAAGTTACTAAATGCTGCTGTAATAACTTTAAAACTTCTTTCAGTTTCTTTAATAATTGGATTATTCATTGGCTTATTTTTTGCAATTCTAAGATTAAATAAAAATATATTTATCAGTAGATTTGCTTATGGATATTCTTATGTTTTTAGAGGCACACCACTTTTAGTACAGATATTCATTATTTATTTTGGATTAGGTCAGATTGAATATTTAAGATCGACAGTTTTATGGGTAATTTTAAAAGAACCATATTGGTGTGCAATAATTGCTTTTGCTCTAAACACGAGTGCATACACTTCAGAGATATTGCGATCAGCATTTCAAACCATTAAACCTGGAATAATAGAGGCAGGTAAGAGTTTGGGTATCTCAAATAAAGTAATCTTTTATAAAATTCAAATTCCTATCGCTATTAGACAATCTTTACCAGCTTATGGAAATGAAATTATCCTAATGATGAAAGGAACGTCTTTAGCAAGTACAGTCACGATAATGGACCTTACAGGTGTTGCAAAATATATAATTTCAACAACTTTTAAACCAATTGAGGTATTTATTGTTGCTGGCGGTATTTATCTATTTATGACCTTTATAATCCATAATGTGATTAAGTTTTTAGAAAAGAAATACAGCTTTAATTAAATCACAATATCCAAATTGGATCCTAATTATGCCTTAGTTACATATTAAAAAAATGCAGTGATCAAAATCATTAAGTACTTTTTCTATTCAATATTCTTATCAATCTTTATAGCAATCACATTAGCGATTATCTTTATTCCAGAAGATCAAGCCTGGATAGATTGTTCCGATGAAAAAGATTTATATCGTTATGTTTATGATGGTTGGAAAGTAGATAAAGTTATTAAGGATTATAAAGGAGAATATCCAAGAATATGGTTATCAAAAAACGATAGAATAAAAGCATTAAATTTTGGATGGAGATGTTATTATCTTGAAGGTGCAGAATTAAATTTTAAAAAATCGCAAGATTTACAACTAAAGTATAACTAAATCAAGTTTTTGTTTTCCTAATCTCTTATTTCCATCTTCAGTTACAATATAGGTTTCACCCAAATTCATTGCTAATTGATTTTCTGAGTCCATTAATATCATATGCATAAAAAAAATATTTCCAGGCTCAATCACATATGGATTTCCAGTATATAACATTGGCCAATCCATCCAATTTGGAGCAAAAGTAGTACCTAAAGAATATCCACATGCATTCATTCTTGCTTTATTAAAACCAAGATCATCAAAAGTTTTTGCGTGAATATCAAAAACCTCTCCAATTTTATTTCCTGGTTTTAATTTATTTTCACAATTCTTTAACGCTTCAACACACGCCTCATGCATTTTATGATGTTTAGGATCTGCTTTACCTATAGGAATTGTTCTGAACATTGCTGAATGGTAATGTCTATAAGTACCAGCCCATTCTATAGTTAATTGATCTTGATCACTTAAAGTTTGTTTTTCTGATTGATAACGGCAAAGAAGAGCATTTTTTCCTGAACCAATAATAAATTCATTTGCAGGATAATCTCCCCCTCCTTCAAATATAACTTTGTTCATTTCAGCTAAAATTTTAGACTCACTCACACCCGCTTTAGCATATTTCCAAACTTCATCTAAAGCTTGATCAGCTAGTTCTGCAGCTTTTTTTACATAAACAATTTCCTCTTTGGATTTCACTACTCTTAACTTTGTTATTAAGTTTGATTTATCTTCAACAGAACAATAATTCTCTAAAGACTTATTAAGCTTCAATGTATTTTTTCCAGTCAATCCATAAGCATCATATTCAACTCCTAATTTTTTTCCTTTGAGATTTAGCTCATCCAAAATAACTTTAAGATCATCGGTTGGGTTTGATCCATCTTTATCAACCCAAATTCTTATATCTTCAATATTGGATGTATTTTGTGCCTGTCTTAAATCTGGAGCTCTAGTCAGTAATATTGTGTTTCCTTTTTTATCTAAAATTAATGTTTGAAAAAAAACATATCCAAATGTGTCATAACCAGTTAACCAATACATAGACTCTTGTCTAAACATTAATAAAGCATCTATGTTTTGATCTTTCATGGAGTCTAAAACTTTAGATTTTCTAGTTCTAAATTCTTCTTTTGAAAAATGAAGTCCCATTAATGATTTAATAACTGGTGTATTCTTTTATTTCTTTGATAGCTGATCCAGTGTGATTGTTAATCTCTAATTTAATTTTTGCCCGATCATCATTTAGAAAATGAACATCTCTTGAAAGCTTAATAAATTTTTCCCCAAAATCCTTTTCTTTCTCACATTGTCTTTTATCATCCTCGATAACCCAAAGTTTTGAGTTAATTTCTTTAAGAGATTGGTAAAGATTATTCAGCTTTTCATCAGATTTAATATTTTCATCTAACTGATTTTTAAGAATAGAGTGCTCGTTATTAATGAATTTTAATTTTTCAGCATCTTTTATCTTTTCTTTTTTAATCTCTAAAATTGAAATTTTATCTAAAAGTTCTCCAACCGATACTTCTACTATAATTTTATTCATAAAATTTAATACTATGTTATCTTGTTATAAATATGTCTAATATACTAATTATCAAACACGGATCTTTAGGAGATATATCTCAAGCTAGTGGTGCTATTCAAGACATATCTGAAAATCATAAAAATGATCAAATTCATCTTCTTACTACAAAACCATTTATTGATTTATTCAAAAAAAATCCATTTATTCATAATGTTATTTTAGACAAAAGACTACCTAGGTTTAATTTAATATATTTATATTTTTTAATGCGTGAAATAAAAAAACATAACTTTTCTAAAGTTTTTGACTTGCAAAATTCATCTAGAACTAATTTTTATAAGAATATTCTTTTTCCAAAAGCAGGTAAAGAAATATGGTCGAGCTCAATAACAACTTTACCAGCAGGAAAAAACAAAAGTGAATTTGATAAAAATTCGGTTCTCGAAAGATTTGAATATCAATTGAAAGATTCTGGTTTAAATACATTGAATACGTTAAGACCAGATTTTAATTGGGCTGCTACAGATATAAGTGAAATTAAAAACTTTTATAAAATAACAAAATATATTTTATTATTTCCTTTCTGTTCACCTCATTTAACGATTAAAAAATGGCCTTATTACAACAAGCTTATTGATTTAATATCAAACAAGTATGGTGAAGAATATAAGGTTATTACAGCTCCTGGACCGACTGAAATCAGTGAAGCAAAAAATATTAATGCATTAGCCTTACTGGATAATGGAAGAGCGCTAGATATTTCTCAACTTACCACCTTGATAAAAGATAGCTCATTTATTGTTGCAAATGATACTGGTCCTGCTCATATAGCAGCTCATGTAGGAGCTAAAGGTCTTACATTATTTGGCAAACATACAACAGCTTATAAAGTAAGTATTGAAAGAGAAAATTTTAAACCAATTGAAGTTACAGATCTAAAAAATTTAAGCGCTGAAAGAGTTTTTGAAAGATTATCTAACTCTTTAACCTAGTTTTTTCAATTATTCTTAAAATCACTGGCACGACAAAAAGTATAAATAACAATCTTATAATATGATGAAAAGCAACAAAATCTGGCTCAAGGTCAAAAGCAATCGCTATTACTGCTACCTCATAAATACCTCCGGGGCAAAAGGATAAGATCAGTGATAAAATGTTATTATCTACAAAAAATGTAGCAACGTATGCTGCTATCAGACCTAATAAAACTAAAAGTATGGTTGCGACTAATCCATGAAAAGAGTTATTTGCCACTTCTTTAAATGTTTTATTTGCAAACCTACATCCAACAGAAGCTCCCAAAATTAATAAACAAAAATTTATTGATGCATCAGGTAATTTGTATGACGCGATGTCAGATATTTGTAAAACTCCACTTGCAACGAGTGTTCCAGATAATATTGCAGCTGGAACTTTAAATTTATCAAAAAAAAATATGAACACTAATGAAACAATAATTAATATAATTAATTCCCAATGGTTTTGAGACATGTAATCAAATTTTTCTAATTCTAAAGCTTCAGCTGGGTAAAGACTAACTATTATAAAAGGGAATAAAGTTATTATAATTATTAATCGAATTAAATGAGCTGTAGCTACTTGAGATAAATCTGATTTTTCATACTCTGCTAAAATCATTAATGGTCCTAAAGCACCTGGGGCAGCAGAAAATATTGATGTTTTTTCTTTGTAATCAGAAAATTTTTGTAAATATTTAGAAACAATTAAAATGCTAATAACAATATAAAAAAACATTATAATTGTTGTCCAAATCCAATTAACCATCTGATTAAGTAAATTTTGATCAATATAGTTTCCAATATGTAATCCTAAAATAATTAAGATTGAGCTAAGGGCTAATCTTGGCATTATTACTTGAAAACCTTTTAGGGCAATCAAAGAGGTTGCTATCATCGGACCAATCATCCACGCAAGTGGGACCTTAAAAAAGTCAGCGACAATCGCACTAGGAATAGAGATCACAATGACTAATAAAAATTTTTTTGATAATAATTGCCCAAAACTTTCTCGGTTAAAGGGAATCACGTTCTGCATGTGCTCTATCTTTGGTTGTTGACTAGATAACTAAAAGTATGTTTAATCTATGTAATTAACTATAACAACGAGAGGAAATAATGAAACTAATTAAATCTTTTTTTTCAGTTTTATTCTCTGCCGCTCTTTTATTATCAACAACTACAGTCAACTCAATTGCAATTGATAAAATACATTTTGTAATTGGTGGTGGTGCTGGTGGTGGTTGGGATGGAACTGCTAGAGGTACTGGAGAAGCTTTGACAAAAGCTGGATTTTTAAAAAGCGCATCATTTGAAAATATGTCAGGTGGTGGTGGTGGAAAAGCTCTTGCTTACATGATTAATACTAAGCCAGAAAATACAATCTTAGTTCAATCAACACCACTAGTTTTGAGATCAATTACAAGACACAAAGGTTATGTCAGTGGAAGTGGAACTTTATCTTATAAAGATGTTGTGCCAATTGCTGGAGTAATTGGTGACTATGGTGCAATTGCAGTTGCAAAAGACTCACCTTTCAAAAACTTTAAAGATGTTGTTGATGCATATAAAGCAAACCCTAGTTCAATAAAAATGGCTGGTGGTTCTGTTAGAGGAAGTATGGACCATTTAATTGGTGCTTTAGCATTTCAAGCTGCTGGTGCAGATCCAAATGCTGTAGCTTATATTCCTTATGATGCAGGTGGAAAAGCACTAGCTGGACTTTTATCTGGAGAAACTCAAATTATATCTACAGGTTTAGGTGAATTAATGGGAGCAAGAGACCAAGTAAGAATTATTGGTATAACTGCGCCTGATAGAGTTGGTGATGCACCTGATGCACCTACACTTAAAGAGCAAGGATATGATGTACAATTCGTAAACTGGAGAGGATTTTTTGGTCCTCCAGGCATGAGTAGCAAAGATAAAAAAGCTATTGCTAAAATGTTAGGCGATGTACAAAAAACTCCTGAATGGGAAGCGGTAAGAGCAAGAAATGCTTGGGTAAATATTTATAACCCAGACAAAAAGTTTGTTAAGTTTTTAAAAACTCAAACGAAAGAAATGACAGCTCTTATGAAGAAACTAGGAGTTATTTAATCCTCTGGATTAATTAATTTAAAGAGCAGTGAATATAAATACGACAAAAATTATATCACTGCTCTTTTTTATTTTCTCAGCATTTTATTTATATACAGCTTATCAAATTCAGGTTTTTGCGTTCGATGAAAATGCACCATTTAATGCAAGAACATTTCCAATTTATTTAGGATATGCTGGTTTATTTTTTTCTGGTTTAAAATTAATCTTACCAGATCCAGATACTATAAAAGTTGAACATAGAACTTTAGAATACAAAAAAACGGCATTACTAATTTTAGTTGCAATTATCTATGGGGCAACAATTTTAAAAGTGGGTTACTTTTTAACTACATCTTTATTTTTATTTGCCTCTTATTACTTTTTAGGTGAGAGAAGATGGGTTTTAATGTTTTTACTTTCTTTTCCATTTGTTGCTGGATTTATGTATTTGCTTCACGGAGTTCTTGAAATTTATTTAAGGGATCCCTTTTTAAAATCTATTGGAGTGATGGGATGACAGAAGGAATATTAATTGGTTTAACTACAGCATTATCATTTCAAAATATTTTTATGGTTATGATTGGTTGTTTCTTTGGAACAATTATTGGAATGTTACCTGGTTTAGGTCCAATGACAGCGATTGCTTTAATGATACCAATTACTTATGGTTTTGATCCTGCAACGGGCCTGATTTTAATGGCTGGAGTTTATTACGGGGCAGTATTTGGTGGTTCTACCTCCTCCATTTTGTTAAATGCACCAGGAGTTCCAGGAACTGTCGCAACTTCTTTCGATGGATATCCAATGGCACAACAAGGTAAAGCCGGTAAAGCATTAGCTATCGCCGCCTGGAGTTCATTTGCAGGTGGAACACTATCAGCAATTTATTTATTGTTTATGGCTCCAAGTTTATCAAAAGTAAGTTTATCTTTTAGATCGCCAGATTATTTCGCATTAATGATTTTAGGGTTGACGGCAATAGCAGCTTTTTCATCTAAAGGGCAGTTTTTAAAAGCAATGATGATGGTGGTATTGGGGTTAATGCTCGCATCTGTTGGGCAAGACTCTTTATCAGATATTACAAGATTTACTTTTGATAATATGAATTTAACAGACGGAATAAGTTTTGTTTTGGTGGTTATGTCAACATTTGCTATGAGCGAAGCCTTAACAATCATATTAAAGCGAAATGATCCAACAGCTGCAGCAAAACAAGTTTCTCTAACGGAACTTGGATCAATAAGAATTAATAAAGAAGAACGAGGTAAAATGTATCGAACTATTCCAAGATCCTCAGTTATTGGTTTCTTGATTGGAGTATTACCTGGTGCGGGTGCCACCATTGCATCATTCTTAGCATATGGAATGGAAAGAAATTTAGTAAAGGATGAAGAAAAAGAAAAATTTGGAAAAGGAAGTGTGAATGGATTGTCTGCACCTGAAACAGCAAATAATGCAGCATGCTCTGGTTCTTTTGTACCTATGTTAACTTTAGGTATACCGGGAAGTGGAACTACAGCGGTTATGCTTGGAGCACTTTTGGGTTTTGGTATTCAGCCAGGTCCAAGACTTTATATGACCAATCCTGAAATTTTTTGGTCAGTTATAATGTCAATGTATATTGGGATGGTAATATTATTAATATTAAATTTACCTTTAATTCCATACATCGCTAGAATTCTTGCTGTACCAAAAAATTATTTGATTCCATTAATCTTATTTTTTTCTATTACAGGAATTTATGTAATGTCATTTAATAATTTTGACATTTATTTAATGATTGGCATAGCAGTTGTTGCAACCTTTTTACGACTTTATGATTTTCCCATGCCGCCATTGATACTAGCGTTTGTTCTTGGTGGGTTGATGGAGGAGAATTTAAGAAGATCATTACTTTTAAGTAATGGATCTTGGGAGTTTCTATGGGACAGAACTCTTACAATTTGTATATTGGTTACAACAATTCTAATTGTTCTGTGGCACATTTATAAAACTCTGACAAAAAAATAATTTTTAGTTTATTATAGATCTTCATTATGCCAGGTAAAAAGATCTGCTTCATAAGGAATATTTTTAAATTTCAGTAATGCTTTATATTTTCTAAGCCTATCCTCTTTTTTAGCACTTTTTAAGTATTCGAGAATTTGATCATAGGTTAGTCCTCTCAACTTATTTTTTTTTACATCTACATACTCCTCATATTCCATACCTGCTATCGCATATCCCCTGTTAGGGTCTATGTGCTCTGCATAGCTGATAGTATCTTCATTTTCTTTTAGGATATCGTACCAATGAGCAACCTGATTTTTTTTATCAAAAAGATAATTTTTTCTGTAATCAAACAGTTTTAATTGATGCATATTTTTGAAGTTTTAAAATAAAAAAATTAGTTAACAATTAATAATATAATTTTGAATTATGTCTTAAGTATGATAGAATTAATTAGTCCTGATTTAGATCATAACTCTACTTGCTGGGACTTAAAACACAACGCTAAAGGAGAAACATGAAACTAAAAATACAATCAATTAAAAACTATTTTAAATTAAAAAAGAATAAGGGACTAGAACCATTGTTCTTTGAAAAAATAGGTGATCAAAAAACATCAAGAGATGAGATGCGTAAAAACATAATTAAAGCTTTAGAAAAGAATGGGTGGACTATAAAAAAATAAATTTTAATTCAATATTTTTTTATATTGTTCGATGGTATTAGACCAATCGAATTTAGATGATAACTCTTTTGCATTTTTACCAAAATGCAAATATTTTTTATTTTCAATCATAGAATTTAATGATGAATAAATTTCATCTAGATTATTTCCATCACATATTAGTCCTGTTTTATCATGTTGAATTGCATCTGCTGCACCTCCATCAGCTCCACCTAAAGAGGGAACTCCATATTGTGCAGCCTCTATATAAGCTATACCAAAACCTTCAACTGAGCTTTTATATTTTACTGATGGCATCACAAATATATTTGATTTTGCCACCAAAGCATTTTTAAGGTCATCAGTTATCTCTTTAAAAAACATAACTTGCCCACTTAAATCGAGTTCATTTACCAAATCTTTTAAATTTTGTTCTTCTTCTCCATACCCAATGCAAATGTAAACAATATTTGGATAAATTTGTTTTAAGTTTCTCAGAGCCATCAACACTTTTTCATGATTTTTTCTTTTATCAAATCTTGAAACTGTAATTAAACGTGGTGATTTTGTTTTAAGTAAGCTTTCAACTTTAGTTAACGATGTCTTATTTAATTCTTGGGCAGGGCTAATTCCTGGATTTATCACAACAACTTTTTCTTGTTCTATACCATTTTGAATGGCTAAATTTTTTGTATATTCAGAATTTGCTATTACTTTTTCAACACTATTTAAAACTTTGTTTGCTCTTTTATTTAAAGAGCTTCCTTTAGCGTGATTGATTTCTTTTCCGTGAATTAAACAATATTTTTTTTTATCAGTTACTATTAATTCTAAACTTTTCCAATGATCAGCTATAACACCTTGAACTTTACTTTCTTTTAAATATTCATTAATTAGCTGTGCTTTTCTAATCTTTCTTAGGAATTTAATTCCACCAACTCTCTCAATTGAAAAATTTACTTTTTTATCAAATTCTTTATGATTCTCGTAATGATCAGCAAAAACCTTGACCATAAAGTTTTTAGACATTTCTTTTGCCAAACCCCACATTAAACTTTGCATACCACCCACCTCTGGTGGAAAAGATCTCGTAACAATTAAATACATTAACTATTTTTCCACTTAATACTACAGCCAGCACTCGGAGTTTGATTTTCAGGTCCTTTACCAGTTTCAGCAATTTGTTTCATTGCATTAAATAAATCACTATCACCATCCCTTACAGGAATTAAATTTTTTAATTCTCTTAATCTGCCTCGATATTGAAGCTCCAAATTTTTGTTGTATCCAAAAAAATCTGGAGTACATACAGCATCATAAGTTCTGGCTATTTCTTGCGTTTCATCAACCAAATATGGAAAACCGAATTGATTTTTTTTTGCAAATTCAATCATATTTTCAAACGAGTCTTCTGGATAATTCTCAGCATCATTGGCACAGATTGCTACAGAGTTAATTCCTAAATCTTTCAATTTTTTGGTATCCTCAGAAATATCCTTTGTAACTGCTTTAACATAGGGACAATGGTTGCAAATAAACATTATTAAGGTTCCACTTTCACCTTTAACGTCCTCTAAAGATAAAATTTTACTATCAGTTGATTTAAGCTTAAAGTCGTGAGCCTTTTGACCGAAATCACATATTGGAGTTTGTATTGGCATAATGTAATAATATATAAATTATGTTTTACGATTTAAAAGATAAAAAACCAAAAAACTCTGGCGAAAATTGGGTAGCACCTAATGCGGTCGTCATAGGTGATGTTACTTTAGAAAAAAATACAAGTGTTTGGTTTAATGCAACTTTAAGAGGAGATATTGAAAATATTCATATAGGTGAGGGATCAAATGTTCAAGATGGATGTGTATTGCATACCGATCCAGGATATCCAATTAAAGTTGGTAAAGATGTAACTGTCGGACATATGGTTATGCTTCATGGGTGCACGATAGGGGACAACAGTTTAATTGGAATAGGTGCAGTGATTCTAAATAACGCTAAGATTGGAAAAAACTGCATCATAGGTGCAAAAGCTTTAATTACTGAAAATAAAGAAATACCAGACAACTCTTTAGTAATTGGTTCACCTGGTAAGGTAGTAAGAGAAGTTACAGAGGAAGAAAAAAAAGCTGTATTTGAAAACACAAAACACTATCAAGATAACTGGAAAAAATATTCGAAATCAATTTTTTAAGGATTAATTATGAAAAAGATTTTTTGGGTCGTGGTTATAGGTTTGTTATTGAGTAGTAACGTTTTTGCAGAAAGTAAAAAAGTTAAAACATGGAAAAATAGACAAATTCCTGAGGAATTAAAAAATCCAAATCTTGAGACACTGCAATACCATTTTCTTACTTATAACATTAGAGGGTTAAGTAATCAGTTTTATACCAAACCATCTTCTCAACCAACTGCTTTAAAATTTAATCTTCAAAAAGAACCAAAGATCATAAAAAAGATTGTTAAGAAGATGCAGTCGACAGGTCTAATTAGTTATTTGATGTATGAAGATGGAGAGATTGTTATTGATCAGCTATCTCCCCCTGAAAGATTTGGAGATTTAATAGATAATGACACGATGATATACAGTATGTCTTTAGGCAAAAGTTTAGGTGGTTACCTCATGGGTCATGCGATCTGTAAAGGTTACATTAATTCTTTATCATCATCTTTAGCTGATTGGCCAATCGTTAAAGGAACGCTGCTAGAAACAGCTACAGTGCAAGATGTTATCAATGCCAGCACAGGTGATCAAAAATATATTAAAAATAATTATTTAAGCTCAGGAAGAGATATAGGTGATTTAACTATTGCTGATATTGCAAATAATGAATTAGCAAATACTAAACCAGCAAAAAAACGTTTTAAATACTCGCAATTTTCTCCCAATGTAGCTTTGAATTATATTTCATTTAAAACTGGGCATAAATTTTCTTCATTTATTAATGATGTCCTAAAAGATCATGTTGGTCTTGCTGGAAGGTTAGAGTTTAATGGTACTGGAATTGAGTCAAAGGGTGTTATTCAATCAAATTTTAAAGCAACACGTTACGATACATTAAGAATTGGCATAGCCATCTTGAATGACTGGAACAGTGATACATGTATAGGAAATTATCTTAAGGACGTTTATGCAAACAGAGTTATCAAAGGATATATACAAGGTGATGGTTATTCAAAATCTTACGCAGGTTTTTTTCATACCAATTATCCTGGTATAAGTGATACGGTGATGGGTATGGATGGATATGGTGGAATTGCATTGCTTATCAACTTTGATGATAATCGAATTGTTTACACCCACGCAGTACATCGAAACTACAATTACAAATTATTTGTTTTGAAAGCTATAGATAAGGGAACGTTTTAGGGTATAAAAATTTGTTATGGAACTAGCCAAGCATTTTCATTAGCTTCTAAATCAAACTTTGCTCTTCGATGTCCTTTTGCTGCAAGATATAGCCACTCAATAGATTTAATCTTACATTTAATAACAGTAAAGTTTTTATAACCTTCCTCACTTTGTTCCATGGTATAATCAAAATCTTCTAATTTGGATATCATTCCAGATGTTGGATTTTCTGAAGCAGTCCCTGGAGGACTATCAGTTAAATAGCAACGTCTGCTTATATGTTGAGTTTTTTTCCATGACTCTTCTGTTGTAGAATTTTGATTATTAACTTCACATTCTACCTTTACTCTTAATTGTATCTTTTCTTCTTTATCGTAGAAAACTAGAGAGGCATTCTTATTTTTTTTAAGAATTTCTACTTTTAGTGATCTTAAATCAGTATGAAATTGTAATAGATTATTTGCTCTATCTGATTTTCTAAGAACAACAATTCTTCCATCTACCTCATCTTGGTGTGCACAAATAAAGACAGGAATTCTAAAAGGAGATCCTCTATTAGTCACAGCATCATCGAGCATAGACCAATACTTATTTTGAATTTCCTCGAAATTTTCATAGTATGCTGGTTGCATACATTACTTT
This sequence comes from uncultured Pelagibacteraceae bacterium, assembly GCA_902518155.1. Lineage (GTDB taxonomy): Bacteria > Pseudomonadota > Alphaproteobacteria > Pelagibacterales > Pelagibacteraceae > Pelagibacter. The sequence continues at coordinate 37,881 of CABYFA010000001.1, forward strand.
CTAAATCTTTTTATTAAGCTTGAAGTATCCCAACGATTTCCGCCTAAACCTTGAACTTCTCCATAAAACTTATCTACAAGTTCTGTTACAGGTAATAATGAACCATTATTTTTTGCTTCATCCATTGCAATCTTTAAATCTTTTCTCATCCAGTCAACTGCAAAACCAAAATCGAACTTATCATCAATCATCGTTTTGTATCTATTTTCCATTTGCCAAGACTGAGCTGCACCTTTTGAAATAACTTCGATTACATCCTCCATATTTAATCCAGCTTTCATTCCAAAGTTAATTCCTTCAGATAGACCTTGAACAAGTCCCGCTATACAAATTTGGTTAACCATCTTAGCTAATTGTCCGCAACCAGCTTTACCAAGCAATTTCATTTTTTTGCTGTAGCAATCAATTTTGTCTTTTGCTTTATCAAAGTCAGCTTGATCGCCACCAATCATCACTGTTAATGCACCATTCTCTGCTCCAGCTTGTCCACCAGATACAGGAGCATCTAATGCGCCAAATCCATTTTTCTTTGCATAATCATAAATCTCTCTAGCAATTGTTGCTGAGGCTGTAGTATTATCAATATAGACTGCGCCCTTTTTAATTGTTTTGAAAGCTCCTTTGTCACCAAAAGTTACTTCTCTTAAATCATTATCATTACCAACACAGGTAAAAATGTACTCAGCATCTTTAGCTGCATCCGCTGGAGTTTCAGCCATTTTACCTTTGTATTCTCCAATCCATTTTTCAGCTTTTGATTTTGTACGATTAAAAACAGTTACATTGTGACCACCTTTTGATATATAACCTGCCATTGGATAGCCCATTACACCAAGACCTATGAAAGCAACATTACAGCTCATAATTTATTATGTTTAAAAGTTTAAGTTTAAAAGTAATTATATTTGGATTTATCTTTACATTTTTTTCTAGTTTTGGACAGAGTTTTTTTCTTGGTTTATTTAATTCAAGTATTAGAGAAACACTTTCAATAACTCATGGACAATTTGGCTCAATTTATGCTTCGGCAACATTATTAAGTAGCTTCCTTTTAATTTGGGTTGGTAAAAAAATTGATGACATAAATATTTTTAAATTTGCTTTATATGTAACTTTAATGTTAGCTTTTTCTTGTTTTTTCTTTTCAAAAATTTCATCAATAGTTTTTTTATTTATTGGTGTTTTTCTGATGAGGTTTTCCGGTCAAGGATTAATGTCTCATACTGCAACTACAACAATTTCAAGATTTTTTACTAAATCTAGAGGCAAAGCTCTAAGTGTTGGATGGTTTGGATTATCAACTGCAGAATTTATTTTACCAGTTTTAATTGTCTATTTACTTACTTTAACTGCTTGGCAAAACATTTGGTTATCTATTTCTGTATTAATTCTATTTTTTTTACCATTTATTTCTTTTGCGTTAATCAAAAACCTGAATTTTGATTCTAGAGAAGATGTAAATGATCAAAATTTTGTTGAAAAAGAAATAAAAAATTGGACACGTGTTGAGGTTTTAAAAGATTATAGATTTTATATAGTTTGTTTGAATATGTTAGCAATGCCTTGGATTGCTACTGGTGTATTTGTTTATCAGTCATATATAACAGAATCAAAAGAGTGGGGTGAATTTGTCATAGCACAATCATTTATGGCTTATTCTATTTTGTCAGTCATTACTTTATTAGGCTCTGGTTTTTTAATCGATAAATTTACTAGTAGAAAATTATTGATTTTTATGAATATACCTTTGTTGATATCAATGTTGGTTTTGTTTTATTTAGATATTTCTATTTCTGCTTTAATATTCCTTGGTTTAATTGGAATTTCAAATGGGCTTGCGAATGTTTTGGGGTCTTCGACTTGGGCTGAGATTTATGGCGTAAAATACATTGGATCAATTAAAGCATTAACAACAGCATTGATGGTATTTTCTACTGCCTTTGGCACAGCTTTATTTGGCTTGTTAATTGACAAAGGCTTTACTATTGAGCAAATAGCAGTGATTTCATTTGTGTATATTTTCTTATCTTTAATTGCTTTGTTAGTGGTTAGAAATAGGTTAAATCCTGAATATGTTTAAATAATCCTTGCTTTTTTTAATTACAGCTTATAGATAACCGGCATGGCAAGAGTTACAGTTGAAGATTGTATTGATAAAGTAGATAGTCCATATGAATTAGTTTTGGTTGCAAAAGAAAGAGCAACTCAACTCAATACTGGGATAGAACCAACTTTAGATCGTGATAACGATAAAAACACAGTTATTGCATTAAGAGAAATAGCTGAAGAAAATATCAAAGTAGATGATTTAACTGAAAGCGCTGTCTACAAATTAAGAAAACATGTAGAACAAGTTGATGATGGTGCTGAAGCTGATGAAGATGTTGGTGATGATTTTGAAAGCTTATACAAAGGTGAGATCTCGAAAAGTGGAACACCTATTTTACCATCCAAAAGAGCAAGAAAAGCTCCTGAAAAAATTCAAGTATCTAAAGATGATTTAGCAGAATTGTCTGAAACTGCTAAGCCTGAAGTGCCAGAAGCTCCTGTATCCGAAGATGCTGATGCAGAACAGGGAGACGTCTCTTTAGATCAAGTTTCTGAAAGTGAAGATCAAGCAGCAGACGACACTGACTCTTCAAACTCTTAAAATTTATTAGTTACAAAATTCCTTTATAATTTTTTGTCGATGTTCATCTAAATCAGGTATGTCACCTCTTGTTTTTTCATCTTTATAAGATGACATTTTAATTGGATTACCAGCCAGTTTAAAATCACCAACAACTTTGTGAAATGCTTTAACAATCATGTTTCTAGACTCTATTTGTGGGTTTTCAACAGCCTCTTTAATATTGAAAATTGGTCCACATGGAATTTTATCTTTTTCCATTTCACTAACCCAATCACTTGTTTTTTTACTCAATAATTTTTCCTCTAAAATTTTTTTAAGCTCATCCATATTTTTTGCTCTAGATGAATTATCTGAAAATTTTGAATCTTTACTTACCTCTGGGATTTGAAGAAGATTACAAAGTTTTTCAAAAAGTTTATCATTTCCAGCCGCAATGATTATGTAACTATCTTTTGTCTTAAAGGCTTCAAAGGGTGCGATTGATGGGTGTCTTGATCCCATTGGTTTTGGAATTTCATTTTTAGATAGATAACGTGCTATAGCGTTTTCTAATATAGCTATTTGACAATCAAGCATAGAAACATCTATGAACATTCCTTTTCCAGTTTTTTGTCTATCATACAAAGCTGCATTAATACCTATCGCAGTAAAAAGCCCAGCTGTAATATCTCCAATTGATGTTCCAACTCTAGTAGGTTCAGAGTTTGGTTGCCCAGTAACACTCATTAAACCACCCATACCCTGAACTACCATGTCGTAAGCAGGTAATTCTTTAAGTGGACCAGTTTGACCAAAGCCTGATGCAGAAGCATAAATTAGTTTTGGATATTTCTTATTAACATCTTTCCAGCCAAACCCCCATTTTTCTAAAGTTCCAGGTTTAAAATTTTCAACTAAAATATCTGCTTTGGATAAAATTTTTTCAAAAATTTTTTTATCTTCATCATTCTTTAAATTAAGCGCAATACTTTCCTTTCCTCTATTAAGAGACATGAAATAAGCAGAATAATCTTTTATGAATGGTCCAAATTTTCTTGAGTCATCTCCAATTTCAGGTGCTTCAACTTTAATTACTCTAGCCCCTAAATCAGATAATATCATAGTGCAGTAAGGACCAACTAATACTCTTGTTAAATCAACTACCAGTAGGTTTTTTAAAGGTCCATCCATATTACTTCATCATACATGAGTTTTTGTCGACTTGACTCTTATTAATAAGTTCACTTTAATTGAATTATTATAAATAACAATAGAGGGAAAAAATAATGTTAAAAAGAATATCTTTATATTTAACTTCATTAGTTTTTGTTTTTACTGCTATTGGTTCTGCTTATGCAGTTACGCTAAAAGCAAGTCACCAATGGCCTGGTACTCCAAGAGCTGATGGATCTTATGATCCACGTCATGAAATGGTTCAAATCATTGCTGACGAGGTTAAAAAAGCAAATGTTGGAATAGATATCAGAATTTATCCAGCTAAATCATTATATAAACCAAAAGAACAGTGGAAACCTATGACAACTGGTCAGTTAGATATTTCTGCTTTTCCTTTAGCATACGCATCAAAGTTTCATCCAGAATTTGATGCAACACTAATGCCAGGAACTGTAAAAAATCATGATCACGCATTAAGATTTAATAAAGGTCCAATGATGACTGAAATTAAAAAAATCATTAATGATGCTGGTGTTGTAGTTTTATCTGATGCTTGGTTAGGTGGTGGTTTTGCTTCAAAAACAAAATGTATTAAAAACCCTAGCGACGCAAAAGGACAAGTTATGAGAGCTGCTGGTAAAGCATTTAACCAAATGTTAGAAGCTGCAGGAGCAGGTATACAAAGTATGCCGTCATCTGAAATTTATACTGGTTTACAAACAGGTGTATTAACAGGTGCAAATACTAGTTCAGGAAGTTTTGTCAGTTACAAAATTTATGAGCAAGTTTCATGCGCAACACCTCCAGGAAAATTTGGATTATGGTTTATGTATGAGCCAATTCTGATGTCTAAAAAGTCTTTTGATGCTTTAAATTCTAAGCAACAAAAAGCTTTGATGAAAGCAGGAAAAGTTGCTGAAAAATACATGACAGCTCAAGTTGAAAACTTAGATAAAAAGTTTGAAGAAGCTTATAAAGCTGCAGGTGTTAAATTAGTATACATGAACGAAAAAGATCATGCTGCGTGGGTAGAGATTGCAAAAAAATCATCTCACAAAGCATTTGCTGATAAAGTTCCAGGTGGCGATAAGCTGATGGAAATGGCTTTAGCAGTTAAATAAAATAATATATAAAGAACCCCTATTTATTCTTATTAAATAGGGGTTTTTTTATGAAAGAAAAATATCTTAAATTTTGTGATTTTATAGCAAAAGCTTGTGGTGCTTTTGCAGTATTAGCTTTGCTCTTATCAATTTTAGTTATTGTAGAGCTAGTTTTTGAGAGATATTTTTTTCAAAGAGCAATTACTTGGCAAACAGAATTAGTTACCATGTTACTGGTTGCATCAACTTTTATAGGAAGTGTGTATGTACTTAGTGAAAAAGCTCACGTTAGTATGGAATGGATTTATGATTTCCTCTCCAAAAAAAATATCATCCGCTTAAAAATTTTTACCTCCTTATTGAGTTTATTATTTTTTCTAATTTTATTTTATTTTGGATTTTTAATGGTTGAGGAAGCATTTACAAAAAATTATTCGACCGGAACAGTTTGGGATCCACCTTTATGGATACCATATTCCTCAATGGCTTTAGGCGCGATACTAATGATTCTTCAATATATAGCTGAAATTATCAAACTCACTGACGATAAGGATTATAATTAATGGACCCATTGATAATAGCTTTAATCGTTGCAGTTTTTACTTTGCTGGTGCTTTTTTCTGGAATTCCAATTGCTTTTGGTTTGAGTTTTGTATCGATAGTTCTTTTAGTATCATTTGAAGGTTTTCAAATGCTTGATGTTTTTGCTGAAACATTCTTTGCTGGTTTAAATTCATTTGTTTTACTTTCAATACCAATGTTTATTTTAATGGGAATGGCCGTTGCTAATTCTCCTGCGGGTAAAGATTTATACACAGGGTTAGATAGATGGCTTTGGAGAGTGCCAGGTGGACTAGTGATTTCTAATATAGGAGCGTGCTCAATTTTTGCTGCATTAAGTGGATCAAGCCCTGCAACTTGTGCAGCTATTGGAACTATGGGAATACCCGAAATGAGGAAAAGGGGCTACTCAGATCAAATAGCTACTGGAACTATAGCAGCTGGTGGAACATTAGGAGTTTTAATTCCTCCAAGTATTGTTTTAATTGTTTATGGAATTGCAACTGGAACATCAATCGGAAGATTATTTTTATGTGGATTAGTACCTGGCTTTATGTTGGCAGGAATGTTTGCAATTTGGGCACTTATCCATAGTTATTTTATAGATAAAGATGCTGCAAAAGCTTTAAGAAACAGGGTAAAACCAACATTAAAAGAAAAACTTGAAGTATTACCCAGAATTCTTCCATTCCTAGCAATTATTGCGGGAGTTTTATACGTTTTATACGGTGGAGTTGCAACTCCGTCTGAAGCATCTGGAGTTGGAGCGTTCCTAGTTTTTGTCTTGATAGCTGTTGTTTACAAAATTTATCAGCCAAAAAAGATTTGGAACATTGTAAAAGTATCAATGAAAGAAAGTGTAATGATAATGTTTATTATTGCAGCTTCTTATCTTTTTGCGTTCACTCTTTCACAATTATACGTAACTCAATCTTTAGCCCAAAGTATGGTTGAGTTAAGTTCAAATAAGTGGGTTGTATTTATTTTAATTAATATATTTCTTTTGATCGCTGGTTTCTTTTTACCTCCGGTTGCTGTGATTGTTATGACTTCTGCAATTTTGTTGCCTGTAATAACAACTTTAGGATTTGATCCTTATTGGTTTGCAATTGTATTCACGATCAATATGGAAATAGGATTGATAACACCTCCTGTAGGATTAAATCTTTATATTATAAAGGGCATTACTCCAGATGTAAGTTTATCTGAAATTTTAAAAGGCTCTATTCCTTTCATGATAATTATGGCATTGGCTATTTTAATTCTGTGTATTTTTCCTGAAATTGTTACATGGTTACCTGATAAAATCATGGGTAAAGCCCTTGGATACTAAAAAAAAAATTAACAGAAAAGTTTCAGTTGCACCAATGATGGATTGTACCGATAGGCACGATCGTTTTTTTCTAAGATTAATGAGCAAAAATGTAATGCTTTATACCGAGATGGTCGCCACTAAATCAGCAATTCATGGAGATAGAAACAAAATTTTATCATTTAGCCCAGAGGAAAAACCTTTAGCTTTACAGGTTGGTGGATCTGATAAAAATGAATTAGCAGAGGTTGCAAAAATTGCAGAGGACATGGGTTATGATGAAATAAATATTAATCTTGGGTGTCCAAGTAAAAAGGTTCAAAAAAATAAGTTTGGCGCATGTCTAATGAAGGAACCAGACCTAGTAGCGGAATGTATTCATTCTATGGTCAAAGTATGTAAAATTCCTGTAACAGCTAAAACTCGTATAGGTTTTGATGATGTCGAAGATTTTGAATATCTTAATAATTTTGTTCACAAATTAAGAGACGTAGGTACAAACACATTTATTTTACATGCAAGAAAAGCAATGCTTTCTGGATTATCACCAAAGCAGAATTTGAATATTCCAAAATTAAATTACAACATGGTTTATGAGATTAAAAAAGCAAATCCAGATTTAGAAATAATTATAAATGGTGGTATAACCAAAGTAAGCGAAATAAATAATCACATGAAATTTTGTGACGGCGTAATGATTGGTAGGTCCATCTACCAAAATCCATATTCGCTGGTTGAAATTGAAAAAGAGATATTCAAAACAAATGACAATCCTTCAAGGGAGGAAGTAGTTAAAAAACTTTTAGAATATTTGGATGATGAAGTAAAGAAGGGAACTAAAGTAAATCATATAATGAGACACACAGTTGGTTTATACCATGGTCAGGTAGGTTCGAAAGAATGGAAAAGATATTTAAGTGATAATATGATGGCAAGAGATTCTGATTTTCAAAAGGCAAAACATATTATGACTATTGTTCAAAATAATGAAAAAGCCAATCAAGTAAGTTCCTAATGGAAACAATTGCCACTGCTGAATTAATAAACTTGTTATTTGTTTTAGCAGTTGCGGCTGCGGGAGCAGGTTTCATGGCTGGATTGTTGGGAGTAGGTGGTGGAATTGTTATGGTTCCAGCACTTTATTATGCTTTTACTGTTTTGGATTTTGATATCGTCACGAGAATGCATCTTTCGGTTGGAACATCACTTGCAATAATTATCCCCACTTCAATCATTTCAACAATGACCCATAAAGAGTATGATGCTGTTGATTTTAAAATGGTAAGATCATTTGGTGTTTTTATTTTAGCAGGTGTAATTGGTGGAACTTTCTTAGCTGTAAATTTAAAAACTCCCGCATTAGTTTTATTTTTTTCAATCTTCGCTCTCATGGTTGGATTGTTTTTTATTTTTTTAAGAGAAAAATTAGTAGATAACCCAAAACAAATTTCAGCTATTGTAAAAAATATTTCTGGTGTAATTATTGGATTTATATCTGTGCCTTTAGGTATTGGGGGAGGATCTTTAATGGTTCCATTTATGAGGACTTTTGGATATGACATTAGAAAATCAATAGGTACAGCAGCAGCAGTTGGATTTTTGATTGCTGTAACAGGAACTATTACAATGATAACAGGTGGTAAAATAATTGATAATGTAAGAACACCCTATAGTGTTGGTTATATAAATCTACTAGGATTTGCAGTATTTGTCCCAGTTACGATGGTTATGGCTCGAATAGGAGCTAAAGTTGTTCATAAAATTGATAAAAAATTACTTAGTAAAATTTTTGGAATATTTTTAATTTTAGTATCAATACGATCTTTTATCGAGTATTTAAGTATAAATTAAAAATATAAAAATTGACCGACTCCCTTACAAATCTCAATTACTTTTATTTGATTATTTTGATGGTCATGGCTGCTATACCTGTTGGTTTTTTTGCAGGGCTTTTTGGGATCGGAGGTGGTCTAATATCAGTTCCATTTCTTTTTTTTATATTCGATTTTTTAAATCTCACAGAGGATTACACAATGCATTTAGCTGTTGGAACTGCATTTTTCATTACTATTTTTACCTCAACAGCTTCCGTTCTTACTCATAGAAAGCACAATGCAGTAGACTTTGGTGTTTTAAAAATTTTTGGATTATTTGTTATTTTAGGAGTATTTTTTGGATCTTTTTTAGCAGCTTTTTTAAAGACGAAATATTTAGTTCTTTTTTTTTCAATTGTTGTTTTCATATTTGGTGCTTATTTGCTTTTACAACAAGAAAATTCAAATAAAATTAAACCTAGATTTAGTTTTTTTCCCAAAGCTGTTTTAGGCTTTATATCTGGTTCAATTTCCGCACCTATGGGCATTACAGGGGCAATGATGAATGTTCCTATATTAAGATTTTTTGGATATCCAATTACAAAAGCTATTGGTAGTGCCGCTGCTATCGGTTGGATTATTTCTATTTCAGGAACGATAGGGTTCTTTTCAACTGGACTGTATTTAGATGTTAGTCTGCCTTTAAGCATTGGTTTTGTAAATATACCAGCGTTTTTAATATTTATTCCGATAACAACAATAATGGCAAGAATAGGAGTTAATACAGTTCACAAAATGAGTAAAATTAAAGCTCAAAGAATGTTTGGAGTTTTTTTATATGTTATTGGGACAATTTTTATATTTAGATATTTTAGTTTATAATTAATCTAAAATTATGAAAGAAATTATTAAAGTTGTTAAAGAAAAACTTGTAGCTAAATATTTGAAAGATGGTTCTATCAAAAACTACTCAAAGAGAGCTAAAAAATTTAAGCCAAGAATAAAAGCAAGGCTTAGAAAAAATAAACAAATTATTGGTAAAAATATTGGTAATTTTTTTGATTGGATTAAAGGTGCAGAGTTAGTTGAGCTGAAAGAATGTAATACTAAAGAAGATCCTGTGAGACCAGAACTTGATAATACTTTCAGAAGAAGTTATGGAAGAAAAATTTTTGGGGTTAAGTATAAAGGAGAAATCCATGCTGTCATGTGTTTTGCTTATACGAATGAAATACCAAAGTCTGTAGAGGATTTAGATATTATGAGTCAAGACGCTCACTTACAAAGCACTTTGAGAGGACAGAATGTAGGTAAAATTGCAATTGCTTATACTGTTTGGTCTAAAAAAAAGGGGGGTGGTAAATTAATTGTCAAAGAAGTATTTAATAAAATAAAAAAATCAAATCATCTCAACAGACTAGTTACTTTGTCTCCTTTAACAGACATGGCTTATAAATTTCATATTAAAAATGGCGCTAAACTTATTAGTGTAAATGAAACAACTCAAAATTTTGAATATAAAGTTATTAAGAATAAGAAGTACTAAAGAAAAAGGGTGGCTTCAGTCTCCCTCTACCACCCATATTTAAAGATTATTCGATTCTCCTTACGAATCAAAATATTCTTTTAAAAAAAATTATTCTATTGTGCACGTAAAAATTGAAATAATCAAAAAACCTCAATTTAAACACATGGTTTATATTTAAAATAATTTAAATAGTGTTACCTTTTAATATGGCTCAAAAAAAAAGAGATAACAATAAATCTGATAGTCGAGATAGTAAAAAGGGTAAATTTGATATGAACCCATTTAATTTCATTGAACAATGTAAAAATAAATTACAGAATTTTTATACAAAGCTTCAAAAAGAAAGAAAAATAAGCAAAGAGAGATCAGCAAGACAGAGAATTATCAACGAAAAAAAAGAACTTGAGAACCAAAAAAAACAAGCTCAAAGAGAAAAAGAAGAGAGAATTAAAGAGGAAAAAAAACAAATTCTTGAGCAAAGAAGACTGATTATTGAAAATGAAAAGCAAATTAGAAAAAATGAGGAAAAAAGAAAAAAAATCGAAGCTAAAAGGATATTTATTGAACAACAAAAGATTAAAGACGAGGAAGCTAAAAAAATAAGAGAGGATGCTAGAAAGATCAGAGAGGAAGAACTCAGATTAAGAATGCTTGAGAGACAAAGAAATCGAGAAGAAAAAATAAAAGCAAAAGAACAAGCTTTAAAAGAAAAAGAGATTAAATCACAGCAATTAAGAGAGGAAAAAGAAAGAGAAAGACAAGAACAAATTAGACTTAATGAGATAGAGAGACAAAAAAGATTAGATGAAGAACAAAGAACAAGAGAAGCTGCCAAAAGATTAAAATATGAAGAGGAAAAACTTAAAGAGTCAGAAATAAGGTTAAAAGAGATCGAAAATGAGAGACAAAAAGAGATAGAAAGACAAATTTTAAAAGAGCAAGCAGAACAGAGAGTTAAAGAGGAAGAGCTAAGACTCAAAGAGGAAAAAATCAAAGCAGAAGAAGAGGAGAGATTTTTACGTCAAAAAGAAGAATACGAGAGAACAGAGAAATTAAGAAAAGAAGAAGAGGAGCAAAAAAGAATAGAAGAGGAAAAAGAATTAGAAATTAAACAAAAATTGGAAGAGGAACAAAGAATACTAGAAGAAGAGAGAAGATTGAAAGAGTGGGAGGAAAAATTTGATCTAGAGCAAAAAAAGAAAGAGGAAGAATTAATTAAAAAATTTTATAGTGACAACTCATTAAATAAAGATGAACCTGAAGAAAAGAGTGATTAGTTAAATTTTTTGGTCGTATTCACCAATTTTGCCTGTTTTTTGAAGTAAGGAATCTATAAATTTAAATATTTTTAACTTTCTTTCATCAGAAGTAGGACTTTCTGTTACAATCACTAAAGAAGGTTTATTAGAGGAGGCTCTAATCAAACCCCATGAGCCATCTTTAAATGAAAATCTGACACCATTTACTGTTAAAATTTCATCAATTTCTTGGTCATCTATTTTAATTTTTTCTTTTTTAATTTTTTCAATATCTTTAACAATTTTATCGACCAAAGCATATTTTTCCTCATCCTTGCAATAAGGAGCCATAGTAGGTGTTTGAAAAGTTTTTGGGATTTCTTTAATTATTTCATTCATTTTTTTGTTCTGATTATCCAATAAATGACAAACTTGGATCGCCGAATTGATACCATCGTCATACCCGTAACCCAAAGGTTGATTAAAAAAAAAGTGTCCACTTTTTTCAAATCCTGCTAAAGCTTTTTCATTGTTTACTTTTCTTTTGATATGTGAATGACCAGTTTTCCAATAAATTGTTTTACATTTATTAGAATTTAATAATTCATCATTCGCATACAATCCTGTTGACTTTACATCCACTACAAAAACAGAATTTTTATATTTATTTGATAAACTTCTTGCAATTAATAATCCAATTTTATCTGAAAATATTTCATTCCCTTCATTATCAATTACTCCTACTCTGTCACCATCACCATCAAATCCAAACCCGATATCGGCATTATTTTTTTTAACAGCATCAGAAATTGCATGTAACATTTTTAAGTCTTCTGGATTAGGATTATATTTAGGGAAGGTCCAGTCTAAATTACAATCAAGTTCTATTACTTCACAACCAATTCCACGCAAAATATCAGGAGCAAAAATTCCTGCGGTTCCATTGCCACACGCTACTACTGCTTTAATTTTTTTTTTGATTTTATTGTTATCTATTAAACTTTGTTTATATATGTCTTGAAAATTTTCTATTTTTTTTTCCTGACCCTGTCCGTTTACAAAGTTTTCACTTAATGTTATTTCTTTTAATGCTCGCATTTCTTCAGGCGCATGTGTTAATCCTTTCCTAATACCCATTTTTACACCCGTCCAACCATTGTCGTTATGACTTGCAGTTACCATTGCAACAGCATCAGAATTAAAATGGAATTGTGCAAAATAAACCATCGGAGACAAAGACAAACCTACGTCTTCAACAAAACAACCTGTTGAAACTAAACCTTTTTTAAGTGCTGCTTTTATATCTTCACTATATGATCGATAATCATGACCAACAATTACTTTTGGATTTGTTTTATTTGTTTGTTTTATAATTTGTGTACCTAGTCCTTTACCAAGATTCGTTATGCCTGGGAGATTTATGTCTTTTTCATACAACCATCGAGCGTCATACTCTCTAAAACCATAGGGGTCGATTTTTAAATTTACGGACATTATTGTTAATTACTTACATTTTTTTTAATTTTTTTATTGATTTTTTTTCCTTGTGTTCTATAAATGTTCTGTTGATTTGTTGTTTATATAGTGTATTAACGCTAAACGTACACAACATATAGTTGTTTTCGTACTAATAAGAAAATATAATAATAAATATGAATAAAATTCTATCGCAGGCCCTAAAGAAAGCTGTCTCTGAATATAGCCCACAAGTTAAAGAAGTAGAAAAAAATAATAGACCAGACCTTTTTTCACTTAACAATGAAACTGAACTTTTTCAGAATGATAAAGGTATCATAATTAAAATAGATCGTTCTCGAGATGCAAACTTAACTGATTTCGGTAAGGCAACTTTGAAAGATAGATATCTTGGTCACAATGAGTCTTATCAAGACTTGTTTGCAAGAGTAGCAAGCACATATGCTGATGATAATTTACACGCTCAAAGAATTTACAATTACATTAGTAACCTTTGGTTCATGCCTGCAACTCCAGTTTTGTCGAATGGCGGAACCAAAAGAGGATTACCCATTTCATGTTTTTTAAACGAAGCTTCAGATAGTCTAGGTGGTATTTTAGATCTTTGGAGTGAAAATGTTTGGCTTGCTGCGAAGGGTGGAGGCATAGGAAGTTATTGGGGTAATTTAAGATCAATTGGAGAAAAGATTGGTAAAGTCGGAAAAACTTCTGGGATAATTCCATTTATTAAAGTTATGGACTCTTTAACTATGGCAATAAGTCAAGGATCTTTGAGAAGAGGTTCAGCTGCTTGTTATCTTCCTATTGATCATCCTGAAATAGAAGAGTTTATTGAAATGCGAAGGCCAACTGGCGGCGATCCAAATAGAAAAGCTTTAAATTTACATCACGGAGTTTTAGTTTCAGATGCATTTATGCGCGCTGTTGAAACTGATGATCAGTGGGCACTTAAAAGTCCAGCTGATGGATCTATTCAACAAACTATATCTGCAAGAAATTTATGGATTAGGTTGTTAACAGCTAGAATTGAAACTGGTGAGCCATACATTATTTATATTGATACAGTTAATAGACAAATTCCACAACACCATAAACTTGCAAACTTAACAGTAAAAACTTCTAATCTATGCAGTGAAATAACTCTTCCTACAGGTATTGATAAAGATGGAAGAGATAGAACAGCTGTTTGTTGTTTATCATCCTTAAATCTGGAAAAATATGATGAATGGAAAGATGATCTGAACATGATTAGTGATGTAATGAGATTTTTAGATAATGTCTTGTCAGACTTTATTAATAAGGCTCCAGATCAATTTAAAGACGCAAAATATTCTGCAGAGAGAGAAAGAAGTGTTGGTCTTGGGGTTATGGGTTTTCATTCCTTTTTACAAAAACATAGAATTCCACTTGAATCTGTAATGGCTAAATCTTGGAACAAAAAAATATTTAAACAAATTGATGAACAAGTTAATAAAGCATCAAAAGAATTAGCTGAAGAGCGAGGTGCATGTCCAGATGCAGCAGAATATGGATTTAATGAGAGATTTTCTAACAAGACTGCGATAGCTCCAACAGCCTCTATTTCTATTATATGTGGAGGAGCTTCTCCGGGTGTTGAACCAATTGCAGCTAATAGTTATACACACAAAACATTATCTGGGTCTTTTAATGTAAGAAATAGATATTTAGAGGAAATTTTAGAAAGTCACGGAAAAAACGATGATGAAACCTGGTCAACAATTACAACAAATCAAGGATCAGTATCTCACTTAGATTTTTTAAATGATTTAGAAAAGGATGTTTTTAAAACTGCCTTTGAGTTAAACCAAAAATGGATTGTTGAACTGAGTGGAGACAGAACTCAATATATCTCCCAAGCACAATCGGTAAATTTATTTTTACCAGCTGATGTTCATAAAAAAGAATTACATAGAATTCATTTTGATGCATGGAAAAAAGGTTTAAAAAGCCTCTACTATTGTAGATCAAAATCAATTCAAAGAGCTGAAAATATCAATAATGCTAAATCAACTGATGTTACAGCCAATGTATATAAATCAAAAAACCAACAAACTAACGATCAACCAGAATATGAGGAGTGTTTATCATGTCAGTAGCAGATAAAATTAAGACAGAAAATAAAGAGATAGTTCAACCAAAAAAGATGGGTTTATTAGTTGAGAACCCTGTATATAAGCCATTTAGATATCCGTGGTGCTATGATGCTTGGTTAACCCAACAAAGAATACATTGGTTACCAGAAGAGGTTCCACTTGGGGACGATGTAAGAGATTGGCAAAAAAACTTATCTCAACCAGAAAAAAATCTTTTAACTCAAATTTTCAGGTTTTTTACACAGGCGGATGTTGAAGTAAATAATTGTTACTTAAGACATTACACAACAGTATTTAAGCCAACAGAAGTTTTAATGATGATGACTGCTTTTGCATCTATGGAAACAGTTCACGTAGCTGCTTACTCTCATTTATTAGATACAATCGGTATGCCTGAATCTGAATATTCAGCTTTCATGAAATATAAAGAAATGAAAGATAAATATGATTACATGCAAGGATTTAATGTTAACTCAAAAGAAGATATTGCCAAAACTGTCGCTGTATTTAGTGCTTTCACAGAAGGACTTCAGTTATTTGCAAGTTTTGCAATTCTCTTAAATTTTCCAAGACACAATAAAATGAAAGGTATGGGCCAAATAGTAACTTGGTCAGTTAGAGACGAAACTCTTCATTGTAATTCTATGATAAGAATTTTTAAAGAGTTTATAAAAGAAAATCCTGAAATCTGGACTCCAAAATTAAAAAAAGAACTTTATGAAGCTTGCAGAACAATAGTTGAGCACGAGGATTCTTTTATTGATTTAGCTTTTGAAATGGGCCCTATGGAAGGTTTAACTGCACAAGAAGTTAAAGATTACATTAGATTTATTGGTAATAGAAGATTAGTCCAATTAGGTCTGGAACCAATTTATGATGTAGAAAAAAATCCTTTAGGATGGCTTGACACCATGCTGAATGCTGTTGAGCACATGAACTTTTTTGAAGGTCGTGCAACGGAGTATTCTAAAGCATCAACTCAAGGT
This sequence comes from uncultured Pelagibacteraceae bacterium, assembly GCA_902518155.1. Taxonomy (GTDB): domain Bacteria; phylum Pseudomonadota; class Alphaproteobacteria; order Pelagibacterales; family Pelagibacteraceae; genus Pelagibacter. Next base: position 53,800 of record CABYFA010000001.1, read on the forward strand.
ACTTGGGTTGAAGCATTTAGTTAATTCATTTGAAATATAAAAAGTATTTTAGAAAAACAAGTCTTAAGCAGGATGGTGTGGGTGATTTTTTTCTCAATATAGTAAAAGAGAAAAGTCCTAAAACTTTTTTGGAAATTGGTGTTTTTCATGGTGTAACAGCAAGAAATATTTGTGAACTACTTTACAAAATTCATAAACATGATTTTAAATACATAGGTTTAGATTTATTTGAAATAAACGATGAAAATAAATCAGAGGTAATACCCAATACGCTTTTCTCTAATCCATTAAAAAATATCTATTTTAAATTTTTTAAAAATCAAAATCCTTATAGTAAAGAGGCAGTTGAAGATCTTTTAAAAAAGTATAAAGATAATATTACTTTGATTAAAGGTAATTCTAATTTGGTTTTAAAAAAAATTGATATGTCAAAAATTGATTTTGTATTTTTGGATGGTGGTCACGCTTATGAGACTGTTAAGAATGATTTAGAATGTTGTTTGGAGGTGATCAATTCTAACGGAACAATATTATGTGATGATTATGACTTAGGCGCTCAGGCACCACAGGTTAAAAAAGCAATAGATGAATTTATTCAAAAATATGAGTTAAAATGTGAAATTTTGTGGAATACCAGATTTGCAAAAATTCAAAAGTAATTATCTTTGATTTAATTGAACAACTTTTCTGTGTTGATTTCCTTTATAACTAGCTAGAGGCCTTATTAATTTATTGGCCGCGTGTTGTTCCATGATATGTGCTGACCACCCGGTAATTCTTGAGATGACAAAGATTGGTGTAAAAAAGTCCGTATCAAACCCCATCAAATGATATGTTGGTCCAGTTGGATAATCAACATTTGGATGTATATTTTTTCTGTCTATCATTACTTTTTCCACAATATCGTAAATTTTTTCAAATTTTTTATCTTTTTTGAGCTTTGCAACTTTTGCAAAATATTTTCTCATTGTTGGAACTCTTGAGTCCCCAGATTTGTAAACTCGATGACCAAATCCCATAACTACTTCTTTTTTATCTAGAGCATTATTAATCCATTTAAGAGCATTTTTTGGACTTTTTATTTTATTCATCATATGCATTACTTCCTCATTTGCACCACCATGAAGTGGACCTTTTAAACTTGCGATTGCACCAGTAATAGCCCCATGGATGTCCGATAAACTGCTGGTAATAGTTCTTGCAGTGAATGTTGATACGTTGAAACTATGCTCTGCATAAAGAATTAAAGACACATCAAAAGCTTTTACAATTTCTTTTTGCGGAACTTTCCCAAAGCACATATAGAAAAAGTTTTCTGCTATGTTTAAATTTTTTTTAGGTTTAATAATATTTTTTCCTTTTCTTAATCTATAAAAAGCTGCTAGAGCAGTAGGAGTTTTAGCTAAAATTCTTATTGCTTTCCTCATATTTGCCTCTTGAGAAGAATCTGTTGTTTCTTTATCTTCAAGCCCCATTATACTCACAGCTGTTCTGGCGACATCCATCGGATGAGACTTCTTTGGCATTTTTTTAATAATTGAATAAAGGTCTTTAGATAAATCTCTATTATTTTTTTCTTCTTTTTCAAACTTTCTTAATTCAATTGTATTTGGTAAATCTTTATTTAAAATTAGATAGGCTACTTCTTCGAATCTACAATATTCACATAAATCTTGAGCAGCATATCCTCTATAGGTTAAAGAATTTATTTCAGGCATAACTTTAGAAACTTCTGTTTCATCAACAACTATTCCTAATAAACCTTTTTTAATATCATCACTCATTACTCATGTCCTTTAGTGCTAAAATTATAAATTTTTTCGTCCAAGCTATTATATTTTTCATAGTCAACAAGTTCATACAATCTTTTCCTAGTCTGCATTTTATCGATGATATTGTTTTGATGTCCATTTGCATAAATGTCTCGCAATCCATCTTCAACATTTTTCATAGCTAGTCTTTGGGTAGTAACTGGGTAGATTACGATATTGTAACCAAATTTTTCTAACTCTTTATAATTGAATAATTTTGATTTACCAAATTCAGTCATATTAGCTAGCAAATAACATGATAATTCTTTTCTAACTTTTTCAAAATCTTTCTCATCTTTCAAAGCTTCTGGAAAAATTATCTCTGCACCGGCTTCAGCATAAGCTTTGCATCTTTCTATCATTTTATCAATTCCTTCTACGCTCTTTGCATCCGATCTAGCTATAATTTTAAAGTTTTGATCTTTTTTTGCTGATACACATTCTTTAATTTTTTTAATCATTGCATCTGTTGATATGAGTTCTTTATTGTCAAGATGCCCACATCTTTTTCTCTCAATTTGATCCTCTAAATGAACTGCAGTGATTCCTAATTCCTCAAAAGTTTCAATAGTTTCTTTACAAGATTTAAAACCAGTATCAATATCAACGATAGTTGGAAGATTAGTTACTCTTGAAATAAGGTATGATCTTGTACTTACATCTTGAAGAGTAGTTAACCCAATGTCAGGAAATCCCAAGTCATTAGCCATAACTCCACCTGAAACATAAACTGCGTCGTATCCAATTTCCTCAATTAACTTCGCGGTCAAAGGGTTGTATGCACCAGGAACTCTTAAAATTTTACCAGATTTTAATTTATCAACAAAATCTTTTCTTTTTTGAACTGGTTCTTTTTCTATAAAGTGCATTAAAAAATACCTTTTTTAAAATTTCTTTTTATTTTACTCTTTTTGACTTCAATATTTAACTTATCAAGTTGACCTGGTTTTAATTTTTTTAAATTTTGTACTATTTTTAAAAATCTATCACTTTCTTTTTTATCTAAGATATTTTCAGTTAAAGTTAAGAATTTGTTAATATAATTTCGTCTTTTGAAAGGACGTGAACCATAAGGATGTGCATCTGCTACACCTTGTTCCTCAGTAATTTTTTTACCATTATTGAGAGTTATTACTACTTTTGCACCAAATGCTTTTTTTCTTGGGTTTGGATCATGGTATTTTTTGGTCCATTTTTTATCTTCATGAGTTTTTATCGATCTCCAAATCTTAATTGTGCTCTTTCTTTTAGCTCTTGCTTTTGTGTAGGATTTTACGTGATGCCAAGTGCCATCCTCAAGTGCAACTGCAAATATATACATTATCGAGTGATCTAATGTTTCTCTACTAGCATTAGGATCCATTTTTTGTGGATCGTTTGCACCTGTTCCGATTACATAATGAGTGTGGTGACTTGTAAAAATATCTATTTTTTTGATCTGGTTGAGATTTTGAACTTTCTTTTTAAGTTTTTTTGCTAAATCTATTAAAGCTTGAGATTGATATTCAGCAGAATATTCTTTTGTATAAGTTTCAAGTATTGCTTTTTTTGTTTCTCCTTTTTTTGGTAAGGGGACTTTGTACAATGCTTTCTTTCCATCAAGTATTCTTGCTATCACACTATCTTCACCTTCATAAATTGGACTTGGTGCTCCTTCACCACGCATTACTCTATCAACAGCTTCTATAGCAAGCTTACCGGCATGTGCTGGAGCATAGGCTTTCCAGCTTGAAATTTCACCTTTTCTTGATTGTCTAGTTGAAATTGTTGTATGTAATGCTTGTTGAACAGCTTGATAAATAGTTTCAGTGTTTAATCTTAACATTGAGCCAATCCCAGCAGCTACACTAGGACCAAGATGTGCTATATGATCTACTTTATGTTTATGCAAACATATTCCTTTAACTAGATTAACCTGGACTTCATAAGCTGTAATTATTCCTCTCAAAAGATCTAAACCACTTTTTTTATTCTGCTGAGCAACACTTATTAGTGGTGGAATATTATCTCCTGGGTGACTGTAATCGGCCGCTAAAAAAGTATCATGAAAATCTAATTCTCTGACAGCAGTTCCGTTAGACCATGCTGCCCATTCGCAATCAAATTTTAATTTACTATCAACACCGAATAATGTTGCACCATTATTTCTTGAATGTTTTAGAGCCATTTCTCTTGAAGAAATAACCGATCTTCTATTTAGGGATGCTATCGCAACAGAAGCATTGTCTATTATTCTATTAATTGACATTTCAACAGCATCTTTATTTAACTTTACATTATCATTTGCAATTTCTGCAATTTTCCATGCAAGCTGATTTTTTTTTGGTAAATGAATTTTAGATGGGTAAACTTTAATTTTATGAACTATCAAAATAACTCCTAATTAACGAAGTCGTTTTTAATAGTTAAAAAAAAATAATCAATATTAAAGATATTTTGATACTATTTTTTCGATACCAATAAAGTCTTTTACTAAGTGATTATGGTAAATTTCATTCGTTTTTTTTTCAGTATATCCATCTTCCATTAAGATTACAGGTATCCCAGCATCTTTTGCTGCATTTGCGTCAGTTTCACTATCTCCAATCATTAATGATTTTTTAATATCACCTTGTAATATTTCAATTACAGAGGTTAGGTGTCTTGGATCAGGTTTACAATAATTAAATGTATTGTGTCCAGCAATGTATTCAAAAAAATCATAAATCCCAATTTTTTTTAAAAGATCAACAGCTAGGTAATCAGTTTTGTTGGTACAAACAGCCATAGAAATACTATTTTTTTTTGACCAAACTAGAAAATCTTTGACACCATTTATTAGGGTACTTTCATTTACAATGTTTTTTCCATAAAAGTCAGTAAAATCTTTTATCATCTCTTTTTTAACCTTTTCGTTTTGCACTTTTCCAAACTCCTTTTTAGCTTGCCCCCAAATAGACCTACCAAGCATTGCACCTGCACCTTGACCAACAAGATTTCTTATTTCCTCAGTAGACTTAGTGGGATAACCAAATTTTTTCATAACATGATTATGTGCACGCATTAGATCTGGAGCTGTGTCAACTAGAGTTCCATCTAAATCAAAAAGAATTGTAAATTTTTGCTTCATAACTAAAAGTTTTATTAAGAAATATTTTGTGAATTAAGAAACATATATACTTAATATAAAGAATTTAACAGATGAAACAATTAAATTTACAAAAGCATCAAATTAATCTTAGAAAAAAATTTTTAAAAGTGGGTGTTAAAATGATTGGTCCTGAAACAATTTTTTTTTCAAAAGACACTAAGATAGGCAAGAATGTGGTTATCGAACCTTATGTAGTAATAGGCCAAAAAGTGAAAATAGGAAATAATGTTACAATAAAATCATTTTCACATTTAGAAAATTGTAAAATTGAAAATAAAGTTGATATCGGCCCCTATGCCAGAATAAGACCTGGTGCAGTTCTAAAAAATGGTTCAAAAGTTGGAAATTTTGTTGAAATTAAAAAAAGTACTTTGGGTATAAATTCAAAAGTAAACCACTTAACATATATCGGTGATAGTGAAATTGGTAAATCAGTCAATATTGGTGCTGGAACAATCACCTGTAACTATGATGGAGTTAAAAAAAGTAAAACTAAAATTAAAGACAATGTATTTATTGGTTCAAATTCATCATTAATAGCACCAATAACAATTGAAGAAGGTAGTGTTGTTGGGGCTGGTTCTGTTATAACAAAAAATGTAAAGAAAAAATCGTTAGCATTAACGAGAAGTTTGCAGACTGAAATTAAAAATTATAAAAGAAAGTCAAAATAGTTATGTGTGGAATAATTGGAATTAACAGTAATAAACCTGTATCAGCAACTATAATTAATTCTCTTAAAAAATTAGAGTATAGAGGTTATGACTCTGCTGGCATGGCAACTCTCTATAATGGATTGATAAACGAAGTAAAATCTGAGGGAAGAGTAGAAAATTTGGAAAAAAATTCTTTAGTTCAAAACATGGAGGGAACTATTGGTATTGGTCATGTTCGATGGGCAACACACGGACTTCCTAATAGTATTAATGCTCATCCGCATTCTTCCCAGAATGTTTCTGTTGTTCATAACGGAATTATTGAAAATTCTACAATATTAAAAAAATTTTTAATTGGAAAAGGTCACAAATTTAAATCTCAAACAGATACAGAGGTAATAGTCCATTTAATTACTGAAAATCTTAAAACAGAAAATATTGTTAATTCAATTCAAAAAACTTTGAAGTCATTACATGGAAGCTTTGCATTGGGTATTATATTTAAAGATCAACCAGATTTAATTGTTGGTGCAAGAAGAGGTTCACCATTAGCGGTTGGTTATGGTCCTAACGAAAATTATCTGGGTTCAGACTCCTATGCGCTTAAATCTATGACAAATAAGATTACATATTTAAATGATGGTGAATTCTGCATTATTAAAAAAGATCACGTTGAATTTTTTAGTGAGGAAGGAATTAAAATTAATAAAAAAGTTTTAGAATTATCCTCTACAGAGGAGAAATATGACAAAGGTGATTACAAACATTTTATGGCTAAAGAAATTGAAGAACAGCCAAACACAATTAGAAATGGAATTAATGAGTATATAGATATGTCTAATAAAGATATTAATATTTATAATTTTCCTTGGAAAAGTGATGAGATTACATCAATAACCTTGATTGGATGTGGAACAGCATATCATTCATGTTTAATGGCAAAATATTGGTTTGAGGAAATAACATCATTAGATGTGAATATTGATATAGCATCGGAATTTAGATACAGAAAAAATAGATTTAAAAAAGACACACTTTATGTATTCGTCTCTCAATCTGGGGAAACAGCAGATACTTATGCTGCTTTAAATCTTTGTAAACAGAATGGTGTTAAAACTTGTGCTGTCGTAAACGTAGTAGAAAGTTCAATTGCAAGAGACTCTGAATTTGTATTACCAATACATTGTGGAACCGAAATAGGCGTTGCTTCAACTAAAGCTTTTCTTGGACAAATATTGATTTTATATATTCTAGCCTTAAAGCTTTCTTTATTGAGAAAAGATATTGAAAAGAATCATTTTGACAAAAAAATTGATGACCTTAAAAATTTACCAAAACTAGTTGAGCAAACATTATTGATTGATAATAAGATACAAACAATTTCAAATACTTTTAATGATGCAAAGGGTTCTATGTTTTTGGGACGTGGTTTTTCTTATCCAATTGCTCTTGAAGGTGCATTAAAACTTAAAGAATTGTCATACATTCATGCAGAGGGGTATCCTGCAGGAGAGATGAAACATGGACCTTTAGCATTAATAGAGGAGGGTATGCCGGTTGTAGTTTTGGCTCCAAGAGATAATTATTATAAAAAAACGATTTCAAATATGCAGGAGGTAATTGCAAGGGGAGCTAAAGTTTTATTAATTACGAATAAAAGTAAAGATGAGGTAATTTCAGAAAATATTTGGGAGAAAATCGAAGTTGAAAGTACTAATGAGGATCTACTACCTTTTCTTTTGACTATTCCTTTGCAAAAATTAGCTTATTATTCAGCGTTAAAAAAAGGTTATGACATTGATAAACCTAGAAATTTAGCAAAGTCAGTAACCGTTGAATAATAGAAAAATTCTGATACAACAATCTTGAGTTGAAAATGAAAAATTGGAAAGTAAATAGCTGGAGAAAATATCCGGTAAAACATATTCCGGATTATCCGGATAAAAAAGAATTGGATCAAGTTTTGAATAAAATCAAAACCTTTCCACCTTTGGTTTTTGCTGGAGAAACAAGACATTTGAAACAACAACTTGCTGAAGTTGTGGATGGAAAAGCCTTTTTATTACAAGGTGGAGATTGTGCAGAAAGTTTTGCAGAATTTCATCCAGATAACATTAGAGATACATTTAAAGTTATTCTTCAAATGTCATTAGTTTTAACTTATTCAGCATCTTTACCGGTTGTTAAACTTGGAAGGATAGCTGGTCAGTTTTCAAAACCAAGAAGTGCCCCCACTGAGATACAGGGTGGCAAAGAATTACCAAGTTATTTAGGTGACAATATAAATGCTATTGATTTTACAGAAAAAGCAAGAAGACCAGATCCAAAAAGGATGTTTAAAGCTTATTCACAATCTGCTTCAACCTTAAATATTTTACGAGCTTTTTCTAAAGGAGGTTTTGCGGATTTAAATAAAGTCCATTTATGGAATTTAGATTATATCAAGAAAAGTCCTCAAGCTAAAAAATTTAAAGAACTAGAGGATAAAATAGCTGATGCTTTAGCATTCATGGAAGCTTGTGGAATAACTTCAGATTTTAATAATAGACTATACACAGTTAATTTTTGGACTTCACATGAGGCTTTACATTTACCTTTTGAAGAAAGTATGACTAGAATTGACTCCACTACTGGAGAATATCATGATACCTCAGCTCATTTTGTTTGGATTGGAGACAGAACAAGACAGATTGATGGGGGTCATGTAGAATTTTGTAAAGGTATTGAAAACCCTATTGGAATAAAATGTGGGCCAACCTCAAAGCCAGATGAAATTGCAAAAATTTGTGAATTGATTAATCCTAATAACGAAAAAGGTAAAGTTACATTAATATCCAGATTTGGTCATAAAAATGTTGAGAAATTTTTACCAAAATTAATTAGAGGTATTAAAAAAGAAGGTTTAAATGTGGTTTGGTCATGTGATCCAATGCATGGAAATACAATTAAATCAACGACAGGTTTTAAAACGAGACCTTTTAACGATGTTGTTAGTGAGGTTAAAAATGTATTTGCTGTTCATCAGTCCGAAGGTTCTTACGCTGGTGGTTTGCATGTTGAAATGACTGGACAAGATGTGACAGAGTGTACAGGGGGTGCAAGAAAAATATCTGATGCTGATTTATCTAGTAGATATCACACTCATTGTGATCCTCGATTAAACTCAGATCAAGCAATTGAATTAGCGTTTTTAATTTCTGATGAGATTAAAAAGAATAGCAGCTATTCAAAAAATGCTATTCAAGCGGCATCTTAGACTGTTGTTTTCAGATTAATAAAGACTAAATAAATATTTATGTATCCTGCTGAAAAAGTAAAATTTATATCTAATTGGATCAAGAATTATGTTGATCAAATGCCAAACAAAGCTCAATCTTTAGTAATTGGCATCTCAGGAGGTATTGACTCTTCTGTATCAAGCACCTTGAGTGCAATGACAGGTTTAAAAACAATTGTTTTAACTATGCCAATAAAACAAAAGGAAAATCAGCATGATTTAAGTTTAAAACATCAGGAATGGTTAACAAAAAAATTTAAAAATGTTGAAGCCCATACTATTAGTTTAGATAAATTATTTGAAACATTTTCATCTACATTAAATAAATTTGATAATGAACATGGCTATGCCAATTCTAGAGCTAGATTAAGAATGACAACTCTTTATCAAGTTGCTGCTGCTAATAAAGGTATTGTTGTTGGAACTGGAAATAAAGTTGAAGATTTTGGAGTTGGTTTTTACACAAAATATGGTGATGGAGGTGTTGATATTTCTCCAATAGCAGATTGTAACAAAACAGAAGTATGGGAATTAGGTAAAGAACTTGGAATATTAAAAGAGATAATTGATGCTCCACCAACTGATGGATTGTGGGATGATGGCAGAACAGATGAGGGTCAATTAGGATTTAATTATAGTGAGTTAGAAGATGCAATGAGCAACCCAAACTCACCACACAGAGACCAATACGAAAAAATTAGAAATCAAAACTTGCATAAAATGGAGCCTATTCCAGTTTGCAAGATTCCTAGTTAATCAATTAGATTAACAAATCACCAAATAAGGTATATTTCTTAATCATCGATGATGGATATTTTTTTAACAAATAATTTAACAAATAAAAAAGAGCAATTCATTCCAAAAGATAGAGAAAAAATAGGAATGTATGTTTGTGGACCTACTGTATATGATGATCCACATATTGGTAATGCAAGACCTTTAGTTGTTTTTGATATTTTATTTAGATTACTTAAAAATAATTTTTCAAAAGTAACTTATGTTAGAAATATAACTGATATTGATGATAAAATTATCAAATCGTCTCAAGAGCAAAAAATTTCCACAAAAGAACTTACTGAAAAAGTGACTTCTAGTTTTTTAAAAGATTGTGAATTTTTAAATTGTGAAAATCCAACTCATCAACCTAAAGCTACAGAGCATATAGACTTAATGATAGAGATGATTACTGAACTTATTGAAAAAGGTTTTGCTTATGAAAATCAAAAACATGTCTATTTTGAAGTAAACAAATTTGCTGATTATGGAAAATTATCAAATAAAAATTTAGATGAGTTGATTGCTGGATCAAGAATAGAAATTAGTGAAAATAAAAAAAATTCTGAGGATTTTGTTTTATGGAAACCGTCAACTGATGGTGAACCTTACTGGGAGTCTCCCTGGGGAAAAGGTAGACCTGGTTGGCATTTAGAATGTTCTGCAATGTCGAAAAAATTTTTGGGCAATGAATTTGATATTCACGGGGGCGGTATAGATTTAATTTTTCCACATCACGAAAATGAAATTGCTCAATCTAGATGTGCAAATGAAACAAAAGTTTTTGCAAAATATTGGATCCATAACGCCTTTATCACAATGTCTAATGAGAAAATGGCTAAGTCCCAAGGAAATATCTTAAAGATTAAAGATTTTAGAAATAAGATTAGTGGTCAGATTATTAGATTGGCTCTGATGAGTACACATTACAAACAGCCACTTGATTGGAATGATAAGTTATTAAGTGATTGTGAAAATACTTTAGATAAATGGTACAGAGTCTATTCATCTGATTTAAAATCAATTAAAGTTCCAGATAAAATCTTAAAGCCATTATGTGAAGATTTGAACACACCTGGTTATATTGCAAACCTTCATAATTTATTTGAAAAAGCCACTAAAGGTGAAGGTATAGACTTATTCATATCAGCATGCCAATTTATAGGTTTGATGAATGAAAGTACTGAGCAATGGAATGACTTTAAAAAGAATAAAGCATCTATTAGTGAGTCTGAAATTAAAAATATGCTTAGTTTAAGAGATAAAGCTAGAGAAAATAAGAATTATAAAGAAGCAGATAGAATTAGAGATGAACTTTATGACAAAGGTGTTTTAATAGAAGACAAAGATGGTAAAACACTCTGGAAATTTAAATGAGCAAAGAAAGATTATACATATTTGATACAACTCTTAGAGATGGAGCTCAAACTCAGGGTGTTGATTTTTCTTTAGAGGATAAAGAAAAAATTGCTTCAGCTTTAGATAGTTTAGGTGTTGATTATATTGAAGCTGGATGGCCTGGTGCTAATCCAACAGATACAGAATTTTTTCAAAAGAAACATAATTTTAAAAACTCAAAGCTAACATCCTTTGGGATGACTAAAAGATCTGGAAGAAGTGCAGAAAATGATACTGGTTTATCAGCACTCATGAATTCAAATACCTCTGCTGTTTGTTTGGTAGGAAAGTCCTGGGATTTTCATGTTGATGTAGCTTTAGGAATAACAAATGAGGAAAATTTAGAAAATATTTCTGAAAGCGCTAAACATTTTGTAAAAGCAAAAAAAGAGTTCATGTTTGATGCAGAGCATTTTTTTGATGGTTACAAAGCAAATCCAAAATATGCATTGTCTTGTATAAAGGCTGCATATGATCAAGGGGCAAGATGGATCGTTTTATGTGATACGAATGGAGGAACATTGCCTCACGAAGTTACACAAATAATTACCGAAGTTTCTAAAGTTGTTCCAGGAAAGAATCTAGGAATCCATGCACATAACGATACTGGCAATGCAGTTGCAAATTCATTAGCTGCAGTATTATCTGGAGTGAGACAAATTCAAGGAACAATCAATGGTTTAGGTGAAAGATGTGGTAATGCAAATTTAATGTCATTAATTCCAACTTTTTTTTTAAAAAAAGATTTTTCATCGCAATTTGAAATCAGTATCAAATCAGAGAATATTAAAAATTTAACTGAATGTTCAAGATTATTAGATGAAATTTTAAATAGAAAACCTAATCAGCATTTACCTTATGTTGGTGCTGCAGCATTTTCACATAAAGGAGGATTGCATGTATCCGCTGTACAAAAAGATCCAAAAACTTATGAGCATATCGATCCAGAAGAGGTTGGTAATACAAGAAATATTGTTGTTTCAGATCAATCTGGAAAATCAAACATTATATCTAGACTAAAAAGTATCAAAATTAATATTGAGGAAAGTGATCCAAAAATCAAAAAACTACTAGACGAAGTCAAGGATCGAGAATTTATTGGTTATAGTTATGATGGGGCTGACGCTTCTTTTGAATTACTAGCTAGAAGAATTATTGGAGAAATACCAAGATATATTTCAATTAATGAATATGACGTGTCTGTAAAAAAAAATAAGTCTGGAGAAATAGTTTCCTCTGCAAAAGCTCAATTAGAAGTTGATGGAGAAAAAATTATGTGTGAGGGAGAGGGGAATGGACCAGTAAATGCATTAGATAATGCTATTAGACAAAACGTTGATAGACTTGCAAAATATTCAAAATATCTAAAAGATTTAAAACTTGTTGATTACAAAGTAAGAATTTTAAATACAGGAACAGAGGCTGTTACTAGAGTGTCTATTGAAAGCACAGACTCTAAAGGCAAGAATTGGTTTACTATTGGTGTATCGACAAACATTATCGATGCATCGTTTAAAGCGTTAATTGATAGCTTAGATTATAAATTATTTAAGGATGATGCTCCAGCTAGTAAATAATGAGTGAAAAAAACATCACTTTTATTTTACATAAACCTCAATTATCAGAAAACATTGGCGCATGTGCTAGGGCTATAAAAAATTTTAATTTTAAAAAATTAGTTTTAATTAATCCAAAACCCATCTTCCCTAATGATAAAATCTTAGCAACATCTGTCGGAGCAAAAGACATCATCAATCAAAGTAAAAAATATGATAATTTAGAAAAAGCTTTAGGAAAGATTGATATTTTAATTGCCACTTCGGCAAGATTTAGAAATAAGAATATAAAACATATTAATTTAGAAGATTTAAAAAAGATTAATTTTAAGAAGAGAGTTGGCTTTTTATTTGGGTCAGAAGCATCAGGCTTATCAAATGAAGAGGTGAGTTATGCTAATTACACTTTGCAAATACCTACTAATCCTGATTTCAAATCTTTAAATTTATCTCATAGCTTGATCATAATTGCTCAATATGTAGCCAGTCTTATCAAATTAAAAAATATTCCGTTTAAAAAATCAAAAAAGGTTAAATCAGCGAGCAAAAAAGAAATTCAATCAATGTTAGGTCTTTGCATTAAAAATTTAGATGAAATAAATTTTTTTAGACCTAAAGAGAAGAGGCCAAAAATGCTAGAAAACCTAAGAAACATTTTCTATAAAATGGACTTATCTGATAAAGAAACACGTATATTATCTGGTGTATTTGCAAGTTTGGGTAAAAAACGTTGATTGACAAAATAATGAGTAAGTTTATAAAGCCCTCTATTAAATGACAAAAAGATTAAACTCTAAACATAAAGTTGACAGAAGATTAAAAGTAAATCTTTGGGGAAGACCTAAAAGTCCGTTTAATACAAGAGCATATGGACCTGGCCAACATGGTCAGACCAAAAACTCAAAACCTTCAGATTATGGAATTCAGTTACAAGCAAAACAAAAATTAAAAGCTTATTACGGAAATATTAATGAAAGACAATTTAGAAATATTTATAAAAAAGCTAGCATGCTCAAAGGTGATACAAGTGAAAACTTAATTGGTTTATTGGAAAGAAGATTAGATGCAGTGATATATAGAGCAAAGTTTGCTACTACAATTTTTTCTGCAAGGCAATTAATCAACCATGGACATGTGAAAGTTAACGGAAAAAAAGTAAACATATCTAGTTATTCTGTTAAAGAAGAGGACACTATAGAAATTAGAGATAAATCTAAACAGCTTGCAATTGTAGATATTGCATTAGCCAGCAAAGAAAGAGAAGCTCCAGAATATATTCAGATGGATGAAAAAAATAAAAAATTTAAGTTTGTTAGAATACCTAAATTTGAGGAAGTGCCATATCCAGTTGTTATGGAGCCAAATTTAGTAATTGAATATTACTCAAGATAATAATTATTTTTTATAATTAATACCTTTATCATCACATACTTTCTTTAATTCCCCGCTCTCATACATTTCTTTGATGATATCACACCCACCTATAAACTCTTTTTTAATATAAAGTTGAGGGATTGTTGGCCAATCACTAAAGACTTTAATTCCATCTCTCAAAGATTGATCTTCTAATACATTTACACCCTTAAAATTTATTTCTAACATTTTAAGTATATTTGAGACAGTCATTGAAAAACCACATTGTGGTTGATCTGGAGTACCTTTCATAAAAAGGCACACATCATTAGTATCAATATGATTTTGAATTAAACTTTTTGTTTGGTCATCCATTATTGTTCCTTTGTTTTAATTGCTAAAGCGTGTAGTTCATTTCCCATCTTACCTTTTAATGAATTATAAACCATTTTATGTTGTTCAATTTTACTTTTACCTGCAAATTGAGAAGAGGTTATAGTTGCTGAATAATGATTGCCATCTCCAGCCAGATCTTGAATATCTATTACAGCATCTGGCATTGCTTCTTTGATATATTTTTCGATTTCTTTTAAATCCATTGCCATTTTTAACTCATATACTTTGATAGCCAATTTGTATAATAAGACTTTAATTCGTCAATTGTAAGTTTTGTCTTTTCATTAATAATCATATCGTTTTTTGAGATAATACCAAATTCTTCATGATGCACAGAGTTTTTGTCTAAAATTTTTGTTACCTCTTTTAAATCTTCTTTATTTATTTCTATTAAATACCTGCCTTGATCTTCTGCAAAAAAATATTCAATTTCGTTAATTAAACTTTTTGGCTTGCTAATCTTAATTCCCTTATTACCTTTAATGCACATTTTACTTATAGCAACTAATAGACCTCCTAAAGATATGTCGTGAGCACTTTTGACATATCCTTTATCAATTAAATTTAATATTGACTCTCCATTATTTTTTTCATTAAAAAGATTTACCTCTGGTGGAGGTCCATTTTTTTCATCTAAAATTGTTCTAGCAAATAAACTTTGGTCAATATGTCCTTCAGTTTTACCAATGATTAAAACTAAATTATCAACTTCTTTTAAATCCATCGAAATCATTTTTGTATAATCTTTGATGAGACCCACTCCACCAATCGAAGGAGTTGGTTTGATCCCTACTTCTTTGGTTTGGTTGTAAAAAGATACATTGCCAGATACCACAGGGAAATTTAAATATTTACTTGCTTCTCCAATCCCCTGAACACATTCAACAAACTCACCCATGTTCTCCTCTTTTTCAGGACTTCCAAAATTTAAACAATTTGTAATAGCGATTGGTGTTGCCCCAACTGAAATTAAATTCCTCCAACTTTCAGCGACAACCTGTTTACCTCCTGTTAATGGGTGAGCCCAACAATATACCGCTGAAGAGTCTACTGATGCTGCTACAGCTTTGTTAGTTCCATGTACTCTTACCACGCCAGAGTCTCCACCTGGTTTTTGAATAGTGTCACCCATGACTGTATGATCATATTGTTGCCAAATCCATTCTTTACTACAGATATTTTGATTAGATAAAATCTTCTTAAGTACATCTTTTATTTTAAATTTATTCAGGACTTCATTTTTAATTTTATTTTTTTTGGGTAATTTTGATTTTTTCCATTTTCGATCATACATTGGAGAATTTTCAACAAGAATATTAACAGGTATTTTTGCTACTTGCTCTTGATTAAAAAATAATTCGATGTTTTTTGAGTTTGTTGTTTTTCCAATCACTGCAAAGTCTAAATTCCATTTATCAAATATTTTTTTTGCAATTTCTTCTTTGCCATTTTCTAAAACAATTAACATTCTTTCTTGGCTTTCAGACAACATAATTTCATATGGAGTCATTTTAGTTTCTCTGCAAGGAACTTTGTTTAAATCAATTTCAATACCCAAATTTCCCTTTGATGCCATTTCTATACTTGAGGATGTGAGGCCAGCTGCTCCCATGTCTTGAATTGCAATAATTGAGTCACCAGCCATCAATTCTAAACATGCCTCTAATAAAAGTTTTTCTGTAAAAGGATCACCAACCTGTACAGTTGGTTTCTTTTCTTCGATTTTTTCATCAAAACTAGCTGAAGCCATACTTGCACCATGAATTCCATCTCTACCAGTCTTAGAACCTACATAAATTACAGGTTTATTTAAACCAGCAGCCTTAGAGTAAAAAATTTTATTTTTTTTAACTAGACCAAGTGTCATTGCGTTTACCAAAATATTTCCATTGTAAGAGCTGTCAAATGAAGTTTGTCCAGCTATAGTTGGTACACCCATACAATTTCCATAGCCACCAATGCCATGCACAACCCCTCGCAAAAGATTTTTTGTTTTTTTATGTTGTGGTGATCCAAAATGTATCGAATTCAAATTAGCTATCGGTCTTGCCCCCATAGTAAATACATCTCTCATAATACCTCCAACACCAGTTGCAGCACCTTGATATGGTTCAATAAATGAAGGATGATTATGACTTTCAATTTTAAAAACGATTGCATCATTGTCTTCAATATCAATAATACCTGCATTTTCTCCTGGACCTTGAATTACTTTTTTTCCTTTAGTTGGAAGCTTTTTTAAATGAAGTCGTGATGATTTATATGAACAATGTTCATTCCACATTGCAGAAAAAATTCCAAGTTCGGTAATATTTGGAGTTCTTTTAAGTAATTGACAAATTTTTTTATATTCTTCAGATTTTAGACCATGTTCTATAGCAATTTGTTCATTAACTATCATTATTTAATATTATTAATAAGGTTTTTGAAAAAAATTGAACCATCTTCCCCAGATAAACTTTGATCTATCATTCTTTCAGGATGAGGCATCATCCCCAATACATTTTTTTTTTTATTAAAAATGCCTGCAATATTCTTAATTGAACCATTGGGGTTATATTGATCTTGTATCTTGCCCTCACTATTACAATAATAAATTGCTATTTGATTATTATCCTCAATTTCTTTCAATTGATCTTTGGTGCAAAAATAATTTCCTTCATTATGAGCAATATGAAATTCTAAAATATCTTTATTAATATTTTTAAAATATGCATTTTCTTTGTTGTCCAATTTTACGAAGACATTTTTACATATAAACTCCAAATATTTATTTCTTAACAAAACTCCAGGCACTAAACCTGTTTCAACCAGTATTTGAAATCCATTACAAATTCCCATGATCAATCCTCCAGATTTTGCAAAATCTATAACTGATTGCATTATTCTGGACTTTGAAGCCATACTTCCACATCGCAAGTAATCCCCATACGAAAAGCCACCTGGAAGCACAACTAAATCGCTTTTAGGGAGTTCATTATCATCATGCCAAACCATCTTGTTGTTAAACCCAAATTTCTTGAGCGCAACATCCATATCTCTATCACAATTTGAACCAGGAAAAGTTATTACAGATGACTTCATTAATTATTGTGTTCCAATAATTTTAAAGTTTTCGATTACAAGATTAGCTAAAAGTTTTTTACACATGTCCTCTACAATAGCTTTTGCTTTGCTTGGATCATTTTCATTAACATCTATTTCAAAATATTTACCTTGTCTTACTTCATTTATATTTTCAAAACCCATTCCATCCAATGCTTGATGAATGACTTTACCCTGTGGATCTAAAACATCCTTTTTTAGTGTTATTATTGCGGAAACTTTCATTTACTCTTTTTTTTTATTGAAGAGAGTTTTGTTACGTTAACAGCGGATACATTTGATTGTTCATGAAGAATACCAAGTCGTTTTGCAACCTCTGTATAAGCTGGTATCAAATCTCCCAAATCTTTTCTAAATCTGTCCTTATCAAGTTTTTTGTCAGTAATTGAGTCCCATAATCTACAGGTATCAGGGCTGATCTCATCTGCTAAAATAATTTCATTTTTTCCACTATCATGTGTGAAGCCAAATTCTACTTTAAAATCGACTAGTTTAATTCCAACGCCTCGAAATAAACCCAATAAAAAGTCATTCAGACGTTTTAAGTTTTCATCAATTAAAGCAAGCTGAATAGCGTTAAGCCAATTAAATGCCAGAATGTGTTCTCTACTTATGTTTGGATCACCTAATTTATCATCTTTGAGACAATACTCTATTAATGGATAGTCAAGTACAGTTCCATCCTCAATACCCAATCGTTTTGTAAGAGAACCAGTTGCAATATTTCTCACAATGAACTCAATAGGAATAATATCCACGAGTTTCACAAGTTGTTCTCTCATATTTAGTCTTTTTACTAAATGATTTTTAATTCCAATTTGATTTAGGTTTGAGAGTATATGTTCTGAAATTCTATTATTAAGAACACCTTTTCCCTCAATAGTACTTTTTTTTTGATTATTAAATGCTGTTGCATCATCTTTAAAATATTGAATAACAAGATTTTTGTCAGAAGTTGCATAAATAATTTTAGCTTTTCCTTCGTATAGCTTTTTCCCTTTTTTCATTATTTCATTACTCTTCTAAAAATAAAATTGACATTTTTCATATGTTTTGAATAACTAAATATTGATTTTAGTTTATTTGTTGAAATTTTACTCATTATATACCCATCAGATTGCACAACATCAAATAAATTCAAATTTTCAGCAAAACACTTTTTTGAGAAACCTTGAACTATCCGATATGATTTTTCTCTAGTTAATCCAGTTTTTGTGAGTTCAAGCATCAACTCTTGTGAAAAAATTAAACCTTTCGTTATATTTAAATTTTCTAACATTTTTTTTGGATAAACAATCATATTATCTAAAATATTTGTTAATCTTACTAAAGCAAAATCAATAGTTATATTAGCATCTGGGCCGATGTTTCTCTCTACGCTTGAATGTGAAATATCTCTTTCGTGCCATAAGGCTATATTTTCAAGTGCAGGAATTACTGTACTTCGTACCATTCTTGAAAGACCTGTTAAATTTTCACTTAAGATAGGATTTTTTTTATGTGGCATAGCAGACGAACCTTTTTGTTTTTTTGAAAAAAATTCTTGTAGTTCGTAAACTTCAGTTCTTTGTAAATGTCTTATTTCTGTAGCTACTCTTTCTACAGAACCCGCAATAATTCCAAGAACTGAGAAATAAAAAGCATGTCTATCTCTTGGAATAACTTGAGTTGAAATGGGTTCAGCTTTTAAGCCAAGTTTTTTTGCAACATGTTTTTCTACATTTGGATTTATATTGGCAAATGTTCCAACTGCACCTGAAATAGCACATGTTGAAACTTCATCTATCGCATCGACTAATCTTTTTCTATTTCTTTTAAATTCTGCGTAAAAAGAGGCAAGTTTTAAACCGAAGGTAATAGGTTCAGCATGTATGCCATGACTTCTTCCCATGCATGGTGTAAATTTATATTTGTTAGCTTGTTTTTTTAAAACTTTTAAAATTTGGTCAATGTCTTTGAGGATAATTTTTCCTGATTGAACTAATTGAATATTGAAACTTGTATCTACCACGTCTGATGAAGTCATTCCTTGATGAAGGTACCTTGCTTTAATTCCAGCTTTTTCTGTAACAGAAGTTAAAAAAGCTATGACATCATGTTTAACTTGAGACTCAATTTGATGAATTCTTTTAACATTAATTCTTGCTTTTTTTCTAACAATTGAGGAGACCCCTTTAGGAATTTGATTTAATTTTTCCATAGCTTGTGCTGCAGCTATCTCTACATCTAACCAAATTTTATATTTATTTTCTTCTGACCAAACATCAGTAAGTTCTTTTCTCGAGTATCTTTTAATCATTAATTATAAATATGGAGGCTTTGAATAACCTTTAACAGATTCTGTAAAAATTTCATAACCATTTTCTGTTATTCCAACTGTATGTTCAAATTGTGCAGACAAAGATTTATCTTTTGTAACTGCTGTCCAACCATCATTGAGCAGTTTGGTTGCAGATTTACCTACATTAATCATAGGTTCAATTGTAAATGTCATTCCTGGTTTTAGTTCCATTCCTGTATTTTTAGTTCCATAATGTAAAATATTTGGTGACTCGTGAAAAGTTGTACCTATACCATGTCCACAAAAATCTCTGACAACTGAAAAACCTTTTTCTTCTACATATGTTTGAATTTCATGACCAATATCTCCAAGTTTTTTTCCAGGTTTTAAAATTTTTATGGCCCTCATCATTGACTCATGAGTTGCATCTATAAGATTGTTTAATTTGACAGAGGTTTTACCTATACAAAACATTCTACTTGTATCTCCGTAGTGATTATCAATAATTGCTGTGACATCTACATTGACCGCATCCCCTTCTTCTAAAATTCTTTCTTCAGAGGGAATTCCATGACAAACAACATGGTTTAAAGATGTACATAATGATTTAGTAAAGCCTCTGTAATAAAGTGGGGCAGAGTAACCTCCGTTGTCTCTAATAAATTCGTAACCAAGTTTATCAATTTGTGCAGTTGAAATACCCTCTTTTATATTTTCAGAAAGCATATCTAAGGTCTGAGCTGCAAGTTTTCCTGCTATTCTCATTTTTTCAAATTTTTCTGAATAATTATTCATTTATTATCTTTAACTTTTTTTCTATTCTTATTCCTTTTGAATTTAGTTTACATCTATAAGCAAGAAAATTAACACCAGCTTTTTTTGCAATAAGATAATTTTTATAGTATTCTTCATCAATATCTTTCGCAATTTTAAAATTTTCCATATTTTGTATCTGAACTAAGAAGATCAAGTACGATTTATAACCTTTTTTTATGGCATCAATAAGGGTAAGAAGATGTTTTGAACCTCTTGTAGTAATTGCATCAGGAAATTCGGCAGTTTTTTTCTCTCTAAAAAGAGTTACATTTTTAACTTCAACAAAACTTTTTTGCTTTTTTTTCTCTATTAAAAAATCAAATCTAGTTTCTTTGTTGTAAAAAACTTCTGACTGAATTTTATCATTGTTTTTTAATTCATTTATTAAATTAGCGTTTAGTCCGTGTTCAACAATTTTATTTGCCATGTGAGTATTAACACCAACTAGATTATTATTAGCTTTAATCAATTCTAAACCATATTTTAATTTTCTTTTTGGATTATCATTTTTGAGTAAGTATACTTCATTTCCTTCACCTAGGAGACCTTTCATGGAGCCTGTATTTGGACAATGGGCTGTAACAACTTCTTTATTTATTTTTACATCTACAAAAAAACGTTTATATCTTTTGATTAATTTGCCTTTTATTAAAGACTTGGTAAATTCCATATTCAAATTATAGATAATATGAAAAAAAATACAAAAGTTAATGCTGCTATATTAATAATTGGAAATGAAATTCTTTCAGGCCGAACTCAAGATACAAATACAAGTACTTTAGCCGTCTGGCTAAATTCACTAGGAGTTAAGGTAAATGAGGTAAGAGTAATACCAGATATAAAAAAAACTATAATTGAAAATTTAAATGTCTTAAGAAAAAATAATGACTATATTTTTACAAGTGGTGGTATTGGTCCAACACATGATGATATTACCGCTGAGTCTGTTTCAGAAGCTTTTGGATTAAAATATGAAATTCATCCAGAAGCTTTTAAAATTTTAGAAAGTTATTATAAACCAGGAGAATTCAATGAAGGTAGACAGAAAATGGTTTGGATGCCACATAATGCAAAATTGATTTTGAATCCAACGAGTGGGGCACCAGGATTTAGTGTTGAGAATGTGTTTTGTTTACCTGGTGTTCCCTCAATTTTAAAATCAATGTTAGGTAGTTTGAAACAAAGTATTATAGGTGGTGATCCGATATTAAGTCACACAATAAGTTTAAGAACTGTAGAGAGTGAAATTGCAAATTCTCTATCAAAAGTTCAAGATCAAAATAAAGATGTTGAAATTGGAAGCTATCCTTTTTTCCATGCAGGAAAACTTGGAGTCTCCATAGTTCTTCGATCTGAGCAGCAATCAAAAATTGATACTTGTAATGCTCAGATTTTAGATTTTATAAAAGAAAAAAAAATTGAAATAGTAGATCGATAAATGCTTTATTTTGCTTATGGGAGTAACTTGCATCATTTTCAAATGAAAAGAAGATGCAAAGATAGCGTTTTCTTAAAAAAGATAAAACTTAAAAATTTTAAGCTGACATTTAGAAGTAAATATAGAGCAGCAGACATAGAGCCTAAAAAAAATTCAATTGTTCCTGGTGGGCTTTTTGAAATATCAAAAAGTGATGAAAAAAAACTTGATATTTATGAAGATTTTCCAATTTTATATAAAAAGTATTATTTTTTTTATTATGGAAAAAAAGTAATGACTTACACAATGACCAAAAAAACACCTTTTAGATTTCCTACCGAAAGATATCTAAATGTAGTAAAACGAGGTTACAAAGATTGTAAACTTGATCAAAAATTTTTATCTAAAGCATTAATTTCTTAAGAATTAGATATTAGATAACCAAACAGTTTCAAAAGGTTTTAAAACTAAGAATTTTTTGTTTTCTAATTCAATTTTTGAATTCAATAAATTTTTAATTTTTTTACTTTTTTTATCTATTTTAGTTTTTTGAGACTTTGAGCTCAAATTTGTAATACATATTATCGTTTGTTTCTTATCTTTACTTATTCTTTTAAAGCCATAGATTTTTGAGCCAAAATTTAAATTTATTCTTTGAGCATTAGGGTGGAAGGCTTTTTGTTTTCTTCTAATATTTAATAAATTACAAAGTTTATTATAAAATATACTTTGTTTAGTGTTATTAACCTTTAGTTTGTTGGATATATTCTTTAAATTCCATCTATATCTATTTACATCTCTATTATTACCAGTGATAATAAATTTAGCTTCATCATTAGAAGCACCAAATATAGAGTTAAAGTATATTGCTGGAATTCCTTCAAAAGAGATCATTATAGCATGAGCAGAGACATATCTTTCTAAATAAAATTCACCTTTTTGATCATAATCAGATTTTTTTAAAGCATCGAAAATTGTAATATTTGCTTCATATACTTTTTTAACTTTATTTTGAACTTTTCTATAAGAAAATTTTGAACCATTTTTTTTTAGTCTCTTTAAAAAACTATTTAATGTTTTTTTGTTTAATAATCCTTCCGTAGGTCTAATTCCTATCCCATCATGTGAAGCAATAAAGTTTAAATAACAATTTTCATTTTTAGTATTTGGAAGATTTCTACTCCATTTATTTAAGTATGAACTATTTTCAAATAAAAAAGCATGGATTAATAAAGGCGGTAAAGAAAAGTTATAAATCCAATTTGCTTCATCATTGTTACCAAAGTAACTCAAATTTTCTTTTTCAGGTAAATTTGTCTCCGTAATAATAGTGGTTTGCACATTAAGTAGATTAATTATATATCTAAATAGTTTAATTATTTCATGTGTTTGTTTTAAATTAATACACTGAGTCCCGTTTTCTTTCCAAAGATATGCAATAGCATCTAATCTAAAAATAGTTACACCATTATTAATTAGATGTATCATAATTTTGATGAATTGAATTAATACATGGGGATTTCTAAAATTTAAATCAATCTGATCTGGGCTAAATGTCCGCCAAAGGTAATCAGACTTTTTAAAAATTTTAATTTTTTTAAGTAATTTATGATCTCTGGGTCTAACTACTTTAGAAGTGTTAAATTTAGAATCGACTATTAAAAAATAATCTCTTCCAGGCTCTTTTTTTTTTAGAAAATTTTTAAACCATAAACCTCTTGCTGATGAATGATTAATAACTATATCAGCCATAACATTACTCGACTTTGAAACATTTTTTACATCTTGCCAATTGCCAAGTTTATTCTCAACCTTATAATGATCTTTAACAGCAAAGCCACTATCACTGCTTGAGGGATAGAATGGTAAAAAATGAATAGTATTAAAATAATTCTTTAGTTTTTTTTGAAAGAAGCTTTGAAAGACTTTAATCGATTTTTTTTTTTCAGAATATACACTATCACCATAACAAATGACCAAAGTAGTTTTTTCAGAGATAGTTTTTTTCTTTTTAGGATTTTTTTTGTTAAACTGTTGAATGATTTCGACAATTTCTTTTCCAAAATAATCAATATCTTTTTTCGATAAGAATATCTTGAAAATATTGTCTAGTTTATATCTTATATTTCTCTGATCTTTTTGAGTTAACATCAATAATATTTTTTATTATCATCAGTAACTACTTTTTCAAGTCTTCCAAGAAAATCTGGTATAGCGCTTTTTACTCTACTCCATGTGGGTATAAAAGGGGTATCCATTGGATTAAGAATAAAAGCTTCTCCAGCTTTCATAATATTTATTGCGAACAATTCGACTGCTTTTTCTTCAGTGTGAGAATCAAATTTAAGCCCATTCATAACTGCATCATTTCTGTATATATCAATTAAGTCTAAAGCAGATCTATAGTAAGTTGCTTTTAATGATCTAAACTTTTCCCTGCTAAAAGTATTACCTTGTGTCGCTAACTTTTTGATAAATGTTTTAATAATATCAATAGACATTCTTGATAGTCCTTTAGTTTCGTCATCAATTGATAGTACTTGGTGTTTATGATCATAAGTATCCGCTAAATCCACTTGGCATATATTTTGAGGAGAAAAACTTCTTTGCATTTCAGATAAAATTCCAACTTCTATTCCCCAGTCTGAGGAAATTCTTAATTCAGGTAAAACATTTCGCCTAAATGAGAACTCACCTGCCAAAGGATATTTAAATGATTTCATAAAGTTTAAATAATCACTTTTTCCAATAGTTTTTTCTAAGGCTGTCAGTAACGGAAAAACTAATAATCTTGCAACTCTTCCATTCATTTTTTCATTTGCCACTCTTGGATAATAACCTTTGCAAAATTCAAAGTTGAAAAGAGGATTTACTACTGGATAAAATAGCTTTGCAAGCATTCTTCTGTCATAAGTTTTTATATCACAATCATGTAAGGCAACTGACCGCGCAGTATCTCTTGCTATACACATTCCTATACAATACCAAACATTTCTACCCTTACCGAGTTCACTTGGTGCAAGGTTATTTTTTTTTAATTCTTGATCTAATTTTTTTAAACCTGGACCGTCATTCCAAAGAATTGAAAAGGGTAATTTTAATTTCTTAAAAAATTTCCAAGCTTTTTTAGCTTGTGTTTCATTTGCTTTGTCTAATCCAATAATTATGTGATCTAAATATTTTGTTTTACTTATTTCCTCTACTATTTTTGGTAGAGCCTTTCCCTCTAATTCAGAATAAAGACATGGTAAAATTAATTCCATTTTTCTTTGTTTTGAAAATTTTGATAGCTCACTTTCAATGACTGATGTAGACTTTGTTTTAAAGTCGTGCAAAGTTGAGACTACTCCATTTTGAGAAAAATCACTCATACAGACTTTTAATCTTTAAAACCTATTTTAACTAGGGCCATTTTAATCACATCAGCCCAGCCTTCAGGTGATGGCTTGTTTGAAAATATAAGATTATCAATGTTTATTTGGTCTTGAATAAATTGATCATTGAATACTAGGCAAGGGATGTCACAACTTTTTAACATTTCAAGATCATTGTAATTGTCGCCAACTGCAATTGTCTTTATTTTATCCTCAGTTTTTTTTAAAATTTTTAAAACTTTATTCATTGATTTAACCTTGTTTATATTATCACAAAGATTAGATACACGCCCGCCTTCCTGTAGAGTTAAAGAATTTGAGTCTAATATTTTTAGTAATCTATTTTTTTCACTTTTGTCCCCTTTAAATAAAAAAGGTAAAGTATATTTTCTATCTAAAGCATCTTTAAGCCTTTCATCTTTTTGCCCTAATATATTTTCTTGTACTTCTTTACTCATTTTTGAAATTTGAATACATTTATTTTTTATTTCTTCTGGCACTTTGTCGTTAAAAATTTTGAGTAATTCTTCTTTTTCTCTACTTAGAATAATCTTATTAGGAAAATGTTTATTAATTAAATTCAGACCATATATCGAAGAGCCATTTTCTGAGATATATGGCAGATCTAAACCAAGCTCATTATTAAAATTCTCGATCTCTTTTTCAGTTTTACTGGAGTTTGGAATAATTATTATTCCATTATTTATTAGGCTTACAATGTAATCTTTAATTGTATCAAATTTGAAAGTATCTCTGTGTAAAAGAGAGCCATCTAAATCTGTAAAGATTACAACTATAAATTTTTTTTTCATTTTTTTTATAACTACATATATAGTAAAAAATTAAAAAATTTACTTATTCCTCTTGTAAGATTTAAAAATGATTATTTAGTTCTAAAAATAGCATTAGTAAGATAATTAGCTTTATTTTTCGATTTTCTAAAACCAATTAAAAATTCATCGTAAATATCCCACACTTGAACATTGCTGACTTTATTTTTGTAAACCTGATCTGCTAACGCTGCTATTAAAACATCATGTTGTTTTTCATATTCTTGGTTTTTTTCACTATAAAAGTTATTAAAATTAAAACCTAAGCAATCTATAGATTTTGTAAAATATCCATATGTTTCTTTGCAATTTTCAACTTTCTTTTGAAACTTAGTTGATTTTGTTGCACATGCGCTGACAGATAAAAGCACAACAAGGAAAATAAAAAATTTTTTCATAATTAATTTATTCCTTTACTATTAATTAAAGCAACCAATTTTTTTGCAGTTTCTTTAGCTACTTTATTAATTGCATTATTTTTGGCTACAGAATTATCAGATCCTTGACCGCGCATTTGCACACCAGAAATAGTACCAAGACTAACAGGGTCCCCGTCTCCCAACCTTGTTATTTCTGCTATAGTTAATGCAACATTTACTATTTGATTACCGGTTGCAGCATCTTTATCAGGAACACCTACATCAAAATAAGCAAATACAACATAACTCACATTTTTTTCCATTAATAAATCTTCAATTTCCCATCTTACTTCTTCGGGAATTCCACCACCAGACTCGAGAGAGTCAACTATTTCACCTTTTAATTTTCTCCAACTTCTTCTTACTTGCCTGCCACCTGAAACTGGTTCAAACCTTGCTTTGGTAAAAATTTCCTTCATGCCGGCTTCAAGTTTGACAGTGTCGTTATCATCTACAACAAATTCCGTAATATCAGCTTTTTTAAGTGTGCTTCCGCCAGTTTCACTTACATTTGTTTCTGTAGTCATAGATGAAACTCCAGAATCACTTTCTTCCTCATTTATATCAAGTCCAGTTGTTGTTTTTTCAACATCAGTAACTCTTTCATCAAATTGTCTCTGACCAGCAACAGTTCTAGAAAAAAATATCATAGCTAATTTAGATTTCTCGCTACTAGAAGAGTCAAAAACTTTAGAGCTTTTTTTTATTTCAATGTCTAATCTAGTCGTATCTATGTCTGCCTTCATTACAACAACAACTTTTTTTTCTTTTTTATTTATATTTTCCTCAACTACTACCGAGCAAGTCATGTATTCACTTAAGTTGTTATAAATTTGATCCTTAATGCCTTCAAAAATCATTCTTTTAGATTCTTCCATACCTTTAACAAATTTGTTAAAAGCATTTGTGCAAGCTTTTGATCTAGCTTTATCTACAGCAGCCAAAGCTTTTTTTTTGGAGTACACCCCCTCAAATCTTTCTGTGGCTGAACCTCTAAATTCAACAGCATAAGCTAGATTTGAAATTATAAAAATTGAAATTATAAAAGATATTAATTTCACAAAATTATTTACAGCTTTCATAAATGTTCTTTAATCCCTCAAACTTCTTTTTCATTTTTTTGCTATCACTTGAGCTTTTTATCCATTTTTTATCAAATTCTATCGTTTGTTTGCTAAAATTATCAAACAACACTTTAAGGCTATCATTAAAGAAAATCCATTCAAAAGATTCTTTATTTTCTAATGATCTTTTAGATAATTCAACATTTAATCCATGTTTGAATTTTTCATCCATTTTTATTTTTAAGTTTTCATCTGGATTATCAGGTTGAATCACCTTAATGTTAACAAAGCTACCATAAATCCATTGTTCATCAATATTTCCCTCTTTGAATAAAACATTTTTGAAACCTCTAATTGTTAAGTATATATGGTAGTCTGGATTTGGAAGTTTAATTTCTCTTTGGGTATTTTCAAATCTCAGCATTAAAGTATTTGTTGTTCTATCCTGGCCATAAGGAACTATTGCAATATCATTGTTAAAAGCAATAAATGAACTTAAACTTTTAGCAAATTTATTTTTTAAAAAAATATCTTTTACATTTAAATACTCTTTAAATTTCTGTTTTGCATTATCTTCAAAAATTACTTCCGTGATACCAATACGATTTTTAAATTTACTTTTTAGTGTAAAGTTGTTCAGTAATTCAAAATAGTATTTCAATACCTCATTTTCATACATTTTTTTTAGTTCAGTTTTTATTTGAGATTTAGAAAGCTTTTCTGCACTAGAAATATTTTTTGAAATTTCTAAAGGAATTGAAGCTGTTAAAAAATTATTTTTTGCATTAAAAAAAACTATTTGGAAATTAAGAATAATATCAGTTCTTGTTAAGTTATCTCCTGGAATTGATACATTGTTTATATATTCATTATCTAACGCTAAGACTAAGATATTTTGATCCTCTTCATTAGCTTCATCTTTTAAAAGTTCAAAATTAATTGAAAAACTTTCATTTGCTATTTCTTTAGTTTTGTTAATAAGTAATTTGTTAATATAAAGTAAACCACCATTTTCCTTAAATATTCCATTTGAAATTGTATTTTGTGGTAATATTGATCCAAATGAGAAACCACCAAATACAACATTATTTTTAGCATTAACAATTGAGGGCAATAATAAGAGCTTAATTATTGTTAAAACTAAAAAGACTTTATTCATGGAAAAAACTATATTATCATATTTATTAATAATATCATTAATAACAATTAACGGAGGCCTATGAAAAATAAAATATTACATATTTTTTTTGCGTCTATATTTTCATTAATTCTTTCGGTTAATGCTAATGCAATAACATTACCTAAAGTAGGTGGCAGCGGCGGCGGAGGAA
Organism: uncultured Pelagibacteraceae bacterium; assembly: GCA_902518155.1. GTDB lineage: Bacteria > Pseudomonadota > Alphaproteobacteria > Pelagibacterales > Pelagibacteraceae > Pelagibacter. Next base: position 82,788 of record CABYFA010000001.1, read on the forward strand.
ATGTAGGTGAATTAAAACTTAAATTTACTAAAATCTTTTTTGAATCTTCCATTGAATATATGGAAGCCCAAGCTTATTTATTTGAGGCTTTAGATATGAATGACGAAGCTGCAAAAACAAGAAAATCAATTGATTTTGTAAAAAACGACAAAAATAAAGAGGGAAAAAGATTAACAAATGCTTTCAACTCGGTTTCAGAAAATTCTACTGCAATTGAGGGTGCTTTAACAAAAGAAGCTGCAACAAGTGCTGAAGCAAAAGTTCTTTATGCAAAATCTTTACCACATGCAGTAAAAGGTGTTTTAGGTACAATTAAACTACCACCTGAGGCAAAAAATTTACTGGACGCCGTTAAAGCAGACAAAATGGCTGCACTTAAAATGGGTGATTTTTTGAAAGTATTACCTAAGATCCCAGACTATGTTCAAAGTGCTACTACCGTAGGTAAGCTAATAGTTTCAGGAGCTAAAAGTAGAGATGTAAAAGGGGCAGCTGACGCAACTGCAAAGCTTGGAGCTCTTTAGTAATTTTAGTTAATGTTAAATCTATTAACACCGTATGTTAAATTTTTAAAATTTATAATTTTAATAATTTTTATCTCTTTTTTTAATCAAACAGCGTTTGCTGAGATTAAATATATTGATACTACCGCAAAAGGGACGGGTGAAACTTTTGAGATAGCCTTAAAAAAAGCATTCAACAGGGCTGTCTCAAAAGTAAATGGTGTTAGCGTAGAAAGTGAGTCTGTTTTAAAAACTATAGATAAAAGTGTTACAACAAACGAGGGATCAACAGCTTCTTTGACTAGAGATTTGCAGCAGACTATTAATGAAAAAACAAAAGGTTCGATCAAGTCATTTGAAATATTGAGTGAGAGCAAGGATAGTAATGGCCTAGTCAACATTGAAATTAAGGCAACTATTGCAAAGTTTGCACTTTCAAAAAGTGCAAAAAGAAAAAGAATTGCAGTTGTACCTTTTAGGTTAAATATTGGAAGAGTTGATATAGAAAATTTTTCACCAGATGATTTTAGAGAATTACTTAATCAAAAATTCTCAACTTACTTAGTTCAAACAAGAAAATTTACTGTTTTAGATAGAGAATTTGATCAAGAAATAAAAGGAGAACTCGCAAATCTTGCAAACTCTGAGAATATTGAGGATCAGGTAAAAATTGGACAGGCATTGTTTGCAGATTATATAGTAGTTGGAAGAGTTGATAATTTGGAAATTAAAGAAGTTGAAAAAAAATTTTTGACGTCTGAAAAAATTATAAAAAAGACAATGGGTATTTTAAACTTTAGTTATAGAATAATTGATGTTCCGACTACTCAAATTAAATATTCCTCAAGTGTTAATTTAGAGGTAAATTTAAAAAAACAAAACCAACCTCTTGTTTATTTATCTGATATGACAGCACAAAATGCTGGGGTAGAAGTTATGTATGCAATTTACCCAATATTAGTTGAAAAAATTGAAGGCGGTCTTTTATATTTGGGCCAGGGTGGCAATCAAATAAAATTAAATGATCAATATAGCTTATATGAAAGGTCAGACGAAAAAATAAAAGATAGTTATACAGGCGAAACTCTAGGCAACGTTGAAACAAAGGTAGGGTTAGTGGAGATAATTGATAGTAATTCAAAGTTCTCAGTTGCAAAAATTATAGAAGCAGATATTGAATTAGAGGGAAGCTTCAAGCCTAGAAAGTATATGGTAAAACCATACAAAAGTGCTAAAAAGCTAAAACAAAATGAAGCTAAAGAAAAAATTGAGAAAAAAAAGAAAAAAATAAATGAAGTTTATTAAATTTTATCTAACAATATTTTTATGCTGCTTGCTTTCAGCTAATAGTTACGCTGAGGAAAACCCTGATCTAAACCCCGCATCATCTGGGGGCTCATCATTCGTTCAAAGTCCTAGAAGTGATGTAGATAAATTTTTAAAATCTAAAGGCATGAAACGAGGCAGAAATGTTAAAAAAGACGGCACTCCTTTTTTTGTATTTGTTGGAGATGGTGAAATTTCGGTTAATAGAGATAATAAAATGATTCATGATGCTAGATCAAATGCATTTAATGAAGCATTTATTGAGGCAAAAACTAATTATGTAGAGTCTTTAGGGTTAGAAATTACTAGAGAACTATCATCAAAAACTTATGAAAATTTAATGCCTGATACTATGGCTGAAGATGCAATACAAACAGCAGTAGGAACAGATGCTGGATCTTTTGATAAATTAAAAAAATTAATTAGTGTTAAACTAGATAGTGCTCTTAAAGAAGAAGGTTATAATCCAGAGATGGCAGATGCAGAAAAAGAGGCAATCAAAAAAAAAGTTTTAAGATCTAGAGAAATTACAAATCTGTTTACTGCTTCAGCACAATCTATGATTAGTGGTTTTCAATCTTATAAGATTTTTGAGGGTGCAAACACTAATGAAAGGGGGTCTATAACTGTCGTTGCTCTATGGAGTCCAAAGCTAAATCAATTAGCTAAAGCAATACAAGGTGGTAGTACAAACGTTCCAAAAGGAACACCAAAAAAACCAATTGAAGAACAATTAAAACTTGATAACCCAGATGTATTATTAGCGTCATTTGGTACAAATATGTATGTGAATGAAAATGGTAACTTAGTGCTTGTGTCTTACGGCCATGCTTCACCATCTATTGAAAATGATCCTGGTGCTTTATCAACAGCTTGTGATACTGCTGAGGATGTAGCTATTGAAAATATAGTTAGTTATGCAAATGAACAAATTATGTATGAAAACATGAGAAAAAATGTTGATAAAGCAGAAACTTTTATGAAAGACGGAATGCAAGCTTATGAAAGTACAGTTGGAAGAGAAATTAACAATTTGATTACTAGTAAAAGTAGCATGAGATTAAAAGGACAATCATTAATAGGAGCTTATCCAATTAAAAATCCACTTTATAAGTCAACAGATTGTGTTGCAGTTGTTCAATGGTCAGCTGAAGGAGTTGCCGCAGCCAATCAATCACAAAGTGAAATGAATAATACTTCAAGTTCATCATCAGGTTCAAGCAATCAAGCTGGGCAAGAAACCACATCTAGCCAAACGCCAAGTGACGATTTTTAATTACAAGCTAAGGGTAATTTACCATTAAATACATTGTGGTAGCTTTGAAGCTTGCATTTTAAAATTCCCTCATTTTTTACTATAAAACATCCTCCCAAAAACATGTCATTTTCACTTAAATAAAAATGGTTATCTATAAGATTTAAATATATGGGTTTTTGAAAGTGGTTTGACTCATCGAGATTTACTATAAAATTTTTTTTATTTTTTTTTAACTTTGTTTTTTCAAATGATTGATTTTTGAGTTTGTAAATAACTAGCTTCTTTTTTAAATTCTTAATACCAAAATTATAATTTGCATTCTTTAAACTATCACATAATAAATAATCAAATTTATGCAGGTTATCAGCGTAAGTATTTTGAGTAAATATTAATTGTAACAAAACAATAAATAACAATCGAAAATTTGTCCTCATGAGTTTAAATTAACATAAATTTTCTTTTTACATAAATGGATTATTATTTGATAAAAAGAAGTAAATTTGTTAATTAGAATAAAAATTCATGAAAATTACTCATGCCCTCGCGGTGAAATTGGTAGACACAAAGGACTTAAAAGCCGAGGGATTCACATAGGAGTCAGTCTATAGTATTCCAAGGTAATCCAAAACATCCTATAAAATGTCATAACTTTAATTTTACTTTTTATTTAGATTACAAAATAAAGCTTAATTAATTTGTGTAGGCTTGCACCAGACTTGCGCTCAGAGATATAAATCTATTTTTAGTTAATCAGTTTTTTATTTATTTTTTAGATTTACTTCCATTTAAAATTAGAAGTCCAAGTCCCCCAAATACAAAAGGAGAAAAAGTTGACAAAGGACCTAAAAAATATGTGAGATTTATTTGTGCAAAATTTCCAAGTAAAAAATCCGCTACACCAAGTATTATTAAAATATAACCTATTATTTCGCCCATATTATAAATTTAAAGATTTTAATAATTGTATCAATATAAATTAATACTCTTTATAAGCGAATATTTTAGTTAAATATCATTGTTAAGGTAAATTTTTTCTGAAATTATATAAGTATTATGAAAAACTTAATAAAGTTTACACTTATCTTTTTTATTTTTAATTTTTATAACACTGCAAAATCAGAAATTTTAGAAGGCTTTTGTTTAGTTAAAAAATCTGACCTTGAAATTGCAAAGATAGCCCCTGACGACTTTCCAAGATTTTTAGGCAAAGAAATAAAGATTCTTGTCAGCCTCGAAGAAGGATTATTAGCAGACATTTCGGATGATGTTGATCTTTCTTTAATAACAGGAATGTATGGCGGCACCTTAGAATTTAAAAAAAATGGACTTAATATAAATTATGAAAACAAAATTGAAGTTGGTGAAAAACCAAAACAAGTTACTTATAGTTATAAAAATAGATTATCTCTAGTAGATAATAAAATTACAAGTATATACGCCTATGTAGATCAGACTGGTTTTTCAATGAATAGTTGGAAATTCCAAATAGATTGTAGAGATTATCCTTATTCGGAAGATGAAATACTTGCAGCAAAAAAAACAAAAACTCTTGGCAAATACGGAAAACCAGAATGGTTTGATGAATTAGTAAAAAAAATTGAAAAGGGCGATATACAGAAAAGAGAAAATCCATACACTACTGAAATTACAGGAGAGAGAAGAGAAATTGGGTCTAAGGAAGTTGACTCATGGAAAAAATCTGAAGATAACTCAAAATATTCATTACTTATTGAGGAAGATTTTGATACAGCGCTTTTTTTAAGACCTGGAAGTGTCACAATAATTTCATTTGGAGGTTATGAATTTTTTAAAGGTGTTTATAATCGTTCTGACAATCAAGCTAATACACATGTCCAACCAGCAGATATGTCCAAAGATGGAAAAATGGAAAGTTATATGCGAGATGGATCTCAGGTAGAATTTGATTGGGAATTCAAAGAGAGAGATAATGATCAAATTGTTATTTCTAGTACAAGTAAATTTATTCAAGTTTTGAATTCTTATGTAGCTTCAGATAGTTCATTTTCAATTTCTTCGATAACAGATGAATTTTGGTATGCTGGAACATTTGATTTAGTTAAAAATCAAGATGATCTTTTAAGAATTTATCAAAAGAATAAAGCAACTTATTGTAGTATAATTAAAGAGAAGCCAGTTTTATATGGCTCAAGTCTTGAATTACAATATAAGCATAGTGATTTTATAAACTTTAATAAAAGAAACAATATTAGTTGCTAAAATATTATGACAACTCTTCTTATAACTATTGTACCCTCACTAATCATATTAGCTTTTTTTTTCTTTTCAGATAAATTCAAAGAACCAAAACAAACTATAGCTATAGTTTTTTTTCTTGGAATATTAATTTGTTTGCCAGCTGGAATAATAAATGATTTTATGTATGAAACATTCAATGATGGTTCAGATTTTTCAGAGAGACTTTCTTCAAGTTTTTTGAGCGCAGCTTGGTCTGAGGAACTTTTGAAGTTTGTGATCTTATATTTTATAGTTTTACGAAGAAATGAATTTAATGAACCAATGGATGGAATTGTTTATGGTGTTACTGTTTCACTAGGTTTTGCAACCTATGAAAATTATGATTATGTATTTAGACTATCAGAGGAATTTGGAGTTGATCCTTATCAAATGGCTGTGTGGAGATCATACTCAGCAATACCTATGCACGGACTAATGGGGTGTGTAATGGGATTTTATTTTGGGTTGTATGCATTTACTGCAAAGAAAAAATATATAGTCTTATGTCTTTTAATTCCTTTTATGATACATGGTTTATATAATTTCTTACCACATCCTGCTCATTTTATGGTTTTAGGGGTTGTTATTGTCTACTCTATTGCTCTCCATTCTCAATTTAAAAAAATGCAAATAAATAAAAAAAGTGAAAATCAACAAAAAAAAATATGAAATTAGCCTGTCTATAATAACCAGATAATACAATTGACTCTCTTTTAGAGACAATGCTAAAATTATTTCATATGACTTTTGGTGAATCAGTCTCAACTTGCTTAAAAAAATATTTTGTCTTTAAGGGGCGAGCTTCTAAATCAGAATTTTGGTGGTTTCAACTAATCTGGGTTGTTAGTTATATAGTAATGATAATTTCAAATAATGAAGCATTAGCTTTTATTTGCTTGGGCATAATAATATTTATTGCTATTCCACTCATATCTGTTGGAGTTCGAAGATTACATGACACAAATAAATCAGGATTTTATTATTTCTTGTCTCTTATACCTTTTATCGGAGGCTTAATTATTTTATTCATGATGATAGGTGATGGGACAAAAGGCAAAAATCAATATGGACCTGATCCATTAAAAAAAGTAGTAAAAAAAAGAAAAAAAAAATAAATCTTTAATCAAAGCTTTTTACATGTGTAATTAGAGGAATTAATATTTTTTTCTGCATTTGCTATAATGTACTCTGGGCTTTCCGTTCCGTAGACATTATTAAAGTGGTAAAAAGCCCCATTTTTTTCAATAATGAAATAGTGAAGTGGAAATTTCATATTTTCAGGAGTTTGTGTTGAAAAAATAATATGATCCTCGATATCTTTTAAAACATATAAATTTTGTTGCGAAACATAATTAATTTTTGAATTAAAATCTTTTTTTCTTTCATTTCCATTTAATAAAAGCCATTTTTTCTTTTTTTCCAATAAAGCAGTAAAATAAAATGACTCTCTATTATCACTACATTGCATAATTACACGTTTTGTTTCTGGTTGATTAAAGCTATTGTTGGCTCTAAAAATTCTTCCGGTCCAAAGAAAAATTCTAAAAGTGTTTATAGCCGTTTTTTCCTCGAAAAAATCTGATACATCTATTTCATTTAGATCAATAACATTTGATAATCTGTCAGCATGCTTTACTCCATGTAACTCTAGTAGTGTACTATCTGAAGAATTTTTAATTTCATTTATTTTATTTAAATTTAAATTTCCAATTTCATCGGTAAAACCTTTACTTGCTTCAGCACTAATCAACTCATCAGATTTACCTAAACCTTTAGAATTTTCTAAAATTTTGCCAGCATCATCAACAGGAATATCATCACCACGTTTCCCAAGAAATTTAAAGATTTGTTCAAAAAGTTCGATAAAAGGCCTTACAGCAGCATGAGAGTTACTTGGTGTTAATAATGCAAATAAAATAATTACTAGACACAGAATTGAATTATATGATTTAATCATTTTCTTAGGATAATTTATATGAACTATATGTCCATATCAATATACGCTCTTCTGATAATATTGTTGATATTATCTTTAATTTTGTTCTTCAAACTTTATTCAAAAATAAAAAGTTCTGATAAGAGTAATTTAAATTTAATTGAGTTTCCCAAAGAAACAAATACAAAAATTGAAAATTTTATAATTGAACATGAAAAAAGAAATAATGAACTTATGAATTATTTAAATAATCAATATAAGGATGCAAAATCTATTATTAAAGAAGTTGATGAAAAGATAAAACCATTTGAAAAGGTAGCCAGAGAAAAAAATGATGAATTAAAAGAATATAAAAAGGGCTATGATTATTCAAAAAATAAATCAATAATTGATGGAGTTATAGAAACTATTGAATTTATTGAAAATGCCGAAAAAAAAATAAATTTTAACGATGATGTAGTAAGTTCATATTTTTCATCAACAAAAGAAAAATTATTAATTGTTTTGAATAATTCAGGCGTTGAGAGTTTTGAGCCAAAAATTAATACATCTAGTTTAGATGATCATAGTTGCGAAGTTGATGTTTCAACTGAAATTACTGATGATCAAAATAAAAATAATCTTATTTGTTCTATTTTACGAAAAGGCTACATGATCAAAACTAAAGAAAATCAAGTTGTTTACATAAAAAAAGCCTTAGTAAAGGTCTATGAATATAAACAAAAAGAGGATAACATAAATACTTCCAAAACATGAGTAAAGTAGTTGGTATAGATTTAGGTACTACCTTTTCAGCAATAGCTGAACTTGATGACTTAGGTAACCCAGAAGTTCTCTCTGACCCTGAGAGTGGAAATAGAATTACAAGATCGGCAGTTTATTTTGGCAAAGATAAGGTAATTGTAGGAGAAAAAGCTAGAGATGCCTCTATAACAAGCCCTAAAAAAGTTGTGTTCAAGGTTAAAAGAGAAATGGAAAATGAGGTCATTTATTCATTATCTTCAGGTGAATTTAAAGAGGATGATGGAAAAATAAAAGGGTACACACCATCTCAAATTTCCTCATTAATTTTATCTAAACTTAAAGATTATACATCTAGTGTAAAAAAAGCTGTCATAACAGTTCCGGCACTTTTTGCAGAGAGAGCACGATCTGCTACGCTGGAGGCAGCAAAATTATCGAAATTAGATATAGAATTAATTAATGAACCTACTGCTGCTGTTTTGCATTATTCAAATCTGCCAGGAATATCGCTTAACGGTAGAGTGCTAATATTTGATTTAGGAGGTGGAACATTTGATATAACGATCGCAAGTGTTAAAGGTAAAAAAGTTGATGTGATAACTTCTGTTGGCGATAAAGAATTAGGAGGAGAAGATTTCGATAAAGAAATTCTAGATTTATTAAATAAAAAATATAAAAAATTAAAAGGTAAAAGTATAGATGTAAATGACCGATCTTTATTTGATGTAGCAGAAAAAATTAAAAAACTTCTATCAACAAAAGAAAAAGTCTCTGAAATTATTGAAGGCCCAAAAGGACCTGCTAAAATTGATATTTCAAGAAAAGAATTTGAAAGTTCAATTGATACATATTTAGAAAAAATTAAAATGCTTATGGAAGAAGCTCTAGAAAGAGCAGAGCTAAAAGCATCCAATATCAATCAAACTCTATTAGTTGGTGGAAGCACAAGAATTCCAATCGTAACAGAAATTATTAAAAAGATAATGAAAAAAGCTCCAATTAAAGGAGTAAATGTTGATGAGGCTGTTGCTTGTGGAGCCGCTATATATGCTGGAATTCAAAATAAAGATAAATTGAATTCAGCTCAAAAAAAAGCTGTCTCCAAAGTTGAATTAAATGATGTTTGTAATTTTTATATGGGAACCTTGATTATAGTTAGAGACCCCGAAAAAGATAGATATGTTGAAGTTAATGATGTGGTTATCCCTAGAGATACTAAATTACCATGTTCAATAACCAAAAATTATCAGGTTTTGGTTGATGATCAAAAAAAAATTGATTGCTCTGTTACTCAAAGCGAAGGCGAGGAAAGAGATGTTGAATTTATTAATATAATAGCAAATGAACCTCTAGAATTAAGAAAAGGTGCTAAACAAGGTGACCCATTTAAAGTTACATATTCTTATGATTTAAATGGTAGTATGCATTGTATATTTGAAGAAGTTAAATCCAAAAAAAAACAAGAACTTAATCTTAAACCTGGCACATCTAAAGATTTTAAAGAATTAAGAGAAAGTTTAGATTTCGATATAGAGTAGATTATGGAAGGAGGAATAGTTTGGCTTATTATATTAGTTGGATGGGTCTTATTTAATATTTTTGGCAAATCTGATGAAGAAAAAACATATGAAGCAAGAAAAGAAATATTTGATAAAATAAGACTCCAGCTAAGTGTATCTGAGGAAATTCCACCAAAAGAAAGAGGATTGCCTAATGTAAAGTGTATAGCTGTTAAAGTCAAAGGATTGTTTGGAAATCCTAACGAAAATAAAACAAAAGTATTTCTAACAATTCATGACAACACTGACTTGGGAGATGATGAGTTTGGTCTTCCAATTTTATCTGCACACCCCTCATTTTCAGAGCCAGGGAGTAGAGTTTTCAGTATTAGTGCAGTATACGATACTAGTCCTGATACTTATTTTCCTGATTGGTTTAGTTTTATTTATATTCCAAAAGAATTATTGTTGCCTCCTAAAAAGGGAAGAAGAAGACTAAAATTTAACTTTACTGCTTGTGATACAGCTACAAATGTAACTCACGGTGCACATGATGATTTAGGCACAGTACATTATAACGCCTCAGATTTTTATAATTTAACAACAAAAGAAATTGGCTACATGGAGGAAATAGCTAATAAATCTAAAGTTGAGGATCTAACAATCAAATTAGCGATGTGTATGGCTGCAACAGATGGTCATTTAGATCAAAAAGAATTAAACGTAATAAAAAATTGGGCGAAAAGTTTAACTTTAGAATTAGATGAAGATAAAGCAGAGGAAAAAAAGAAGCATTTTTCGTCATTTATCAAAAAAACATATACTGAGGCAAAGAATAAAAAGGTTTCAATTTCAAAACTTGTTTCTGAATTTAATGATAAAGCAAGTAAGGGCCAAAAATATTTAGCAATCGAATTAATGCTTAATGTTGCAAGTTCTGATGACAAATTAGCTGCTGAAGAGGAAAAATTTATCAATAAAATTGCCAAAACCACAGGTATTGATCTTAAAACTTTTAAAGAAATGAAAAATAAAATTGTGGCAAAGGTGGGTAGTTTGGATTTATCTGAAAAACCATCTGAAGAAAGTTTTGGTATATCAGATGATATGGACGATAAAGAGAAATGTAAGATTTTAAGAAAAGAGTACACAAAGTGGAATAGTCAAACAACACAAAAAGATCCTAAAAGAAAAAAAAGAGCTAAGGAAATGGTAAAAATTATCGCTGGACTGAGAAAACAATATAATTGTTAATGGATTTTTTTGACAAATATAAGTTTGCTAGTGATAATCCTGATGAATTTGGAATAGATATTAAAAAATTTAAAAAGCCAGAAGTTTTAGATGAAAGTCATTTGTCTAATCTACTTTCACACTCAATTAGAATAACACATGACATCTTACCTAATGTGACTAAATCAATAGATGTTGTTTTTAAAAGATTAAAAATTGAAAATCAATTTAATTTTTTTGTAACTTCAGATACTTACCAAGCTAATGCTGCATGTAGCTTGATGTCTATTTCATCAAAGCCTGAGATTATTTTGACTTCTAAACTAATTGATTTACTAGAAGATAAAGAACTTGAGTTTGTGATTGGCCATGAAGTTGCACATTATATTTATCAACATGCTTTATACCCAAATCATCAAAATGAAGAAAATAGAAATTTGAAATTAAATATTCTAAATTTAAGTCGAGCAGCAGAAATAAGTGCCGATAGAATAGGTTTTTTAGCATGTGGCAGTTTGGAAGCTTCATTAAGAGCAAACTTAAAACTGGCTTCAGGTTTAGGGAATAAGCATTTAAATTTTAAATTTTCAGCTTATTTAGATCAGTTAAGAGAACTTGAAACTTTAGGTAAAAGTGAGTCACAATTATGGAGTACGCATCCAAGTTTTTTAATTAGAATGCAAGCACTTATTTGGTTTTCAATGACAAAAGAGTATCATGATTTTTTTGAAACAAAAAAAAAGGGTGCTTATAAAATTTTAGAAATTGATAAAAAAATTGAGAATTCATTAAAGAAAATAATTGGTAATGAAATTGATATTACAAATAAGGAAATATTTGACCGTGCTTTACTTTGGGGATCTTTAAATCTCTATTTAAGTGATAAAAAATTTTCAAAATCTGAGCAAGAGCTATTTATAAAGAAATTTGGTAAAGAAAAAGCAAAAAAAGCTATATCTTTATTAAGAGTATCAAATCAAGGGATGTTAGAAAAAAAAGTTGAGACTTCATTTACTGAGGCCTCAATCCTTCTTAAAACTGATAAATTAGCACTTGTTTCAGAACTAAAAAAAATTGAGAAAGATATGGATGGAAATAAAGTTAAAAAAAAGGAAGTTTTGAAAAAATTACTAAATTTAATAAGTTAAGATATTGCAAAAAAAGCAACAAATGAAACTAAAGAGGAGATGGTAAATACTTTAGAGGAGTTTCTTGAAGATGAAGAATTAAAATGATCGAGGCACTAATAATAATAGAAGTATCTGCTTTGATCTTGTATCTTTCAAATATATAAATAGAATTAAACTTATGAGAGAAAAAAATACATTAAAAGATTACATCGAAGAATCTTTAGAAAAATCAATGTTTGCCAGCAGATGGTTTATGGCGCCAGTGTATATTGTTCTTTCAATATCATTAGCAGTTATAACGTTAAAAGTTGTTCAAGAATTTTTACATTATATTCCTTTATTTATAAGTCTTAGCATAAAAGATCTTTTACTTTTTGTTCTCCACATACTTGATTTGGCATTAATTGGAAATTTAGTTTTAATGATACTTTTTGCTGGTTATGAAAATTTTGTATCTAAAATTGGAGCAGCAAGAGATAGTGAAGATAAACCATCATGGATGGGAAAAGTAGATTTTAGTGGACTTAAATTAAAATTAGTTGGTTCCATAGTTGCAATATCAGGAATTAATTTATTAGAAGCTTTCATGAATATTGAAAATTTAGATGACAGAAATATTAAATGGCAAATAGCAATCCACTTAGTTTTTGTTTTATCTGGAGTTTTGTTAGCTTTAATGGATTATATAGCCTCAAAAACTAAAAATAAGTATTAACTAATATAATTTATATGAGCTCATTTGATGATAGAAAAAAAGGTTTTGAGAGCAAATTTGCCCATGATGAGGAAACTTTATTTAAGATTAATGCTAAAAGAAACAAGCTTTTAGGTGAGTGGGTTGCAGATAAGCTTAATAAAACTGATAAAGATAAAGAAAATTATATTTTAGAAGTAATAAAATCTGATTTAGCTGAACCTGGTGATGAAGATGTTTTTAAAAAAGTTAAAAATGATTTATCTCTTGGAGGTTTTAACGATATCGACCAAGAAATTAGGGAAAAAATGAGTGAATTTATGGAAACAGCAAAAAAAAATATTTCTTAAAAGTAAAATAAAAATTTTTACTTATTTAAAAAAGATTTTTTAAATAAAATTCCACCAAGAATAACGAGAATTACTCCAACTAAAAGTATTGCTCTTACAAAATTATCCATATATGGCATCATGAAACTAGGAATCACAAAAAGTAAACCAAGCATGATAATAGCAATAGAGGCAATTTTGTTATGAGCTTTCCCACCAGTATTTTTATTTTTTTTCGACATTAAATATTTCTTAAATTATTTAAATTTTTTGTACAGGATTTTGTGGGATAATTCTCGGAACAAACTCGGAAACAGAGAGATAAAATAAAAAAAATTTACTTATTCATCTTGTTCAATTATAAATATTAGCATAAATACTCATGAAATTCACAAATGCCCTCGTGGTGAAATTGGTAGACACAAAGGACTTAAAAAACATAGGTTAGAGATATGTTATAGTCTCACACAGTCTCACACAGTCTCAAATCCCATAAAATCCTAAACTTTTATAGAGCCTATATTTATTTTTATTGAAAAATATGAATAATAAATTTTGCAAAACTAGAACTAGACTAGAACCTGGCGAGATGAATATATTAAAATAAATTTATCAATGATTAATAGTTGTGAAAAATATTTATAAAATTCATTACATTGTAATTTTTTTAGCTTTATTTTTTTCTAAAGCTATAGCGGAGCCAACCTTTGTGCAAAGTAAATCAATCGAGACAGCCGATAATTATTATGGATTTACATTTAATAACGATGGTACAAAAATGTATGCACTAAAAAGTGCTAATACAAATAGTGTAGTTATCGAATTTATATTAAGTACCGCATATGACATTTCAACGGCAACCGAAAACCAAACTAAAAATATATATGTAGATGGAAGTCTTATAGCAACACAAGTAGTGTTCAATAACGATGGAACAAAAATGTTTATTGTTAACCATGGTAATCAAAAGGAAATAGATTACTGGTCACTAACCACTGCATTTGATATTTCAACTGCTACACATGATGGTGCTTTTTCTATTTCTGGTCAAGAAGCAAGAGCAAATTCAGTTGCATTTAATAATGATGGTACCAGAATGTTTGTTGTTGGTGCAGGAAATATGTCCCAACATCGTATTCATGAATATTCACTTGATACACCATATGATCTTAGCTCCACAGTTACTCATCTTAATACTGAAGACCTGAGTTCTTCTCACAATTACTTAGATGGAATTACTTTTAATTACAATGGTACCAAAATGTTTATCATTAATAGTAATCAAGATAGGATTTCTCAGTTTAAATTAACTACACCTTATGATGCTTCTACTTTATCCCTTGAAGGCAACTTTGATGTAAGTTCTCATGATATCCAACCAAGAGAAATGGCTTTTAGCAACGATGGAAGTAAAATGTTTTTCATTGGTGATAAAAATGATAAAGTTTTTGAATTTAACCTAAGCTGTAATTGGAGTGTAATCGATGGTGCTTGTGATGATCCAATAACTACTTCCGATGGGGGTAAAGATATTTTAAGCTCAATCGAGTCCCAAACTGCAACAGCAAAACAAATTGCTATTCAAGCAAGTACTCCAGTTCTTAACCGTATGTATTGGTTAAGAAGACATAGAAATAATGATCAATTAAGTGATCAAAATATTAGATTAAACTTTTCTAATTCAATGGTGGCATCGCTTTCTAACATTGTTCCTATATCAAATAAAACAAATGAAGCTCTAGATAAATTATCAGATGATTGGTCATTTTGGAGTGAGGGTAGCGTAAGTATTGGTAGAACTGGAGATACATCTACTTCATCATCTAAAAAAATTAATACCAAGGGCATTACACTTGGCATGGATAGAAAGATAAGCAAAAATAGATTATACGGTTATGCTCTTAGATTTGGTAATGATGATGTTGATGTAGGCAAATCTGGGACTAATTTAGATACCAAGTCTTTAAGTTTATCTGTTTATGGAACTTTTCCTCATGATGATGAAAAATTTACTGAAGGTATTATTGGAGTGAGCACTTTAAAGACTGATCATATTAGGAAAGGGGGAGGAAGCACTAGAACAGGAGAGAGAGATGGTGCACAAATATTTGGTTCACTTAACTACTTAACAACATATAAAAAAGAGGATTTTAATATTACTCCTAATTTAAGAATTGATTTAAGCTATACAGAATTGTCCAAATATACGGAAAAAGGTGCTGCAGCTTTAGTTTACAAAGCTCAAATAATTGAAACTGGAATGATATCTGCTGGTTTTACCATAAGTGATATTTTAAATTTTAATACTTTTACTTTTAAACCAAATGGTGGATTAGAGCTTGGAGTAGATTTTAGTCCATCTTCAGATGCAAAATATCGTTACCTATCGGAAACTACAGAATATACAAAATCAATTGATCAAGATTCTAAAAATTTAAGAGCAAATATAGGATTTGATTTAGTAACCGATAATGGTTTTTCTATAATGACTATTTATGAGAGAAATCAAAGTGATAATGCTCATAGCGATACTTTATATTTAGGATTTGGTTACGTACCAACTGACAATATTGAATATGCTATGACTTTAGATAATAACAAAGCATCTTTAAGTTATAAGAGAGATTTAAATGGTTTCGATATCAGAATGAGTTCGAATTATAGCTTGATGAGTCAAATACCTGAATATGGTGCAACCCTAGAAATTGTAAATACATTTTAGCAAATTCACTAAAACTTTATAGGATAATATGGGATAACTAGAACTAGACTAGAACCTAGGGAGATAAAATAAAAAAAATTTACTTATTCATCTTGTTCAATTATAAATATTGGCATAAACACTCATGAAATTCATTAATGCCCTCGTGGTGAAATTGGTAGACACAAAGGACTTAAAATCCTTGCCGCTTGCGGAGTGCCAGTTCGAGTCTGGCCGAGGGCACCACTAAATGAGTAGAGTTCAAATCATATCTGATAAAAATCAAAGATCTTTGAAAATGAAATCACTAATTCAAAGAAAAATTAATCATAATAAAGTTAAAAAATCCAACATTGTAATTGTGATTGGTGGTGATGGTTTTATGCTTCAAACATTAAAAAAAAATAAAAAATTAAAAAAGTTTTTTTATGGAGTAAATTCTGGAAATTATGGGTTTTTAATGAATAAATTTTCTTCAAAAAATATTGTAAATAATTTAAATAAAGCAAAAATGATTACTATATCTCCATTAGAGATGTATGTTAAAAATAATAAAAATCAGACCAAAAAACATATAGCTATTAACGAAGTATCAATTTTAAGGCAAAGCAGACAAGCTGCTTCTTTATTAATTAAACATGGTTCCAAACAAATTATTAAAGAATTAGTTGCTGATGGTGTTCTAGTTTCCACACCTGCTGGCAGCACTGCATATAATTTATCAGTTCATGGACCAATTTTAAATTTGAATTCTAAGAAATTATCAATTTCACCTATAAGCCCATTTAGACCAAGAAGATGGAAGGGCAAAATTGTTAAAGATCAATTAAAAATAATCATTAAAAATCTAAATCCAAAAAAAAGACCTATAAGTGCTGTTGCTGATAATATAGAGGTAAGAAATGCAAAAAATATTATTATTAAGATAAACAAAAAGATAGGATTTAATTTATTGTATGACCAAAACAAAAGTCTCCAAAAAAAAATTAAGATCGAGCAGTTACGAAAAGAAACTAACTAAGATATTTAATCTCGTATGAAGGAGAGACTAGTTAGTATTATTATTAATTGTCATAACGGAGAAAAATATCTTTTTGAAACTTTAAAATCAATACAAAATCAAAAATATAAAAATTTTGAAGTAATTTTCATAGATAATTGTTCTACTGATAACACTTATAAAATTTTTAAAAAAGTAAAAGATAGAAGATTTAAATACTTTAAAACAAAAAAAAAAATTAAGTTATATAATGCTAGAAATTTTGCATTAAAAAAATGTAAGGGTGATTTTATCACCTTTTTAGATGCAGATGATTGGTGGAATGAAAATTTTTTATCCTCTAGAAAATCTTTTTTTAAATCTTCCGATGATTATGGTTTCTCCTACTCAAATTGTTTCCATTTTTTTGAAAACTCAAAAAAAACTAAGATTTTTTCAAAGAGTAAATTTCCCTCAGGATTTGTAACAAATTATTTATTGAATGATTACGTTGTAAAGATGGGAACAATTATTATTAAGAAAAGAATAGCAAAATTGTATAAATTTAATCAAAATTATAACATTATTGGAGATTTTGATTTCATTTTAAGAGTTTCTGAAAAATTTAAAGCTAAAGCTTTTAATGATCTATTAGTGACCATAAGGATACATCAGAATAATTTTTCTCATAATAATAGAAAATTATTTTATAGTGAGTTTAAAAATTGGGTTAAATCAAAAAATTTAGATAACTCATATTATCGACAAAACAAAAGGAAACTTTTTTTAAAATTGGAATATTTACGATTAGTCTATTTAATATTAGAGGAAAAAAGATTAAATTTAATTGTAGATATAATTAAATATCCATTATTATTACAAAAACTCAAACTTGCATTAATTTTCTTTGTACCCATATCCTTAATTAAACTTAAGTTAAAATATTTTTAAACAAGTATTTTATTTACAACAAAAGCCTCAGCATTTTCAACACCAACTATTCCTCCTCTATAATTAGATAATGAAACTATATTTTTATAGGATCTTGAATGAGGTGGTTTTCTAATTTCATTTTTGTAGCAATTTAATAATTTTTTCTTAGCTTTCATAAATGGTTTAATGTCAACAAAATAATTTGGACAAAAAATTTTATTTTTATCTTTTATTCCCCAGTCAGTAGATGATGGTATTTCAAAACTAAGTAGCTTTTTAATATTAAAATAGTTGTTTGGTCTACACGCAACGAAAGTAGAAAAAAAAGTATGATAATGATCAATATTCAAATCATATTCATAGTGAGTGTAAACTATATCTGGTTTATATTTTTTAAAATATTCAATAATTTTATTTGATATATAAGTATGTGGATAACTCCCTAGTTCTAAATTTCTTAAGTTCATAAAATCTACTATTTTAAATTTAGCTAATTTAGAAGCTTTGATAGCCATCGCTTGTCTATCTTTGATTTCTCTTAAACATTTCGAATCATTTTTATTTTTGTATCTTGCAGACACACCTTCACTTATGAACAAGATAAAAATTTTATCACCATTTTTTTGGTGTTTAAGTAATGTTCCACCACAACCCAAAACTTCATCATCAGGATGAGCAGCAACCACAAAAATTTTTTTCATAATTAAATTATAATAGCTTATTAATTTTAAATATAGTACTAACTGAATTTATGAATTCTAAATTATCTAAAGTTGGAAAAAAAGCAATTTCTTCTAAAAATTTACAAAATAGATTGAATATAAACAAAAAGCTTGGGTCAAATGATTTAACGAAGTGGCTTTTTAAAAGATATAAAATAAAAAGAAATGATGAGATACTAGAACTAGGTTGTGGTAGAGGAGATCATGTTGTTAAAGAGTCAAAAATTATTGGTGCAAAAGGATTTATCTTAGGAACAGATTTATCGAAAAAATCATTAAATGTTTTAAAAAAAAAAATTACAAAAAAAAATATAAAATTAAAACATTTAGACTTGGATAAAACATCAAGCTATTTATCAAAAAAAAAATTTAGATTTGATAAGATTATATCTTCATATGCCTTATATTATGCAAAAAATCCTATTAAAGTTATTCAAGATTGTTCAAATTATTTAAAACCAGAGGGATATTTTTTAATAACTGCTCCTTGCTATCCTCATACATTGATTGAGTTTGCAGATAAACAGAAAATATTATCAAATGAGGTTAAGAGACAAATAAATTTTTCTGCTCGAAAACTAGAAAAATTTTTATTAAAGAAAAAGATTAAAAATAAAGTTTTTAAATTTAAGAATATTCTTAAATTTAAAAATAAAGAGGATTTATTGATTTTTTATAGATCAACTGTATTTTATAATAAAAAAAAGGAAAAAAATTTATTGAAACACTTTGATATGAGCTTTAGAAAAAGAAAATATCTTAACATCTTAAAATCAGCAAAACTTTATAAATTTAAATTAGAAAATAATTAACATTAACTTTAATCTTATAATGGTGCCCCCGCACGGATTCGAACCGCGGACCTATTGATTACAAATCTTGTATCAATGATTAAATAATTATGATTCAGCAATATTTATAAACAATCATCAGTAATCTCGACACACGTACGACACAATGATAACTTTGGATCATGAAAAAACTTTTAGGGATCGTGGTTCTGTGTTTGTTGTTGAGTAGTAACGCTTATGCAGAATTATTAGATATCAGGTGCAAAGATCATGATGCAAAGGCTAGATATATGATTGATACACAAAAAAAAACTGTAAAAGCTTTTTGGACTGAACCAGAAAAACAAGAACAATTCGAACTATATGATCTTCTTGAAATTGACAATGTAAAAGCAATTTATCAAGGAAGAGGAAAATATAAAAAATATAAATGGCAATTTAACTATGGTAGTGACGGTGAAGAATTTAGATTTGAGCCAAAATATCAATCTTTAGGCAAATGTGTTGTAAATATTGCGAGCAAACCTAAAAAAAAGAAAAAACCAAAAGTAAGTCCTAATGATGATAAAATAGTGCCTGCTGGTTCAGGATCAGGGTTCTTTGTTTCAAAAGATGGTCACGCAATAACAAATTATCATGTGATTGAAGGTTGTGACATCAACAAATTATCATTCAAGGGTTCACAAACTGAAGTCAAAGTTTTAGCAGTTGATAAAGTAAATGATATTGCAATTTTAAAATCTAATGCAAAACCAGATGTAATATTTCCAGTCTCAAACGACGATGTTTCATTGCTTGAAGATGTTATTGTTGCAGGTTTTCCATTGGGTAAAAAAATTAGCTCAGCAATTAAAACTCATAAAGGAGTTGTTACTGCATTAGCTGGAGCAGGGGATAACTATTCATTTTTTCAAACCGATGCAGCGATCAATCAAGGAAATAGTGGTGGTCCTATAATTAATCAAAAAGGTAATGTGGTGGGTATTGCAGTTGCAACATGGGTCGAAAAGGGCGTTCAAGGAGTTCATTTTGGAATTAAATCTTCAACATTAAAAACTTTTGCTAGCGCAAATGGATTGAGTTTTGAATCACCTAATTTCAGAGATCAGTCTAATAAAGCTTTAGGAGAATTAATTACTAAAGGAACAGTTTATGTAGAGTGCCATATGACAGTTGCAAAAATTAAAAAGATGATTGCTCAAGCAGAAAATAGAAAAGCATTTTTCAAAGAGCACAAATAGATCACTTGATCACGACACTACCACGACACACTCACGACACAATAGTTAAGAATTATTAGAATTAGCAAAAAAAATTAGTGTTGAATTTGTTGAGTGATGGTGCCCCCGCACGGATTCGAACCGCGGACCTATTGATTACAAATCAATTGCTCTACCAGCTGAGCTACAAGGGCATGCGCAATAACTAATAACTATTTATTAATTAATCAACTCTTTTTTTTTATGAAGTTTAAATGATGAAATACAATTGCAGCACTATTTGATATATTTAAGCTTTCAATTTTTTTATTAATCTCGATCTTTACCAAAAAATCTGCATATTTTGATGTGTGCTTGTGCATTCCTGATCCTTCAGATCCAAATAATAATATATTATTGCCATACCATTTAATATCAGTAAAGTCTTTCTTACCATTACCATCAAAACCATAAACCCAAAAATTTTTTTCTTTTAGATTTTTAAGGGTTGAATTGATATTGGAAACCTCAAAAATATTTACATATTCTATTGCACCGCTTGCTGCTTTGTACATAAGTTTACTTTCACTAGGAAAATTTCTTTCCTTTATAATTATCCCATCAATATCAAACGAAGCAGCACTTCTCATTAAAGAACCTATATTTCTAGGATCGGTCACACCATCAAGACAAATTAATGTAATGTTTTTTTTTTCTTTGATGAATTCTTTTAAAATTGGTTTTTGTATATGTTCAATTTCTGCAACATATCCTTGATGCTGTAAATTTTCTTTATTACTATACTTATCAAGTTCTTTTTTTGTTTTAAAAAAAACCTTTACATCACTTAACAAATTTTTGTTAGGATTTTTTTTATGGATATTTTTCTTACTTTCTTCAGTTAAAAATATTCTCAAAACCTTTCTTCTAGGATTACGCAGAGCTTCAATTACCGCATGTTGTCCAATGATAAAAAAAGATGATTTATTCATAAATTACCTCTGTTTTACACGTTTTTTCAAATATTTCTCATTAAATCACATATTGCATTTGCATAAATAAAATATATAAAACGCTTGTTGTTTGAAACTTTATTGAGCAAGGGGACACTTCCCCTAAGGGAGGGGTTCCAGAGCGGTCAAATGGGGCGGGCTGTAAACCCGTTGACTTCGGTCTTCGAAAGTTCGAATCTTTCCCCCTCCACCATTCAATAATTTTTTAAGCAATACTGGAGTGTTATTCTTGGGGTTGCGCGGGTGTAGTTCAATGGTAGAACGCTAGCCTTCCAAGCTGGATGTAAGGGTTCGATTCCCTTTACCCGCTCCAAGAAAATAAAGTATGTTAAAAAATAAATGTGAGGAATATAAGTAATGTCAAAAGAAAAATTTGTAAGAAATAAACCGCATTGTAACATTGGAACGATCGGTCATGTCGATCATGGTAAAACAACGTTAACTGCTGCGATCACTAAAGTTTTATCTGAAACTGGTGGAGCTCAGGCTGTAGCATATGATCAGATTGATAAAGCTCCAGAGGAGAAAGAAAGAGGGATTACCATCTCAACAGCACACGTTGAATATGAGACTGAAAAAAGACACTATGCACACGTAGATTGCCCAGGTCACGCTGATTATGTAAAAAATATGATTACAGGTGCAGCACAAATGGATGGAGCAATTTTAGTTGTTAATGCTGCTGATGGTCCTATGCCACAAACAAGAGAGCATATTCTTTTAGCTAGACAAGTTGGAGTTCCAGCTATCTGTGTTTATTTGAATAAAGTGGATCAAGTTGATGATAAAGAAATGATTGATTTAGTCGAGGAAGAGATTAAAGAATTGTTAACTTCATACAAATTTCCAGGTGATAAAACTCCTATTGCAAAAGGTTCTGCACTTGCAGCGGTTGAGGGAAGAGATGATGAAATTGGAAAAAATTCTATTTTAGAATTGATGAAGAATGTAGATGAATTCATTCCACAACCAGACAGACCAAAAGACAAAGACTTTTTGATGCCAGTTGAGGATGTTTTCTCAATCTCAGGAAGAGGTACAGTTGCAACTGGGAGAGTTGAATCAGGTGTACTTAAAACTGGTGATGAACTTGAGATAGTTGGTATCAGAGAAACTAAAAAATCAGTTTGCACTGGTGTTGAAATGTTTAGAAAACTTTTAGACTCTGGCGAAGCAGGAGATAACGTTGGAGTACTTTTAAGAGGTGTAGAGAGAACTGATATCGAAAGAGGACAAGTTCTTTGTAAACCAGGCTCTGTTACACCACATACTAAATTTGAGGCTCAAGCATATGTACTTAAAAAAGAAGAAGGTGGAAGACATACACCTTTTTTCACAAAGTATAGACCACAATTCTATTTTAGAACCACAGATGTAACTGGAGAAGTAGAATTACCAGCAGGAACTGAAATGGTTATGCCAGGCGATGACGCTAAATTTACAGTTAAATTAATTACACCAATTGCGATGTCAGAGAAATTAAACTTTGCTATTCGTGAAGGTGGAAGAACTGTTGGGGCTGGAGTAGTAACAAAGATTATAGAGTAAACTCTATATAGGAGTGTAGCTCAATTGGTAGAGCGCCGGTCTCCAAAACCGGAGGCTGAGGGTTCGAGTCCCTCCGCTCCTGCCAATATAAAAAATGTAATTATGAAGAACCCGATTAAATTTATACAAGAAGTAAAACAAGAGGCATTCAAAGTTTCTTGGCCTACAGGAAAAGAGACACTTCAGGGTGCATTAATGGTTTTTGCCATGGCAGTAGTTATGTCTTTATTTTTTCTATTGTTAGATCAGGTTTTAAAATTTTTCTTAGAATTGTTACTTAAGGTGAGTATTTAATGAAAAATTGGTACATAGTTCAATCTCATTCTAGTTTTGAAAATAAAGTTGCAGGACTTATTAAAGAAGAAGCAGATAAAGCTAAAATTTCAGAAAAATTTGAGGAAATTATTGTTCCAACTCATGATGTAACTGAGGTGAAAAGAGGCAAAAGAATTCAAAGAAAAAAAAAATATTTTCCAGGCTATGTTCTAATTAAGAGTGAGATGGATAATGATATTTATCATATGATCAAAAATATTAAACGAGTCAGTGGTTTTCTAGGGACGAAAGGTATGCCTGTTCCTGTATCTGATAAAGAAATTGATAAAATTTTAGGTCAAATAAAAGATGGAGTTGCTCAGCCAAAATCAGCTATCGAATATACGATTGGTGAAAAAGTTCAGGTTATAGATGGTCCGTTTGCCTCATTTAGTGGAATGGTTGAAGAAATTGATGAAGAAAAGTCTAGACTTAAGGTATCAGTTTCTATATTTGGAAGACCAACACCAGTTGATTTAGAATATAATCAAGTGGAGAAAGTAAGCTAGATTTATGGCAGCTAAAAAAGAAATTAGTGGTTTTATAAAATTACAAATTAAAGGTGGTCAAGCTAATCCTGCTCCACCAGTTGGACCTGCATTAGGACAACGTGGTGTAAACATTATGGAATTTTGTAAAGCTTTCAATGACAAAACTAAAAAGTTAGCTGGCAAACCTGTACCAGTTGAAATTACTGTATACAAAGATAAAAAATTTGACTTTAAGATTAAATCCCCGCCAGCATCTTTTTTTATAAGAGAAGCTGCGAAATTAAAAAGTGGTTCCCAAGAACCTGGCCGAAATATTGTTGCATCAATTACTAAGAAACAAGCTGAAGAAATTGCGAAGCAAAAAATGGATGATTTAAATGCTCTTGATTTAGATCAAGCGGTCAAAATTATTGCTGGTTCTGCAAGATCTATGGGCATCGAGGTAAAAGATTAATCATGGCTTCAAAAAGATACAAAAAACTTCCTGAAAAAACCACAGAACTTCCATCTGAAGTAATTGAAAAATTACTTCCAGAAGTTAAAAAGAATTGCACAACAAAATTTGATGAGTCAGTTGATTTGAGTTTTCAGATTAACAATAAACAAAAAAAAAGTGAGATAAATATTAGGACTGTAGTAAATCTTCCTGGTGGAACTGGTAAAAAGATAAAAGTTGCAGTCGTATGTGAGGATACAAAATCTGATGAAGCAAAAAATGCTGGTGCAGATATTGTAGGTGGTGATGAATTTATTGAAAAAATTAGAAATGGTGAAATGAATTTTGAAAAATTAATTTGTACTCCATCTATGATGATTAAATTATCAAAGTTAGGAAAAGTATTAGGACCAAAAGGTTTAATGCCCAATCCAAAATTAGGAACTGTGACAGAAAATTTAAAAACAGCAATTTCAGATGCAAAATCTGGTCAGGCAGAAATCAGAAATGATAAAGATGGAAATATAGGTGTAAGTATAGGAAAAAAATCTTTCAGTGATGAGAAGTTAATTAAAAATTTTCATGCTGTTATTGATACACTCGAGAAAGAAAAATCAAATAATATAGTAAAAGGAGATCTAATTAGAACCGCATTTGTGACATCGACAATGGGTGTTTCATATAAATTAAAATTAGGAAAAAATATTTAAGTTATGATGAATAAAGAGCAAAAGAAAAACTATATTGCTGAAATGACAACGCAATTCGAGAATAGTAAAGCGGTTATGGTTACTCATTATCAAGGTCTGACAATGACTCAATTAGATGAATTAAGATCAAAAATGAGAGAACATGGTATAATTTTTAAAATTACAAAAAACAGAATTACAAAATTAGCGTTGGAAAAAACTAAATGTAAAGATTTATCAAATTTATTTACTGGCCCAACAGCTGTTGCATTTGGAGAAGATGCAATCATGTCAGCACGAATTTTATCCAAGTTTGCTAAGGATAATGAGAATCTGAAACTGATTGGTGGAATGATGGAAAATGAAATTCTTGATCAAGCTGGAGTAATGAATGTCGCAAATTTACCTACTTTAGACGAAGCGAGGGCTAATATTGTGGGTATTTTGAATGCATCTGCATCAAAATTAGTAAGTATTTTACTTGCACGATCGGAAAAAATGAGTAGTTTACCCCCTGAAAATTCTGAAACGCAACCTAAAGAGTAAATTATGCCAGATCTAAATAAAATTATAGAAGACTTATCAAGTTTAACTGTTGCTGAAGCAGCAGATCTTTCAAAACAACTAGAGGAAAAATGGGGTGTTACGCCAATGGCGGCAGCAGCTCCAACAGCAGCAGGAGCAGCGGCAGCAGCAGAAGAAAAGGATGACTTTTCAATCATGCTTGTTTCTGCAGGAGATAAAAAAATTAACGTAATTAAAGAAGTAAGAGCAGCAACTTCTCTTGGTCTTAAAGAAGCAAAAGACTTGGTAGAGGGTGCACCGAAAGAGGTAAAAGCTGGTGTACCTAAAAAAGAAGCAGAGGAAATTAAAGCTAAGTTAGAAGCTGCAGGGGCTAAGGTAGAACTTAAATAAATTAACAGGAAATTTTTAAGTACTGATTAATTAAATTTAATCGGTATGAAGACATAGATGCAAATATCTTTTACTGAAAAGAAAAATATTAGAAAGAGCTTCGGAAAACTTAAAGAAAGTTTATCCATACCCAATCTAATAGAAGTTCAAAAAAATTCCTACGACGAATTAACGTTTTTTAACCCTGAAGCAGGTGATTTAACTAAAGGATTTGACAGAGTATTTAAAAGTATTTTTCCTATTGAAGATCTTAACGATAAAGCAACTTTAGAATATGTGTCATACAGACTTGAAAAACCAAAATTTGATGTAGAAGAATGTATTGCTAGAGGCTTAACTTACTCCTCTGCTTTAAAATGCACATTACGATTAGTAGTTTATGAAATAAATCAAGAAACAAACACTAAAGATATTTTGTCAGCAAAAGAGCAAGAAGTCTATATGGGTGAAGTGCCTATGATGACTAATAGCGGTACATTCATAACAAACGGTGTTCAAAGGGTTGTTGTAAATCAAATGCATAGAAGTCCAGGAGTTTTTTTCGATCATGACAAAGGTAAAACTCATGCAAGCGGTAAACTCTTGTTTAATTGTAGAGTAATACCAAATCGAGGATCTTGGTTAGATTTTGAATATGATGTAAAAGATTTTTTATATTTTAAAATTGATAGGAAGAAAAAAATTCTTGCATCTACTTTGTTGCTTGCTCTTGGTTATTCAAAGAGTGAAATAGTAAATGAATTTTACGAGTCAGAAAAATTTACTTTTGATGCAAAATCAGAAAAGTGGAAAACAAAATTTAATCCTGAAAATTATAAGGCTAAAAATTTCTCTGAGGAAGTTGTTGATGCTAAATCAGGAAAGGTTGTAATCAAATTAGGGGAAAAAATAAATTATTTAAACGCTAAAAAATTATCTAACGATGGATTAAAAGATATACTAGTTGCGAAAGAGTCACTATTTGGAAAGTTTTTACATAAAGATGTTAAATTAAACGATCAAGAGGATGGATTATTAAAAATTGGTACTGAGTTAAATGAAACAATTATTCAACAAATTTTAGATACAAATATTACAAGTTTAGATATTTCTGTAACAAATTCTATAAACAAAGGTCCTTATTTACTTACTACAATTCTCAATGACAAAAATAATACTAAAGATGAGGCAATTACTGAAATTTATAAGATGTTAAGACCTGGTGAACCTCCAACAATTGATATAGCAACTCAAATTTTCAATAATTTATTCTTTAGTTCAGACCGATACGACTTGTCTGACGTTGGAAGGGTCAAAATGAATTCTAGATTAGATTTAGAATGCTCAGATAAAATTACAATATTAAGAAATGATGATATTTTAGCAATAATTCGTAAAATGTTAGACTTAAGAGATGGTAAAGATGACGTTGATGATATTGATCATCTTGGAAATAGAAGAGTAAGATCTGTAGGTGAATTAGTTGAAAATCAAGCTCGTATTGGTGTTTACAGAATGGAAAGAGCTATTAAAGAAAAAATGACTACTTTAGATATCGAGTCAGCAATGCCACAAGATTTGATTAATGCAAAACCACTTACAATTTCACTAAAAGATTTTTTTGCAAGTTCTCAACTTTCTCAATTTATGGATCAAACAAATCCACTTTCAGAAATTACTCATAAAAGAAGAGTTTCTGCTTTAGGTCCTGGTGGATTAACAAGGGAGAGAGCTGGGTTTGAGGTTAGAGACGTACATCCAACTCATTATGGAAGAATTTGTCCTATTGAGACACCAGAAGGTCCAAATATTGGTTTGATTAATAGTTTATCTACTTATGCAAAAATTAATAAATATGGTTTTATTGAAAGTCCTTACAAAAGGGTAAAGGAGGGTGTTGTTCAAGATAAAGTAGAATATTTATCAGCAATGGAAGAAACTAAATTTACCATAGCTCAAGCAAATACTAAAATTGATAAAAATGGTAAAATAGTTGAGGAATTGGTTTCTTGTAGACAAAACTTAAACTTCCTTTTAGCAAAACCTGAAACAATAGATTATATTGACGTATCACCTAAACAATTGGTTTCTGTTGCTGCCTCTTTAATACCCTTTTTAGAAAATGATGATGCCAATAGAGCATTAATGGGTTCTAATATGATGAGACAAGCAGTTCCTTTATTAAAACCTGAGGCACCTCTAGTTGGTACGGGAATAGAAAGTGATGTTGCATTAGACTCAGGGGTTACAATAGTTGCTAAAAGAGACGGAGTAGTAGATAAAATTGATGGTAAAAGAATAGTAATTAAAGTCACAGAGGAAACTGATTTCTCAAAATCTGGTGTTGATATTTACAATCTACAAAAATTTAAAAGATCTAATCAAAACACATGTATTAATCAAAGACCTCTAGTTAGAGTAGGCGATAAAGTTAAGACTGGTGATATAATTGCTGATGGACCTTCAACAAAACTGGGTGAATTAGCTTTGGGCAAAAACGTTACTGTAGCGTTTATGCCATGGCAAGGATACAATTTTGAGGACTCTATTTTAATTTCAGAAAGATGTGTAACCGATGATGTTTTTACTTCAGTACATATTGTTGAGTATGAGATTATGGCAAGAGATACAAAACTTGGTGAAGAAGAAATTACACGAGACATACCTAACGTTAATGAAGAAGCTCTAAAAAATTTAGATGAGTCAGGAATAGTATATATTGGCGCAGAAGTAAACGCGGGCGATATATTGGTAGGGAAAGTAACTCCTAAAGGAGATTCAGCATCAGGTCCTGAAGAAAAATTGTTAAGATCAATTTTTGGAGAAAAAGCAATCGATGTGACAGATACATCTTTAAGAATGTCTAGAGGAAGCAGTGGTACTGTAGTTGATGTAAGAGTGTTTAATAGACACGGAATAGAAAAAGATGAAAGATCTATCACAATTGAAAGAGCTGAAATTGATCAAGTGCAACAAGATAAAATTGTGGAAGAAGAAATTTTAGAGAGAAGCATTAAACAAAGAGCTGCTCAAATTTTGTCTGGTGAAACCCTTTCTAAGAAAATAAAAGATGTCGAAGCTGGTTCTAAATTAGATTTTGAAACCATTAACAAAATAACAATCAATGATCTTTTTAAATTAACTATTTCAAACTCAAAAAATGAGAATGCATTTTTACAATTAAAAGATCAGTATAACAAAGCAAAACAAGACATTACCGAAAGATTTGAAGATAAAGTTTTAAAAATTAGAAGTGGTGATGATTTGTTACCTAGTGTGATGAAAATGGTTAAAGTTTTCGTTGCAATCAAAAGAAGACTAAGACCAGGTGATAAAATGTCAGGAAGACATGGTAATAAAGGAGTTGTCAGTAAGATTGTACCAGTTGAAGACATGCCTTACAGAGAAGATGGACGACCAGTAGATATAGTTTTAAATCCTTTAGGTGTGCCTAGTCGTATGAATGTGGGGCAAATACTTGAAACTCATTTAGGATGGGCTTGTAAAGAATTTGGTGAACAAATTAAAAATTTAGTTAATGAAAATAATAAAAAAATTGAGAGAAATGAAAAAATTGAGAGTTTTTTAAAATCTGTTTATGGAGAAGAAATATTTAATCAAAAAGTAGATAAATTAAGTAAAACAGAATTTAAGGATTTATGTGAAAATTTGCAAAATGGTATAGCTATATCCACTCCAGTTTTTGATGGAGCTAAAGAAAAAAATGTAACAGAAATGTTAGAGTTAGCAAATTTACCCAAATCAGGACAAACTTATTTATGGGATGGAAGAACTGGTGAAAAATTTGATAGACCAGTTACAGTTGGAATAATTTACATGCTCAAACTTCATCATTTGGTTGAGGATAAAATTCACGCCAGATCTACTGGTCCTTACAGTTTGGTAACTCAACAGCCATTAGGTGGAAAAGCTCAATTGGGTGGTCAAAGGTTTGGTGAAATGGAGGTATGGGCACTTGAGGCATATGGCGCATCATACACACTTCAAGAAATACTTACTGTAAAATCTGACGATGTTGCTGGAAGAGTAAAAGTTTATGAGACTATTGTTAAGGGTGAAGAAAACTTTGAGTCTGGAATACCAGAGTCATTTAACGTGCTTGTTAAAGAAATTAAATCTTTAGCATTAAATGTGGAATTAAATTAATTATGAAAAAAGAACTAACAGATCTATTTAAAAATTCAGAAATATCCGAAGCTCAAAATTTTAATAGTATCAAGATCTCATTAGCTAGCCCAGAGAAAATAAAATCTTGGACCTATGGTGAAATCAAAAAACCAGAAACTATCAATTATAGAACTTTTAGACCAGAGAAAGATGGCCTTTTCTGTGCAAGAATATTTGGTCCAATTAAAGATTATGAGTGTCTGTGTGGAAAATATAAAAGAATGAAATTTAGAGGCATCATCTGTGAAAAATGCGGTGTTGAAGTAACAAAATCAAATGTTCGAAGAGAACGAATGGGTCATATTAATTTAGCAACACCTGTTGCACATATATGGTTTCTAAAATCATTACCAAGCAGAATAGCACTTGCTGTTGATATGAAACTTAAAGAAGTCGAAAGAGTTTTGTATTTTGAAAATTTTATTGTCATTGAGCCAGGTTTAACAGGTCTCCAAAAAAATCAGCTTTTAAATGAGGAAGAACTAGCAAAATATCAAGATGAATATGGTGAGGAGGCTTTTACAGCTGGAATTGGAGCTGAAGCAGTTCTGGAAATGCTAAAAAATCTTGATTTAGATTTAGAAAGAAAAAATCTTGTTGATTATATCAAAGAGACGAAATCAAAAGTTAATGAAGAAAGAGCTATCAAGAGATTAAAATTAATCGAGTCTTTTATTGAAACTGGTCAAAAACCTGAGTGGATGATCATGACTGTTGTTCCAGTTATTCCACCAGAATTAAGACCATTGGTTCCTTTAGATGGTGGAAGATTTGCAACATCAGATCTAAATGATCTTTATAGAAGGGTTATTAATAGAAATAATCGTTTAAAGAGACTAATGGATCTTAAGGCACCAGATATAATCATCAGAAATGAAAAAAGAATGTTACAAGAATCTGTCGATGCACTTTTTGATAACGGCAGAAGAGGTAGAGTAATTACTGGAACAGGTAAAAGACCATTAAAATCTTTAGCTGAGATGTTAAAAGGAAAACAAGGAAGATTTAGACAAAATCTTCTTGGTAAAAGAGTTGATTATTCAGGTCGTTCAGTCATCGTAGTAGGTCCAGACCTAAAATTACATGAATGTGGATTGCCAAAAAAAATGGCGTTAGAGTTATTTAAACCATTTTTATACGCAAGGCTTAATAAATTAGGCTTAGCTTCAACAATTAAACAAGCAAAAAAATTGGTTGAGAAAGAAACTAATGCTGTCTGGGATGCACTTGAATTAATTGTTAGAGAACACCCGGTTTTATTAAATAGAGCTCCAACACTTCATAGATTGGGAGTTCAAGCCTTTGAACCAAAATTAATTGAGGGAGATGCGATTGAATTACATCCTTTAACATGTGCTGCGTTTAATGCAGATTTTGATGGTGATCAAATGGCTGTTCACGTTCCATTAAGTTTAGAAGCACAACTTGAGGCTAGAATATTAATGCTATCAACTAACAATATTCTTTCTCCATCTAACGGAAAACCAATAATTGTCCCAAGTCAGGATATGATTTTAGGAATTTATTATTTATCTCAAGAACCAGTCACTGACAAGCCAGCTGGATATTTTTTAAATGCAGATCAAATTGAATTTGCACTTTCTTCTGGTCAAATAAAAGTCCATAGTACGATTATCTCTAGGTTTGAAACAATTGATGAAAAAGGTAATCAAAAATTTGAGAAGTACACTTCTACTGCAGGAAGATTTCTACTAGCTAACTTATTACCAAAAAATAATAATATTAAGTTTTCTTTGATAGATAGAATTTTACCAAAGAAAACAGTTTCAGAGATTATTGATATTGTCTTTAGATTTTGTGGTCAAAAAAGAACAGTCATTTTCTGTGATAAATTAAAGGATCTAGGGTTTAAACATGCATTTAAAGCAGGAATTTCTTTTGGTAAAGATGACTTAGTCATTCCGGAAAGTAAAAATAAACTTATTGATGATACTAAAAAACTAATAGCTGACTATGAAACTCAATATTCTGAAGGACTAATTACAAGAGGAGAAAAATACAACAAAGTTGTTGATGCATGGTCAAAATGTACTGATCAAGTAGCATCCGAAATGATGAAAGGAATTTCTGCTACAGAAAAAACTACAGAAGGTTTGAAAATAAATTCAGTATTTATGATGGCAGATAGTGGAGCAAGAGGATCTGCAGCACAAATGAAACAATTAGCTGGAATGAGAGGACTTATTGCAAAACCATCAGGTGAAATTATTGAAAGCCCAATAACCTCGAATTTTAAAGAAGGTTTAACTGCATTAGAATATTTTAATTCTACTCATGGTGCTAGAAAAGGTCTAGCTGATACAGCCCTTAAAACTGCTAGCTCAGGTTATTTAACTAGAAGATTATGTGATGTTGCCCAAGATTTAACTGTTACAAAAAAAGAATGCGATTGTAAAAATCCTGGATTCATCGAACTCTCAGAAATTCTGGAAGGTGGAAATGTTGTTGTAAGCTTATCAGAAAGAGCTTTGGGAAGAGTTACTTTTGACGATGTAAAGCATCCAATAACTGGTGAAATTATAATTAAAAAGTTAACTATGATTGATGAGGCTGGTTGTGATAAGATAGATTCTGCAGGAATAAAATCAGTCAAGGTTTATTCTGTTATGACATGTGGATCTAAAGAAGGTGTATGTGCTACTTCTTATGGAAGAGATTTATCTAGAGGTCAGATGGTTCATGTAGGTGAAGCAATTGGAATGATTTCTGCACAATCAATTGGAGAACCAGGAACGCAACTAACAATGAGAACTTTCCACGTAGGTGGAACTGCTTCAGTTAAACAAGACTCACAAATAGTCACTAAAAATGAAGGGACTTTAAAAATTATTAACTCAAACATTTTAGAGGATTCTAAAAAGAACTTGATTGTCATGGGTAGAAATACACAATTATCTATTGAGGACGATAATGGAGTTCAAATTGCAGTCTATAAAGTAGCCTATGGTTCGAAATTATTTTTTAAAAACGGTGATAAAGTAAAAGCTAATACAAAAATTTGTGAATGGGATCCTTATACTACCCCAGTGATTGCTGAAAAAAGTGGTATTGCAAGCTATGTTGATTTAATTGACGGTGTATCTATTCAAGAAACTACAGATGACGCAACAGGTATTTCCTCGAAATCAGTAGTTGATTGGCGTTCTCAATCAAAAAGTACAGATTTAAAACCAAGAATTACTTTAAGAGATGAAAAAGGAAACGTTATTAAAAAGGCGGATGATAATGAAGCAAGATATTATTTAGTTCCTGACTCTATTTTATCAGTTAAAGATGGTCAAAAAGTTTCTGCTGGTGACGTGATTGCTAGATTACCTAAAGAAACTACTAAAACTAAAGATATCACTGGAGGTCTTCCAAGAGTTGCTGAATTGTTTGAAGCTAGAAAAGCTAAAGATAGTGCAATCATTGCTGAAAATGATGGGCAAGTTATATTTGGAAAGGAAGTTAGAGGAAAACAAAGAATATCAATTGTGCCTGAAGATGGATCAGAACCATCTAACTATTTAATACCCAAAGGAAAACATATTAATTTTAATCAGGGTGAAAAAATTAAAAAAGGGGAATATTTACTAGATGGACAGCCATTACCACACGATATTCTTAGAATTATGGGTATAAAAGATTTAACTGAATATTTCGTTAATCAGGTTCAAGAGGTCTACAGATTACAGGGTGTAATTATCAATGATAAACACATAGAAACTATTTTAAGACAAATGTTGAAAAAAGTTGAAGTAAAAACTACTGGTGATTCCTCTTATTTACCAGGTGAAATAATTGATAGAATTAAATTTGATAATGTTAATGAAAAATTAAAATCAGAGGGTAAAAAGCCAGCTACTGGAGAAAGAGTTTTAATGGGGATTACCAAAGCTTCGCTGCAGACCGAGTCATTTATTTCCGCTGCATCATTCCAGGAAACTACGAGAGTTCTTACAGATGCTGCTATCAAAGGTAAAGTTGATCCACTTAATGGTTTAAAAGAGAATGTAATAGTTGGACGATTAGTCCCTGCGGGAACTGGTAATATTAAAAACAAATGGAACAAAAAAGCTCTACAAGATGACAATAAATTTCTTTCTGAGCAAGAGCAGATTGAACAGCCAGAAACCCCTGTAAATCAATAAAAATAACACGTCTGCTAATTAGTTTTAGTTTGACAAAATTAAATTAATAAGTATTTTGGCGATATTTTTGGTTGGAATGTAGTGTTAACTTTAGACACTAAACGCTGCCACAAATAACCTGTCAGTTATTTCATTCAAAAATAAACAATTATAAATTTACAGATATGCCAACTATTAACCAGTTGTTAAGAAAAAAAAGAACTAAACCAATTGCTAGGAACAAGGTTCCAGCATTACAAAAACAACCACTCAAACGAGGAGTTTGTGTAAAAGTTTATACTACAACTCCAAAAAAACCTAATTCTGCTTTGAGAAAAGTTGCTAGAGTGAGATTATCAAATGGGTTTGAAGTAACTGCTTATATACCTGGAGAAGGTCATAATCTTCAAGAACACTCTGTTGTATTAATTAGAGGTGGTAGGGTTAAAGATCTACCAGGTGTACGTTATCACATTTTAAGAGGTAATTTAGACACTCAAGGAGTGGCAAATAGAAAGAAAAGAAGATCTTTGTACGGAACAAAAAAAGGTAAATAGACATGTCTAGGAAAAAAACACAACCTAAAAAAAATATTGTTCCTGATCCAAAATTTAATTCCACAATTATTCCTAAATTAATTAATAATATTATGTACGATGGTAAAAGAGGTGTAGCTACTAAAATAGTTTATGATGCAATCGAAAAGATTAAAACTAAGTCAAAAGATGAACCTATTAATATTTTTAATGAAGCAATTAATAATATTAAACCAACTGTTGAAGTGAGATCACGAAGAGTAGGTGGAGCTACATATCAAGTTCCAGTTGAAGTAAAAAGTAAAAGAGCACAAGCTTTAGCTATCAGATGGCTTATAGACTCAGCAAGAAAAAGAAAAGATAAACATATGTCTGATAAAATTTTTAATGAACTTTATGATGCGTATGAAAAAAAAGGTGCTGCTGTAAAGAAAAAAGAGGATGTGCATAAAATGGCAGAGTCCAATAAAGCTTTTGCACACTTTAGGTGGTAAAATATTATGGCCAGAACTCATACATTAGACAAATATAGAAACATTGGGATCATGGCCCACATAGATGCTGGTAAAACAACTACAACTGAAAGAATTTTATATTACACGGGCAAAAGTCATAAAATTGGTGAAGTTCACGACGGTGCAGCTACCATGGATTGGATGGAACAAGAGCAAGAAAGAGGTATTACAATTACATCAGCAGCAACAACCTGTTTCTGGCAAGATCATAGAATTAATATTATCGATACACCAGGTCACGTAGATTTTACCATTGAAGTTGAGAGATCACTTAAAGTACTTGATGGTGCAGTTGCAGTGTTTGATGGTGTAGCAGGTGTAGAACCTCAATCAGAAACAGTATGGCGACAAGCTGATAAATATAAAGTACCGCGAATTTGTTTTGTAAATAAATTAGATAGAACGGGTGCAGATTTTTTTAGATGTGTAGATATGATCAAAGACAGATTGGGAGCAAAACCATTGGTCATACAAGTACCAATCGGTATTGAAGCCTCTTTAACTGGTGTTGTTGACCTTGTTAAAATGAAAGCACAAGTTTGGAAAAATGAAGCTCTAGGTGCCGAATGGGAATATAAAGATATCCCAGAGGATCTTAAAGAAATCTCTCAAAAATACCGAACAGAATTAGTCGAAATGGCTGTAGAACAAGACGAAAAATTGATGGAGTCTTATTTAAATGGTGAAGAAATTAAAGAAGAAGATTTAATTAAATGTATAAGAAAAGGAACATTAAATTTTGATTTTGTTCCTGTATTAACTGGTTCAGCTTTTAAAAATAAAGGTGTTCAGCCACTACTTGATGCAGTGATTAATTATCTTCCAAGTCCTATTGATATTGGTTCAATAAAAGGAACTAAATTGGGATCAGAGGATGAAATAGAAATGAAATTTGAAGATAGTGCGCCATTTTCTGCTTTAGCATTTAAAGTGGCAAATGATCCATTTGTTGGATCATTAACATTTATTAGAATTTATTCAGGTACAATAAAAACAGGAACGGCTGTATATAATTCTTCAAAAGAAAAAGAAGAAAGAGTTGGTAGAATGTTATTAATGCATGCTAACTCTCGAGAGGACATTAAAGAAGCTAATGCAGGTGATATTGTATCACTAGCTGGCTTGAAAAATACCATTACTGGACACACGCTATGTAATAAAGATAATCCAGTTCTTCTCGAACCTATGGAATTTCCTGATCCAGTAATTGAAATTGCTGTTGAACCAAAAACAAAAGCTGACCAAGAAAAAATGGGAGAAGCTTTGGGTAGATTAGCTAAAGAAGATCCCTCATTTAGAGTTTCATCTGACGAAGAGTCTGGACAAACTATTATTAAAGGAATGGGTGAATTACACTTAGATATTATTGTTGATAGAATGAAAAGAGAATTTAAAGTTGAAGCGAATGTTGGAGCTCCACAAGTAGCATACAGAGAAACAATAGAAAATTCATCAGAAGTAGAATACACACATAAAAAACAAAGTGGTGGTGCAGGACAATTTGCAAAAGTAAAATTATTAGTAGAACCGCAAGAACCTGGTAAAGGGAGAGCTGTTGAAAGCAAGATTAAAGGAGGAGCAATTCCAAAAGAATTTATTCCTGGTGTTGAAAAAGGTATCGAAACAGTATCTGATGGTGGAATTTTAGCAGGATTTCCAATGATTGATTATAAAGTTACAATTTTAGATGGTTTACATCACGATGTTGACTCTAGCGTATTAGCTTTTGAACTCGCAAGTAGAGCATGTTTCAAAGATGCGTGTACAAAAGGTGGTTTAAAATTATTAGAACCAGTTATGAGAGTTGAGGTCGTAACACCTGAAGACTACATGGGTGACGTTATTGGAGACTTAAATAGTCGAAGAGGACAAATAAGTACTCAAGAGCAAAGAGGTAATGCAACAGTAATAACCGCAATGGTGCCTTTAGCGAATATGTTTGGATATATTAATAGTTTAAGATCAATGTCACAAGGGCGAGCACAATATTCAATGTTTTTTGATCATTATGCAAAAGTCCCACAAAATGTTCAAGACGAAGTAACAAAAAAAATAGCAGGCTAAAATGGAAAAACAGAATATTAGAATTAAACTCAGAGCTTACGACAATAAGATTTTAGATGCTTCAACTGAAGAGATTGTAAATACAGTCAAAAGAACTGGGGCTACAATAAAAGGTCCAATTCCATTACCAACTAGAATTGAAAGATATACAGTTTTAAGATCTCCTCATATAGATAAAAAAAGTAGAGAACAATTTGAGTCGAGAACCCATAAAAGATTAATTGATATAATTGAGCCAACACCACAGACTGTCGAGGCTTTAATGAAGTTAGATTTAGCATCAGGTGTCGATGTGGAGATTAAGATATAATTATGAGTGAGATTGCTTTGTTAGGAAAAAAAATTGGAATGACTAGAGAATTTTATAAATCTGGTCAGTTAGTGCCAGTTACTGTATTAAAAATGGAAAAAGCTAGAGTAATCCAGGTAATAGATAAAGAAAAAAGAGGTTACACCGCTGTTCAACTTGGATACGGAAAAATCAAAAACTCTAAACTAACAAAAGCTATGAAAGGTTATTTTTCAAAAAGAAATACTGAAGCTAAAAGGAAACTTAAAGAATATAGAGTTCAAAATATTGAAAATTATAAAGAGGGAAATGAATTTGGTTTAGAGATTTTTAAAGATGTTAAATTTGTAGATACTAGATCAAAAACGATTGGAAAAGGTTTTGCAGGAGCTATGAAAAGACACAATTTTGGTGGTTTGAGAGCTACACACGGTGTTTCAATTTCACATAGATCACATGGTTCAACGGGTCAAAGACAAGATCCTGGTAAAGTATTTAAGGGGAAAAAAATGGCTGGACATATGGGAGATAAATTAAGAACTATGCAAAATATCGAAATTATTAAAACGGATTTAGAAAATGAGCTTCTATATTTAAAAGGCTCTATTCCAGGAGCAAAAAACTCTGAAATTCTAGTAAAAGGTTCAGTTAAAAATATAAAAAAAATGACTATCAGCGAAAAACACAAAGCTGCTGAATTAGCTAAGAAAACACCGGAGAAAAAGAAAAAATAATGAAAGTCGATAAAATTAATTTAGATGGTAAAAAAAGTTCTATTGAAGTCTTAGATAAAATTTTTTCAGCTAAAATAAATAAGAAATTAGTGAATACAGTTTTATATAAAACTAATGCAAACTATAAAGGTAGGCACGCAAAAACTAAGCAGCAAAACGAAGTCTCAGGTCCAACATCAAAAATTTATGCACAAAAAGGAACAGGTAATGCTAGACACGCTAGTAGAAAAGCTCCAATCTTTGTTGGGGGTGGTATAGCTCATGGACCTAAAGGAGAGCTATCCTACAAAAAAAGAAAATTGAATAAGAGTGAAAAAAAACAAAGTATAGCATCTTTAATTAGTGACAAGATAAAGAATAACAACCTTCTAATTTTTAGTGATTTTAGCTCTAAGATAAAAAAGACTAAAGAGATGAACTTAATTTTAAAGAAATTTCAAATATCAAATTCAATTATAATCCTAGACAAAACCTCAAAAGATAATGTTGAAAAATCAATTAGAAATATTCCAAATATTAAAGTTACAGACATTAATCATTTTAGTGCATTTGATATTGTCAAGTTTGAAAAGGTTGTCTTTACTGAAACATCCGTAAAAGAATTAGAAAAGAGGTATGCTTAAAATGGATAAGATACATTTATACGACAAAATTTTATCTCCATTAGTAACTGAAAAATCAACAAATTTATCAGAACAAAATAAGATTGTATTTAAAGTGCCGTCAAAAGCAAATAAAAAAAATATAAAAAGTAATATTGAAAAAATCTTTAAAGTAAATGTTACAAAGGTAAATATTATAAATAAACAAAGTAGAACTAAATTAACCAGAGGAAGAAAAGTTAAAGTCTCTGGTTTTAAAAAAGCAATTATAACTCTTAAAAAAGGTCAAAGTATTGATCTAACAACTGGAATTTAAAATGGCACTAAAAACATTTAAACCATATACGAAATCTACCAGAGGAACAATTCTTGTTGATAGAACTGGTCTTTGGAAAGGTAAACCATTTAAATCTTTAGTTTCACCAAAAAATGCAATGAAGGGGAGAAACAACAATGGTCATATTACATCTATCAATAGAGCTGGTGGACATAAAAAAATGTATCGACATGTCGACTTCTATAGAAAAAAATTTGATATGCCAGCGAAAGTAGAAAGAATTGAATATGATCCAAATAGATCTTGTTACATTATGTTAGTAAAATTTGATGATAATACACATGCATATTATCTGGCACCACAAAAAATAAAGGTGGGTGATAAAGTTGAAAATGGATCAAAAAAAGAGATTAAAATCGGGAATTGTATGCCGTTACAGGACATCCCAGTTGGTATAGATATTCACAATGTTGAAATACAACCAGGTGGTGGAGGTAAAATTGCTAGATCTGCTGGAACTTCTGTTACGATAAGTGGATTAGATGGGAATTATAGTTTGATTAAATTAGCATCAGGTGAAGTTAGAAAAATCGATTCAAGATCATTGGCAACTATTGGTGTATTAAGTAACCCTGATCAAAAAAATATCAAAATTGGTAAAGCAGGACGATCAAGATGGTTAGGAAGAAGACCGCACACTAGAGGTGTTGTTAAAAATCCAGTAGATCACCCACATGGTGGTGGAGAAGGTAAATCAGCAGGTGGAAGACATCCAGTTTCTCCTAAAGGACAATCAGCAAAAGGATTGAAAACAAGAGACAATAAGAGAACTGATAAATACATTGTTAAGAGAAGAAACAAAAGGAAGGATACAAAATAATGGCTAGAGCAGTATGGAAAGGACCTTTTGTTGAAGAAAGTTTAATCAAAAAAGTTGATAAATATAAGACTGATCCAAAAAAAATTCCTATCAAGACTTGGTCAAGAAAATCAACAATAATTCCAGATTTTGTTGGGGTTAGTTTTTTAATTTATAACGGAAAAAAATTTATACCCATTACCATATCTGAGGACATGGTTGGTCATAAGTTAGGTGAATTTGCACCAACGAGAACTTTTTTTGGTCATACACCTGCAGATAAAAAAGCAAAACCTGCTGAGGCAGAGGCTAAGAAATAATTATGAGTAAAAAAAAGAAATTAGTGAAAAAAAAAGAAAAAATAGTGAAATCTATTAATAATAATATTAGATCAAGTGTAAGAAAACTTAATCCTATTTTAAAAGGTATAGTTGGGAAGAAAGTTGAGTTAGCTATTAGAGACCTTCAGTTTTCAGAAAAAAGAATTACTCGTGATATCAGAAAGACTATTTCATCTGCTGTTGCAAATGCAGAAAATAATTTTCAGTATGATATTGATAAACTTGTAGTTAAAGAAGCTTATTGTGGAAAGAAAATTACTATGAAGAGGTTTAGACCACGAGCAAAAGGAAGAGCTGCACCAATTTTAAAACCTTATTCAAGTGTTACAATTATTTTATCAGAGGCAAAAAAAATGGAGAGTCATGGGACAAAAAGTTAATCCGGTAGGTTTTAGATTAGGTGTTAACAGAGGTTGGGACTCTGTTTGGTACGCTAAAAAGAAAGATTTTGGTAATTATCTTATAGAAGATTTTAAAATAAGAGAATATATCAAAAAAAATGTAATTAATTCTGGAGTTTCAAAAGTGATGATCGAAAGAACAGCAAACAAATGTTATGTTACAATTTACACTTCTAGACCAGGTTTTGTTATTGGAAAAAAAGGTAGTGATATAGATAAAATAAAAAATAATTTATCTAAGTTTACTTCAAATGAGGTTACTTTAAATATTAAAGAAGTAAAAAAACCTGAAACAAATGCTTATTTAGTTGCAGAAAATATTGCTCAACAATTAGTTAAAAGAATTTCTTATAGAAGAGCAATGAAAAGAGCAATGCAGTCTTGTTTAAGATTAGGTGCTAAAGGAATTAAAGTTTCAGTGAGCGGAAGATTGGGTGGAAATGAGATTGCTAGAACTGAATGGTTAAGAGATGGCAGTATACCATCGCATACATTAAGAGCAGATATTGATTATGCGGAGGCAGAAGCACTTACGACTTATGGAATAATTGGAATAAAAGTTTGGATTTATAAAGGTGAAGTCTTTGCTAAAGAATTTAGTCAAGAAACAAATAAAGTAAAACCTAAAGAGGGAAAACAATAAATGCTACAGCCAGTTAGAACAAAATGGAGAAAAGCTCACAAAGGTAGAATTCATGGAACTGCTTCAAGAGCAAATTTTATTAATTATGGTGCCTACGCTTTAAAAGCACTATCTCCAGATAGGGTTACTGGTAAACAGATAGAGGCTGCTAGAGTTGCTCTAACAAGACACATGAAAAGACAAGGAAGAGTTTGGACAAGAATTTTTCCAAATATTCCAGTTTCTAAAAAACCCATTGAAGTACGTATGGGTAAAGGAAAAGGTTCTCCAGAATTCTATGCATGTCGTGTAAAACCAGGAAGAATTTTATTTGAAGTAGATGGTGTTTCAGAACAGATAGCTAAAGAAGCGTTATATAAAGCATCTGCAAAATTGCCAATTAAAACAAAAACCATAAAGAGATTTGCCTAATATGAAAAAACAAGAAATTAAAAAACTATCAAAAGATCAAATTATAAAAAACATCGATAAATTTAAAAAAGATTTATTCAATTTTAGATTTCAAAAGATGAATTCACAGATTACGAATCCAGCAAAAATTAGTGAAACAAAAAAAACAATTGCTAGATTAAAAACAATATTAAAAGGAAAATTAAATGCCTAAGAAAATATTAACAGGTGTGGTTGTAAGTGATAAACCTAACAAAACTATAACAGTTTTAGTTGAACGAAAATATTCTCATCCATTATTAAAAAAAGTAATAAAAGTGAGAAAAAAATACAATGCCCATGATGA
The DNA here is from genome assembly GCA_902518155.1 of uncultured Pelagibacteraceae bacterium. GTDB lineage: Bacteria > Pseudomonadota > Alphaproteobacteria > Pelagibacterales > Pelagibacteraceae > Pelagibacter. The sequence goes on from CABYFA010000001.1 coordinate 124,722, forward strand.
AAATAACAAATTTAAAACAGGTGACAAAGTATCAATCATTGAGAGCAAACCTTTCTCAAAAAACAAGAAATTTCAAGTAATGGAGAACACAAAATAATGATACAGGTCCAAACAGAATTAAATGTAGCCGATAACACCGGGGCAAAAAAAATTGAATGTATTAAAGTCTTAGGTGGATCGAAAAGAAGATATGCAAGCATAGGAGACACGATAGTGATTGCTGTAAAAGAGGCAATTCCTAAGGGAAAAGTAAAAAAAGGATCAGTTCATAAGGCTGTGGTAGTAAGAGTAAAAAAAGGAATTCATAGAGATGACGGATCAAAAGTAAAATTTGATAATAACGCTGCTGTTTTGGTTGATGATAAAGGTGAACCAGTTGGAACTAGAATTTTTGGTCCAGTGACTAGAGAATTAAGGAATAAAGGGCAAATGAAAATAATCTCATTAGCCCCAGAGGTTTTGTAATGATTAAAAAAGGTTTAAAAGTTCGAGTTTTATCAGGCAGAGATAAAAAAAAAGAAGGTGAAGTAATTGAAATTGATAGACCAAACAATAGAGCAAAAGTTAAAGATATTAATATGGTAAAGAGACACGTAAAAACAACTAAGGAGAAAAAAGGTGGAATTTTTTCAAAGGAAAGTTTTATTCATTTATCAAATTTAAAACTAATTGACGAAAAAACAAAAACAAAAAAAACTGAGGCTAAAAAATAATGACTCCGAGATTGAAAGAACTTTATTATAAAGAAATACAACCTTCATTAAAATCTCAATTTGGTTTTAAAAATCTGTACATGGGTCCAAAAATTGAAAAAATTGTTTTAAATATGGGCTTAGGTTTAGATGGAAATGACTCAAAAATATTAAAGTCTTGCGAGGAGGATTTAGCAAAAATAACAGGTCAAAAACCTGTGATTACCAAATTTAAAAAATCAGTTGCGAATTTTAAAACAAGAAAAGGGTCAAATGCTGGTCTGAAAGTAACACTTAGAAAAGATAAAATGTATGAATTTTTAGATAGACTTGTGAATATAGCTTTACCAAGAATTAAAGATTTTAGAGGCCTTTCTGCTAATGGTTTTGATAAATTTGGAAATTACACATTTGGTGTTAAAGAACATATCATATTTCCTGAGGTAAGTTTTGATCGTGCTGATAAGGTTCGTGGTATTGATATTGTGATTGTAATATCAGCTAAAAGTAAAGAGCATAGTTTTGCTCTTTTAGAAAAGTTAAATTTTCCATTTATTAAAAAAGGAGATAACTAAAATGGCCAAATTAAGCTCAATAAATAAGAACAATAAACGAATAAAATTATCGGACAGGCTATTTAAAAAAAGGCAAAAATTAAAAAAGATTGTTATGAATAAAAAACTCCCTTTAGAGGAAAGATTTAAAGCGCAACAAAAATTATCAAAATTACCTAGAAACTCTGCGAAAATAAGAGTGATGAATAGATGCCAGATCACCGGAAGACCTCACGGAGTTTATAGAAAATTGAAAATATCTAGAATTGCATTAAGACAATTAGGTCTGCAAGGAAAGATACCAGGTTTAGTTAAATCAAGTTGGTAGAAAGGAAAATATGAGTTTAAGTGATCCAATTGGAGATATGATAGCAAGAATTAAAAATGCTCAAGATAGAAGCCATAAGAAAGTTGAATTACCTTCTTCAAATTTTAAAACTAAGATTGCTGATATCTTAAAAAATGAAGGTTTTATAAAAGACTTCAAAGTGAATAAAGAAAATAATAAATCTTTATTATCTTTAGAGCTTAAATATCATTCAGGAAACCCGGTTATAAGTACTTTTGAAAGAGTTTCTAAACCAGGGAGAAGAATATTTTCTAGTGCAGAAAGTTTACCAAAAATAAATAATGGTTTAGGTATAGCAATTGTATCAACCCCCAAAGGCGTCATGACTGATATTGATGCAAGAAAGCAAAGAGTGGGTGGAGAAATAATTTGTAAGGTATTTTAATGTCTAAAATTGGTAAAATTAATATTTCAATCCCTGAAAAAGTCAAAGTTGCTCTGGCTGGCAATATTTTGAACATAGAAGGGCCTTCGGGAAAAAAATCAATTAATATTGACTTAGAAGTTTTTAATCTTGATATAAAAGATGGAAAAGAAATATCAATCAAACCAAAAAAAATTGACCAAGAAACTAAACGATTATGGGGTATGAATAGAAGTTTAATTAATAATGCAGTTATTGGTTCAAGCACAGGATATGAGAAGACACTAGAATTAGTTGGTGTTGGATATCGAGCTGCTTTAAAAGGCAATCAACTTAATTTACAATTAGGTTATAGCCATGATATCAATTTTGATATTCCAGAAGGGATTAAAATCAATGTTGAAAAGCAAACAACTTTAAAAATAAGTGGTGCTGATAAACAACAAGTAGGTGCAATTGCATCTAAACTAAAAACTCTTAGAAAAATTGAACCATATAAAGGTAAAGGTGTGAGAGAAAAGGGTCAACATATTTTGAAAAAAGAAGGAAAGAAGAAATAATGAAATTAGATACTAGTAAAAGAAAAAGATTTAGAGTTAGCAATAAGGTTAAAAATGTTGCTTCAAACGACAGATATAGACTAAGTATTTCTAGATCATCAAAGAATATTTCGGCGCAAATAATTGATGATATGAAAAATGTTACTTTATTATCTGCATCATCAATTGAAAAAGATATTAAGTCTGGTGAAAAGGTAAATAAAACTGAATTATCTAAGATTGTAGCTGAAAAGTTAGCAAAAAAAGCACAAGAGAAAAAAATTACAAAGATTTATTTTGATAGAGGCATTTATAAATATCATGGAAGAGTGAAAGTTTTTGCTGAAACTTTACGTAAAAATGGAATGGAATTTTAATATGGAAAATAATAAAGATAAAAAAACTGACGATATTTTAGAAAAATTAGTTCACATTAATCGTATAACAAAAGTAGTAAAAGGTGGACGTAGATTTGGTTTTTCAGCACTAGTTGTTGTTGGAAACCAGTCTGGTAAAATTGGAATAGCTCACGCTAAAGCAAAACAAGTGCCAGATGCTATAAAAAAAGCAAATGAAATGGCACGAAGAAAACTTATTCATATACCTCTTCGAGAAGGTAGAACTATTCATCATGATGTAAAAGCTAAAGATGGATCTGGCAGAATTGTATTGAGAGCAGCCTCTAAAGGAACAGGAATTATAGCTGGAGGTCCTGTTCGTGCAGTGTGTGAGGTTTTAGGAGTAAAAGATATTGTTGCAAAATCAATGGGTACATCAAATGCCCACAATGTGATTAGAGCAACAATGAAAGCATTATTGAAACAAAATTCGCCAAAACAAATATCTTCAATAAGAAATAAAAAGATTTCTGAGATAATAGAAAAAAGAGGATAATGATTAAATTAAATAATAGAAATAAGATTAATAAAAGTAAACTTAGAGTTGGCAGAGGTATCGGTTCTGGAAAGGGTAAAACATCCGGAAGAGGTGTAAAAGGTCAAAAATCCAGATCTGGTGTAGCGATTAAAAGTTTTGAGGGTGGACAAATGCCACTATACAGAAGACTTCCAAAGAGAGGATTCAACCCTATTAATAAAAAAACAATTGCTATATTAAACCTAAATAAAATCCAATCTTATATTGATAAAAAAAATATCAAAACTACAGACACGCTGAATTCAAATTTACTCAAAAAACTAAAATTAATAGATCAAAATTCAATTAAATTAAAAATTTTAGGTTCCGGAGCCATTAAAGATAAAATAAATATTGAGGCAGATCTTGCATCAAAGTCTGCTGTTGAAAAACTTGAAAAAATTGGTGGTTCAATACAATTAAAAAAATAATTTAATTTAATGAGCGCATCATCATCAAATACTGATTTAAGAAATAGAATAATATTTACCCTTGCTATTTTAGTGGTCTATAGATTTGGTACTTTTGTACCTTTACCAGGGATAGATCCTGAACAACTCAAAATAATGATGGAAGGAAATCAAAAAGGTTTATTAGGAATGTTTAATGTTTTTGCTGGTGGTGCAGTGAGTAGAATGGCTATTTTTGCATTAGGAATCATGCCATATATTTCCTCATCAATTATTGTTCAACTATTAACTGGTGTTTCTGATTATTTCAAAAATTTAAAATCACAAGGAGAAACCGGTAGAGCAAAAATTACTCAGATAACACGTTATGGAACAGTTTTGCTCGCAACAGTTCAAGGATATGGATTAGCAGTAGGTCTAGAGTCCTCAGCTGGATTAGTAATTAATCCTGGTGTTTTTTTTAAGATTTCAACTGTCACAACGATTGTTTCTGGAACTATTTTTTTAATGTGGTTAGGAGAACAGATTACCCAAAGAGGAATTGGTAATGGTATATCTCTTATTATTTTTGCTGGTATCGTTGCAGAAATTCCAAGAGCTCTAGTCACCACTTTTGAACTTGGTAGAACAGGAGCAGTCTCCACATTTATGATCTTAGCTTTATTTGTTTTATTAATCTTAACAATATTATTTATTGTTTTTATGGAGAGAGCTTTAAGAAAAATACTAATAAATTACCCTAAAAGACAAGTTGGTAATAAAATGTATGGGGGAGAGTCATCTCATTTACCACTTAAGATTAATCAAGCTGGAGTAATTCCCGCAATTTTTGCATCGGCATTACTATTATTACCAGTAACTTTTTCAAATTTTAATTTTTCTGATAATGAAACTTTTTTAAATATAAGTTCATATTTTACTCAAGGACAACCTTTGTATATGTTGCTTTATGCATCAGGAATAATATTTTTTACTTTTTTTTACACTTCAATAACTTTTAATCCAACAGAAACAGCTGATAATTTGAGAAAATATGGTGGTTTTGTACCTGGAATAAGACCTGGAGAAAGCACAGCAATTTATATCGATAATATTTTAACAAAGTTGACAACAATAGGTGCTTTATATTTAACTTTAGTTTGTTTAATGCCTGAGTTTTTAATTGCTAATTATCCAATCCCTTTCTATCTGGGAGGCACATCAATTTTAATTGTAGTTGTTGTTGCAATTGATACAGTCACGCAAATACAAACAAGATTAATGAGTTCCCAATACGAACAGTTGATTAAAAAAACAAAATTCGGAAGATAATTCGTGAATATAATCCTATTTGGACCTCCTGGTGCTGGAAAAGGAACACAAGCAAAATATTTAGTTAAAAAAATAAATGGTTTTCAAGTTTCAACAGGCGATATGTTAAGAGATGAAATCAAGAAAAATTCTGAAATAGGAAAAAAAATAATTAATGATATGAACGATGGTAAATTTGTAAGTGATGAAATTGTAAACGAACTAATTAAAAAAGTTATTTTTGATGAAAAATATAAAAACAAACTTATTTTTGATGGATATCCTAGATCATTAGAACAAGCTAAAAATTTAGAAACTATTTTAGAAAGTTCAAATCAAAAGATTGATTATATTTTTTTTCTTAATGTCCAAAAAGAAGTAATAATTAAACGAGTTGAAAAAAGAAAAACTTTAGAAAAAAGATCTGATGATGAATCAAATATTATTCTAAAAAGATATGAAACCTATATGGATATGACACGCCCCGTTTTAGATTTCTATTCCAAAAATTCAAACTTTTATGAAATAGATGGTGCGCTTAAAATTGAGCAAATAACCGCTAAAATAGATGCTTTTCTTAATGTTTAAGACGTTGACTTTAAAAGAACTTCTTATATAAAAGGCTAAATTTATCTCAAAATTTATGGCTCGTATTGCAGGAATAAACATCCCACAAAATAAATTAGTTCAAGTAGGGCTAACTTATATTTATGGTATAGGTGATAAATTTTCAAAACAAATTTGCACATCATTAGCAATACCTAAAGAAAAAAGAGTGAACCAACTTACTGATGATGAAATTTTGAAAATAAGAGAATACATTGATCAAAATTTTAAAGTTGAAGGTGATCTTAGAAGAGATTATTCACTGAGCATAAAAAGACTAATTGATTTAGCTTGCTATAGAGGTTCGAGGCATAGAAAGAAATTACCTGTAAGAGGTCAAAGAACACGATGTAATGCTCGAACGAGAAAAGGAAAAGCTATTGCAATTGCTGGAAAAAAATTAACACCACTTAAGAAATAAAAATGGCAAAACCAGAAAAAAAAGACAATAAAGAACTGAGTCAAGAAAAGTCGCCAAAAAAAGCTGTCAAAAGTTCTTATTCAAAAAAAAAGAAAACTAAAAAAAATATCTTAAATGGAATTGCATATGTACAATCAACTTTTAATAACACAATTATTTCAATCGCTGACACTAATGGAAATGTAATTTCATGGGCATCAGCTGGACAAAAAGGTTTTAAGGGTTCTAGAAAATCAACTCCATATGCTGCGCAAATAGCTGCTGATGCTGCTGCATCTAAAGCCTTAGAGTTTGGCATGAAAACTTTATCTGTGGAGGTTAAGGGTCCTGGTTCAGGTAGAGAAACAGCATTAAGAGCGTTACAAGCGAGAGGATTTAGAATTTTATCAATTAAAGATACAACACCGATGCCACATAACGGTACTAGGCCACCAAAAAAAAGGAGAGTTTAATGGATGTAGAAAATGTAAATGTGAAAAATTGGAAATCATTAATTAAACCTGCGAAACTTGATGTTAAGATAAGTGATGATTTAACTCACGCTACAATTATCGCTGAACCATTAGAAAAAGGTTATGGTTTAACACTTGGTAATTCACTTAGAAGAATTTTATTGTCCTCAATCAGAGGAGCAGCTGTAACTTCAATTCAAATTGATGGTGTACTTCATGAATTTACATCTATTAAAGGTGTAAGAGAAGATGTTACTGATATTGTATTAAACGTTAAATCTCTGGCATTAAAATGTGCTGCTGAGGGAACAAAAAAACTAGTGTTAGATGCCAAAGGACCTGGTGAAATAAAAGCATCTGACATCGCATCAGTTCCTGATGTTGAAATTTTGAATCCTGACTTAGTAATTTGTAATTTAGATGAAAATACTCACTTCCATATGGAAATGAATGTTAATACTGGAAAAGGTTATGTTCCAGCTGATTTAAATAAACCTGAAGAACCACCTTTAGGTTTAATTGCAATTGACTCATTATATAGTCCCGTTAAAAAAGTTTCTTATTCAGTAAGTACTGCAAGAGAAGGTAAGGCTTTAGATTATGATAAATTAACAATGGAAGTTGAGACAAACGGATCAATTTCTGCTGAAGATGCAGTTGCTTATTCTGCTAGAATTTTTCAAGATCAATTAAAAATGTTTATTAATTTTGATGAACCTGTGGAAGCTCCAGTCAAAGAAGTTTCAACAGAGCCTGAATTTAATAAAAATTTATTAAGAAAAGTAGATGAGCTTGAATTATCTGTTAGATCAATGAATTGTCTTAAAAATGATAATATAATTTATATTGGTGATTTAGTTCAAAAATCTGAGGGTGAGATGTTAAGAACACCTAATTTTGGAAGAAAATCGTTAAATGAAATTAAAGAAGTTTTAACTGGTATGTCTCTTTATTTAGGTATGGAAATTCCAAATTGGCCACCAGATAATATCGCAGAAATGTCTAAAAAATTAGAGGAAAGCATCTAATGAGACATGGAATGGCAAATAAGAAGTTAAACAGAACTTCTGAACACCGAAAAGCGCTGCTTAAAAATATGCTTAATTCGCTAATAAAGTATGAACAAATTAAAACAACTTTACCAAAAGCAAAATTTTTAAAGCCACAGGCTGACAAAATAATCACATTAGGTAAAAAAGATAGTTTGCATAATACTAAAATTTTGATTTCTCAATTGCAGGATATTAAGTCAGCCAATAAAGTAAAAAAAACTTTATCTAAAAGATACGAAAAAAGAGCTGGTGGTTATACAAGAATTATTAAAGCAGGTTTTAGATACGGAGATAATGCGCCTATGGCTATAATTGAATTTGTTGATAGAGACGTTCAAGCCAAAAAAGTTGATAAAAAAAAGAAAGATCCAGCAAAAGAAGTTGAAAAAAAAGAAGATAAGAAAGCTGCCACAGCATAAATAAAAGCTTTAAATATTCATGATTAGAAGTTTTATCGTTGAGTCAACGTGTAATAACATGCGTATTGATAGATGGTTAAGAAATAAATTAGGAAAAGTACCGCAAAGTCTTATTGAAAAGAGTTTAAGGTTAGGAAAAATTAAAATAAATAAAAAAAAAATAAAAAGCTCTTTTAAGATTAAAACAAATGACAAAATAGAACTCTTCAATATTGATTTTAAAGAAAAAATTAAACACGAGAAAAAACAATTCAATCCATCCATTGAGGTAATAAAATCTAATGAAGATCTGATCATAGATAACAATGAAGATTTTATAGTTTTGAATAAAAGTGCAGGAATATCAGTTCAAGGTGGAACAAAGTCAAAAAAAAATCTAGTAGATATATTTGCAAAAAGTGAAATATTTCAAGGAACAAAACCATTCTCTGTTCATAGATTGGACAAAGATACCTCAGGTGTTTTTATTATTGCGAAAAATAGACAAACAGCTCAACTATTGACCTCTCTATTTAGATTAAGAAAAGTGCACAAAACTTATTTGGCAATATGTAACGGAGAAATTGAAAAAGACTCAGGTGAATGGAATGATAATTTGATAAGGTACGACAATGGAAAAAAAATTATTGAAAAAGCTAAAACAATTTTTAAAGTGATAGATAAAAATACCAATGCTAGTTTAGTAGAAATGAAACCAATCACAGGAAGAAAACATCAATTACGAAAACAATTATTTAACATTGGACATTCAATTTTTGGTGATAAAAAATATAATTCATCTGTTTCATCGAAAGGTATAAATAAGGATTTAATGCTTCATTCCTATCAAATAAAATTTATGATTAATGAAAAAAAATATACTTACAAAGCATTATTACCAGATTATTTCAATAAGTTGTTGAGGACTAAAAGATTAAATTTTTCAAATTAGTTTTAAATATTTCTATTAACTTATTTTCTAAATCATCATAATTTTGATTTTTAATTTGTTTGAGATTAGTAATACCTTTATCTTTAATCCCACAAGGAACAATCGCGTTATATTTTTTTAAATCGTTATTAATATTGATAGAAAAACCATGATAAGCTATCCATTTACTTACCCTGACCCCAATTGCAGCAACTTTTTTTATAGTTGAATTATCATTGTACCAAATACCAATATTTTCTTTATCAGTAAATGTTTCTATGTCATAGAGGCTCAGGGTTTCAATAATTGATTTTTCAATTACAGATATGAATTTTCTAATATCTTTCTTACCTTTCTTTAAATCAATTACAAAATAACAAATGAGTTGTCCTGGTCCATGATAAGTTATTTTACCACCTCTATTAGTTTTTATAATATTTATAGATTTATCTATTATCTCATTTTCTTTATAGCTTGTTCCCGATGTATAGATATGATCATGTTCTAAAACCCAAATCAAATCATCTACTTTTTTTAGATCGATATCTTTAAGTCGATCTTCCATAAATGATATTGCGTCTTCATATTTTACTGGATTTTGGGACTTTTTAATTTCTATAGGCATTTAAAAATTGTATTCTTTTCATTTTGTATTAAAAGATCCGTCTAAATAATAGGTGTATTTATGACTTTAATAAAAAAAATTAAAGATAAAAAAGTCAATTTTGAATTTAATAAGGAATATATAAAAGTTGTAACAGACAAAATTACCTCAAATGATGCATCTTTTATAACTAGATCTTTTGAGGAAATGCATCCCGCTGATGCTGCTGATATTATTGAGCATTTAAGTGAAAGTGACAGAGAAAGTTTAATAAAATTAAATAATTTTAAGATTGATCCAGAAGTATTTGTTGAATTAAATGAGTCTGTTCAATCAGAAATCATTAAATATCTTTCCTCAGATGCAATTGTTAGGATTTTAAAAAATTTAGAGTCTGATGACGCCATAGCTATTTTAGAAAATGTTGAAGAAAAAGATAAAAATTCAATATTAAGTTTATTACCCCCAAAAGATCGATTTGCTTTATTAGAAGGTCTTAGTTATCCAGAGGATAGTGCTGCTAGGATAATGCAAAGAGAATTTACAGCAATCCCAAGTAACTGGTCGGTAGGACAAACTATTGATTATTTAAGAGAGAATAAAGACTTACCAGAAGAGTTTTTAGAAATTTACATTGTTGATGAAAATTTTAAACCTATTGGTGCTGTACCATCCTCTAAAGTATTAAGAACACCTAGAGAAACAAAAATGTCCTCAATAATGGATGATTCAATTTTTTTAGTTCCAGTGGATATGGATAGAGAAGAAGTTGGTAATTCATTTGAAAATTACAATTTAAACTCAGCTTGTGTTGTAGATAAGAATAATAAACTTGTAGGAATGATAACTTCCGATGATGTATTAACAGTTTTAAAAGAAGAAGCTGAGGAAGATGCTTTAAGATTAGCTGGTGTTGGTGACGAAGAAATTACAGATGGTGTTATCACAAAAACTAAAAGACGATTTAACTGGTTACTATTAAACTTATTCACGGCATTTCTGGCTACTTATTGTATAAGTTTGTTTGGTGCAACAATTGAACAAATGGTTGTCTTGGCATTTTTAATGCCAATAGTTGCATCGATGGGTGGTAATGCAGGTATGCAAACTTTAGCTGTTACTGTTAGAACTTTAGCAACAAATGATTTAACAAAAAATAACTTTAATCAAAACATTATAAAGGAATTTAATATTGGTATTCTCAATGGAATAATTTTTGCTGTTATAAGTTCTTTTATCGTTCAAGTCTGGTTTCAAGATTACCAATTATCATTAATAATATCGATCTCAATGATTTTGACAATGGTAGTGGCAGGTTTATTTGGAATACTTGTTCCAGTCACGTTAAAAAAAATGAAAATTGATCCAGCAATTGCCTCTAGTGTTTTCGTAACAACAATAACTGATGTAATAGGTTTTGTTTCTTTTTTAGGTGTTGGGGCTTATTTTTTATAGAATTTTAAAAATTATCAATCAACCTTACATTATTAATATAAAAAGATACGAAGATTTTTGAATTTTTTAATTTATTGGAAATTTTAAGATTTTTAATATTTCTTAATTCGAGATATTCAATCTTAACATTTTGTAATTTATTTATTTCATTTCTAGTTTTATTTAGCACTTTTTTAATACTTGATTGCATATGTAACTTTCTTTTAAGTTTCATAATATTGTTAATTAATTTTGCAGCCAAATTTTTTTCACGTTTTTGTAATAATGAATTTCTGGAAGATAATGCTAATTTATTTTTTTCTCTAATTGTTCTACATTCTATTAATTTTGAAGAGTGTTTTCTTAAATATTTTTTTAAAAGATATAATTGTTGAAAATCTTTTTCTCCCATAAAAATTTTTTGAGGTTTGATGTTTTCAATTAGCCGTTCCATTACATCAATTACACCCTCGAAATGTCCTTTTCTGTACTTAGCACATAATATCTTATCTTTTTTTGAAATTATAATCTTAGAGAATCTCTTTACTCTATAAATTTCCTTAACAGTTGGTAAATATACATAATTAACTTTAAGTTTTTTTAAAATCGATAAGTCCTTCTTTCTATTTCTTGGATATTTCTTAAAATCATTTTTATTATTAAATTGTTTTGGATTTACAAATATACTTACAATTGTTTTATTACATTTTTTTTTGGATTGTTTAATTAACGATATATGGCCTTTGTGAAGACTTCCCATAGTAGGTACAAAACCTAGATTAGACACATTTTCTAATGCCTCATTTAAATCATTATTATTCAATAAAATTTTCATTTGTATAAAACTTTTTAATAAGTAAAACATTTGAATGATTAAACAAGCAATTATTCCTTTAGCTGGTTTGGGCACACGTTTACTTCCATTAACCAGTGTATTTCCAAAAGAGCTTTTGCCTATTAATGGTAAACCAGGAATTGAATACATTCTAGATGAATGCATTGATGCAGGTATTAAAGAGGTTATTTTTATAATTTCAAATAAGAAGAAAATGATAAAGACTTATTTTTATAATGATAATTTTTATAAAAAAATTATTAAAAAAAAGAAAGATAAAAGAATTAAGGAAGAATACAAAAAAATTTTAAAATATAAAAAAATGATAAAATTTGTTTATCAAAACAAACCACTTGGCACTGGAGATGCTGTTTTAAAAACAAAAAAATTCATAAAACATAATTTTTTTTTAATGTTGTTACCAGATGATCTTATTATTAAAAGAAATTGTTCTAAATCAATGATAAAGATTCATAAAAAATACAAGGCGTCTGTTATGGCGAGTATGAATGTTAAAAAAAATAATGTTTCAAGATGGGGAATTTATAAGTTAAAAACTAAAATAAATAAGAATAATTATTTGATCTCAGATGTTATTGAAAAACCTTCTGTAAAAAAAGCACCATCTAATAAAGCGGTGATTGGAAGATATATTTTACCTAGAGAAATTTTTTCAAAATTACTGAAACAAAAACCAGGTAAAGGAGGAGAAATACATATTACAGATGCTATCCAAACATTAATTCAAAATGATAAAAAATTCATTGCTCATAATTTTTCTGGAAAATATCTTGATTGTGGAAGCATGAGTGGTTACATCAAATCAACTTTAGAGATAGCTAAATCATGAAATTGTGTATGATTGGTACTGGTTATGTAGGTTTAGTAAGTGGAGTTTGTTTTGCTGATTTAGGAAATGATGTTATTTGTGTAGATAATAATGTTGATAAAATAAATTTACTAAAAAAAGGAAAGATTCCAATTTATGAACCTGGTTTATCAGAATTAGTAATAAAGAATTTTAAGAATAAAAAATTAAATTTTTCTACAGATTTAAAAAAATCAATTAAAGACTCAGACATAATTTTTATTTGTGTTGGTACACCAACAAAAAAAGGTGGTAGTTCAGCAGATTTAAGTCAAATTTACAAAGTTTCTAAAGAAATAAGTTCCTCAATTAATAAATTTAAAATTATCATAACAAAATCAACAGTCCCCGTGACGACAGGAGATGAAATTGAAAAAATATTATCTAAAAAAAATAGTAAAAAGAAATTTTCTGTTGTTTCAAATCCTGAATTTCTAAGAGAGGGAGAAGCAATAAGAGATTTTGTTTATCCTGATCGTGTGGTTGTAGGAACTAATGATAAAAAAGCAGGTAAAATTTTAAAAAATCTTTATAGCCCACTTATTTCTAAGGGTGCTTCTTATTTACAAACTTCTAGAAGAGCCGCAGAATTGATTAAATATGCCTCTAATGCTTTTTTAGCCACAAAGATTACTTTTATAAATGAAATAGCAAATTTATGTGAAAAAACTAATATTGATGTTGAAGATATAGCAATTGGTATGGGATTGGATAAAAGAATAGGGAGTCGATTTCTTAGAGCAGGTCCTGCTTATGGTGGATCTTGCTTTCCTAAAGATACAAAAGCTATTATCACAACAGCAGGTAAATTTAAAACAAATCTATCAGTAATAAAATCAGTAATTAAATCAAATGAAAATAGATCTAAAATTTTATTAGAGAGAGTCAATAGAATTTTAAATAGGAAAATTAAAAATAAAATAATTACCTTTTTAGGTGTTACATTTAAAGCTAATACAGATGATATGAGAGATTCTTCAAGTTTAAAAATGATACCATGGTTATCTAAGAAAGGAGCAATTATTAGATATTTTGATCCAACTGGTTATAAAACTGAATTTAAGAAGTTTAAAAATGTAATTAATAAGACTTCAATAAAAGATGCAGTTCATGGGGCTGATCTTGTTATTATTCATACTGAATGGAATGATTTTAAATCAATTAATTTTAAACATTTAGTTAAAGATAAGAAGTTCATGATTTTTGATATGAGAAATATATATTCTTCATCAAAGATTAAAGACCAAGGGTTAAAATATTTTAGTGTTGGAAAGTGAAAATCTAATTTAACTCAAATATTGCATCTACCTCAACCGAAACGCCTAATGGTAAACTATTTGTGCTCACAGCAGCCCTAGTATGCATACCTGCGTCTCCAAAAATTGAAGCAATCAAATCAGATGCGCCATTTATTACTTTAGGTTGATCAATAAAGTCATCTGTTGAGTTTACAAATCCTGTTAATTTCACACATGATTTTATTTTTGATAAATCATCGTCGCAGGCTTTTTTAACTTGGGCAATAATACTTAACGCGCATCTCTTAGCAGCATTGTAACCAGCTGTGACATCTAATTCTTTACCAACTTTTCCTTTGATTAATTCGCCATTATCATCAATAGAAATTTGTCCTGATATGAATAACATTTTTCCTGTAATTTTTGTTGCAACATAATTACCAACTGGTGCTTTTGCTTCAGGAAGTTTTATATTAAGTTCTCTTATTTTATCTTCAAAATTCATTTTGTTTTTTTTCTTTTTGATTTTTTTGTTTTATCGTATTCTCTTCTTTTCTCAATTAATATTAAAGCTTCTTCCATCGTTAATTCAGTGGGGTCTTTTTCTTCAGGAATAGTTGCATTGAGTGATTTATATTTTATATAAGGTCCATACTGACCCTTCATGACTCTAACAGGTTTTTTATCCTCGGGATGTTCTCCCAAATCTTTTATCATAGAAGAAGACATCCTACCAGGTTTAGCCTCAGCTATTAATGTTATTGCTCTATTTAAACCTATGGAAAATATTTCCTCTACATTTTCTATTTTTGCTGATTTATTTTCACACTTTAAGTAAGGACCAAATCTTCCAACATTTAGTGTAATCTCTTTTTGATTATCTGGATTTATTCCTAAAGATTTAGGTAGCGAACATAAAAATTGAGCTTTTTCCAAATTAATACTCTCTAATTCTAATCCTTTTGGTATTGAAACATTTTTAAAAAGTTCATTTACATCTGACTTTAATTTTTTAGTTTTTTTCTTTTTCTTACTAATTTTTTCAACTTCTATATCAGAAGGGATTTTCTCATATTGAAGGTAGGGGCCAAATCTACCATTTTTCAAATATATATCATTTCCATTTTCATGTTTTCCTATGAATTTTGGTTCAGCTAATTGTGCTTGAGCAGCAGCTTTTGCTTTAGATAAGGGCCGTGTAAATTTACATTCTGGATAATTTGAACACCCTATAAAAGCGCCTCCTCTGAAACTATTCTTTAAACTAAGTGTTCCAGAACTACATAATTGACATTTTCTTACTACATTACCTTCATCATCCTTATCAAAAATTAATTCACCTAGACTATCATTGAGTAAATCCAACACCTCTCTAGTTCTTTTTTCTTTCACTTCCGAAACATTATTATTGAAGTCTTTCCAAAAAAGTTCCAAAACTTTAATCCAACTTTCTTTGCCAGTTGTGATCTCATCAAGTTGATCTTCTAATCCTGCTGTAAAGTTGTAATCTACATATTTTGAGAATAATTTTTCTAAAAAGGCTGAAATTAATTTACCTCTATCTGTAGGAAAAAATCTTTTATTCAATATCTCTGCATAACCTCGATTGGCAATAGTAGAAATAATACTTGCATACGTAGAAGGCCTCCCGATACCAAGCTCCTCAAGTTTTTTAACTAAACTAGCTTCAGAATATCTTGGTGGTGGTTGTGTATAATGCTGTTCATCTATTAGCGCCTCAATATTAATAGGTCCTTTAGACACAGCAGGTAAAATAGTTTCATCATCATCTTTGCTTTGATTATTATAAATCTTTAAGAAACCATCAAATCTTAAAACTGATCCACTGGCTTTACAAATTGTATCATTATTATCTGACGTTATGGTGATAGTATTTCTATCAAATTTAGCTGACTCCATCTGAGAAGATAAAGCTCTACTCCAAATAAGATCATAAAGTTTATTTTGATCTGTACTTAAATATTTTTTAACACTTTGAGGAGTTCTAATAATATCAGTAGGTCTGATCGCTTCGTGTGCTTCTTGCGCATTTTTAGCTTTTTTGCCTGAATAATTCAAAACATCTTTAGGCAAGTATTCATTACCAATTTCTTTTTGGATATAGTTTCTGAAACTTGTAACAGCATCTTTAGATAAATTAGTTCCATCAGTTCTCATATAAGTAATTAAGCCAATTGTTTCACCTTCCACCTCTATACCTTGATAAAGTTTTTGGGCAATTTGCATTGTTCTAGATGCACCAAAACCTAGTCGACTCGATGCAGTTTGTTGAAGAGTTGAAGTTGTAAATGGTCCAGAGGGATTACGATTTACTATTTTGCTAGAAATATCAGTTATACTAAATTTTTTTTTATTAATACTTGATATGGCTTTATTTATCTCTTCTTTATTTCTAAATGAAAATTTTTCAATTTTATTGTTGTCAAGCTGACTAATACTAGCAGTGAAATTTTGATTTGCAGTATCAGCAAATTTAATACTTAGAGTCCAAAATTCCTCAGGTTTAAAAGACTCGATTGCATGTTCTCTCTCAGTAATTAATTTTAAAGCAACAGATTGAACTCTTCCTGCAGATTTTGAACCTGGAAGTTTCGTCCAGAGGATCGGGGATATATTAAAACCAACCAAGTAGTCCAAGGCTCTTCTAGCCATATACGCATCGACTAATAATGGCTCAATTTGCCTAGGATTTTCAATTCCTTGAATAACAGCTTTTTTGGTTATTTCATTAAATACAACTCGTTCAATTTCTTTATCTTTTAAAAGTTTTTTTTCATTCAAATATTCTTTGACATGCCAAGCAATTGCCTCACCTTCACGATCAGGGTCAGTTGCTAATATAATTTTAGATGAGTCTTTAGCCGCATCAGTTATTTCTTTTAAATATTTTTTTGAAAAACTATCAACTTCCCATTCCATTTTAAAATCTTGATCTGGATTGACTGAACCATTTTTTGACGGCAAGTCTCTTATATGACCATAACTTGCTAAAACTTTATAATTATCACCTAAGTATTTATTAATAGTTTTTGCTTTAGCAGGACTTTCTACAATGACCAAATTCATAAACTACAAACTACCCAAAAGCTTTAGATAGTCAATTTAATAAATTTTTGTCTTAGTTTCTTCTTTATTTATCAATCTTTTAATATTTTCTCTGTGAGTAAAAAAAATCAAGATAAACATGATCGTAAAAAAAATTGCTTGATTAAGCTGAGTGGAAATTAATAGGTAGATTGGAATAGATATTGAAGCTACTAAAGATGATAGTGATGAAAATTTTGAAATAAAAAAAGTTATAAACCAACATACAGAAAATATAATTCCAAAATATAAATTTATAGCAAATAAAATACCAACATAGGTAGCAACACCTTTGCCACCTTTAAACTTAAGCCAAATTGGAAATACATGACCTAAAAAGGCACATAAAGATGCAATATATAAAAAATCTTGGTAGAAAATTTTTACATAAATAACTGGAATAATTGCTTTTAAAATATCTAATGCTAACGTGAAATAACCAATACTTTTGTTACCAGTTCTCAAAGCATTGGTAGCTCCAATATTACCAGATCCAATTTCTCTTATATCTTTTTTTAAAAATATCTTTGTAAGTATATATCCAAAAGGTATAGAGCCCATGAGGTAGGAAATTATACCTATCAAAAAAATATCCATACTAAAGCTTAAATAATTCTTTTCCTTTTACAAATGTATTCGTGACTTTACCTTGGAGTTTTTTGTCTTCAATTGAGGTATTTTTTGATTTTGAAACCAATTTTTCTTTTTTTACAATCCATGGTTTACTTATATCTACAACACAAAAATCTGCATCATTACCAATGGAGAGGTTACCTTTATCTATTTTGAGAATTTTTGCAGGATTCGAAGTAAGCGCTTTAATTAATGTTTCTAATTTTAAAGATCCATTATGATATAACTCTAAACTTAAAGATAATAGAGTTTCTATACCTGATGCACCTGTTGCAGCTTGAGAAAATGTTAATCTCTTTGACTCTTCATCTTCAGGTTTGTGATCTGAAACAATCACATCAATTAATCCATCCTTTAATCCTTCCACTAGAGCAATTCTATCTTCCTCACGCCTCAAAGGTGGAGATAGTTTTAAAAAAGTTCTAAAATCACCAATATCATTTTCATTTAAAGAGAGATTATTTATCGAAACACCGGATGTGAATTTTACGATTTCCTTCCTATGTTTGATTACCTCAATAGATTTTTGCGATGATAATTGAGAAATATGATATCTACATTTTACTCTTTCAAGTAAAGTAAGATCTCTTTCAATCAAAATTCTTTCTGCTATCTCAGGAATACCTGATAATCCTAATTTAGATGCGATAATGCCTGAATTTATCATCCCATTTTTTGCAAGTTCATAATCTTCTGCATGTTGCATTATTAAACAGCCAATATCTTTTGCAGAATTCATTATCCGAGACATTAATCTGGGATTTTGAATAGTTTTAATGCCATCAGTAAATGCTATTATACCTTTACTTTGGAGAAGACCAAATTCTGTCATGTTGTTTCCTTCAATATTTTTTGTAAGTGATGCACATGGAAAAATGTTTATTCGAGATTTATCTCTTCCTCTTCTTTTTAGAAAATCAACTATAGATACGTTGTCAATTATCGGATCTGTATTTGGCATTGTTACCACAGAAGTTACGCCACCAGCTAAAGCAGCATTACTTAAGGTTCTAAAATTTTCTTTATATTCATAGCCTGGTTCACCTACAAATACTCTCATGTCAACTAAACCTGGAAATATATATTTTCCCTTTAAGTCAATTGGTTTTTCTCTTGTAGGAAGATTATTTGTATTAACCTTTTTTCCTACCGCTTCTATCTTTCCTTCTTCAGAGATTATAAGACCACCCGTCTCGTTAATTGAATTATGTGGGTCAATTATATTTGCGTTTATGAAATATTGTTTTTTCATTTAAGTACAAAAAATCTTTAAACAGGCCATTCTTACCGCAACTCCTAGTTCTACTTGTTCTTTAATTACGCTTTTATTGATATCATCAGCTAAATTAGTATCTATCTCAATACCTCTATTCATTGGACCTGGGTGCATGATTAATGCATCAGTTTTTGCATATTCTAATTTATCTGGTGTAAGGCCATAATATTCATAATATTCTCTATTAGATGAGAGATAAGAACTTGTCATTCTTTCATTTTGTAATCTTAACATCATTACAATATCACAATCTTTTAATCCTTTTTTCATATCGGTGAATGTATTGACACCAAATTTTTCTATTTCCTTAGGCATCAAATTTGTGGGAGCAATTATATTTACTTCTGCTCCTAACATATTCAGTAAATAAATATTAGATCTTGCAACTCTTGAATGTAGGATATCTCCACAGATGGCAATTCTTAAACCTTCAATTTTTTTTTTTCGATTTATAATTGTCAAAGCATCTAATAAAGCTTGAGTAGGGTGTTCTCTTCTTCCATCCCCAGCATTTAAAACTGCACAATTAACTTTTTGAGAAAGTAGGTTACATGCCCCAGAGTCTTGGTGTCTTATTACAATAATATCAGGATGCATAGCATTTAGTGTCATTGCTGTATCAATAAGAGTTTCACCTTTTTTAATTGCAGAATTACTTATATTCATTGACATCACATCAGCTCCAAGTCTTTTTCCTGCCAATTCAAATGAACTTTGCGTTCTTGTTGAGGGCTCAAAAAATAAATTGATCTGTGTTTTTCCTCTTAGTGCATCAATTTTTTTATTTTTACTTTGGTTTACTTTTATAAAATCGTGAGCTTCATCAAGTATTAGATTAACATCATTTATAGATAAATCTTGGATACCTAACAGATGTTTTTGGGAAATTTTAATAGCTTTATTTGATTTAATTGCCATTAAAACCAACTCTATAGCTATAAAGTTATATAATAGCAAGTATTAATTGTTCAAAAAATCTATTGCTCCTTGCAGTATAAAAGCGGCAGCATTTTCATCAATTTTTTTTTCTCTTTTACTCACATTTACATCTAATTGACTAGAAAGATTAAATGCACCAACAGTTGATAATCTCTCATCCCATAAACAAACTGGAATATCAATGTTCTTTTCAATATACGTTGAAACATCATTTACTGATTGAGAAGATTTCCCAGAAGAGCCATCCATATTTAAGGGGTTTCCTATTATGATTCCCTTTATGTTGTTTTCGATAATTATTGATTTAAGTTGATCTATAAGGTTTTGAGAGGATTTTTTTTCTATAGTTATAAAGGGTGTGGCAATTAATTGTTTTTCGTCACAAATTGAAACTCCTATTCGTTTTGAACCAAGGTCTAAGCCTATCAATCTGCACTTATCTAAGTGATTTTTTTTAAATTCCTCTAACGTGATCATATTGTATATTTTTAACTAAAATGATAGTTTGCGTCATACCTAAATAGCATATGAGCATAGATCTTAAAACAATAAAACACATATCTAAATTATCAAGAATTTCTGTTGATGAAAAAAGGGCAGAAAAATTAGCTGATGATTTGAATTCAATTTTTGAATTTATTGAAAAGCTAAATGAATTAAAAACCGATGATGTAAAGCCATTAACATCAATAGCTGAAACAACTTTAAAATTCAGATCTGATGAGATCAAAAGTAAAAATATTAGAGAACAAATAATTAAAAATTCTCCTGAAGATAATGAGGATTATTTTGTTGTACCAAAGGTAATTGAATAATGTCAGACATTACCAAACAATCTTTAACAGAATTAGTAGAGAATATTAAAAATAAGAAACTTTCTTCAACAGATGTGACCAAAGCGTTTATTCAAAGGTCTGAAAAATCTAGTGAGTTAAATGCTTATATCACAGACGATTTTACATCGGCATTAGATAAAGCAAAAAAGTTTGATCAGAAACCAAATTTAGATTTAAAATTACCTGGTATACCTATGGCTGTTAAAGATTTGTTCTGCACAAAAAATGTTAAAACAACTGCTGGTAGTAAAATTTTGAATAATTTTGTACCAACTTATGAGTCAACAGTTACTGAAAATATCTGGCATGAAGGTGCAATACTTCTGGGTAAATTAAATTGTGATGAGTTTGCAATGGGTTCATCTAATGAGACGAGTCATTTTGGAAACGTACAAAATCCTATTGATAAAAATTTAGTCCCTGGAGGTTCTTCGGGTGGTTCAGCATCAGCAGTTGCTGGACAATTAACTCCAATCACAATTGGTACTGACACTGGAGGGTCGATTAGACAACCAGCTTCATTTACTGGAATTGTTGGTTTAAAACCAACATACGGAAGTTGCTCACGATATGGGATAGTTGCTTTTGCTTCCTCATTAGATCAGGCAGGACCAATGGCCCAAAATGTAAAAGATTGTGCTTTATTGCAAGAAGTAATCAGTACATATGATTCAAAAGATTCTACTTCAATCAATTTTAAAAGAAATCATTATAGCAAAGAACTTACAAAAAATATAAAAGGAAAAAAAATTGGAATTCCAAAAGAATATAGAGTTGATGGTATGCCTAAAGAAATTGAGGATCTTTGGCAAAAAGGCATTCAATACGCAAAAGATTGTGGTGCTGAAACAATTGACATATCACTTCCACATACAAGTTATGCTTTACCAACTTATTATATTGTAGCTCCGGCAGAGGCATCTTCCAATTTAGCAAGATATGATGGTGTAAAGTATGGATATAGAGCTAAAGGTGAAAATTTAATTGATATGTATGAAAAAACTAGATCTGAAGGCTTTGGTGCTGAAGTTCAAAGAAGAATTATGATTGGAACTTATGTATTATCATCTGGTTATTATGATGCATACTATCTTAAAGCTCAAAAGGTGAGAAAACTTATCAAAAATGATTTTGATGAGGCATATAAGAGGGTTGATGCAATTTTAACGCCATCAACACCTAGCTCAGCTTTTAAAATAGGTGAAAAAACAAATGATCCGGTTTCGATGTATTTAAATGATATATTTACAGTACCAGTTAATTTGGCAGGCCTGCCTGGTATATCAATTCCTGCAGGACACGATACTAAAGGTTATCCTCTTGGTTTACAAATAATCGGTAAAGCCTTTGATGAACAAAATATATTAAATATTGCTTTTGCTATGGAGGAGAAAATAAATTTTAAAAACAAAATTACTGATTGGTGGATTAAGTGAATAAGAAAAACACAGAATATTTGATTAATCGGAAAGATAATCAATATGAAGTTGTAATTGGATTAGAGGTACATGCTCAAGTATTATCCGAGTCAAAACTATTTTCTTCTTCATCAACTAAATTTGGTGCTGAACCAAATACACAAGTAAGTTTAGTTGACGCTGCATTTCCAGGAATGCTACCTGTAATAAATGAATTTTGTATTAAACAAGCTATTAAAACTGGCATTGGTCTTAATGCAAAAATTAATAAACGCTCTGTATTTGATAGAAAAAATTATTTTTATGCTGATTTACCTCAAGGATATCAAATATCACAATTTAAAGATCCAATAGTAGGTGAGGGCAAAGTTATTTTGGATATGCCTAATGGTCAAAAAGAAGTAGGTATAGAAAGATTACATCTAGAACAAGATGCTGGAAAAAGTATTCATGATCTTGACCCACAAAATACTTTTGTAGATTTAAACAGATCAGGGGTAGCTTTAATGGAAATAGTGAGCAAGCCTGATCTAAGGTCCCCAGATGAGGTTAATGCTTACATTAAAAAATTACGATCTATAATGAGGTACCTAGGAACTTGTGATGGAAATATGCAAGAAGGCTCTTTAAGAGCGGATGTAAATGTTTCTGTAAGACCAAAAGGCTCAAAAGAATTTGGCACTCGATGTGAAATTAAAAATGTTAATTCAATTAAGTTTATGCAAATGGCAATAGAATATGAGGCTAATCGCCAAGTTGATTTAATAGAAGAGGGCAAAACTATTGATCAAGAAACAAGACTTTTTGATACGAAAAAAAATGAGACAAGATCAATGAGATCAAAAGAAGATGCTCATGATTACAGATATTTTCCTGACCCTGATTTATTACCTTTGGAGGTATCGGAAAAATTTATTAAAGAACTTAAAAATGATATTCCAGAGCTTCCAGATGACAAAAAAAAAAGATTTATTGAAGAGTTTGAATTGTCTCCTTATGATGCCAATATTTTAGTGTCTGATATTGACACTTCAAAATATTTTGAAGAAGTTGTAGCCAAAATGGGCAAGAACAAAGATATTAAGTTAGCAGTCAATTGGATTACAGGAGAACTGTTTGCTGTTTTAAATAGCAAAGGTTTAGAAATTTCTCAGAGTCCGGTGAGTGCTAAGAACTTTGCCATATTGATAAATCTAATTAAGAATGGAACTATTTCTGGAAAAATAGCAAAAACTGTTTTTGAATTAATGATTGATGGAGATAAAGATCCACAAAAAATTGTTGAAGAAAAAGGATTAAAGCAACAAAGTGATCCAAAGGCTTTAGAAGTTTTAATTGACAAAATAATTAATGAGAACAGGGAAAAAGCTATCGAATATAAACAAGGTAAAGAAAAATTATTTGGTTTTTTTGTGGGTCAAGCAATGAAGGCATCTGGTGGAAAAGCAAATCCTCAATTAATCAATGAGATCCTGAAGAAAAAATTATAAGGTTATGGGTTCAGACCTTAATATCACAAAGCATTTACAAGATTATATACTAAAGAATGGTTTGAAATTACATCCAATTCAAAAAGAAATAATAGACTATAACTTATCACTTGGTGATATTAAAAGAATGCAAATATCTATTTCTCAATGTCAATTTTTACATTTGATTATTAAGATCTCCAAAATTACAAAAGTATTAGAGATAGGAACTTTTACAGGTTTAAGCACTTTATCTATGGCTTTAGCATTACCAGATGAGGGTAGTATAATTGCTTTAGATAAAAATGAAGAAACAAATAAAATTGCTCAAAATTTTTTTAAAAAAGCTAATCAAAATCACAAAATTAAAACAATAATTAAACCAGCTTTAGAAAGTTTGATGAGTATTAGAAATGAAAAATTTGATTTAGTTTTTATTGATGCTGATAAAATGAATTACCAAAAATATTATGAAATTTCACTAGATCTATTGAATAAAGAGGGTTTAGTAATTATTGATAATGTTTTATGGCATGGAGAAGTTGTTAATAAAAATATAAATGACAAATATACGAAAAGTATTAGAGATTTAAATCATTTTATTTCAAAGGATAAAAGAATTGAAAAGGTTATGCTGCCTTTTGGTGATGGAATGACTGTATGTAGGAAGATTTAATGTTCACTATATTCGGATTTTATAAATTTCAAAAAATGAATAATTTAAAAAAAAATCAAAAAATATTGAATAATCTTTTAGTTAATAAAAACATATATGGATCAATTATTCTATCAAAAGAGGGTTTAAATGGATCTATATCTGGAAAAAATAAAGATATTAAGGCTACAATTATTAAATTAAAAAAAATTTTTAGTATTAAAGAATTTGATAGTTTCAATAATTCAAAAAGTAAATTTAAACCTTTCCACAAATCTAAAGTGAAAATTAAAAAAGAAGTCGTTCCAATGGATCTTAAAATCTCAAATAAAATTAAAAAAAAGAATACTCATATTGAACCAACGAAGTGGAATGAATTAATAAAAGATAAGAAAACTTTTTTATTAGATGCAAGAAAACCTTTTGAGCATAAAGTTGGTTCTTTTAAAAAATCGGTAAATCCAAATATAGACAACTTTAGAGATTTCCCAAAATACTTAAAAAAGTTAAAAAAAGATCAACCAATAGCAATGTTTTGCACCGGTGGAATTAGGTGTGAAAAAGCCTCTGTATTTTTAGAAAAAAAAGGTTTTAAAAATATTTATCAATTAAAGGGTGGAATTTTGAATTACTTAAAAAAAATCAATCAAAAAAACAGTTTATGGAAAGGTGAGTGTTTTGTATTTGACAATAGAGTAACTCTAAAACATGGATTAGTACAAGGAACCTATTCAATTTGCGGTGGATGTAGACAGCCAATTTCAACTAAAGATAAAAAATCTAAAAAATATGAAGAGGGAGTAACTTGTCCAAATTGTATTGATAAACTCTCAAAAAACCAAAAATCTCGTTTTAGAATGAGACAAAGTCAGATATACAAAGCAAAGCAATCTGGAAAAAGATATATTTTTCAAAAAGAATTTAAATAAGGATAATTTTGTCTAAATCAATAAAATTAACAAAAGATCCAATTTGGACACTATTGAGAAGAGTTACGATACCCGCAAGTGTAGGCTCATTATTTCAAACATTTTATAATTTAGTTGATACTTGGTTTGCGGGAAGAATTTCAGCAGAAGCAATAGGTGCAATTGCGAAATCGTTTCCAATATATTTTACCATTGTAGCTGTTGGTGTTGGATTAGGTGCCGCAACTAATGCTTTAATTGGTAATTCAATCGGTGAAAAGAAAATAAGAGTTGCATCATTATATGTGGCTCAGTCTTTAATCTTTGCAGTTTTAGTGTCAATAATTGTTACAATATTTGGTTTAAATGCATCAAATTATCTTTTAGGTGTCATGGGATCTGATGAAGCCGGAATAATTTTAACGAGAGAATATTTAGATATTATTTTCTACGGAACTTTTATTGTATTGATACAGATATCTTTAAATGGAACTTTGAATGCTCAAGGTGATACCAAAAGTTATAGAAATGTATTGATATTTAGTTTTTTCCTTAACATTTTTTTAAATCCTCTTTTTATATGGGGATATGGATTTATCCCAGGATTTGGAATAGCTGGCCTTGCTATTGCTACTGTAATTTCTCAATCAATAGGAACAATCTATTTAGCTTTTAAAGTTAATAATTGTCAAATAAGGAATTACCTTAAACCTCAATGCTTTATTCCAAAATTTGAATATTTAAAATCATTAACAAATCAAGCTGTACCAGTAATGTTTAGTATGTTGTTTATTGGTGTAGGTATATTTAACATTTTATATTTCATAGGTAAATTCGGGGATTTAGCAACAGCTGGTTATGGTGCAGCATTAAGAGTAGAGCAAGTTTTTTTATTACCTGTTATTGGTTTAAATACTGCAGTCCTTTCAATCGGAGGACAAAATTTTGGTGCAAAAGCCTATAATAGAATAAGAGAGCTTTATACTAAGGCTTTATTTTTTGGAATATCATTTATGACTGTTGCTGGAGTAATAATTTTTTTTGGGGCTGAATTTTTCGTATCTTTATTTACTGATAATCAAGAAGCAGTTATGAGTGGAGCTATTTATCTCAAGGTTGCAGCTTTAATTGGACCAATTTATCCAGTCTTCTTTATTACTACAGCAGTATTTCAAGCTGTTAAAAAACCTTTGTATAGTCTCTATTTGAGTATTTTAAGATTAACAGCGTTTCCTTTTTTAAGTTTATGGTATGTGATAAATATAAGAGGTGGTGATTACCAAGATATTTTTTATACTATTATGGTGACTAATTGGGCTATGGGAATTGCTGTTTTAATATTTATTGGGTATTTTCTAAATAATGTATTTAAACAAAATAAAGCTATTTTTAGTTATTAGTTTTTTTCTATCCTCTTTTTTCTTAACTCTAAAAGATGTTAAATCAGATGAAATCAAAGTTGTTGATGGTGATACTATACATTTAAATGGAAAAAAAATTAGATTTAGTGGAATTGATACACCTGAACTAAAACAAACCTGTAGTAAGAATAATCAAATAATTTTATGTGGGATTGAAGCAAAAAAATTATTAATTAATAGAATAGGAAATAATGAGATAAAATGTGTTGAGGAGGGGAAGGACCAGTATCAAAGAATTTTAGCTGAATGTTTCGTAAATAATATTAGTTTATCAAGTTATTTGGTAAAAGAAGGTTATGCTTTTGCATATAGAAAATATTCAAAGAAATTCGTACCTGATGAGAACTATGCAAGATTAAATAATTTAGGAATGTGGTCTATGAAATTTGAATATCCTTGGGACTGGAGAAAAAAAAATTAATCTTTTTGTAATCTTTTTTCTAATTTTCTAACTAAAAAAGAAACAACCAAAATTAAAACAAGATACTCGAGGATTAAAAATGTATAAATTTCTAGCGGCCGATAAGTTGTCACAACTAGTTCGTTTGCTTTTCTTGTTAAATCTCCAATACCAATTATTGACACAAGTGATGACATTTTAAGAACATAAACAAATTGATTACCTATAGCTGGTAAAATATTCTTTATTGCTTGTGGTAAGATAACTAATCTTAATTTTCTAAAAAAACTTAATCCCAAAGAACTTCCCGCTTCCCATTGTGATTTTTTAATTGAATTAATTCCCGCTCTAAATATTTCTGCTTGAAAAGCACTTTCACTAATTGAAAGAGCTATGATACCAGAAACAAAAGGACTAAAACTTATACCTGTCATAATTGGTAAACCGTAATAAATCCATAAAATCAAAACTAATAAAGGAATTGCTCTTACAATCTCCACATATCCAATATTCAGATAGGTTAAAAATTTGCTCTTAGCTAGTGATGGAATAGCAACTAAAAGACCTAGGATAATTGAAATAATTATAGAGACTATACTTATATAGATAGTGGTTGTTAAACCACTTAATAAAAACTTTAAGTTAGTTAATCCTTCAATATTGTTTGGAGACAAGATTAACCAATTTAATTCACTTTTACCGCATGAAGTTAATGGGAAAATTAAGAGTAAAAAAAATAAATTTCTCACTCTTCAAGTTATAAAGAATTAAAAACTAATTACTAATTTTTTATAAACTCTTTAAATTATATTTAGCTAATAACTTAGTGAAGAACCCTGAGGATTTTTTATCTTTAATCCATTTATTTACATAATCGTTCCACTTAGTATCACCTTTTGGCACCATCATTGCTAAAAAAGCTGGATTTTTTCCACCATCTGGAACAATTGCTAATTGAGGATATTTGATAACCAGTTTATTTGCTTCTGTTGAACTTGTAATATTACCATCAGCTCTACCTGCTAATACTTCCTGAAAGTCTCTAGCTGGAGCTTCAATTGAGTTTAATTTTGATTTTGGAAAAAATTCTTTCGCTTTTTCTTCTTGAGAAGTACCAAGAGTAGTTGCTATCGTTACGTTTTCGTTATTTAGGGAGTCCCAAGTAGGGAATTTTTTTAAGTTCTTTTTAAGGACAAGTGGTACAGTAGCATATTTGTAATAAGTATCAGTAAATCCTGCTACCTCAGCTCGTTTTGGAGTTTTTGTTACACTTGTTGAAATATCATACCTTGATGATGTTATACCTGAAACAATAGTTTTCCATTCTGCAGGTACAAATTCAATCTTTACGCCCATATCTTTTGCAAGTTCATTCATGACATCAATATCAAAACCTTTATATTTATTAGTAGCTGGGTCTTTAACTGTCATGGGATCCCAATCTCCAGTAGTTCCAACTTTTAATACACCTGATGATAGTATTTTATTTAAATTTGAATCTGCATTAAGTGAGAATGGTAAAAAGGTAAATAATATTAATAATAGTAATTTTTTCATAATTAAATAACTACATTATTTTTTTTATTATTGAGATCTATAATCTTGACGCACTATCATTCATCCATGAAAATAAATGATCTGAAAAGGATCTTCTCACAAATAAAT
This sequence comes from uncultured Pelagibacteraceae bacterium, assembly GCA_902518155.1. Classification (GTDB taxonomy): domain Bacteria; phylum Pseudomonadota; class Alphaproteobacteria; order Pelagibacterales; family Pelagibacteraceae; genus Pelagibacter. The sequence continues at coordinate 153,399 of CABYFA010000001.1, forward strand.
TTACATCATTAATGTCCTGATTGTGAACAATTATATCAATTTTTGTCAAAATTGTTTGAGTTACAAGGCCTTTTTTGGATTTAAAATCATTAAAATTAAACGGAGATCCAGTTTCAAATAAATCAAAAATTTTATCACCTTTAAGATTTATTAATACAAATTGGTCTGTGACATCAGTTACAGCACCCAAATTTGTTTTACAAATATTTTTATTGAGTAATTTTTCTACATTGTAATTATTATCATCTGATTTTAAAATTTCATTTGAAAAAATCATCCATTCATCCGGGCTTAACCAAAGAGCTGTTAATTGATCACTTCTTGAGGAAGTATTTGCTTCATTTGGCAAAAGTAGATTTAATGATTTTCCAACTGCAGATAAAAACTGTCTTTTTTTTCCTCTAATAATAAGTTTCATGACAGGTTTTATTTCTCTCATTTGCAAACCTGGATAAGATTTATCATTTTCAATTACATTTGAATAATTAAGCATTTAATCTTTTGTTCTCCTTGTCCAGGAATACCGGATCTGTAACCGTTACATTGATTTGTTTTTTTTCCATTGGAATTATCAATTTTTGACCCATCATATTTTTTCCGCCCTTAACTACTCCAAGAGCAATAGATTTTTTTAAATTTGGACTAAAATAACTAGAAGTAACATGACCTAACATTTCTATTGGTGTTTTATTCATATCTGCAACAATTTGTGCCCCTTCTTCTAATATTTCTTCTGGATTGTCTGTGATAAGACCTACTAATTGTTTCCTATCTTCCCTTATAGTATCTGATCTATATAAAGATCTTTTACCTATAAAATCAAATTTCTTTTTACTAACTATCCAATCCATTTGTAAATCAATTGGTGTCATAGTTGCATCTGTGTCTTGACCGGCTATGATAAATCCTTTTTCCGCTCTTAATAAATGCATTGTTTCAGTCCCATAGGGAGTAATATTAAACTCCTTTCCTGCCTCCATACAATTTTCCCATACTGATTTAGCGTAATTGGCCTGAATATTGATTTCATAACTTTGTTCACCAGTAAAACTTATTCTCATAACTCGACATTTCACTTTACCAATTTTTGAATTCTTAAATGACATATGAGGAAAATCTTTATCTGATAAATCGATTTCAGGTATTACTTTTTGAATTATCTTTTTACTATTAGGACCACAAACACTAATAGTTGCGTAATGGTCAGTTACAGATGTCAAATACACATCTAGCTCAGGCCATTCTGTTTGAAGATAATCTTCAAGTTTACCTAAAACTGTAGCAGCACCACCAGTTGTCGTTGTCATAATATAATGATTTTCGTCTAATCTGGTAGTAACACCATCGTCATAGACCATGCCATCTTCGTTTAGCATTAAACCATATCGACATTTTCCAATCTCAAGTTTTGACCAAGCGTTGGTGTAAACTCTATTTAAAAATTCAGAGGCATCAGTACCTTGAATATCAATTTTACCTAACGTGGATGCATCTAATATGCCTGCACTATCTCTTGCAGCTTTACTCTCTCTTTGAACAGCTTCGTGCATGTTTTCACCATTCTGTGGATAATACCAAGCTCTTTTCCATTGTCCTACATTCTCAAATTCAGCTTTGTTTTCAACATGCCATTCGTGAATTGGTGTTTTTCTTATTATATCAAAATATTTACCAACATTTCTTCCAACGATAGTACCAAATGTAAGAGGAGTGTAGGGTGGTCTAAATGTTGTAGTACCAAGTTCACCCATTTTAGAAGACGCTGTTTCGGAAATTATTCCTAAGGCATGCATATTCCCAAGTTTACCTTGATCTGTACCCATACCTGTTGTTGTATATCTTTTTACATGTTCAATAGACCTGAAACCTTCTCTTAAAGCTAATTTAATATCTTTGGCTGTTGCATCGTTTTGAAAATCTACAAATGATTTAGTTTTCCCTACAATTTTATTCGAAGGCAATAACCAAATATTTCTTTTTGATTTGTTAAATGCTGAATATATTTCAATATTTTCGTATTCGGTTTTTTTGATATTTAAAAATTCTTTGAGTAATTTAGGCGTATTAATTAATATTTCATCTAAAGTAAAATCACCATTACAACTTCCGATACTTATCTGATTTGATGGATAAGTATTTGGAATAAAAACTTGATCATCATCTCTAAATTTAAGTTTTCCACCCGATTGAGTAAATAGATGAACTGCTGGTGTCCAACCTCCTGAAATACCTAAACTATCGCATGAAATATTTTCTTTTGATCCTATAACCTTTTGACCATCTTTAGATAATTTCATTATAGAGACACTATTTATTCTTTTGTATCCAAATGTATCTACAATTGTGTAACCTTTATAAATCTTAATATTGTTTTTTTCAGTTTCTTTAATAAGTTTAGAATCAATTTCTTCTCTATTGTCAATTATCGCTTGTACTTTAATCCCTTTTTGAATTAAACTTATTGCAGTTTCATAAACGCTATCATTATTGGTAAATAAAATATTTTTCTCTCCACATGCTACACCAAATAAATCTGCATATTTTTTTATAGCAGATGAAAGTAATATCCCTGGGCGATCGTTATTGTCAAAAATTAAAGGTCTTTCTATAGACCCTGTGGCTGTAATAACTTTTTTAGCGCGTATTTTAAGTAATCTTTGACGAGTTTTATTTTCTCTTTGTTCAAGTGGCAAGTGATCAGTTAAATTTTCTCTTGCTAATAAAAAATTATAACCATGAAAAGCAGCAACACTTGTTCTGGTTTTAATTTCTAAATTTTCAATTTTTTTTACTTCATTGATTTCCTTTTCTAACCATGAAGCTGAATTTTGATTGTTAATTTTAAAAAATTCTGAGTCTTGATAAATTGTAGAACCACCTAAATATGATTTTTCCTCAACCAATAGTGTTTTAAAACCATTTTTTGCTGCTGTTTTTGCTGCGATAAGTCCTGAAATACCTGCACCAATAACTAATACATCGCAATGAATGTATTTGTGTTCATATATGTCAGGGTCTGGAACATCAGGTGATTTTCCTAAACCAGCAGATTTTCTAATAAAATATTCATATTTTTCCCAAAAACTTGCTGGCCACATAAAAGTCTTGTAGTAAAAACCTGCAGGTAATAATGGACTTAAAAAATTGTTTATACCTCCAATATCAAACTTCACACTAGGCCAACAATTTTGACTTGTAGCAACAAGACCCTCATATATTTCTATTTCAGTAGCTCGTACATTTGGTTCTGTTCTTGAAGTTCCATTATGAAGTTGAACAATGGCGTTTGGTTCCTCTGACCCAGCAGTCATAATTCCTCTAGGTCTATGGTATTTAAAACTTCTACCAACTAGGTGGATGTTATTAGCCAATAGGGCAGAAGCAAGTGTATCACCTTTAAATCCATAATAAGTTGTACCATTAAATTTAAATGAAATTCGATATGTTTCATCAACTAATTTACTACTTTTAACTCTTAAATTTTTTGTCATTGATTATTTAACTGGTGGTTTTTCACCCATTTTGTAAACGGCTTTAATTTCATCATTTGATGTATCTCTCACCATGTTAAACCATTTTCTACAACCATGAATGTGGTTCCATCTTTCGAATTGAATACCTTTAATATTTTTTCTCATAAATAAATATTCTGCCCATTGATCGTCACTTAATTCAGTTGGTTGTTTGGGCCTAACAATATGAGCTTCTCCACCAGCTTTAAATTCACTTTGTTCTCGTTCACCGCAAAAAGGACAATTAATTAAAAACATTAGTGTGCTACAGCTGCTGCACCATGTTCGTCCACAAGGTCACCACTTACAAATCTATTCAAATTAAATGCAGCATTAAGTTTGTGCGGTTCATCGTTGGCTATTGTATGCGCAAACAAATCTCCAGAGCCAGGTGTAGCTTTAAATCCTCCCGTTCCCCAACCACAATTAAAATATAAACCTTTGATTGATGTTTTACTTATAATTGGGCTTGCATCTGGACAAATATCTACAATTCCACCCCATTGTCTTAACATTCTCATACGACTAAAGATAGGGTATAACTCTAAAATTGCATTTAATGTCCCCTCAACAATATCATGACTTCCTTTTTGTGAGTACGATACGTAATCATCAGTTCCTGCGCCGATTACTAATTCACCTTTATCTGATTGACTAACATATGCATGAACAGCATTTGACATAACAACTGTATCTATGATTGGTTTCACAGGCTCTGAAACTAAAGCTTGGAGCGGTTTACTCTCTAATGGCAACCTTAATCCAGCCATATTAGCTATCACACTAGAGTGACCTGCAGCTACTACACCAATTTTATTTGTTTTAATAAATCCTTTTGTAGTTTCAATTCCTTCAACTGCATCGCGATTTCTCTTAATACCTTTAACTTCACAATTCTGAATTATATCCACACCCATTTCATCTGCACCACGTGCATACCCCCATGCAACCGCATCATGTCTTGCAGTCCCAGCTCTTTTTTGTAAAGTTCCACCTAATACAGGGTATCTTATATCTGGAGATGTATTTATTATTGGACAAAATTTTTTAACTTCTTCAGTATTTAAATATACTGCATCAATACCATTAAGTCTGTTAGCATGAGTTCTTCTTTTTAGATCTCTTACATCTTGAAGATTATGAGCAAGATTCATTACTCCTCTTTGACTAAACATTACATTGTAGTTTAATTCTTGAGAAAGGCCTTCCCATATTTTAAGAGCATGATCATAAAGACCAGCACTTGCGTCCCATAAATAATTAGATCTAATAATTGTTGTGTTTCTTCCTGTATTCCCACCACCAATCCAACCTTTTTCAACAACAGCAATATTTTTCATATTATGTTTTTTTGCCAGATAGTAAGCTGTTGCTAAACCATGGCCACCCCCACCAATAATTACCACATCATATTCTTTTTTTGGCTCAGGGTCTTTCCATGCCTTTTCCCAATTTTCATGATAAGAAAAAGCATTTTTAATAAGCGAAAATATTGAATACTTATTTTTCATAATTAATGAATAATTACTTTATTAATGTTGATTATTCAATACAATCAAAGGCGACAAATTTCTTGGAAGAGTGGGTGAGAGGCTTAAACCAGTCGTTTGCTAAATGACCGTGCGAGGAAACTTGTACCGAGGGTTCGAATCCCTCCTCTTCCGCCATTATTAAAACAAGGGATTATTCTTGAAAAAATCTTTCATTGCGATTGGCTGCTGTTCAAGCACATATCTATAAACATTGTAGTTTTCTAATACTCTTTGGACATAATTTCTAGTTTCTTTAAATTTAATTAATTCAATCCAGTCGATATAATCAATTTGATTTTTTTGAGGATTTTTGTTTATTTTTTTCCAATATCGAACTCTTTTTGGTCCAGCATTATAAGCAGCCACTGCAAATGGATAAGCACCATCATATTCAAGAATTAATCCTGCTATATAATGTGATCCTAGGTTAATATTATATTCTGCATCAGTAGTTAACCTAGATTTTGAATAAGGAAGTTTTGCCTGTTTAGCAACTAGTTTAGCAGTGTAAGGCATTAATTGCATTAAACCTTTTGCACCAGCATGACTATTGGCACTTAAATCAAACTCACTCTCTTGTCTTATGATTGAAAGAATGAAAGCATTATCTGGAATTTTTCTTCCATTAATATATTTGGGTGTGCTTATGATTGGGTAATTATATTTGTTGTGAAATCTTTTTTCATAGGATGCTATTTTAGAAATTTGAATAGCAAAATCAAATCGTTCTATATTTGTTGCAAGTTCAGCTGCTAAAACCTCACTACCATTAGCAACATCATCATTAGCCAAATGTCTTAGTATATGTTTAGCATATTTATCTTCATTTAGTTCATCAAGTAAATATGTTAATTTGACTAAATCTTTTTTAAAAAAGTAATCACGATATTCTTTTTTAATAATCATGTCTTTTGAAAGCTCAAATTTTTCATTTGGACTAATTTCCATAAATGCCAATTGACCGTAATAAGTGGTCAAATAATTTGTTGCTTCTTTAAACCATTTATAAGATAGATCTTTATCACCAAGTTTTTTATAAGTTTTACCTAACCAATATGCACCTCTAGCTGTACTAATAGGGTATCCAACATTATTATAAAAATTTTCAAAATGTTCTTTGGCTAATACTGGATCATCTAGAAAACTTAATGCAATCCAACCACTCATCCACTCAGCAGCAGCAAATTCAGGTCCATCATTCATTCCATGGTTGCTGGCAATTTTATAAGCTAATTCATATTTTTTTTTATATATTAATGATCTGGAAATTATTTCTCTTTCTATCCACCATTTATCCGGACGAACTAAGTAATCTTTTGTGTTTTTTATCTTTAGAAGAATTTCAACAGAACTATCAACTCTTCCTCTTTTTCTTCTCCATTTTAATCTATCGTAATTTAAACCAGCATCATTTTTAAGATTAGATGGAACTTTAGAGATAGCATTATCGACACCATACGATTTACTCATCAACAGTTGTCTGGCTGTATATAATAGTTCATAATCTTTAGGTAAATATCTTAATAGTCGTTTTAAGTCCCAGTATTTGTTATTCCAAGCAAGATATTCTGCTCGTTTAATATAATCATCTGCATTAAGATATTTCTTAAATTTCTTACGATAAAATCTTAAATCTGTTTTAGACAATTCAGCTGATATCCAGCCTTCTTTAATAAATCTGATTCCCTTTTCCTTATTACCATTAAGAATAAGACTTTCCCCCAATATCATTTTACCAAAACCACTTAAAGGTTCTGCAGGACCAAACCAATCTATAATTTTTTTTGGACTAATTTTTTCTGTAGAAAGTTTATGTTCTGCTAAATATTTTATTCTTCCAATTCTAGGATAATCTTCATTTGAGTCTATGAATGTTTTATACTCATAATAAGAAGCTTGATTTCCCTTTGTAAGTAAATGTCTCCATTGAATAAAATCATATATAGATTTATCTTTAGCTCTTTTGGCAGTTTTTATTGCAGCTGTCCAATTAGCTCTTTTCATTTCAGCAATTGCTTTTTTGGCCAATGCGAAGTCTTTTTTACGATAATATTTTGATATCTTTATTTCTGTTGTTTTTTTTGTCCCAGCAATTAAAGGTTTTTTTTTGGGAAGTATCAGTCCACTTATCTTCTTTTCTGGCTTAGATTCAACTTTTTTTTCTATCTCTTTTGTTAATATTTTTGGTATTGGTTTGGGTAAAGGTTTTAGTACATCTATTAATAATTTTTTTTTTGTTAGCTCTTCAGATTGGGTAGGTTTTTTTAATGGGATTATGTCTGACTGAGCTATAGTGAGTAGACCGAATAAATTAATTAATACTATCCAAAATAAGATTTTTTTAATCATAATCTTTTACTATATGAATCTACAATGTATGTTATAAGTATTTATGTTTAAAGGATCAAATGTTGCTTTAGTCACCCCGTTTAAAAATGATAAACTTGATGATGAGACATATATTAATTTAATTCATTTTCATATCCAAAATGGGACAAATGGATTAGTTCCAGCAGGAACAACTGGTGAGTCACCAACTTTAAGTCATGATGAACATGAAAGAGTGATTGAGTTATGTGTAAAAGAAAGTAATGGAAAATTACCAGTTTTTGCAGGTACAGGATCGAACTCTACAGAGGAGGCTATTTCACTTACAACCCATGCAGAAAAAATTGGAGCCACAGGCGCTCTTGTTGTAACACCCTATTATAACAAGCCAACACAAGAGGGTTTATACCAACATTATAAAGCAATAAATGACAAATGTGGAATACCTATAATAATTTATAATATTCCTGGGAGATCGGTTATTGATATGTCAGTTGATACTATGGCTAGATTATTTGAATTGAAAAATATTATTGGTGTTAAGGATGCAACTGGAGACCTAAATAGGGTTGAACAAACTTTAAAAAAGATGGGAAATGAATTCATTCAATTAACTGGTAATGACGATAATGCTTTAGAATTTAATAAAAGAGGTGGAGTGGGAGCTATAAGTGTTACTGCAAATATTGCTCCAAAACTTTGTTCTGATTTTCAAAAATTTTCAAAATCTGAAAATAACGATGAAATTAAAGAGGCTGAAAAAATTGATAAAATATTACAACCTCTACATCATGCAATGTTTGTCGAAAGTAATCCAAGTCCAGTAAAATACGCAGCAAAATTATTAAATCTTTGTGATGATAATGTAAGACTACCTCTTGTAAAAGTGACAGCTGAAACTAAGGATATCGTTAAAAAAGCACTTCATTCTGCAAAACTAGTTTAATGAAAAAAAAAACCAATAGTGGTTTAAAAATAATTTGTCTTAATAAAAAAGCTAGTTTCAATTATTTTTTTGAGGATTTGTTTGAAGCAGGTATTGTTTTAAAAGGTTCTGAAATAAAATCAATTCGTAATGGTAAAGTTAACATAGCAGATTCTTACGCAATAGAAAAAAAAGGTGAAATAGTCTTGATAAATTCACATATTGCATCTTATAAGCAAGCTAGTTATTCAAACCATAATCCAACCGATGAAAGAAAATTGTTATTAAATAAGAGAGAAATTAATAAACTAATTGGGAAAATGCAAAGAGACGGACTTACAATAGTACCTACAAAAATGTATTTTAAAAAAGGAAAAGCAAAATTAGAGTTAGCTGTAGCCAAGGGTAAGAAACAATTTGATAAAAGAGCAGTAAAAAAACAAAGAGACTGGAATCGTGATAGAGCAAGATATATTAGAAAATCAAGTTAATCCTGTCTATTTAGGTATAGGTTCTAATCTTGGAAATAAAATCAATAATATTGAATTAGCTAAATCAAAATTAATTCTTAATGATATTATGATAGTAAAATCATCAAGCTATTATGAGAGTTTGTCTTGGCCTGATAATAACAATCCTAAATTTTACAATGTTGTAGTTAAGGTTCTAACTAAATTATCACCTTTTGAATTAATAAGTGTTTGTAAAACTATTGAAACAAGCCTGGGACGAAAGAAAAGACTTCGAAATGCTCCTAGAGAGTGCGATATTGATATAATTGATTTTAATAGAAGAAAAATGAAAGGTGAATTAAATCTACCTCATTCAAGAATGCATAAAAGAAATTTCGTCCTTTTTCCATTATTTGAGATAGATAAAAATTGGAAACATCCAGTTTCAAAACATTCCATAAAAAAACTATTATTATCATTAAAAAATAGAGACATTAGGTCTATTAAACAAATTTAATTTAGTGATATAGTGTTTAAATGCTTAATTCTGAAGATTTAATAAATAAAGTAAAAATTTATAACAAATTTTTAAACCCTGAAAAACTGAATAAAGCTTATGATTTTGCTGTTAAAGCTCATAGTAATCAAAAGAGAGCTTCAGGTGACCCATATTCAGTACATCCAATAGAAGTCGCAAATATCCTAACAGATCTTAAATTAGATAGCGCTACTATTACCACTGGTTTATTACATGATACAATCGAAGATACCTACGCTACTTACGAGACAATTAAAGGAGAATTTGGTGAAGAGGTTGCAGATTTAGTTGATGGTGTTACAAAAATTTCAGTTTTTGAAAACACCGCAACCACAAACTCAAAAGCAGAAAACTTTAGAAAACTTATTTTAGCTACCTCAAAAGATATAAGAGTTTTGTTGGTTAAAATTGCAGATCGTTTACATAATATGAGAACGATAAAAGCTATTACCAAAGAAGATAAAAGAAAAAGAATTGCACAAGAGACAATGGAAATTTATGCACCATTAGCTGATAGAATGGGAATGCATAGAATTCGTGATGAACTTGAAGATTTATCTTTTGAAGTTTTGAATAATGATGCAAGAACACTAATTCAAAATAGATTAGATGAAATCAAATCTGACAAAAAAGATATTTTCGAGTCTCTTTCAAATGAAATAAATACTTTGTTAAATGACAATAATATTCAATCTAAAATTTATGGAAGAGGCAAAACACCTTTTTCAATTTGGAGAAAGGTTCAAAAGAAACGAGTTTCTCTTGAACAAATAACTGATATTATTGGATTTAGAATAATTTTAGAAAATATTGATGATTGTTACAAAACTTTAGGAATAATACATAAAGAATACAATTGTATACCTGGCAAATTTAAAGATTATATCTCTTCACCTAAAATTAATGGTTATAAATCAATTCATACAGCGGTTATTGGATCTAATAAAAAACCCATAGAAATTCAAATTAGAACAACAGAAATGCATGATTTCGCTGAAAGAGGTATTGCTTCACACTGGCAATATAAATCTTCTGAGAAATTTAATTCTTTAACCTGGAAAGAATATGACTGGTTAAAAGATTTAGTAGAAATTATTGAAAAAAATCAAAATCCAGAGCATTCATATGAATATACAAAACTACAAATGTTCCAAGAAAATGTATTTTGCTTTACACCAAAAGGATCGGTTATTAAATTACCAAAAGATGCTACTCCAATTGATTTTGCATATGCCGTACATACTAAAATAGGAGATACTGCAATCGGATGTGAAATTAATGGTAATAAAAGTGAACTCCAAACTATTTTAAGAAATGGAGATCGAGTTAAAATTATTACCTCTAAAAATCATTCACCATCATTGCATTGGATCCCAATAACAAAAACAGGAAAAGCAAGGGCAGCTATAAGACGTTATTGGCATGAAAAGGGAGAAAGAAAAGAGGAAAGAGTAAAAAAGTACAATACTACTTTATGGATATCTTTACCAGATAAACCCGGTCAGCTTGGTAATGTTAGTTCATTAATCGGAGAGCATAAACTGAATATTTCAAACCTTGTGATGGCAGGCAAAAACCCTAACTACATAAATTTTAAATTCCAATTAATCATAAGAGATTTAAAAAATTTCACTAATTTTATTGCAGAGCTAAAACAAAAAGGTATAAAATTTAAGATAATCAGACACGAAGATAAAAGAAATGCTTTCACACAAAAAATCCTTAGATATTTTAAGAAAAACTAATGCATTATTAGAGGGACATTTTGTTTTATCTTCTGGATTACACTCTTCAAAATATATTCAATGCGCAAAACTATTAAGTTTTCCGCATAAGGCAGAGAAAATTTGTAAATCTTTAGCCGGAAAAATTAAGAAAAAATTTAAAAACTTCGACTTAATTTTATCACCAGCAATGGGTGGTATAATAATCGGTTATGAAATTGGTAGACTGCTTAAAAAAGAAACTATTTTCTGTGAAAGAGTAAAAGGGAAATTTCAATTAAGAAGAGGTTTTCAAATTAAAAAAGGATCAAAAGTATTAATTATTGAAGATGTTATAACCACAGGCAAATCAAGCATGGAATGTGTAAAATTGATTAAAAATTCAAAAGCAAAACTAATGGGTTTTGCAACAATTATTGATAGATCATCAAAAAATAATTTAAAGATAAAAAAAAATATAGTTTCACACCTCAAAATTTCTGTTCCAACTTATAAAAAGAACAAGATTCCAAACGAATTGAAATTAATTCCATTTTCAACACCGGGAAGTAGATACACGAAGTGAGACGTCTTGGAGTAAATATTGATCATATAGCAACGCTGAGAAATGCTAGAGGTGAATTACATCCAGATCCGATATTTGCAGCTAAATTTGTTAAAAAAGCAGGTGCTGACTCAATAACAATTCATCTTCGTGAAGATAGAAGACATATAAAAGATAATGATGCAAAAAAAATTTGTTCTTTAAAAAAGATTTTAGTTAATTTGGAAATCTCAACTAACTCAAAAATGACAAATAAAGCATTAAAAATAAAACCAAATTATATTTGTTTAGTGCCAGAAAATCGAAAAGAAGTTACTACAGAGGGAGGTTTAGACTTAGATAAAAATAAAAATAAAATTAAAGACATAATTTTGAAATTTAAAAAGAAAAAAATTAGAACTAGTTTATTTATAAATCCATCAATTAATGATATTAAAACCTCGTATAAATTAGGATCTGATTGTGTTGAAATTCATACAGGTAGACTTTCTAGATTAGTAAAATTGAAGAAGAATTATTCTAAAGAGCTTAATAGAATAAAAAAATGTTCAATTATTGCAAAGAAAATTGGTTTAGAAGTTCATGCTGGTCATGGACTTGATTATAAAACAACTGAATTATTATCTAGATTTAAAGAAATAGAAGAATTTAATATTGGACATTATTTAATCGGTGAGTCGGTATTTTTTGGTTTATCTAAAGTAATAAAAAAGTTTAAAAAAATTATTAAATAACAGAAATGAAAATATTAGGTATAGGTGTTGATATTGTTCAAAATACAAGAATTAAGAAACTAATTAAAAACAAGAATTTTATAAAAAGAACTTTTGGAAACAAAGAAATAATTCTTGCTAAAAAATTTTCTAATAAAACTAATTATTTTGCTAAAAGATTTGCAGCTAAAGAATCATTAGCTAAAGCATTAGGCACAGGTTTTAGAGGTGGTTTAAATTTAAAAGATATAGAAATTTTAAATGACAGATTTGGAAAACCTTACTATCATAATACTAATAAACTAAATAAAATTATTAATAATAAATATAGAAGCAAGGATAATAATTTGTTTCTTTCAATTTCAGATGAAACAGATTATTCAATATCATTTACAATAATATCTAAAAATTAGATTATGACTAAAGTAAAAGATTCTTTTAAATTTATTTTATTATTATTAATAATTTCTTTTTTTTTATATTATTATGTTTCAGGAAATTGTTTAGGAATACCACTTTTTTTAATTAATTTTTTTGATTCAATTTTGTCATTTGTTAAAATGACAATTTTTTTACTTTTTCAAAGTAAAATAGGCCTTATATTTATAGCGATCTTATCTATATTTTACTTTACTTATGATTATTTTATAGAAAAACAAGATGAAGTTAAAAACTCTGACAAACCCGACAAAAAAGTAACTTTTTTCATAGTAAATTTTCTTTTAATTTTTAATCCAATACCCTCATCTAAAACTTCAATTAAAATTTATAATAAGTATTTTCCTGAGCCAGTATTTAAATCAATTACAAATAATTTTGTTACATCTTTCTATGAAAACAGATCAACATTATTATTTGCACTTTATATAGCTATAATCATTAGAAGTTTATTATTACAACCTTTTTATATACCATCCTCGTCAATGGAACCAAATCTGTTAGTTGGAGATAGAATCTTCGTATCAAAATATTCTTATGGGTATAGTAAACATTCGTTCCCATTTAGCCCACCGATCTTTAAAGGAAGAATTCTTTCAAGCGAACCTGAAAGAGGTGATGTAGTAGTTTTCAAAACACCAGCTGATAATAGGACAGATTACATAAAAAGATTAATTGGATTACCAGGTGATACAATCAAATTTATTGAGTCAAATCTACACATAAATAATAGTGAGGTACTTAAATCAAGAATTTCAAAAAAAGATGTAATTTATTGTGGTGCTAACAAAATAGATGTATTTACATTTGAAGAAATATTACCAAATCAAAAAAAACATAAAGCTGTATATATAAATAGTTTTCCTTTTCAAAATTCAGATTCTTTTAAAGTACCTAAAGATCATTACTTTTTTTAGGTGACAATAGAGATTGCTCGAAGGATAGTAGATATTTGTCAAGTGTTGGTTATGTACATAAAGATAATTTAGTTGGGAAAGCTCAATTTATCTTTTTTTCATCCGACACAATTAATAGGCCAATATTTAATTTTTGGAAATGTGTTGATAAATCCTCGTTCAGATATGAAAGATTATTTAAAAAGATAAATTAATGAAGATAAATTACCAATCTTTAGAAAAAAAAATTAAGATCAATTTCAAAGACAAAGATTTGTTAGTTAGATCATTAACTCATAAAAGCTATAGCAAAGAAGTCAATAACGAAAAATTAGAATTTTTAGGAGATCGTGTCTTAGGTTTAGTAATTGCAAAAAAACTTTTGGAAATTTACCCCAATGAAAAAGAAGGTATATTAGATAAAAAGTTTGCATCGTTAGTAAATAAGAAAACTTGTTTACAAATCGCAAAAAAAATTAATCTTGATAAATATATTTTAACTTTAGATATTAAAAAAAAGAAAAACATTGTAGAAGATAAAGTTGTTTCTGATAGTTGTGAAGCATTAATAGGATCTATTTATCTAGATAAAGGTTTTAATTCTGTAGAAAAATTTATTTTAGAATTATGGTCGGAAAATATTAAAGATAGTGTTGTTACTCAAATAGATGCAAAAACAAAATTACAAGAATTCTCTTTAAAAAGATTTAAGAAATTACCTATTTATAAACTTATCTCAAATACCGGACCAAGACATAAACCCCTTTTTAAGGTTGGTGTAAAATTAATTGATACTAAGTTTTTTTTAGCAGAAGGCAGTTCGAAAAAAGATGCCGAACAGAATGCTGCTATAAAATGTTTACAAAATCAGAGCAAATTATGATTTGGGACGACATTGGATTTTTATTAAATAAAAATAGATATAATGAAAATTCATTAATATCCGAAATTTATACTAAAAATTTTGGTAAAGTGAGTGGCATTATTTTTGGTGGAACTTCAAAAAAAATTAAGAACTATCTTCAAATAGGAAATAAATTATATGTAAATTATAATTCTAAAAATGAAAATAGTGTAGGTTACTTTAAGGTAGAAATTCAAGAAGCTTTATCTCCATTATATTTTGACAATCATCAAAAATTAACTTGTATTTCCTCAGCTATGAATTTGGTTAAATTACTTACAGCTGAGTCACAAAAAAATGCAAGGATATTTTCTTTATTAGAAGAATTTTATATTCTATTAAACTCTAAAGACTGGATAAAAAAATATATTTTTTGGGAATTGGAATTATTTAAATGTCTAGGCTATGACTTAAATTTTGAGAATTTAGTTAACGAAATAATTATTGGTGATCAAAAACAATATATCTCAAAGTCATTAACAGAAAAAAGAATTATACCTAATTTTTTAATAGAAAAAAATAATTCAAGTGAAGATATAGGATCTTTACTTACAGGTCTTAAATTGTTGAGTGATTATCTTGAAAAGTCAATTTTAAAGCCTAATAATTTAAACCAACCAATCAGCAGATTACAATTTATTAACACTTTAAAATAATTATTTAATAATTTGGTCTAATCTATCGGCGTAATAGCTAACAATAGCATTGGCTCCAGCTCTTTTAAAAGAAATAAGACTTTCTAAAATAATGTTTCGATCAGTTAAATCATTTTTAATTCCATATTCTAATAAAGAATATTCACCTGAGACTTGATATGCCATAACTGGAATCTTAAAGTTTTCTTTTACTTTTTTGATGATATCAAGATATGGTAGTCCAGGTTTAACCATAACCATATCAGCTCCTTCTTTTATATCCAAAGCAACCTCTCTTAAGGCTTCATCACTATTTCTATAATCCATTTGATAATTCTTTTTATTTCCTTTTAATAAGTTTTTTGAACCAACTGCATCTCTAAAAGGGCCATAAAAACTTGACGCATATTTAACAGCATAAGAGAGTATTTGTGTCATTTTAAAATTATGTTTGTCTAGATATTTTCTAATTTCACCAATTCGACCATCCATCATGTCAGATGGTGCTAAAACATCACAACCCATTTGTGCCTGTAACAAAGATTGATCTAATAAAATTTTTATGGTTTCGTCATTTAACACATATTTGTTTTGTAAAAGACCATCATGACCATGTGAGGTATATGGATCTAATGCAACATCACACATTATCCCAATCTCATTTTTATATTTATTCTTTATTCTTTGTAATGCCCTACAAACCAGATTATTTTCGTTAAGAGCCTCAGTACCTAAGTCGTTTTTTTTTCTTTTTTCAGTGTATGGAAATAATGCAATCATAGGTATACCTTTTTTAATTGCTCTATCTACTAAATTATTTAATTTATCGATTGTGTACCTGTAAACACCAGGCATTGATTTAATAGATTGTTTTTTATTTTTTCCATCAATTAGAAAAATGGGTAAAATAAAATCATTAGGTGTAAGATTATTTTCCTCAATTAACCTTCTTGACCAATCAGTTTTTCTATTGCGTCTTAGTCTCAATGCTGGGAATTTTCCTGTAATCATGTTGTAATCTATTTAAAATATGCGACAAATGTTATATACAAATATATCTTAAAAAAGATATTAAACAACATCAGGAGACAAAAAATTACAGATGAATTTAAATTTTAACGATTTCCAAAAACAAGATATTAAGTTTGATGTAAACAAACTTCAAAATGCTTATAAAGAATTATTAACCATCAAGGGTTTTTCAGGAGTTGATGGTGTTTCAAATTTTGGTGCCATTTCATTAACACAAATACCAGGTGATCCAGACTCTATTAAAGGTAATAAAGCAAGAGGTGTGTTCTGGACTAAACCAGACTCATCTGGAAAAGAAGCTATGAGAGATCAAATGATTGATGAGTCTGCCTATTCTGAATTTATTGAAGATTACAAACATACTTATTTCAAAGAAGTGTTTGATGTTCTTTCCTCAAAGTATAAATTAGGACGTGTAAGAATTCTATTAAAGGAGCCAAGATCAACTTTAAGCTGGCACAGAGATCCAGAGCCTAGACTACATATTCCGATAATTACTAACCCAGGTTCTATAATGGTTATTGATAATGTTGCAAAACATATGCCCGCAGATGGATCTGTTTGGATTACTAATAATACTAAATATCACAACGCATTCAATGGGGGAGAGGAAAATAGAATCCATTTAGTTGCCTGCGTTTTAGATTACAAATTTAACTAATTTGAAAAAAATATTTATTTCTTCAGATCACGCTGGATATAATTTGAAAGAACAAATTAAAAAAAAGTTTTTTAAAAGATATAATTTTCATGATCTTGGGACTGATAACTCAAAGATCTCAGTAAATTACCCAGATTATGCTCATAAATTATGTAAAAGGGTCAGCGTTAACTCAAATAATATGGGTATTTTAGTTTGTGGTTCAGGTATGGGAATGTCAATGGCGGCCAATAAACACAAAAAAATTCGAGCAGCGATGTGTTATTCAATAAAAAACACTAAATTATCAAGATTGCATAACAATGCTAATATTATAACATTAGGATCTAGATTGACAAAAAAAAATACTGCCTTTAAATGTATTGAAGCATTTATTAATACTAAATTTGAGGGTGGTAGGCACAAAAAAAGAGTAAAAAAGATATAAGGAAAAAATGTCAAGTGAAACAAAATATATAAATTCTTCTTACCAAGATTTTTTTGAAAAAAGTCTTTCAAAATCTGATCCAGATTTATTTAAGGCAATAAATGATGAGTTAATTAGACAACAAAATCATATTGAGTTAATAGCCTCTGAAAATATAGTTTCACAAGCTGTATTAGAAGCTCAAGGATCAGTTCTAACAAATAAATATGCAGAAGGATATCCGGGCAAAAGATATTACAATGGTTGTGAGCATGTTGATGTAGCAGAACAACTGGCACTTGAAAGAATAAAAAAACTTTTCAATTGCAAGTATGCAAATGTACAACCTCATTCAGGTGCTCAAGCAAATGGTGCTGTATTTTTGGCTTTGTTAAAACCAAACGACACTTTTATGGGTATGAGTTTAAATTCAGGAGGTCACATAACTCATGGGTTGAAAATTTCAATGTCAGGTAAATGGTTTAATGCAATAAGTTATGACGTAGATAAAAAATCTGAATTGATTGATTATGATAATGTTGAAAAACTCGCTCTAGAACATAAACCAAAATTAATTATTGCAGGTGGTAGTGCATATTCAAGAGTAATTGATTTTAAAAGATTTAGAGAAATAGCTGATAAGGTTGGTGCATATCTTATGGTAGATATGGCCCATTTTTCTGGTTTAGTAGCTGGCAAAGGATATCCAAATCCTTGTGACTATGCACACGTCGTAACATCCACAACACATAAGGTATTTAGAAGTGCACGAGGTGGAATTATTTTATCGAATGATTTAGATCTTGGAAAAAAATTTGATACAGCTGTTTTTCCTGGTTATCAAGGTGGTCCTTTAATGCATATCATTGCCGCTAAAGCTGCTGGTTTTTTTGAAGCATTAAAACCTGAATTTCAAACTTACATAAAAAATGTTTTAGCAAACGCTAAAATGTTAGCAGAGACTCTAAAAAATAATGGATTTAAGATTTACTCAGGTGGTACTGATACACATTTAATGTTAGTTGACTTGAGACCTTTTGGTGTAAAAGGAAATATAGCTTCTGAGAGTTTATGTAGAGCCAATATTACTTGTAATAAAAATGGGATCCCGTTTGATACAGAAAAACCAATGATAACTTCTGGTATAAGACTTGGTTCACAAGCTGCTACAACAAGAGGATTTGGTTTAAGTGAATTTGAAAAAGTAGGCGAATTAATAACTAAAGTAATAAAAGGATTATCTGAAAATCCAGAGGATAATAGTAAAGTGGAAAATGAAGTGAGAAAAGAAGTTATAAGTTTATGTTCTAATTTTCCAATTTATAAAAATTTGAATAAATGATCTGTCCTTGTGAGAAAAAAGGGGAAACTTCTGTAGTTGATTCCAGGCCTACAGAAGATGGAACTGCGATTCGTAGAAGAAGACTATGTAGTTGTGGTGCAAGATTTACTACATTTGAGAGAATTCAGCATCGGGAGGTAATGGTTGTAAAAAAAAATGGAAGGAAATCTTCTTTTGATCGAGACAAATTAGCTAAGTCAATTTACATTGCATTAAAAAAGAGACCTTTAGATACGGAAACTGTCGAAAAATTTATCAGTCGAATTACAAGATCTTTAGAAGAACTAGGTCAGAATGAAATTGCAAGTAATACAATCGGAACAATGGTCATGGAAGGTTTAAAGGAACTTGATCCAGTAGCTTATGTTAGATTTGCATCTGTATACAGAAATTTTAGAGAAGAACAAGATTTCGTACAATTTGTGGACAAGCTAGATGTCTACAAAAAAAGATAAATTTTCAATTCAAGATAAAAATTTCATGAAATTAGCTTTAAATTTAGCTAATGCGCGAAGAGGTTTAACAGGAAACAATCCATCGGTTGGATGTGTAATTGTAAAGAATAATAGAATAATTTCTATAGGACAAACAGGCTATAATGGCAGACCTCATGCTGAACATAACGCTATTTTAAATTGTTCAGAAAATTTAAAAGACTCAAAAATGTATGTTACTTTAGAACCATGTAATCATTATGGAAAAACTCCGCCCTGTACCAAAAATATTATAAAGAATAAAATCGGAGAAGTTTATTATTCAATAGATGACATTGATTTAAAAGTAAAAGGCAAGAGTTATTCAATATTAAGAAAAAAAAACATTAGAGTTAAAAAGGGGCTTTTAAAAAAAGATGCAGAAAATTTATACAGATCTTATTTTTTTAATAGAAAAAAGAATCTGCCATATGTAATTGGAAAAATTGCAGTATCAAAGAATAAGATTATTTACAGTAAAATATCAAAGAGAATTACTGATAAAACATCTGATAAATTAACTCATTATCTAAGATTAAAAAGTGATGGTATAATGATTTCTGGCAAAACACTAAATATCGATGATCCAAAACTAAATTGTAGGTTAGAGGGTTTTAATCAATTCTCCCCAAAAAGAATTATTTTAGACAGAAATCTAGAAATAAATTTGAAAAGTTATATAGCTAAATCGGTAAAAAATGAAAATACTATCATTTTCCATAATTCTAACGATAAATCAAAAATAAAACTTTTAAAAAGGAGAGGTGCTATTCTAATAAAACAATCTACAGATAAATACAAAAATTTAGATCTAAAAAAAATTCTGAAAAATTTATATAAAATGGAAATAAGAAATCTATTAGTAGAGGGCGGAGATATATTAACAAAAAATTTCCTTCAAAAAAAATTATTTAATGAATTTTATATGTTTAGAAGTTCGAAAAGTTTATCTAAAAACAAAAAACATGTTAATTTTACTTCTTTCAACATTTTGAATACCAAATATAATAATTGTAAGATAAACTTTAAATTAGCTAGCGATAAATTAACTATTTACAAAAATTGAAATGTTTAATGGAATTATTTTTAACAAAGGTTTAATAACAAAAATAATCAAAAGACCTAAAGGCATTAATATTTTTGTAAAATCTAATCTAAAATTAGGTTTAAAAGATATAGGTGTTTCTGTAGCTTGTGATGGGGTTTGTCTTACTCTCATTTCAATAAAAAAAAAGATTATGGAATTTTATTTATCTAATGAAACTATAAAAAGATCGAAATTTAGATACATAAAGTTAAATGATAAAATTAATATAGAACTCCCTCTTAAATATGGTCAAAAAATTTCAGGTCATATTTGTCAAGGACATGTTGACACTGTTGGGAAAATATTATCAGTGAACAAAATTGATAAATCTTATTTATTTGATTTTGAAATTAATAAAAAAGAGAGAAAAAATATAATCGAAAAAGCTTCAATTAGTATAAATGGCATATCATTAACAATTTCTAAAGTGACAAAAAAAGGTTTTCAAATCTGGATAATTCCTCATACTTATAAATTAACAAATCTATCATCTCTTAAAAAAGGTAATTTAGTTAACGTAGAAATAGATATTCTTTCAAAATACGTTAGAAACTATTTTTATGAAAAAAAATAATTATTCATCAATAGAAACTATAATAAATGTTGCAAAAAAAGGGGGTATGTACATTTTAGTTGATGATGAAAAAAGAGAAAATGAAGGTGATTTAGTTATGTCAACCTCGGATACAAATGCAAAAAATATTAATTTTATGGCTAAATATGGAAGAGGCCTTATTTGTTTAGCCTTAGATAGTCTTCAAGCTAAAAGATTAAATTTATCTTTAATGTCACCTGTAAATCAATCAAGAAATCAAACAGCATTTACAATTTCAATAGAGGCTAAGAAAGGTATCACTACTGGAATATCAGCAAAAGATAGAGCAAGAACTATCAAAATAGCCTCTAATAAAAATGTGAGTAAAAAAGATATAGTATCCCCTGGCCATGTGTTTCCAATTATTGCAAAGGATGGGGGTGTTCTTGTAAGAGCTGGCCACACAGAAGCTTCTGTAGATATTTCAAAGTTAGCTAAAAAGAATAATTCAGCGGTCATTTGTGAAATAATGAATGAAGATGGAACAATGGCTAAGGGTCAAGCACTTTTAAATTTTGCACAAAAACATAAACTTAAAATTGGTAAAATTGAGGATTTAATTTCTTATCGGTTAAAAAAAGAAAAATTAGTAAAATTAAAAAAATCTTCGGATATCAAAGTAAAAAATCAAAAATATAAGATCAAAATATATGAGAATCTTCTAGATGGATCAGAACACTTTGCTCTGATTAAGGGATCTTTAAAAAGATCAATCGTACCACGTGTTAGAGTTATTTCATCAAATGTAGTTTATAACTATCTTATAAGTCAGAAACTTCCCAATTCATTTGATAAAACAATGAACTATTTTAGAAAATATAATAATTGTGTACTAATCTTTATAAAAGACTCTAACTTAAATTCAGTAACTCAAACGCTTAAAAGTTTTAAAAATAAAAGTATTAAAAAGAAAGGTAAAGATAATCTTATAAGAAATTATGGAATAGGTGCCCAAATTATTAAAGATTTAAAAATCAAAAAGATGATATTAATTACTAGAACACCAAAAAAAGTTATTGGTTTAGAGGGGTATAACATTAAAATAACTAAACAAGAATTGATTTGATGAAAAAAATTTTAATAGTAACAGCGGATTATTATAAAGATATTTCTTTGGGTTTGTTAAATAGTGCAAAAAAAAATCTACCAAGAAATTTTAATATTAAAATAGTTAAAGTTCCTGGTGTATTTGAAATACCTGTAACCATCTCAAAATATTTAAAAAAATTTGACGCTTTCATCGCTCTTGGATGTGTTATTAAAGGTCAGACTCCACATTTTGATTTCATATCTCAATCTTCAACTAATGCTATTATGGATTTAGCTATAAATTCAAAAAAACCTATAGGAAATGGAATTCTAACTTGTTTAAATATGAGACAAGCAAAGGCCAGAAAAAAAAAGGGTGCTGAGGCAGCGAAAGCAGTTGTTTCAGTTTTATCTCAAAAATGAAACCAAAGTATAGCCCAAAAAATAACCCTAGAGTTATTATTATTCAAAAATTATATGGAATTTTATTTAATAACGACGAAAAAATAGAATTTCCAAAACATAGATTTAAAAAATTTATTAAGGATATTGTTTTAGGCACAATTGAACGGAATGAGATTATTGTAGATGAATTAGATAAAAATTTAGGTGATAATTTTAATTTATTCAAACTAGATAAGATATTCCAAGTTATATTAAAATCAGCAACATATGAGATTTTATATAAACCCAATGTATCGATCAGGATAATTATTAAAGAATACTTAGATGCATCTAATCTCTTTTTAAATGACTCTCAAACAAAATATTTAAATGCATTATTAGACAATGCTGCCAAAAAATTAAGATCAACAAATGCATGAATTTGAGATAATCAAAAAATATTTTTCAAAACTCTCTTTAAATAATGAAAATTCACTTAGTTTAAATGACGATGTTTTTTTTGATAGATCGAAAAAATTAGTTATTTCTGTAGACACTTATATTGATAAATCGCATTTTTTTGATTTTAAAAAGCCTGATTTAGTTATTAAAAAAATTCTAAGATCCTCTATTTCTGATTTAATTTGCAAAGGTGTTAAACCAAAATATTATTTCATTTCAGGCTCTGGAAATAAAAAAACATTTTCAAAGTCAAATTTAGAAAAAATTTCTCAATCACTAAAGAAAGAACAAAAAAAGTTTGGGATTTATATTTCAGGTGGAGACACTGTATTTTCAAATAAATTGAGCTTTACAATAGTTTCTGTTGGTTTTTCCTCAAATATAATCTTTAGAAATAAAGCAAAATCTAATGATGACATCTATGTAACGGGTAACTTGGGCGATAGTTACATGGGCTTAGAAATATTAAAAAAAAAGTTTTCTTTAAAAAAAAATCTCAATAAATATTTTATAAAAAAATATTTCCTTCCAGAATTACATATTGATTTAACTAAAAAATTATTTAATTTTGCGAGTACCTCTATAGATATTTCCGATGGTCTTTTTGCTGATCTAGATAAATTAATTAATAAACAAAAATTATTTTATAAAATTAATATGTCTAATATTCCAATTTCTAAAAATCTAAAAAAAATAATACTTTCAAAGAAATTAAAAAAGATTAACTTCGTGTCTAAAGGTGATGATTATCAAATATTATTTACTGCCCCAAAAAAAAAGTCCAGAATCATCAAAAGAACCTTTAAATCTTTAGGTATTAAGATTTCAAAAATTGGAAATATTTCTTCGGGTGGTCAAAAATCACAAATTATTGATGAAAAAGGGAATAAAATTGCCATTAAAAATAAAGGTCATTTCCATAATTTTTAAAAGTTATTTATTGCCTTTTATAGCTTTTTTTGTATTGTCCGATTTTTAATAACTAATAACCAACAACATAATTAAGGTTTATATGACTTCAACCATTGAGACTATTCTTCTATATACTATTGGTGCTGGATTATTGTCTATAGTTTATGGATATTTAACTGGAAAAAATATTTTAAATTCAAGTGCTGGAAATTCTAAAATGCAAGATATTGCATC
The DNA here is from genome assembly GCA_902518155.1 of uncultured Pelagibacteraceae bacterium. Taxonomy (GTDB): domain Bacteria; phylum Pseudomonadota; class Alphaproteobacteria; order Pelagibacterales; family Pelagibacteraceae; genus Pelagibacter. Next base: position 177,157 of record CABYFA010000001.1, read on the forward strand.
AGCAATACAAATCGGTGCAAAAGCTTATCTCGCTAGACAATACAAAACTATTGCTATTGTTGGTGTTGTTGTTTTAGTTATTGTAAGTTTTGCTTTTAGTATGCTTGTTGGTTTAGGCTACCTAATTGGTGCAACTTTATCAGGTATAGCTGGATATGTTGGAATGTTAGTTTCAGTTCAAGCAAATGTTAGAACCGCTGAAGCATCTAGAAAAGGGTTAGCTAGTGGTTTATCAGTCGCTTTTAAATCTGGAGCTGTAACTGGAATGTTAGTTGCTGGCTTAGCTTTATTATCAATAGCTGTGTATTATTATTTGTTGTTAAAATTTAATGTAGATGAAAGAGAAATCGTAAACGCATTAGTAGCCCTTGGATTTGGTGCATCATTAATTTCTATCTTTGCAAGACTTGGTGGAGGTATTTTCACTAAGGGTGCTGATGTTGGAGCTGATTTAGTTGGAAAAGTAGAAGCAGGTATACCAGAAGATGATCCTAGAAATCCTGCCGTAATTGCTGATAACGTTGGTGACAATGTGGGTGATTGCGCTGGAATGGCTGCTGATTTATTTGAAACTTATGCAGTAACTATTGTTGCAACAATGGTTTTATCATCAATATTTTTTCCAGGAGATTTATCGATGATGATTTATCCACTGACGATTGGTGGGGCATGTATTTTAACCTCAATTATTGGAACTTTTTTCGTTAAACTTGGTAGAAGTAAAAATGTGATGGGAGCTTTATATAAGGGGTTTGTTGTTTCAGCCTTGACTTCTTTGATTATTTTATATCCAGTTACTGATTATGTTCTAGGTTTAGAAAATTCTTATGGTTTAAATAATAAATCATTTTCTGGTATGAGCTTATATTATTGCGGAGTTATAGGATTAGTTATTACAGGATTATTAATTTGGGTAACAGAATATTACACAGGAACAAATTATAGACCAGTCAAAAGTGTTGCAAGCTCCTCTACAACAGGTCATGGAACCAATGTAATTCAAGGTTTAGCAATATCATTAGAAGCTACCGCAATACCAGCTTTAATAATTGTTGCTGGGATTTTACTCACTAACCATATTGCTGGATTATATGGAATTGCAATTGCAGTTACAACTATGTTGGCATTAGCAGGAATGGTTGTGGCACTAGATGCCTATGGACCAGTTACAGATAATGCTGGTGGTATAGCTGAAATGTCAAAGTTACCAAATAATGTTAGAAAAACTACTGATGCATTAGATGCTGTAGGTAATACTACAAAAGCAGTTACAAAAGGTTACGCAATAGGGTCTGCTGGATTAGGAGCACTAGTTCTTTTTGCAGCTTATACTGAGGATATAAAACATTTTTCAAAAGAAGTTGGTTCAAAATTAGAAGGAATAGTTGTGACTTTTGATCTATCGAATCCTTATGTTGTTGTTGGTTTGTTGATAGGTGGAATGTTACCTTATTTATTTGGGTCTATGGGTATGCAAGCAGTTGGAAGAGCAGGGGGTGCTGTTGTTATAGAAGTAAGAAGACAATTTAAAAAATACCCTGGTATCATGAAAAGAAAACAGAAACCTGATTATGCTAAATTAGTTGATTTACTAACTGTAGCGGCAATAAAAGAAATGATTATCCCCTCATTATTACCTGTCTTGTCGCCTATTGTTTTATATTTGATAATATTTGCTATTGGTGGACAAGTTGCAGCCTTAGCATCAGTTGGGGCAATGTTATTAGGTGTTATTATTACAGGTCTATTTGTTGCAGTTTCAATGACAGCAGGTGGAGGAGCCTGGGATAATGCTAAAAAATATATTGAAGATGGAAATCATGGTGGAAAAGGATCTGAAGCTCATAAAGCAGCAGTAACAGGTGATACTGTAGGTGACCCATATAAAGATACTGCTGGTCCTGCAGTAAATCCAATGATTAAAATAACAAATATTGTTGCTTTACTTTTATTAGCAGTTATCGCTGGCTAATTTCTTCTCTTTTTTTGGCCCTCACACCAAGAGGGTCATTGATTCTTTGTCTCATACTAGACATAAAATCATATATAAACGAATTTCTTGCAAAAGAAGCTTCGGTGGTTTCCTCAACAATCTTTATCTTATTCATATCATCCATATTATAAAAATTTTTTTTCTTAAGAATTCCAAAATTATCTATCTCTAAAACAAGTACATCGTTTTTAAAAATTTTCATTCGACCTAAATTTCTCAATCTGGATTGAGTTTGTTTTCTTTCAATATATATCCACACATCATTATCAAATTTACTTTTTGTTAGGGGAGTACCTAAAATTTTTCTGACATCATTACTTGTTGATTGATTAATTATCAATTCTTTTTGTTTTTTTTCAAGAAAAGGAACACCATGATGTTTAACAACTTTTTTAAAGGAACAATTTGATACTACTAATGCAAAAAAAAATATATATAATATTTTAAACATGTCTGAAAATTATATTAATGTGTATAACATTTTAATCAATTACTCTAGAAATAAAGACTTATATAGATCTCTTAATCGAGAAGATAACTTTTCGGATCGGTTGACATTTTTTCTCATTCATTTTGCTTTCTTTTTAAAAACCTTTAAAGATAAAGAAAATAAGGATATTTTACAAAGAATTTATGACTTTAATTTTAGACAATTAGAATTAAGTATTAGAGAGATAGGTTATGGAGATCAATCAATTAATAAGAAAATGAAAATTTATCTAAATTTATTTCATGCTATTGTTTCAGAAATTCACTTTTGGGATAAACTAAATAGAAATGAAAAATCAAAAAAACTATCTTCTTTTTTAGAGGATTTTAAGGAAATAGATAATTTAGTTGATTATTTTGATGATTTTTCTCTAAATTTGAGGAAAAAAACTTTGAATTTTTTTTTAAAAAGTGTAAGTAGTCCATAATTATGGCTGTACCTAAACGAAAACAAACACCATCAAGAACTGGTAAAAGAAGATCTCAAAATATGAAATTTTCAACAAAGAATGTGATTGAAGACAAAAAATCTGGTGAATATAGATTATCTCATCATTTAGATTTAAAAACTGGAATGTACAAAGGTCGTCAAGTTTTAGACCCTGAAGAATAATTATTATTTAAATGTCAAATTTAACTAAAATTGCAGTCGATGCAATGGGAGGTGATGGATCACCTAAAAAGATCATTGATGGTATTATTCATAATCATAAATCAAATAAAAATAATTATTTTAAGATTTTTGGTAATAAAATTCAGATTGAATCATTTATTAAAGATAAATTAAGTAGTGATTCCTTCGAAGTTATACATACCAATAATGTTGTTAAAAGCACAGATAGTCCACTTGAAGCTGCCAAAAGAGGCAAAGATACAAGTATGTGGCTTGCTATTGAAAGTGTAAAAAAAAAAGAGACTGATATCGTCATATCTGCAGGAAATACTGGTGCATTACTTGTTATTGCAAAATTAAATCTTAAAATGATAGAAAACATTGATAAACCGGCATTATCTGCGTTATGGCCAAACAAAAAAGGCATGAGCGTTGTATTAGACTTAGGTGCAAATATTGAATGTAACTCAAAAAATTTGGTTGATTTTTCAATTATGGGGGCATCTTTATATAAGTCTCTTTATCCAAACGAAATACCTAATGCAGCCTTGTTAAATATTGGTTCAGAAGAATTAAAAGGTAATGAAATTATAAAGGAAACTTTTCAAATACTTAATGAAAAAAAATCTAATAATTTTAATTTTTCAGGTTATATAGAAGGTAATGAGCTTATGGATGGAAAAGTTAATGTAATTGTTTCAGATGGTTTTACAGGCAATGTTGCACTTAAAACAGCCGAAGGAACAGCAAACTTTATTACAGATGAACTTAAAAAAGTTTTCAAAAGTTCAATATTAGGCAAATTATCAGCAATATTAAATTTCTCAAATTTAAATAATTTCAAAAAAAGACTAGATCCAAGGCTTTATAATGGAGCTATTTTTATTGGCCTTGACTCGCCCGTTGTAAAAAGTCATGGAGGAACAGATTTTATTGGTTTTTCAAATTCATTAAATGTATGTAGTAAAATTATAAAAGGTGATTTAATCAATAAGATCAGAGAAAATATTAATTAATGAGAATTAATTTAACTAAAAAGGACATTATAAACGCAATATATATGCAAATTGGTTTTTCCAAACAAATTACAGAAAATTTAATAGAAGAATTTTTTGCCGTAATAGTTTCAAACCTATGCAATAATAGATCAGTAAAAATTTCAAAATTCGGAACTTTTTTGATAAGATCAAAGAAATCAAGAATAGGCAGAAATCCAAAAACAAGAGAATTAAAAGAAATTTCTAGGAGAGATGTTATTTTGTTTAAACCATCAAAAGAATTTAAAGAATTGCTAAATAATAATGAAAAGAATGCAACTTAATAACACTTGATAAAGATAAGATTTTACAATAGAAAACTGGAATTTGGTCCCTTCGTCTATCGGTTAGGACACGTGGTTTTCATCCTCGAAAGAGGGGTTCGATTCCCCTAGGGACCGCCACATTTATGGTGTTTTATGTCTATATGCTTAAAAACGTAAATAATAAAATTACCAAAACTTATGTTGGATATACAAATAACCTCAATTTAAGACTTAAAAAACATAATACTAGTAAAGGAGCAAAGTCGACACGAGGTTTTAAGTGGAAAATTATCTATAAAAAAAGATTTTATGATAAAAGATTAGCCATGTCATTTGAGTACAAATTAAAAAAAGACAAAAAAAAAAGAAAACACTTAATGAGTATAAGTTAATATGAAGATAGCATCAATATTACCATATAAAGAAAATTATACGCTAAAAGGGGCTGGAGCAGTTGCTTTATGGATCAGTGATTTTGTAAGAGATTCTAAATATAAGAAAAATACTTACATTATAGGTAGTACAAAAAACAAAAATTATTTAACAAAAAATTATATAAATATAGATAATATTAATTCGAAACTTAATAGTACAACTAAAGAGTATTCAAACAAAATTATTAATAAAATCAAGAATTTGAATTTTGATGTTTTAGAATTACATAATAGACCAATTATGGTTAAAGAATTTTTTGGAAAATTAAATTCAAAAATTATCTTATATTTTCATAATGACCCAACTACGATGAAAGGTGCTAAATCAGTTAATGAGAGAGTCTACCTATTAAAAAATGTTGATAAAATTATCTTTATCTCAAAATGGGTAAAAAAAAAGTTTTTTGAAAATTTGCCAAATTTATCAGATAACAAAACTCAAATAATTTATCATAGTATCGATCCAATAAGAAAAAATACCAAAAAAAATAAACAAATAATCTTTGTAGGAAAATTAAACGAATCTAAAGGATATGATCTGTATTGCAAATCAATGTTCAAAATCTTAGATCAATATAGTGAATGGCGTGCTATTTCAATTGGTGAAGAAAGAAGATTTCAAAATTTTCCTACTCATAAAAGACACTTTGATCTTGGTCAAATTCCGCATAATAAAGTTTTAGATTATTTAAGCAAATCTGAAATTGCTGTTATTCCCTCAAGATGGGAAGAGCCATTTGGTAGGACCGCATTAGAGGCTTCTTCACGTGGCTGTGCCACAATAATTTCTAATACCGGGGGTCTTCCTGAAACAACTGATTACGCAATTAAATTAAAAAAATTGGATACAAAAAATATTGAAAATGAAATCATAAAACTTATTAAAAATGATAAATTAAGAAAGCTTATTCAAATAAAAAGTAAGAATTTTGTAAAACACAAATTAAAAATAAATTCTCAAAAAATTGATTTGATGAGAAACTCGTTGTTCCCTTTTAAGAAAATTAATATTAATGGCAATAAATTAAGGATTATAAACATTTATAATATAGCGCAAAAACTTAATCATAGAATTTATAATCTTTCGTTAGGTAAAAAATTTACCAATGGTTTTATCCGAAATGGTCATGATGTAATTGAAATTAGTGATAGAGATTATGTGAGACAAAATAAAGGAATTAATCTATTAAGTTTTAAAGACAAATTTCATAGCTATTTAATTGAAACCTTTAAAAATTATAATCCAGATTTAGTTATTTTTGGTCACTCAGATAACATAAATCATGAAATCCTGTCTGATTTTAGGTCAATTAATAAAAAAATAATTATCTCCCATTGGAATGAGGATCCATTAATGAAAAATTTATCAGATACCTCGGAAAACGTGAATAAATTAAAAAAATTTTTTCCAATGGTAGATCATTCATTTATTACAACTAATCCTTCTGTGTTAAAACATTCAAAAAAATTCAACCAAAATATTCATTTTTTTATGACACCTGTTGATAAAAATATTGAATGTTTCAATGTCTATAAATTAAAACCAGAAAATGATGTTTTTTATGCAATGAGCCATGGTGTTAATAGAGCAACACTTAAGGAAGGAAAAACAGATAACAGAGTAATTTTTTTAGAAAAACTTATAAAAAAAATGGATGGAATAAAATATGATTTTTATGGAATTGGAAAACAAGAACCTGTATGGGGAAATGAATTTTATAAATCGTTACTTAATTCAAAAATGGCATTAAATCTCAGTAGGGGCGAACCTACCAAACATTACTCAAGTAACAGAATAGCTTCACTTATGGGAAATGGATTATTAGTTTTTATTGATAAAAAAGTAAGAATGAATAATTTTTTCAACTCAAATGAAATAGTTTCTTATGATCACATCGATGATCTTGCTGAAAAAATCAAATTTTATAAAAAAAATGATAAATCAAGAATTAAAATCGCTAAAAAAGGTAAGGAGAAATATTTCAAATTATTTAATGAAGTAAAAATTTCAAAATATATAATTGATAAATCTATCGGAAAAAAAGCTTCATTAGTTTAAATATAAAATTTAAAATTTTACTTTATTGAGTGCATTATTTTTAAATATATTTGATTCTCTAATATATCTTCTGACCATTTGCGTTGTTTTATGTCCAGTCATTGCCATAATACTACGTTCATCAGCACCAGATTCTGCAGCGACTGTTGCAAAACCTGATCTTAAACTATGACCTGCAAAATTTTTATTCTCAATACCAGCTAAATTTAGATATTCTTTCATTAATAAAACTACTGATTGGTCGGTTAATCTTTTTTCTGTCAAAGATAAACCTTTAGAAAATCTTCTAAAAATAGGTCCAGATTTAATTTTAGAAACTTCTAGCCATTTTTTAATAGTGACCACTGGGCAATATTTTTCATTAGTAAAGTAGGGTAGTCCCTTAATCATTCCTTCACCAAATTGATCGGTTTTTGATCTTTTAATGGTGATTTTAAGACCCTCTAGTACAAATTCTAAATCTTCATGATCAATTGAAATAAGCTCACTTCGTCTAAATCCACCCCCAAAGCCAATTAAGATTATTGACTTGTCTCTAAATTTTTTAATGTCATCAATTTTTTGCTGATCTATTACATTAATTATAGATTTTAAATGACTGATTAATATAGGTTTTTTACCTTTTTGAATGCTTCCTTTTACCCTTTTTATTCCCATTAAGTTTTCAACAATGATTGGATGTTTAGTATCTAGATAGTGCCCTTTTAATTTATGAACCATGCCAATTGACACTAAACGTCTTCTTAAAGTGCTTATTTTCGAATTTTTAGAAAGGTGTGTAAGGTATAATGAAACTATTTTTGGCTCTGATGGCAAATAATTCAAACCATGCTTAGCACAAAAAGCTCCAAAATCTTTAAAGTCTGAATTATATGCTCTTAAAGTATTATTTGCTTTTGAGCTTTTGAGGTTATTTAAAGTTGCCTCATGAAGGGATTTTAGGTCTGTTGTCAGTTCACTCATGCAATTACTATTGATAACAATTAATTATCACTAGTAATATATCAAGTGATTTTTAATGTCAATAGTTTTAATATAAAAATTATGGGTTCAATTGATGGAGAAATTCCTGCTGTATGGTTTTTAATTACCTCTGTGGGATTTATTATTTTAAGTTCTATTCAGTATAAAAATCATGGCAAAAGCATTGAAACTGTTTTTTTATCTATTTTGGCAATCTTATTTTTAATTAGCTATTTTATCTTGGTTTTCAAAGCTTAATTTATCCCCAATATTCACAGGAATTTCTATAAATTTTTAGAATCAATTAAAAAGTGATACAGCTTTAAAATCATATCTGTTAAAGTAAAAATGAATTAAGGGGCAACCCTTAACTGGCCAATTGGACAAAAGCCGAGAGGTACAAATCCAGGGGGCAGAAAGTTCTGCAAAGCATCGCTGAACATGCAGAACGGGAGGCATGGCGGTAGCGCATCAACGACGTGCCAAAACAACTGTTCTTTGCACCCTTAAAAGTGCAAGGAAACAGGAGTTTTTTTTATGATATATCCTGCAAAAGAAATGATTATAGCTATTATTTGTGTCGTGGCGTTTTTCATATGGAGAAATCAAGATTTTTTTTTCAGTTAAATGATCAAAGGAACTGAATTTCAAATTAAAGTATGGAATTATCTTAAAAAGATCCCTAAAGGATCTGTAAAAACATATAAACAAGTAGCTATAGCAATAAATAAGCCAAAATCAGCTCGTGCGGTTGCTAATGCTTGTGCTAAAAACCCATATGCCCCAAAAATACCTTGTCATAGAGTGATTAGATCTGATGGAACTCTTGGAGGTTACTCTGGTAGAGGTGGAATCAAGCAAAAACTCAAATTACTAAGATCTGAAAAAGTATCTATTTAGAGGTATTTTAAACATCTTTTAAGTTAAAAAAGTGAGTAAAATTAACGCTTTTTTACCTTTTTGTAAGATTACTTTCTAAATAATATAATTCACCCTTCGGTTGTACCATATATTAGTCTATACCAAAAATAGACCCCTCTATGGGCGTTTAAATGCTATATTCAATTTGTGCATCGCTCTACTATTCAACTATATCAATGCTTTTGGACTGCCCTATTTTTTTAGAATTTTCATAATCACAATCGGAAAAAGTCGCTATTTTAAAAGGTTATTTGATGTTTTTCATAATTTACTATAAACCCACACTTTTGCAAAGCATATTAGGGTGATTTTAACATTCGTGTTCTAAAATATTCAAAAATTTTTATTATTTATATTTTTAATAAAAATACAATAAATACAATAGTTTATAATAAATACTTAATGTAATACTTTAGATAATAGTAAATAAATATTACCTTTTATTTTACTTTTTTAACTAAGTTCTCTCTTCTTGAGATGTAGATACCACTTAATACAATGATAAACAAACCTAAGAAAGTCCAATTATCAGGGAAATCACTAAAGAAATAATAGCCTATAACTATGTTAGTAATGATCTCAAAATAACTAAATGGAGCTAATTTTGAAGCATCAGCGTATTTTAGAGATAATATTAGAAATAAGTGACCTACGCAGGCAAATACACCAATAGCAGCCATCATTGACCACTGATTAATTGTTGGCTTAATCCAAACAAAAGGCATTACACATGAAATAATAACAGCCCCTACTACACCAGTTAACAATAAAGTTAATAAAGGGTTGTCTGAAGTACTTAACTTACGAGTAATAATTAAATAAAATCCATACATTATTCCTGTTCCAAGCGCAGCAATACTTGCTAAATTAATTTCTACAAAACCAGGTCTTATAACAACCAAGGATCCTATAAATCCTATAATTACAGCTGACCATCTTCTAAATCCAACCTTCTCACCTAAAAAAATTGGAGAAAAAGCTGTAACAATTAAAGGTGCAACAAATGCCAAAGTTAATGCTTTTGCTAAAGAAATTACTGAAATGGCATAAAAGAAACAAATATTTGCTGTTAAAAGTATTAAGCCTCTTATAAATTGTAGCTTTGGTTTGTCTGTCCAAACAAGATTTTCTCGAAAAAAGAAAAACATAATTGGTAAAGTGAACGCCACAGTAAAAAAATATCTTGCCCAAGTGATTTGTAATACGGGTAATTCTGCACTTAAATATTTAGCAAAACCATCCATAATTGGAAGCATTACCCACGCTAAAAGATTAAATGTAATAGCCTTCATATAAGAAGGATATAGATTAATTAAAGTATTTTAAAGCAAAGAATACAACAATTGGAATAGTTATAAAAGACATGAGTGTTGACACAACAATAGTACTAGCAACACTATCAACAATTTTTTTAGGTGAATAAATTGATGCAACAAGATAATTAAGAACTGCGCTAGGCATTGAACATTGTATCAGTAATACACCAGCTGCGAACCCTTCTAGACCAAAATATAATATCAATAAATAACCGATAATAGGTCCAACAATCACTCGGCCTAAAGAAGAAAATATTGCCTTGTTAAGTGAAAAAACTTTAAGTCTTGTTAGTGCTATTCCTAATGACATCAAAATTAAAAATATCGTGGCATACATTAATAAAAAAGTAGTATTTTCTATAAATCCTGGAAGTTCATAATCGTAATAAAGTAAAAAAACTGCAATAATGATTGCATAAAAAGGTGGGCTTTTTAGTATGACTTGTAAACTAAATTTTCTATCTGCTAAAAAAACACCTAATGTAAAGTGACACAAAATGATTAAAGCAGAAATAGCGGCTGAAACACCAAGACCTTTAGACCCGTACGCGAATAAACATATTGGTAAACCCATATTACCAGTATTAGGCATTGTTAAAGGCGGAAGTTCTCTTATTATATCTTTAGTATTCAAAAGAAATAATATGATTATTCCAACAATAATGAACCCAACAATTGCAATTGCATAGTACCAAAAATAGTTAATAAAAATACTAAATGATATATTTACTGGATTTAATGCATAAATAATCATTGCCGGTGTACCAACATTCGCAGCAAAATTAGTGATAAATGTAGTGTCAATTTTAGGATTTTTTTTGCCTAGATAATATCCAATACCCACAACAAAGAATACTGGAAACAAAACTTCAAAAAGTTTTATATAAATATCCATTAATTATAGAGTCTAATTAAAGTTGGAAATTTAAGAATATTTTTATTTTTTTTAAAAATTGATAGACAATTTTTTATATTTTTTTCAGTAGTTTTATGGCTTATAATAACAATTGTAGCCTTCTTATTTTTCTTATCAGGAGTTTGAATAATTCTTTTTACTGAGATCTTAAATTTAGATAATCGATTTGTTATTAAAGATAAAACGCCCTGTTTATCCTTAACCTCAAATCTAAGATATAATGAATTAGAATAATTTTGATTGTTAAAGGGTTTTATAGATTTTCTTTTATTATAAGAAATTCCAAAAGGGGGTTTAATATTTCCTCTCAAAATTGATAATAAATCTGATAATAAAGATGATGAGGTTGGCCCAGGACCAGCCCCCTCCCCTTGTAAAATACTTTGACCTACTGGTTTGCCCTCTGTAATAACCGCATTCATTACACCATTCACATTTCCAATATATGAATTTTTACTCACTAAACATGGATGTACTGTTTCAAATAATTGATTATTAATAATTTCAGAAATCCCAAGTAATTTTATCCTCAAACCTAATTGATTTGCTATTTTAATATCTTCTAGCTTAATGTTTTCAATTCCTTCCATTATACACTTACTTTTTGATATTTTGATATTAAATGAAAGCGCTGATAAAATTCTAATTTTAGCAAAAGCATCGAAACCATTAAGATCTAATTTAGGATTACCTGGTTCAGCATAACCAAGTACCTGAGCTTTCTTTAAAACTTTTTCAAAACTTTCGTTACTATTTTCCATCTCTGATAAGATATAATTAGTTGTCCCATTTAAGATTCCATAAACTTTTTTAATCTTATTAGTTGCTAAACCCTCTTTAATAGTTCGAAGAATTGGAATTCCTCCAGCAACAGAAGCCTCGAACTCTAGATTTACTTTATTCATTTCAGCTAGTTTAGCTAAATGGTCCCCATGTTTAGCAATTAATGCTTTATTTGGCGTTATTACATTTACTTTATTTTTCAAAGCGTATTCTACTATCTTTTTGGAAATACCATCAGATAAACCAATACATTCAAATAAAATATCTATTTTTTTTTCTTTAAAAATTTTTAAAGGATTTGAATAAAAATTTTTTTTATCTATGTTAAAACGTCTTTTTTTATTTTTATTTTTAGCAGATATAGCTACAATATTTATTTTTTTTCCAGTTTTTATCTCTATTTCTTTCTTTTTTGAATTTAATTCATTGTACAAAAATATTCCGACCTGACCCAATCCAACTAGTGCAATATTTATATTTTTATTCATTAGTTAATATCCGGAAATTTACTTTTTTTGATATAATTATTAATATAAATTTCATACTCTTCAATTGTCATTAATCTAATATCATTTGATTTTTTTATTATCTCGGTCAGTTTATTATCATTTTTTTTATCATTTTTCTCATTCCAATATTTAGAGTCAATATTAAATGAACATGCGTTTAAAAATATGAAGAGAGCTATAAATAATAATCTATTCATTTAAAACCAGCATCTTTTGGAAAATTAAATTTCATATTCATATTTTGTATTGCTTGACCTGCTCCCCCTTTAATAAGATTATCAATAGCAGAAAGTATAATTATCTTATTCTTATTTTTTGATTTACAAACAGATATATTGCAATTATTCGTATTAATTACATCATTTGTGCTTATTAATTTGTCTTTATTTAATATTTTTATAAAATTTGCTTTTTTATAATATTTTTTCAACGTGTTTAATATTTTTGATACTGAAGAAGTCTGATTAAGCTCAACATAAATTGTGCTTAAAATGCCTCTAAACATAGGTGATAAATGAGGAGTAAAATCAAATTGAATATTTCCTTTAACGCATCTCTTGATCATTTCTTCAATTTCAGAATTATGTCTGTGTGATGCAACACCATAAGCACTTAAAGATTCATATAAATTTTTATCTTTATATTTTTTGTGTACACCTCTTCCAGCACCAGAATATCCTGATTTTGAGTCAATTATAATATTATGATTTTTTATTAATCTATCTTTTAATAAAGGTATCAAAGGTAATAGAATAGAAGTCGGATAACATCCAGGACAAGAAATAATTTTATAATCTTGAACTTTTTTACCTGTAATTTCAGGTAAAGAATAAATACTATTCTTAATATTATATTTTGCTTTATGATCTTTTTTGTACCATTTTTTGTAATCTAAAGCTTTTTGAAGTCTAAAATCTGCGGCAAGATCAATTAAAACGTTTTGTTTATTCAAATATTTTGAAATTACTTGTGCTTCTCCATTGGGAAGTGCTGTAAATACAACATCAATTTCATTCAAAAATTTTTTATTGAATTTTACAATTTTGGGTAATCTTTTTAATCCAATTGTTTTATCGTAATAAGAAATTTTTTTTCCTATTGATTTGTTTCCACATAAATACTTTATTTTTACATATTTATGTTTGTTTAACAATTTTATCAATTGGATACCAATATAACCAGTTGAACCAGCGACTAATACATTAAGCTTAGGCATTTCTTATTATAACAGTTAAAAATTAAAAAAAAATTATCTTTTAGAAAACTGAAAGCTTCTTCTAGCTTTTCTTCTTCCAGGTTTTTTTCTTTCAACTGCCCTGGAGTCTCTCGTGGTTAATTTCTCAGTTCTAAGAGTAGATTTAAAGCTTTCATCAAATAATACCAAAGCTTTTGAAATTCCATGTACCATTGCCCCTGCTTGTCCTGTTGGACCGCCACCTTTAACATTACATCTCACATCATAATCTGTAGATTGATTTATTAATTCAAAAGGTCTTGTAATTTGCATTTTATGATTCTCGCTAGCGAAATACTCATTGTATAATTTACCATTAACATAAATTTTTCCTGAACCCTTTTTAAGCCAAACTCTTGCAATAGATGTTTTCCTTCTTCCAGTTGCATATTTGCTATCCTTGAAATCAAGTTTTAACTTTGTTGTTTTTGATGAAGTTTGAGTGTTTTCCATATTAATTTCTTGCTATATTCTTGCTATTTAACTTATCTAATTCAATTACTTTAGGATTCTGAGCTGAGTGAGGATGATTGTCACCAGCATATATTTTAAGTTTTGTAAGTTGTTTTCTGCCTAAAACACCACCTGGTAACATTCTTTTAACTGCTAATTTTAATGCCTCACCTGGTTTTTTTTCATGTAATTTTTCTGGAGTTGTTTCTTTAATACCTCCAGGATGACCAGTGTGTCTGTAATATTTCTTATTTTGAAATTTTTTTCCTGTAAATTTTGCATGCTCTATATTTTTGACTACTACAAAATCTCCTGTATCCATATGAGGAGTGTATGTTGCTTTATTTTTTCCTCTAATGATTTTAGATACAATTGTTGCAAGCCTTCCTACAACAGCATTTTTTGCATCAATTTCAAACCAAGATGAATTAAGCTCGCTTTTTTTAACAAATTTCGTCATTACGCGAGGATTAATACTATTATTAGGTTTAAAGTCAATTTTATATTTACCTTGTAAAACAACTCTATTCTGTTAAAAAGAGATTGCCGATTTGATCCTATTGCGGGCATAAACTGCTAAAAGGGAAATTCTCACAAAATCGGTAGGCATTTGAACTATATTGTGCGCCTTGCATAAAGCAAAAGCACTAAAAAAGGAGTAAAAATGAGTACAAAAAGAAATAATCCAGAAACTATAGCCATTCATGGTGGTGACTATAAAAGTGATCCAGCCACAAATGCTGTAGCTGTACCTATTTATAGAACGACATCGTATCAATTTAATAATACTGAGCATGCTGCTAATCTTTTTGCATTAAAAGAATTTGGAAACATCTACACAAGAATTATGAATCCGACCAATGATGTTTTAGAAAAAAGAGTTGCAGCTTTAGAGGGAGGACTATCTTGTGTAACAGTATCTTCGGGTCAAACAGCTTCATCTTTTGCAATATTAAATGTGGCTCAAGCGGGTGACAACATTGTAAGTTCAACAGATCTATATGGTGGAACTGTATCTTTATTTACTCATACATTAAGTAAATTGGGAATTGAAATTAGATATGCGGATCCAAGTGATCCAAAAAATTTTGAAAAAATGGTAGATGATAAAACAAGAGCTTTTTATGGAGAAACTTTACCAAATCCTTATCTTAGAGTTTTTCCTATTAAAGAAGTTTCTGATATTGGCAGAAAATATAACATTCCATTAATCATGGACAACACTGCATCACCAGTTATTTGTAAACCTATTGAACATGGTGCAGCCATAGTAATTCATTCCCTTACTAAATATATTGGTGGACATGGAACTGCAGTAGCTGGGAGTATTGTTGATAGTGGTAATTTTGATTGGACTGCTGATCCAAAAAGACAACCTTTATTTAATGAACCTGATGCTAGTTATGGTGGTGTAATATGGGGTAAAGCAGTGCCTGAGCTTACAGGAGCAAATGTTCCTTTTGCAGTGAGAGCTAGAGTATGTTTACTAAGAGATCTTGGTTCCGCATTAGCACCAGATAATGCATTTGCCATAATTCAGGGTTTAGAGACTGTAGCCTTACGTATGAAACAACATTGTCAGAATGCTGAGAAAGTTGTTAATTATTTAAAAAAACACAAAGAGGTTACAAAAGTAATCTATTCTACTGAACATGATAAACTAATCGCTGATAGAGCAAAAAAATACCTAAAGGGTGGTTATGGGCCAATGGTTGGTATTGAATTAAAAGGTGGTATTGAGGCTGGAAAAACATTTATTGAGTCTTTAAAAATGTTTTATCATGTTGCAAATATTGGTGATGTAAGAAGTTTAGCAATACATCCTGCTAGCACAACTCATAGCCAATTAAATGAAAAAGAACTTGCAGCATCTGGAGTTACACAGAGCTATGTAAGACTTTGTATTGGTATTGAGCATGTAGATGATATCATTGAGGATTTAAACCAAGCTTTAAACAAATCTTCTAAAGGTAAATTAAGGGCAGTTAGTTAAATCTTGTATTAAGAAATAAAAAATAGATACAAGAAATTACCAAAAAGATTGAGCTTATTTGGTGCATAGATGCTATATAGATTTGTGCACCATATAAAACTGTTATTATTCCTAAAAAAATTTGTAATAAAATAAAGAAACCCAATACATTTATAGACTTGTATAAATCAAAAATTTTGTTCTTATAAATTTTGTAAAACATAAATAAATAATAAAATCCGATTATATAAGCTAAGTTTCTATGAATAAATTGAACCAAAGATGGATCGCTAAAAGCAGATAGTTTAAATAAATTAACAAATTCATTGTCATCAGGAAAATATGCTGTACCCATATTTGGCCAAGAATTATAAATTTTTCCAGCATCCATACCAGATACAAAAGCTCCTATAACAATTTGTGTAAAGACCAATGTTAAAAAAACGAGTGGTATTAAAGGATTTATTTTATTTGTTGTATTATAACTCAAATTTAGCTTGAGATAGTTCCAGAATATTAATGATAAAATAATAAAAGCAATCAATAAATGAATAGATAATCTAAAATGACTTACATCAACTCTATCTACAAGACCACTGCTGACCATATACCAACCAATAAAGCCTTGAAAACATATTAAAAAAAAAATTAAATACAAACTATACAATTTTGAAATACTAATTTTAAAAGAAAAATAAATTAATGGTATTAAAAATCCAATGCCAATTAATCTTCCTAAAAAACGATGTGCCCATTCCCACCAAAAAATAATTTTGAATTCTTGCATATTCATATTGTAATTTTGTAATTTAAATTCAGGTATTTGCTTATAAAGATTAAAATATGAAATCCAGTCTTCTTGATTTAAAGGTGGTAAAAATCCTGAGAAAAGTTGCCATTTAGTAATTGAAAGACCCGAGTCCGTTAATCTTGTTAAGCCTCCAACAACAATCATAATAGACACAATCCAAAACATTTAAATTAACCAGACAGATAATTGATAATTAATCTTATGATTTGCTGTGTACATATGCGCATAAATATAATAATTTTTTAATTATCCAAATATATAAATGTCGCCGCAAAAACGAAAAAAACTAAGCAAAATTAGATCAGAACTAGATAAAATAGATAATTCACTTATAAAAATTATAAAAAAGAGAACATTTCTTGTAAAAAAAGTTTTAGAACTTAAAGATAGAAAAAATCAAATAGTTGATCAAAAAAGAATTAGATCCATACTTAGTAATATAAGAAAAAAATCTTTAAAGAATAAAATTGATCCACGTATTACTAATAGAATATGGAAAAATATGATCTGGTCCTATATTGATTACGAAAGAAGAAATTTTAAAAAAAAATGATTATTTACTATGTGGTGGTAATTTTTTTTCAACAAAAATTTCATGTTTTCTAGTTGAAGGATTATATTTCCTAGCTTTTAATTTTACTTTGGCTTTTTCTCCACCAGCAGGTTTTTTTACATAATAAAAAAAAGGACTATCTGGTTTTTCTTCAGGGACTAAACGAACTTTTATATGAGTTTTTTTTGCCATCTTATTTAAATTTTTTTAAACTTTTTATAATATTTGAAATCTTATTTAACTTATTTTTTAAATTATCCGTTCTTATAGAATTATCTGCCATTTCGTCAAGCTTTAAAGGTTCTTTATTATTTAGTATTTTCTTTACACCTTTGATAGTCATTCCTTGATCTTTTAATAAAAAATGAATTTTTTTTAATAATTCAATGTTTTTTTTGTCATAATATCTTCTATTTCCAGTAAGTATTTTAGGTTTAATTTGTTTAAATTCTTTTTCCCAGAAACGAAGAGTATGAGTGGGTAAAGAGTCCCCTTTTTTTGATTTTAAATTTAATATTTTAACAACTTCGCTTATAGTTTTGTAAGAATTATCTTCTTTATTCATCTATTTCATTTTTTGATTTTATTATTTTTTTCAAATTTGTAGATTTATGCGTAATGAGCGTTTCTGATATATAATTATTTTCCTCTATTTTTATTCCAGAAACAATATCCCCGTTTGTAATGCCGGTTGCACAAAAAATTGAGTCACCTGTAATTATTTCATTTAACAAATACTTTTTATTTAAATCATCTATACCCATTTTTTTTGCCCTATTTACATCATTTTGATTATCGAAAATGAATCTACCTTGAAAAAAACAATCAAAAGCATCCAAAGCAGAAGCTGCAAGCACACCCTCAGGTCCGCCACCAATTCCCATAAAAATATCTATATTATATTTTTTATCAGAAACTAATAAAGCTCCTGATACATCTCCATCAGAAATAAGTTTTAAATTCACCTTCAAATTCCTTAGTTCCTCAATAATCTTTTTATGCCTTGGTCGATCTAAAATACATGCGGAAAGTTCATTAGGTTGTTTATTCTTATAATCTGCAAGATTAGAAATATTTTTTTTAACTGAATAATCCAAATCAATAATACCTTCAGAGGGTACATTTGCAGAAATTTTGTTCATATAAGTCTCCGGTGCACTAAATAAATTTGACTTTTCTGCAACTGCAATAACGGATAATGCTCCTGGCTGATTATTTGCTGCAAAATTAGTTCCCTCTAAAGGATCCACAGCAATATCTAACTCAGGGCCACTCATGGTACCTAAAGTTTCCCCAATATAAAGCATAGGAGCTTCATCCAGTTCTCCCTCTCCTATAACCACCTTTCCTCTCATTTCTATTTCATTAAGTTTATTTCTCATTGCATCTACAGCAGATTTATCAGCTGCTATTTTATCTTTTTTTCCAACAAAATGGTAAGATGATAAAGCAGCTTGAATTGAAACATTTAAAAATAAGTCTTCAAATTTTTTGTCTAATGACATTATTTTGCAGTTTCAATAGATATGTTTTTCTCTAATTTTGACTCAAATTCTCTCAATCTTTTCCAAACTGAGATTAGCTCAACAATAATTGGCCAACTTCTAACTAAATATTGCAGTGATGTTTCAACTCGACCAAAAGCTCTTATAATTTGTTGAACAAAACCGAGTGTTATTGCACCTGTCACTATCGTTGGTGCTAATGCTAAATATGGAACAATTACCATACCTTGTAAGTAACTCCATTTTACTGCATTAAAGTAAAGGTAATGAAAATACATCTTATAATGAATCTTTCTAACACCTCCATAAAGATCTGTAATTTTTGCAGGTTGTGCACTTTCTTTAAAATCTTCTCCTAAAACTAATTCTTTCCTATAAGCAGCCTCTTCTTTTTGAATATCATATTCAATTCCAGGAAGTTTAATTCCTACACTGGCCAATAATATTGTTCCACCCAGTGCAGATATAATCGCGACCCAAACTAAAGCGTGTTCAACTTCGCCAATCCATGGTAACACTGTAATACTTTTTGATAAGCCCCATAAAATTGGAGTAAAAGCAATCAACGTCATTACACTTCTCAGTAATTCAGCCCCTAGCCCTTCCATTATTCTAGCAAATTTAAGAGTGTCCTCCTGAACTCTTTGAGATGCTCCTTCTATAGAAGAGGCATCATTCCATTTGTCGTGATAAAAATCTGCCATTGCAGTTCTCCATCTAAATGTCCAGTGGCTGGTAAAATAATCACTAAAAATAACTACTAAAATGTATACAGCTGCAATTTTAGCAAATGTAAAAAGATATGCGATAAATTCTTTTTCAGATACAGAATTAGGATTAGTGAGAGCTTTTTGTAAAGTATCGTAAAATTCACCAAACCATTCATTAATTCTCACATCAAGTTGAACCTGATACCAAGTAGCCATTAAAATCAGTAACGTTCCACCTATACTCCATAAATACCATCTTCTATCTGTAAAAAATTTAAACATTATTTATCTATTTTAAAAAATTATCTGCGTAGGATTTTTTTACTATTTTTCTTTTTTTTGGCTCAATTAGTTCATAATCAATTTTTTTCTTCTTTGCATAATTTATTGCTAATTCTTTGGTTGAAAATTCTAATTTCAGCTCAGTATACGTATCATTAGAACTTTCCCATCCCATTAAAGGATTTTTTGTTGGATCATTAGTTTCAAATTCAAGTATCCATTTATCAAGTTTTCCTAAACCAGATTGCATTGCACTTTTATTAGGTATGTAAATTTTTGCTTTTTTCATATCAATGGTCGGAGTGGCAGGATTCGAACTTCTCACCTAAAACTCCAATTTGTTAAGTGTTTATACTAGTTCTTCTTTAAATTGAATTGGAAAAATTGACAAATATACAAATAAATAACCATTGATTTTGTTGAGAGAGTTGCGATTGGCGACTCTTTAACTCTCCATTTACTCTCCACTTTTCTTGCCACCCCCTTATTAATATTTTTATAATCCTCCAATTAAAATTAAAATGAAATTATTTATTATCTATATCCGCAACAAAATCCAGATAAGATTGAGATTTATCAATACCGCATTTTTCCATATGTTCTGGAGATAATGGCGCGGCTGCTAAAACTGTTCCTATTGGAAATTCTTCTGCAGAAATCCAATCTTTAGTGTCAAAATCCCAAACAACAGACGCAGCTCCTTCATCTGTAGTTCTAGCAACAGCACAATACAAACCACCACTGTTTCGTGGAGATACAAGTAATTCAGTTGGTCTCTTAATTTTTGCTTCTATCATTTAAATCCTCTCAAAATCCTCTCATTTTTCTTTTACAAAATTTTTAATTGTGGTTCTGAAATAACTAAGATTTTTATGGTGTTGATTGATGCTGGATTCAAAAAGAATTCTATATTTCTTCCTTTTACTATCTTCATAATCTAAAACAAAAGTCATATAATTCTTTATCTTACCTAAATTGATAAATTTCTTAATTTCTTTTTTTTCAAAGCTCCATGCGAAATAAAAATCATCTAATTCTTTATTTTTTAAATCTAATGCATTTGATGCAAAACTATCCCATTCGAAAAGAGGTTTTTTTTTATGAAAATTATCTAATTCGAAAAGAATCTTTTTTCTATTTATTAAAAATAAGTTTGCATTTAATATTGGAAGATTCTTATCTTTTGGAAAATGTAGTTCCATTATTAATTTAGGTTTAGAAATATTTTTTTTTATAAGTTTTTTTAGAGAAGATCCGATGTCTAAAGTTATACAGCAAGTGATATCTCTCTTATCTCCTATTAAAAATAAACCTATAGCTCTAGGAGAGCTTTTAGACCCCCTTATTATAATGTTTTTATCAATCGTATCTAATACATCGAAATAATTATTATCCGAGTTATCAGAATCAGCACTTTTGAATCTGTACCCAACAAATTTTGACATCACCCTACTCTATCATAAATGAAATTAACTTCATTCACTCTCCACTTTACTCTCCATTTATGTATTAATGTTAAAAAAGGATTGATAAGACTTGCTTATAATGGTCGGAGTGGCAGGATTTGAACCTGCGACCCTCTGGTCCCAAACCAGATGCGCTACCAGGCTGCGCTACACTCCGGATGGTGTACTAATACAGAAGTTCCTAATTTTTTCAATGAGTAAAGATAGTAAAATAAAGGTAATTTTTTAAGAATCTGATATAAAATCGGCATGATTATCGAGTGCATTTGTGGCGAAAAAAAATTTGAGGTTAGCCCTGAATTGATCCCAGCATCTGGTAGAACTATCAAATGTGGATCATGTGATAAAATTTGGTTTTATAAACCAGAGAATTTAGAAAATAAAAATCAAAAAGATTTAATTATTGAAAACGAATTACCAATTAACTCACCTAAATCGTTTAAAAAAAAACAATCGCCCGATCCTGTAACAAATCAAAGTTATTCTGAAATAGATGATAAAAAAAATTATGAGATAACACAATATAAACCAAAAAAAAGCCTGTCTTTTTTAAAATTTCTTTCCTATTTAATAGTATTACTGATCTCTTTTATTGCAATATTAATAGTAATAGATACTTTTAACACATTTTTATATCAATTCTTCCCTGGTCTTGAACTAATTATGTTTAACCTTTTTGAAACATTGAAAGATATAGAATTATTTATTAGAGACTTAATTTAATAATGATTAACAACTTATCTAAACCTTTTAAATGGTTTTTTAAACTTGAATCAGCTAGTGGTTTAGTTTTGCTATTTGCGGCTATAATTGCATTAATAATCAGTAACTCTAATTTATCTGATTTATATTTTTCAACTTTAAACAATTATTTATTTATAGGTATTAACAACTTTGGGTTAAAATTATCTGTTTTACATTGGATTAATGACGCCTTAATGGCAATATTTTTTTTCTTTGTCACTTTAGAAATAAAAAGAGAATTTTTACAAGGAGAGCTTTCAAATATAAAACAAGCTTTACTTCCAATAATTGCTGCTGTTGGTGGGATGTTAGTCCCTGCATTGTTTTATGTATTTATAAACTTTGGTGATAACGAAACTATGAATGGATGGGCTATTCCCTCAGCCACTGATATTGCTTTCTCACTTGGTGTATTATCTCTATTGGGAAAGAGAGTACCATTATCTCTGAAAGTTTTTTTAACCGCTTTAGCAATTATTGATGACTTA
The DNA here is from genome assembly GCA_902518155.1 of uncultured Pelagibacteraceae bacterium. Classification (GTDB taxonomy): domain Bacteria; phylum Pseudomonadota; class Alphaproteobacteria; order Pelagibacterales; family Pelagibacteraceae; genus Pelagibacter. Next base: position 199,674 of record CABYFA010000001.1, read on the forward strand.
GGAGCGATTGTTATCATTGCTTTATTTTATTCAGGTGACTTAAGTATTAAATACTTAACGCTTATGCTGTTAGCTTTTATTTTCCTGTTAGTAATAAATAAATTTAATATAAAAAAATTTTTACCTTACTTGGTTGTAGGTATATTTCTGTGGGACTTTACCCATAATTCAGGTATTCACGCTACTATTGCTGGAGTTTTATTAGCCATGACCATACCTCACCGAAAGAAAGAAAAAGATTTTTCTTTATTAATCAAAGTTGAACATGCAATAAGTCCCTACGTAGCTTTTGGTATTATGCCTTTATTTGCTTTTGCCAATGCTGGAGTATCTCTAGAGGGCTTATCTTTTAGTTCTTTGTTAGACAAAGTGCCACTTGGAATTTTATTAGGATTATTTGTAGGTAAACAATTAGGTGTGTTTGTATTTTCATATGTAGCTATTAAAACAAAAATTGCTCAAATGCCTAATAATTCAAATTGGTATAACTTTTATGGCGTGGGTGTTCTAACTGGTATTGGCTTCACAATGAGTCTTTTTGTTGGAAATTTAGCTTTTATTGAGAATATGCAATATATGGATGGTGTAAAAATAGGAGTACTAACTGGGTCACTTTTATCCACTTTATTTGGTTACTTTTTAATACTACTTACACCTAATAAATGACAAAAAAATTTATATTAGGTTTTACAATAATTATGTTTTTTTTTAAAAGTCCAGCTATCGCAAATTATGAAAAAACTTTTTTTGATCTAAATATTGAGAGCATATCGGGCGATATAATAAATTTTAGTGATTTTAAAAATAATGCAGTATTAGTTGTAAATACAGCAAGCTATTGTGGATTTACAAATCAATATGAAGAACTTCAAATTCTTTGGGATAAATATAAAAGTAAGGGTTTAGTTGTTCTTGCTGTACCGTCAAATTCATTTAATCAAGAGAAAAATAAAAACTCAGAAGTTAAAGAATTTTGTGAAGTAAATTTTAATATCACCTTTCCACTTTCAGCTATTACTGAGGTAAAAGGAAATAATGCACATGAGTTATTTAAATGGGCTAAAACTAATCATGGTAGCTCAGCAGTACCTAAGTGGAATTTTCACAAGATTTTAATAAACAAAGCAGGAAAAATTGAGGATACATTTTCCTCTTTCACTAAACCATTATCAAATAAAATAATTAATAAAATAGAGAGTATTTTATAGATTTAGAGTAAGCCCATCGAAAGCAGGTATTGTGTTTTTTGGTAAAATTTTCATGAGAACTTTGTAATCTAATACTGGAGATAAATTGGTTAAAATAGCTTTTTTAGGTTTAAACTTTCTAATCATAGAAAGAGAGGTCTCTAAATTAAAATGTGATGGATGATAATTATACCAAAGGCAATCTATGATTAAAAACTTCAAATTTTTGAAATATCTAAAATCTTTAGTGTAAATTTTACTTACATCGCTTATATAAGCCAATTTCTTATCAATTATAAAGCAATTAGATTTAACTTTTCCGTGTTCAACTTTAATAGATTTAACAGAAATTTTTTTCTTATCATTAGATGTAAAAAAAGTTTTTGGTAATTTATGCAATCTTAAAGTAGCAGGATATTCCCTAGAGTAACTTTTGAATATATATGAAAAACTATTTTTTAAATATTTAGAAGTAAATGGATCAGCATATACATCGATTTGATTTTTGCTGCTTATATAAAATGATCTTAGATCATTTATTCCATGTGTTTGATCACCATGCATATGTGAAAAAAGCACTTTATCTATTTTCTTAATCTTATGTCTTAATAATTGTTGACGTAAATCAGGTGAAGTATCAATCAATATATTTTGATTAGAGGTTTTTAATAGTGCAGAACATCGTGTTCTATAATTCTTCTTGATTTTAGGATCACAATTACCAAAAAAGCCATCTGGTCTTGGTACACCCATTGAACTACCACAACCAAGTATTATGAACTTCATATAATTTTAATTAAAAAAAAGATTATTAAAATTATTAGTGGTAATTTTGATAAGTTCAGATTTTTCAATGCCTTTTATTTCTGCAAGTTTGGCTGCAGTAAAATCTATAAATGATGGTTCATTTTTTTTTCCTCGATTTGGCACTGGAGCTAAAAAAGGACTATCTGTTTCAATGAGAATTCTATCTAATGGAAGAGACTTAAATGTATTTTGAAGATCAACAGAATTTTTAAAAGTGATAATACCACTTGCAGAAAAATAAGAATTAAATTTTAAAAGCTTATCTGCAAATTTTTGAGATCCTGTGAAACAATGCATCAAAATTTTTAACTTTTCATCTTTATATTCATTTAATACTTCGTAAGTTTTTTTTTCAGCATTTCTTGAATGAATAATTAATGGTATATTTGCTTCTAATGCAGCTTTAATATGTATTTTAAAACTTTCTATTTGTTTATCTCTATCTGAATTATCATAATAAAAATCAAGACCAGTTTCCCCTACACCAATAATTTTTTTATTTTCATTTAAATTTTTTATAAAAAATTCTGAGTTGACATTATTTTTATCTGCTTCATGAGGGTGAATCCCAATTGTACCAAATATAATTTCATCTTTATTTACAATGTCTTTAACTCTGGAAAAGCTTTCAATAGATGTTGAGATTGTTAATAATTTTTTTACACCAATTTCTTTTGATCGCTGTATAACATTTTTTAAATCACTAAATAATGGCTCATGATCTAGATGACAATGTGAATCAATCATTCTCTTTTTCTATTTTGTTAAATAATATATCAATTTTATTAATAGCACTTCCTTTTTTTAAAAATTCATTATTTCCAATTGACTGAAAAGTTACATCTTTTTCTTCAAGATTGAAAATTTTTAGTGCTTTAATAGATGATTGTGGAATAATTGGATATAATAAAAAAGTTACTTTTCTAACAATTTCAAGAGTTGTATAAACTATTGTATTTAACCTAATTTTATCATCTTTTTTTTTCCACGGCTCCTGGTCATTAAAATATTTATTGGCTTCAAATAATCGATTTACAATATAATCAATATAATAATTAATATTTTGATTGTCTATTTCCGATCTCAACTTATCCAAATTCTGACTATATTCATGTAAAATTTTTATATCATCATTTTCAAATTTAATTTTTTCTGGCACCTTGCTATCACAATTTTTAATAATAAATGCAGATACACGTTGGCATAAATTACCAAAATTATTGGCTAAATCACTATTAATACAATCTTCTAATCTTTCTTGAGAAATATTACCATCATTTCCAAATGAAACTTCCTTTATTAAATAATATCTCAAAGGATCCAGTCCATATTTTTTTATAATTTCTAATGGATCCAATATATTTCCTTTTGATTTAGACATTTTTTCCTCATTAGATAATATCCATCCATGTCCATAAACTTTTTTTGGAGGAGTAATTTTTGCAGCCAATAAGAACGCAGGCCAATATATTGCATGAAATCTTAATATATCTTTTCCAATCAAATGAACAGATGCTGGCCAAAATTTTTTATATAATTCATCATCTTTATTGGGATAATTTAAAGCACTAATATAATTAGTGAGAGCATCCAACCACACATAAATTACGTGTTCATTATCATTTGGAACTTTAATACCCCAAGAAAAACTTTTTCTACTTACTGACAAATCTTTTAATCCACTTTTAACAAAACTTATGACTTCATTTTTTCTAGACGCTGGAGAAATAAAATCAGGATTTTTTTCATAAAATTCTAATAATGGCTTTTCCCACTTAGATAATCTAAAAAAATAAGACTCCTCATCAACCCATTCAACAGGAGATTTAGATGATATGGCCACTTTTTTATTATCAAGATCTTCAATTTCATCCTCATTGTAAAACGCTTCATCCGATACTGAATACCAACCAGAATATTTTGATAAATAAATGTCATCATTTTTTTTTAATTCTTCCCATAAATATTGAACAGATTTTTTATGTCGAGACTCAGTTGTTCTTATGAAATCATTATTTGTTAAATTTAAAGTTTTTGATAAATTCTTGAATGTTTTACTAATTTCATCGCAGAACTCTAGAGGTTCAACTCCTTTTTTTTCAGCAGCTCTTTGAATTTTTAAACCATGTTCATCAGTCCCAGTCAGAAAATAAACTTTAAATCCATCTATTCTTTTAAACCTAGCAAAAAAATCAGCAATAATACTCGAATAAGCATGTCCCATATGTGGTTTTGCTGAGGGATAATAAATGGGTGTTGTAATATAATAATTTTTATCCATTTAAAAGCTTTGAATTTATTTCTAAAAATAAAGATTCATCATCTAAATTAAATTTCTTAAAATCATTTATTCTTTTCAAAAAATAATTGTAAATATCTGAATTTGAAACTGAAGTATCTTTGATCAGAAATAATTCAAGTATATTGTAAACAAATTTTTTAGATTGCTTATCATCCTTATAAATATTTTCACTTATCAATTTTAATAAAAAATCTTTTAAATTTATGTCTTTTAAATCAATTTTTTTTTCCTCAGAAAATTTTAAAAGATTATAAATTTCTCCAGGAGTAGAATAATAATTTAATAAATCTTTATTTATGAGATTATCGATATCATTATCAAAAAGAAGTGAACTAATTTCATTAACCTTATCATTTTCTAAGGATATATTAAAATTAATACAACGAGATAGAAGTGTTGAAATTATTTTCTTATTACTATTTATTAAAATGAAAAATATATTCTCATTAGGTTCCTCTAACGTTTTTAACAGCGCATTTACTGAATTTAAATTCAAATATTCAATATTATCAATTAAAACAAATCTTGGCTTATTATTGAATGAAGATTTATTGAGTTGAATTATTAATTCTCTAATTTGTTCTATATCTATGTTTTTTTTATCAAGATTAACGTCTATTAAATTGAAATTTGGACAAGAACCATTTTGAATTAACTTAAATGAGCGATTATCTAAATTTATTTTAAATTCAACTAAATCATAAGGCATTTCTTCATCTTTTGATAAAACAAAATTAATTAAATGATAGGCGAGAGTACACTTGCCAATACCTTTTTGACCAGTTAATAAAATCTTTGATGGCAATCTTTTTTGATCAAATAATTTAGCAAAAAATAAAAGGTTATCCTGTAATCCATAAAGATTTGTTTGGCTGATGGGATATAAATTCATTTTAATAATTTTTCAATTTTATCAATTATGATTTTTTTGTTTAATTCTATTGGAAGATTTGAATTAATTATTTTATATCTTTTTTTATTTTTTGATATTCTTAAAAAACCATTTTGTACTTTTTTATAAAATTTTTCTTTGAATGTATCGTAACGATTAAGTTTTTTTCGTTGTTTCAATCTTTTTTGCATATTGTTTATGTTAACAATACTTAAAAATGTAAAATCCACTTTAAATGATTTTAAAATATGATTATTAATCTTTTTAATAATATCTAAATTTATACCCATTCCAAAATGTTGATAGGCAATGGTAGAGTCAGTAAACCTATCAAGTAAAATTATCTTTTTTCTAAAATTTTTTTTCAAATTGTCCATATTTTCGCTTCTAGCTGCTAAATAAAGTAATAAATCAGTTTTTTTTTTAAAATTAGATTTCTTATCTAAAATTAATTTTCTTATTTTTTCTGAGTTCTTATTTCCTCCAGGCTCTCTTAACTTTATATAAGGTATTTTTTTTCTTTTTAAGTATTTAGAAACATTATCAACATGAAAAGTTTTTCCACTACCTTCAATACCCTCAAAGGCTATAACAATTTTTTTAGACATCACCCCAAATCAAATAATTTAAGGATTTTATTAACCTTGAAAAAATATTTACTTTGTTCACTTGCTCTTTTGCCAAAAGATCGTATTCATTAATTAATTCATCATCATAAATAATCCTTAATTTTGCTAAAACTTGATCTTTACTAATTGGAGCTTCCACAGGTCCTTCATATAACATTTTAACTTTTAACAATTTTTTCTTACCTTTTTTAATAATTTTATAGATATCTTCTTTAGTATAAACTTTAACAAAATTCTTTTTTCCTAACCAAACATCAACGCTATCAAAATCTTCCCCCGATTTATTTATTTCTACTAAATCAAAATTCGTTAAACCATATGTCAATAGTTTTGAGCTCTCTCTAGATCTAGAATTTTTAGTTTCGAAACCACTAGCTACTGCAATTAGTCTTCTACCTTTTCTTTCTAATGATGATGCTAAAGAATATTTTTCCACTGCTAGATATCCAGTTTTAATTCCATCTGCACCTATATTTTTATATAGAAGTGGATTTCTATTTCCTTGAGTAATTGGATCACCACCAGTTCTATCCCATGTAAATTCTTTTTCACTGAACCATTTGTAATATTCCGGATAGTTTTTAATTAAATAATGAGACATTATCATTATATCTTTTACTGTTGAATAATTGTCAGGATCATTAATTCCAGATGAGTTAGCAAAATTTGTATTACTCATACCAATTTCTTGTGCTTTGGAAGTCATCATAATAGCAAATTCCTCCTCTGTACCCGCTATCCCTTCAGCTAATGCAACACAAGCGTCGTTTCCTGAGGCAACAATAATACCCCTAAGTAAATTTTCTACACTCACCTCATCATTAACCATAACAAACATTGAAGAATATCCAGAAGTTGATAACCGCCAAGCTTTCTCTGAAATAATAAATTTTTCATCTAAAGTTAAATCGCCTGATTTAATTAAATCAAAAGCAATAATGGAGGTCATTATTTTTGTCATTGAAGCAGGATAAATTGATCTGTCTGGTTCTTTTTCGTATAAAATTTCACCCGACAAAAAATCTTGTAAAATTGCTGTTCTTGCTTTTATCTCAATATTAGAATGTGCAATATTGGAAATAAAAAAAGTTATAAGAATTGTAATTAGAAAATTTTTAAACATTTTTTAACACTTCTAAGTTTTCGAAATTAAGAGATTTTAACTTCTCAAATGACTGTTTCAAACTTTTTATATCATTAAAAGGACCTATTAATACTCTAAATTTAGTTTGAGATAATTTTTTTATCTTAGAGTTTTTTATAGAAGTTTCATCTTTGATTCTAGAAATCATCATTTTGGCAGTAGATTTATAGTAAAAATCAGCAATCTTTATTGAGTAAGAAAATTTTTCTTTAGTTGTTTTTTTTTCTTTTTTCTTAGTTTTGCTTAAATCATTAATTTGAATACCATCAATTGGCGCCTTTTCTGCAACATTTTTTTCCTCATCGAAAGTTTTACTTTTTTTTGCAATAAAAGTAGAATTTCTAGATATTAACACTATTTCTAATAAGGGTTCATTGAAATCAAGATCTAAATCTTCAGCAATTCTTCTAGATATAACAGAATTGTAAAAATCTGAAAATTTTTGATTATTAGATTTTACTTCTGCAATTAAAGACTTTCCATTTTTTGGATTTGTAATCTTAACAGCAGATTTTCTTTTAAGTGATTTGTGATGAATCATTAATGATCTATCATCCAATTTTTTAATTTTTTTCATATTTTCGTCAAAAATTAAAGCAAAGCCACTATTACTATATTTTTTCTCAATTTTTGTTTCAATCTTATCTGGTTTAATTGCTGCTTGTTCACAACCTATTAAAAATATTGATAACAAAAATATTAATAAAATTTTATAATTCATTTTTAAATTTATCTTTTAAGGTACAAACAGCTAAAGCAAATCTTAGAGATCTATTCCATTGGAGAATTATTTCGTAGTTATCAAATACAATATATGCGGGATTTAAAGTATCTGCACCAGGAATAATATCTTTGTCTGGAGTGATTATTGCAACATTATAATTTGATTTTAGAAAACTTATATCATCATAATTATTTATATATTTCTTAAAAAATCCTAATCTTTTTTTATTTTGGAATATCTTCTTTAAGATCGATCCTATAAAAACAAGGCGAGTCTTTTTTCCAACCAATTTTTTTAAGATAATTAGCTGCTGAAGCATAAGCATCATGAGAATTTTTTAAATCAATATAATTATCAGTATTAAAATCAATTGCGTGATTTTTTATGGTTGAGGGCATGAATTGAAAAAAACCAAATGCACCTGCCCATGAACCATACAATGATTTATAATCTATCTGATTTTCATCAATTAATTTCAATAAAATTAAAAGCTCTTTAGTAAAAAATTCAGATCTTCTTTTATCATAACTTAAAGTTGCTAGTGAAGAAAGGATATCCATTTTTCCAACATAAGTTCCATAATTTGTTTCAATGCCCATCAATGACAATAGAAGTTCCTTCTCAATTTTAAACTTATTTTCAACAATATTAATCAAATCTTTATTATTTAAATAGAAGTCGATACCTTTATTTAATTTTTTTGTAGAAGATCTCTTTGATATATAAGTTTTGGTGTCTTCATAAAATTCAGGCTGGTATCTGTCATATTTTATAACATTTGCTAAGAACTTGGTATCTGTCATTACTAAATCAAAAGTTTTCTCAGAAATATTATTTGCTAAAGCTCTTTGTTTGAAATCTTTTTTCCACTTTTCAAAATCTGTATTCTCATTTGCAAATAAGTTGGAATTTAAAAAAAATAGAATTAAAAAAAAAATTTTAATTTTTTTCATACAAGTCATTTAAATATATAATTACAGCAATCCAAATAATAATAAAACTTAGAAATTTAACTAATGAAAAATCCTCTCCATAATAAAAATAACCTAAAATGAACTGTAATGTTGGCGTTATATAAAATATCATTCCCGTAGGTCCTAATCCAATTAACTCAACTCCTCTTACATATAGAAACAAAGGAATCACAGTCATTGGACCAGCTAAAAGTAAATATAGACTTAATCCTGGATTACTTAAGTTAAAGTCGTTTAGACCATTATTTGCAATTATATAAAATGCAACTAAAGCAAAAGGGAAAATATATAAACTTTCAATTAGCAAACCAATATCGGTATCAATTTCGATTTTTTTTCGAACTAAATTATAAAAGGCCCAACTAAAAGCTACAATAAGACCGACCCATGGTAATGATTTAAGATTAAAAAAAATTAAAATTAATATTGAGACAAAAACTAGAATAATTGAAAAAATCCTTTTTTTGTTTAGTTTCTCTTTAAAAAAAATATACCCTAAAAGAACACTAATTATTGGCATTATAAAATAACCAAAACTAGCATCAATAATCCTTTCTGATGCAACAGCATATATCCATATAGACCAATTAACAAAAATTAAAAAACCAGACAAAAATAATGCAATTAATTTTTTTTTATCTTTTACTTCTTTTAAAAAAATTTTCCATTTAGACAGAAATGTTGTAGTTAAAGTTAACATTATTGCTGTCCACAGACATCTGTGAACAACTAATTCAGTATGACCAATAAAAGAAACTGACTCAAAATATATAACTCCAATAAATCCCCACCAAAAAGAACCTAAAGAAGTTAATATTAAACCTTTGTTAAAATCATTTTTCATACTAATTAAATGAATAAAATATCATGAGTAATTAGACTATTTTATTGTTGAATTAAATATTTTTAATTATAAAAGCTTCTACACGGAGAGATGGCTGAGCGGTTGAAAGCACCGGTCTTGAAAACCGGCAAAGGGGCAACTCTTTCCTGGGTTCGAATCCCAGTCTCTCCGCCATAAAATTGTTAATATTTAAAATTTTTAAATAAATTATTAATTTTATTATCTTTAAATTCAATGTTGGTTTTTAAACCATTATAAAAATTGTAAAGATTATTATCATCTATTTCTAAGAATTTTATTAATTCATTTAAATCTTCAACATTTAATTGATCTATGTATTTATTAGTGAATGCTCCTAAAAGTTTATCCATTTCTTTCGTACCGCGATAATTTGATCTGTATATAATTTTTTTTTTTATTTGTTCTATATCAGAGGTCATATTAGGAATATAATATTACTTTATGGATATTAAAAGAAATTATGAATATTTATTATCTGACCTTAAATCTATAAAAGGTGTTGGTTTAAAAACATCAAATTTATTAAAAAGAAAAAAAATTAATAGTATTTTTGATCTGTTATGGAAATTACCAAAATCTTATACAGATCGAAGTTTATCTTCGAAAATAAAAGATTTAAAAATAGATGAGATACAAACTATAACTATAATTCCTCAAAAATATTCATTTCCAAGAGTAAGAAACTTACCAAATCGAGTTTTATGCAAAGATGAAACTGGTGAAATAGATTGTGTTTTTTTTAACAGTTACGAAGGATATATTAGAAAAATATTACCTATTGGAAAAGAAGTAACAATTAGTGGTAAAATTAAATACTTTAGAAATAAATATCAATTAACAAATCCTAAATATATTTCAGAAGACTCATCTATAATAAAACAAAAGCATAATAGTTATTCATTAACTGAGGGAATTAGTGAAAAGGTTTATAATAAAATAATATTACAAATTATTAAAAATTTACCTCAGATTGATGAGTGGCACTCAAAAGATATATTAAAAAATTTTGGTAATATTGGTTGGAATGACTCAATCAAAAAATTACACGATCCAGAAAACATTGGTAAATTTAAGGAAAATTTCTATCAAAGACTCGCTTTTGATGAAATTTTTTCAACTTTTTTAGTTAATTCAGAAATTAGAAAAAAGATCAAAAAAATAAAAAAAACAAAGAAAAAATTTGATACTAAAAAACAAGGTGAAATAATATCAAAATTAGATTTTTCCTTAACCAGTGATCAAACCAAGACATTAAATGAGATTAATAAAGATTTGTGCTCAGATAACAAGATGTTCAGATTACTTCAGGGTGATGTTGGTAGTGGTAAAACAATTGTAGCGTTATTATCTGCATTCAATACCATCAGTTCTGATTTTCAAGTAGCAGTAATGGCTCCTACAGAAATATTAGCAAGACAGCATTTTTTATTAGCAAAAAAAATATATCCAAAAAATATTAAAATAGAGTTACTTTCTGGAAAATCATCATACAAAGATAAGAAAAAAATTTTAGATAAACTTATTAAAAAAGAAATTGATATTATTTTTGGAACACATGCCTTATTTCAAAAAAAAGTAGAATTCAAAAAACTAGGTTTAATAATAATTGATGAACAACACAAATTTGGAGTTAGTCAGAGAAAAAAATTATCTGATAAAGCTGGGAAAGATTGTGATGTTCTTTTAATGACTGCAACACCAATTCCACGTACTTTAACAATGACTATTTACGGAGATATGGACCTTTCAATTATACGAGAAAAACCGAATAACCGAAAACCTGTAAAAACTTATAGTAAAATTGAAAGTAAGATTAAGGATGTAATTAAATTCATCAAGAAAGAAATACGACTTGGAAATCAAATTTTTTGGGTATGCCCTCTTATAGAAGAGTCAAAAAAAATTGATCACTCTTCAGCGATTAAAAAGTCTGAATATCTAAAAAAAATTTTTCCAAATGAGGTTTATTTACTCCATGGAAAAACAACTATTGAGGAAAAAGAGGAAATCTTAAACAAATTTTTAAGAAATGAATTTAAGATATTAGTTTCTACTACTATCATTGAAGTTGGTATAGATTTTCCTAATGCAAATGTAATTATAATAGAAAATGCAAATAAGTTTGGTTTGTCTCAATTACATCAACTTAGAGGTAGAGTTGGAAGAGGCAACAAAGAATCTTCATGTGTATTAATGTTTAAGTCAAATCTAAGTGAAAATGCTAAAAAAAGAATTAATATATTAAAAGACTCTAATGATGGATTTAAAATATCTGAAGAGGATATGAAATTAAGAGGTTTTGGAGATATTCTTGGTTTTAAACAAAGTGGAATAAAAAACTTTAAATTGGCAGATCCAATACATAATCATAATCTTTTTATTTTAGCTGAAAAAGAAATTAAAAGAATTGAAAATGAAAAAGAGGATATAAGAAGATTTAAACCATTAATTAAATTATATGATCGTGCAGATATAATTAACGATATAGCTTAATTCTTACCTGTGGATGTTCCTGCAGAAACAATAAATTTGGATGCCTCTTCAAATGTCATATTCAGATATATAACTTCATCTATAGGAAACATTAATAAAAAACCACTTGTAGGATTTGGTGTAGTTGGAACAAATACGTTTATTAATTTTTTATTTGTTTTTTCAGCCATTTCACCTTTATTTTCTTTTGTTGCAAATCCAACAGCCCAAACACCTTTTCTTGGGTATTCTACTAAAACAACACTTTTTTTATCATTGTCATCTTTATTAGAAAATGTCTCGGTCATTTGTACTATTGCCGAATAAATAGTCCTTAAAACAGGAATTCTTTTAAATAGATCATCAATAAGTTTGAGAATTCGTTTACCTAAAAAGGATAATGATAATCCCCCAACAATTGTTATAAATACTACAGAAATAATTATTTCTATTCCAGGTATTGCAAAAGGTAAGTAGTTATTAGGATTTATATTCTCTGGAATTATTTTAGAAGAAATTCCTATTAAAATTTTACTTAAATATAAAGTAAAACCAATAGGAATTAATACCACTACACCCGTTATAAAATAATTTCTAAGAATAAGAGTAAGTGATCGTTTTTTTTTATTCTTTTTCATAAAATTTATTTAAAACTAGAGTAAACTACAAAAGAAATCGCAATAATAAATAAAAATACTAATATTTTATTATTTAGATTCATTTTAAAATATATTATCAATGATAATTAAAAATGGATAGAAGAAAATTCTTAACTTATGTTGGTTGTACTTGTTGTAGTTTAGCTCTGAATTCATGTGCTACTGCACCAATCACTGATCGAAAACAATTAAAACTAATCCCTGAAGCTAAATTAAATGCTCAGGCGGCCCAAATTTTTGAAAAGATAAAGGAAAAAGAAAAATTAATAACAGGACCAAAACTTAATCAAATTAAAGAAATTGGTAAAAGAATGGAAAATTCTATAGGAGAATATTTTTATCAATCGAAACTTGATGATCCGACAATTGGTTTTGATTGGGAATATATATTAATCGATAAAAAAAATATGAGAAATGCATTTTGTATGCCAGGAGGTAAAATAGCAGTTTTTTCAGGCATATTAGAAGTAACCAAAAATACTGATGGCTTAGCTGCTGTCATGGGTCATGAAGTTGCACATGCTGTAGCTAAACATTCTGTAGAAAGAGCAAGCAGAGGTGTTGTTTTAAATGTAGGGACAAATGTTCTAGATATATTATCTGGTGGAAAATTATCTCAAGTTAATAGAACAACAGGTATGAATACTATTGGTATGGTATCTCAACTAGGTATAATGAACCCTTTTAATAGAAAGCAAGAAACTGAAGCTGACTATTTAGGTATGATTTTTGCCTCTTTGTCTGGTTACGATATAAGAGAAACGCCTAAAATTTGGGAAAGAATGAAAAAGTTTAGTAAGGGGAAAAAAAAATCTGAATTTCTTAGCACACACCCCTCACCTGACAATCGAATAAAAAAAATAAACGAGTGGACAAATAGTATTATTTTGGATTACCCACCAATCAAAATATAACATTAATTGATGGTGAGCCGTGATGGACTCGAACCATCGACCCATTCCTTAAAAGGGAATTGCTCTACCAACTGAGCTAACGGCCCAAAAGTACTTCGTATATACATATTTATTTTAATATTTCAAATAGGAATTGATGAGACATATAGTTTCTTTATCACAACTTATCTATGTATTTATCATGAAATTCATTAAAAGTACCCTTTTGAATATTTTTTCTTATTTCACTCATTAATTCTTGATAAAAGTTGATATTATTTAACGTTAAAAGCATCGATCCTAAAATTTCATTAGTATTGAATAAATGATTCAAATAATTTTTTGAATATTTGTTTAAATTTAAATTTTTACACTTTTCATCAAGAGGTGAATTATCGTTTTGATATTTGTTATTTTTAATATTTATTCTTCCATTCCATGTAAAAGCTAGACCTGTTCTCCCTGATCTGGTCGGCATTACACAATCAAACATGTCTATCCCTCTTTTAACTGCACCTAAAATATCAGAAGGTGTACCTACACCCATTAGATAATGTGGTTTATTTTCTGGAAGTTTTTCCTTTATATCATCTAAAACTTTAAACATTTCCTCTTGTGTTTCACCAACTGCAAGACCACCAATGGCATATCCATCAAAATTTAGATTTAATAAACCTTTTAAGGATAAAAGTCTCAAGTCTTTAAAAAGACCTCCTTGGACTATACCAAAAAGAGCTTTGTGGGGATTTTGTCCAAATGCTTTTTTAGATCTATCAGCCCAATATAATGATAGTTCCATTGATTTTTTAATCAATTCATAGTCATCCGTTTTCTTTGGACATTCATCCATGATCATTACAATATCTGAATTCAAGCCAAGTTGAATTTTTATACTTTCTTCAGGGCTCAAATAAAATTTTTTTCCATCAACATGAGAGTTAAAAATTGCACCTTTTTCTGGGTCTATTTTATTTAATTTTGAAAGAGACATTACTTGAAACCCACCTGAGTCAGTAAGTATTGGTAAATCACAATTCATAAAGGAATGTAATCCACCAGCGTTTTGAATTCGTTCAACTCCTGGACGGATCATTAAATGATATGTATTAGCTAAAATTATATCTGAGCCAGTTTTTTTAATATCGTCAATCGTACAAGCTTTTACAGTTGCCTGAGTTCCAACTGGCATAAAAGCAGGAGTTCTAATAACTCCCCTATGCGTTTCTATAATTCCTTCTCTTGCATAGTTGTCTTTGTTCAATAATTTAAAGGCAAATTCTTTTAATGCCATTAAAATATTATAATGATTTAAAACTAATTATCTTATCTGGATCTGTGACAGCACCATTATTATTTTCATCACCACGTTTAATTTTATCAACAAATTCCATTCCTTCGATCACTTTTCCAAAAACTGTATATTGGTTATCCAAAAAAGGAGCAGGTTTAAAACAAATAAAAAATTGACTATTTGCACTATTTGGATCTTGTGATCTAGCCATAGATAAAGTTCCTCTATCATGAGGTAAATTATTAAATTCTTGTTTTAGGTCTGGTAAATCTGATCCTCCCATTCCTGCCATTCTTAAATTAAAATCACTTGATGATGAATTTCCAAATTTTACATCACCAGTTTGTGCCATGAAACCATCAATAACTCTGTGAAAAACAACATTATCATATTTACTACTATTAGCTAAATCTTTAATTCTTTTAACATGATTAGGTGCTACATCTTCAAATAATTCAATTTTAACATCTCCATCTTTAAGTTTCAAAATCATAATATTCTCCTGTGACATTACTTGGTTTATTGTTAAAAAAAAGAAAATAAATATATTTATTAAAATTTTATTCATATTTTCTTTTTAATAATTTAATTGTACTTTTGGTAGTAAATTTTTTGATATCACCTTTTAAATTTACTATTTCTTTAACAAATCTTGATGAAATAATCTGATTTTCAACATCAGACATTAAAAAAAGAGTTTCAATATTTTTATTTAATTTTCTATTCATCCCTGCTAGTTGAAATTCATATTCAAAATCTGAAACTGCTCTTAATCCTCTCAAAATAATATTTGATTTATATTTTTTGCATAATTCAGTGGTTAAAGAGCTAAAAGAAATTACGACAACTTTTTTTTTATTCAGTTTCAAATCATAAAATAAAGCTTTTTTTACAATTTCAATTCGTTCATCAGAATCGAATAAATAATCCTTATTTTCAACGTTAGATACTGCAACGACAATCTTATCAAAAAGTTTTAAACCTTTTTTAATAACATCAATATGGCCAAACGTAATTGGATCAAATGTTCCAGGATAGATTGCAACTTTACTCATTAAACTAAGTTATCATCTATTTTATCAGCTGAAACAACTTTTTCTTCTCCAGTTAATTTAATAATTCTAACACCCTGAGTATTTCTACCGGCAGTTCTAATTTCTTTTACCGCTACACGTATTACTCTTCCTTTGTTAGTAGATATAAGTATTTCATCACCATCATATACAGGAAAAGAGGAAGAGATATTACCATTTCTTGGTGAATTTATAATTCCGATAATTCCCTTCCCACCTCTATTAGTTACTCTATATTCTGTATGACTAGTTTTTTTACCGAAACCATTTTCTGTAATTGATAATATGAACTTTTCTTTTGCTTTTAATTCTGATTGCTCGTCCTTTGATTTCTTCCCATTTTTTTTAGATTTATCATTATCTATAATTGAAAGAGAGACAATTTGATCGTTAGGAGACAAAACTATACCTTTAATCCCTTTAGAGGATCTACCCTTAAAAACTCTCAATTTTTTAGACTCAAAACGTATACATTTTCCTAATTTGGTACTTAAAATTATATCTTGATCATCCTTACAAATTTTAACACCTACAATTTTATCATTATTATCTAGTTTCATTGCAATTTTTCCAGATGTATTGATCGAAGAAAAATCCTCTAAACTATTTTTTCTGATTTTCCCTTGAGCAGTAGCAAATACAATTTGATAATTTTTCATTTCAGATTCATTATCGGGAAAAGGCATAATAGAACTTATTGACTGATGGTTTTTTAGTGGAAGAATATTAAACAACGATTTTCCCTTAGAAACTGAAGATCCCTCAGGTATTTTCCAGGCTTTTATTCTATAAACTAAACCCTCTGTAGAGAAAAACAAAACTGAGGTGTGTGTATTGACTGATAGGGTTTGGACTACAGAATCTTCGTTTCTAGTAGTCATGCCAGTTTTTCCTTTACCTCCTCTTTTTTGTGTCTTAACACTATTCAAAGATCCACGTTTGATGTAACCCTGCAATGTAACTGTAATCAATACAGATTGTTTTTGAATGGTTTCTTCTATATCGTAATTTAATACAGCATCAATTATTTTAGTTCTTCGGGGTGATGAATATTTATCTTTAATATTCTTTAACTCTTCGCTAATAACTTTTAACAATTCTTTTTTAGATGAAATTATTTTTTTATATTTCGTAATTAATTCAGCTAACTTCTTAATTTCTATTTCAATTTCATTTATTCCTAACGCTGTCAGTTTTTGTAATCTTAATTCTAAAATAGCATTCACTTGTAAAGTTGATAAGGAATATAAAGTTTTTGATTTTGAACTTTCTACAAGTGAAATTAATTTTTTTGACTTATTAATTTTCCATTTAGTTTGTAAAAGAGATTTCTTTGCATCTTCTGGATTTTTTGATGATCTGATTATTTTGATAACTTTGTCTAAATTTTCAACTGATACCGATAGACCTATTAAGATATGTGCTCGCTCTTCTGCTTTTTGTAAATCAAATTTTGTTTTTTTGACTACAACGTCCTCTCTAAAGGATAAAAAATTTGATAAGAAATCTTTTAAGTTACAAGTTTCAGGTTTGCCATCAACTATTGCAAGTGTATTAAATCCAAATGAACTTTCAATTTGTGTATTCTTGTAAAGTTGTCTTTTTACTGTTTCAGGTTCTACCCCACTTCTCAAATCTATTGAAACTCTGATTCCTTCTCGATTTGACTCATCTCTTATATCTCTTATACCCTCAATTTTTTTTTCTCTAACAAGCTGAGCAATTCTCTCATTCAAAACAGATTTATTAACTTGATAAGGAATTGATGTGATAACCAATCTTTCTCTTCCATTTTTTAAACTTTCTATAGAAATTTCACCTCTAATTTTAAAAGAACCTCTGCCTTTGTTATAACCTTGTTTGATCATGTCTTTTCCAATTATTACTCCTCCAGTTGGAAAATCAGGCCCAGGTATGTGCTTCATAAGATCTTTAATTTTAATATCTTTATTTTCAATTAAAGCTAATGTTCCGTTAATTATTTCACCTAGATTATGTGGTGGTATGCTAGTTGCCATTCCAACTGCAATCCCACCTGCACCATTTACTAATAAATTAGGAAATTGAGCTGGTAAAACTATTGGTTCTTTCTCTGTTTCGTCGTAATTATTTTTGAATGAAATTGTATTCTTTTCGATATCATCAATTAAATATTGTGAAACTTTAGATAATCTAGTTTCTGTATATCTCATCGCAGCAGCGGGATCGCCATCAATAGATCCAAAATTTCCTTGTCCATCAACTAAAGGCAAGCTCATTGAAAAATCCTGAACCATTCTTACTAGAGCATCATAAACTGACTGATCTCCATGCGGGTGATACTTACCAATAACATCTCCAACAATTCTTGCAGATTTTCTAAATTGTTTTGACCAATCATATCCACCTTTGTACATCGCATACAAAATTCTTCTATGAACTGGTTTTAAACCATCTCGTATATCAGGAAGTGCTCTACTGACTATAACACTCATTGCATATGATAGATAAGATGAGCTCATCTCATCATGCATTGAGATTAATTTTATATTCTTATCCTCAGGAATTTCAGTTTTTTGCATAAATATTAAAATGGAATTTCATCATCCATGTCATTTGAAATTTGTGACATGTCATCATTATTAGATTGAGTATTATCATTTGAAATACTTCCACCTGAATTACCTCCACCTAACATAGTTAAAGATGAGTTATATCCTTGAATAACAATTTCAGTCGAATATTTGTCTTGACCAGACTGCTCATCTTTCCATTTTCGAGTCGTTAATTGTCCCTCAACATATATTTGAGCTCCCTTTTTTAGATATTGTTGAACAACATTTACCAATCCTTCATTGAATACAACTATACGGTGCCATTCTGTTTTTTCTTTTTTTTCACCAGTATTCTTATCTTTCCAAGACTGACTTGTTGCCAGACTTAATCGTGCAACACTTTTGCCATTTACCATTTGTTTGATCTCTGGATCTGCGCCCAAACGACCAATTAAAAGTACTTTATTTAAACTTCCAGCCATAATATTTTTATATTTGTTAAATTTGTTAATTAGAACTATACCACAATTTACTCTGAATATTAATTTTATTAAGTCAAAGCAACAAAAATTATGATGAAAAAGATAGTTATTAAGGGAGCTAAAGAACACAATTTAAAAAATGTTTCTTTAGAGATACCCAAAGATAAATTTGTTGTCATAACTGGTCTATCAGGATCAGGAAAGTCGTCTTTAGCTTTTGATACAATCTATGCAGAAGGTCAAAGAAGGTATGTTGAGAGTTTATCCGCTTATGCAAGACAATTTTTAGATAAAATGAAAAAGCCAAATGTAGATTTAATTGAGGGTTTGAGCCCAGCAATATCGATAGAGCAAAAAAATACTTCTAAAAATCCAAGATCAACTGTTGCTACAGTTACTGAAATATATGATTACATGCGTGTTTTATATGCGAGAGCGGGTATACCCTATTCACCTTTTACAGGTAAACCAATCACATCACAAACAATTACACAAATTGTAGATAAAATTAAAGAGTTACCAAAAAAGTCAACTATATATATTTACGCTCCGGTAGTCAGAGGAAGAAAGGGAGAATATAAAAAGGAAATCCTTAATTATAAAAAAAGAGGGTTTCGAAAAATAAAAGTAGACGATGTAATTTATGATATTGATAAAGTTCCTGAATTAAATAAGAAAATTAAGCATGACATATACATTCTGGTCGATAGGATAGTTTTAAATTCATCTTTGGGAAACAGATTAGCTGAAAGTATTGAGTCCTCAGTCAATTTAGCGAATGGATTAGTATTCGTTGAATATGAAGATGAAACCTTACCGAAAAAATATCGAAAAGTAGAAAAATTAATATTTTCAACTAAATTTGCATGTCCTGAAAGTGGCTTTACAATTGAAGAAATTGAGCCAAGACTTTTTTCATTTAATAGTCCCTTTGGCGCTTGTGAGGAATGTGAGGGAATTGGAATTAAACTAAATGTGGATCCAAATTTAGTGGTACCAAATCATAAAAAAAGTATTGCCGATGGAGCTATAGAACCCTGGGCTAAAACAACCACGCTATATTATGCACAAACATTATCTTCTTTAGCAAAACATTATAGCTTTTCATTAGATGAAAAATGGTCAAAACTCTCAAAAAAAATAAAGGATATCATTCTTTATGGATCTGATGATGAAGAAATCAAATTTTCATATGACGATGGTTATGAAAAATACTCACATAAAAAGACATTTGAAGGGGTAATAAATAATTTAGAGAGAAGATATTTAGAAACTGATAGTGATTGGAAAAGAGAAGAAATAGCCCAATATCAGTCTGATACTAAATGTGAGAGATGTAATGGTCATAGATTAAAAGATGAAGCATTGTGTGTAAAAATTGACGGCTTGCACATTAGTGAAGTGACTGAAAAATCAATTTTAGATGCTGCAAAATGGTTTGAAAATTTAAAATTCAATTTAGATAAAAGACAAGTCAAAATTGCCGAACATATCCTCAAAGAGATTAATGAAAGATTAAATTTTCTTTTAAATGTTGGTCTTGATTATCTAACATTATCAAGAGAGTCTGGTACTTTATCAGGTGGAGAAGCACAAAGAATCCGTTTAGCATCTCAAATTGGCTCTGGTTTAACTGGAGTGTTATATGTTTTAGATGAACCATCTATTGGTTTGCATCAAAAAGATAATGTAAAACTAATCAATGCTCTTAAAAGATTAAGAGATTTGGGAAATACAGTAATAGTAGTTGAGCATGATACTGAAACAATGGAAAATGCAGATCATATTATTGATCTTGGTCCTGAAGCAGGAAACAAAGGTGGTGAAGTTGTTGCGCAAGGAACTTTTGATGAGATAACAAAAAATAAAATTAGTATCACAGGAAAATATCTTTCAAACAAATTAAGAATTGATGTTCCTAAGAAAAGAAGATTAGCAAAAAATGGAAGGTTTCTCGAAATAACAGGTGCGACTGGTAATAATTTGAATAATGTTAATTTAAAAATACCTTTAGGTAGTTTAACTTGTGTCACTGGTGTATCAGGAAGTGGTAAGTCAACATTAATCTTACAGACGTTATACAACGCATTAAACTTAACTTTGAATAATAATAAATCTAGAAAAATTCCAAAACCATTCAAAGGTTTCAAAGGCACAGAATTAATCGATAAGATAATTGATATTGATCAATCACCAATTGGTCGTACCCCAAGATCAAATCCAGCAACTTATACTGGAGCTTTCGGGCCAATTAGAGATTGGTTCACAGGATTACCTGAGTCAAAAACAAGAGGATATAAACCAGGAAGGTTCTCTTTTAATGTCAAAGGAGGTAGGTGTGAAGCTTGTGAGGGAGATGGAGTTATTACTTATGAAATGCATTTTCTCCCAGACGTCTATATACAATGTGATGAGTGTAAAGGAACCAGATATAATCGGGAAACCTTAGAGATAAAATTCAAAGATAAAAGTATTGCGGATGTTTTAAACATGACAGTTGATGAAGGTTGTGAATATTTTGAAAATATTTCAAATATAAAGACTAAATTGCTAACTTTAAAAAAAGTTGGTCTAGGCTATATAAAAATTGGTCAACAAGCTACAACTCTATCAGGGGGTGAAGCACAAAGAATTAAATTAGCTAAAGAATTATCAAAAAGATCGACGGGAAGAACAATGTACATTTTAGATGAACCGACTACTGGTCTTCACCAACACGACATCAAAAAATTATTAGAAATTTTGCATACATTTGTTTCATTAGGTAACACAGTGGTTGTTATAGAACACAACTTAGATGTCATAAAAACTGCAGATTATATTGTCGATATGGGGCCTGAGGGTGGCGTAAAAGGTGGAAAAATTATCGCTGAGGGAAAACCTGAGGAAATTTGTAAAGTTAATGGAAGTTACACAGGAAAATTTTTAAAAAATCTTTTACAATAAATACCATTGTCATCTCACTCTAAATCAGTATAAAATTAAGCATGGGTAATTTACTTTCATCTTTATCAAAAACTATTCACGTTTCTTTAGCCATCGCAGTGCTGTTGTTTTTAGGCTTATTTTATCAAAATGATGGTTTTAGTTTCGATGCACTATTTTGGAGTTGGTTTGCGAGATTTGTGCATGTAGTAGTTGGTATAATGTGGATTGGCTTATTATGGTATTTTAATTTTGTTCAAATCCCAAACATGGCAAAAATTCCAGATGAACAGAAACCAGCTATTGGTAAAGTAATTGCACCAGCTGCATTATTTTATTTCAGATGGGGTGCTGCGTTCACAGTTTTATCAGGTTTAGCACTTGCAGGTCTTAATGGATATTTGCATGATGCAATGACTTTAAGTATAGGATCTGGGATTCCAAAACACACAGCCATTGGAATTGGTATGTGGTTGGGCTTAGTTATGGCATTTAACGTGTGGTTTGTAATATGGCCTAATCAAAAAAGAGCTTTAGGTATTGTTGAGTGTGAACCTGATCTAAAAGCCAAGTCAGCAAGAACAGCTATGTTATTTTCGAGAACTAATACTTTGTTGTCAATACCAATGCTGCTTACTATGGTAGCTGCTCAAAACCTTTATTAACTACTTTCGTCTTCTCTTAAAACAGTTTTTTGTGAAACTCTTAGTCTAACTAAGACTGTATTGGCAATATAGATAGATGAATAAGTTCCAAAAATTACACCAAATATCATAGCCAAAGAAAAACCTTTTAGTATCTCACCACCAAAGAAAAATATTGATAGCAAAGCTAATAAAGTAGTTATTGATGTAATTAAAGTTCTAGATAATGTTTCATTGATAGAGATATTAGTTAAATCGTAAATTTTAATGTCAGAATATTTTCTTAAATTTTCCCTTACTCTATCAAAAATAACCACTGTATCATTCATGGAGTAACCAACGATAGTTAACACAGCTGCAATAATAGATAAATTGATTTCAAGACCAAGCAATGAAAATAAACCTAAGGTTACCAACACATCATGAAACAAAGCTAATATAGCTCCTAAACTAAATTGCCATTCAAATCTGATCCAAATGTAAATTAACATTAAAGTTAATGCCACTGCGATAGCTATTACTCCAGATTTGAGCAACTCAGCACTTACTTTCGGTCCTACGTTTTCAACTCTTCTAAAATCAAAAGTATTACCAAATGATTTATCTAAATTTGCTTTAATTTCCTCGATAATATTTTTGTTATTATTAATTTCAAATTTAATTAGAAAGTCTGTCTCATTGCCAAAATTTTTTACTGAAACGTCACCCAAATTCATAGAATTTAAATTATCTCTTAGAGATGAAACATTAATTTTGCTGTCAGTTGATCTTAGTTCAATTAAGGTTCCGCCCTTAAAATCTATTCCAAAGTTAAGACCTTTGAAAGTTAGTAAAAATAATGAAATAACGACTAAGGATATAGAAAGAATATTAAATTGATTATAGTATTTGTTAAAAGCAATCATCTAAATTAATCCCTCTTTTTCTTTGTTTCTGTAAACATACAAAACTGTCAATAACCTCGCTATGAAATACACCGAAAATAATGTTGTAAATATTCCAATCCCAAGTGTAAGTGAAAAACCTTTGATTGGACCTGAGCCCATAAAAAATAAGATAATAGCAGCTAATAATGTTGTTATATTTGCATCAAGTATAGCAGTTCTAGATTTTGTGTAACCACTATCAAAAGCTATTAAATTATTTTTTTCATTTTTTAGCTCTTCTTTAATTCTCTCAAAGATTAAAACATTAGCATCGACTGCCATACCAACTGTCAAAATTATTCCAGCGATCCCTGGAAGAGTTAAGGTCGCTTCGAATATAGTCAATATTCCAATGAGTAAGAAAAGGTTAAGTATTAACGTTATATTGGTAATTAAGCCAAATATCTTATATTTAACAAAGATAAATACTATTACTAATACAAAACCAATTGCTAATGCAATCATCCCTGCATTAATTGAGTCTTGTCCTAAGTCTGGACCAACTGTTCGTTCCTCAATAATATTTAAAGGTGCGGGTAATGCACCAGATCTTAATAAAAGAGCTAAATCTGTTGCTGATTGAAAAGTAAAACCTCCACTGATTTGACCTGATCCACTTGCAATCGTATCTCTAATAACTGGTGCGCTTATAATTTTACCATCCAATACTATTGCTAATTGTTTGCCAATGCCAGTCGATGTGGCTTTACCAAATCTTTTAGCTCCAACTCTATCAAGTGTAAATGTAACTACTGTTTCATTTGTCTCACTATCCATTCTTGGTTGAGCATCTAGTAGATTGTCTCCACTTAAAATAATTCTTTTACTTACCAGAGCATCTTCTTCAGACTCATCTTCATAACTAAGTTTTTCCGCTCCAAAAGAGTCTTGATCGTTATTAGTTACAAATCTAAATGTAAGATTTGCAGTTTTACCAAGCAATGATTTAATTCTCATCGGATCATCTAATCCAGGTAATTCAACAAGAATTCTGTCGTTTCCTCTTTTTAGAATATTGGGTTCATTAGTTCCTATCTCGTCAATTCTTCTTCTTACAATTTCTAATGCTTGATCTTGTGAAGATGTTTTTAGTTTAACAATACCTTGGGTTGAGTAATTGACAAAAAAAATATTATTTTCCTCAGTGATATCTAATTGATGAGATTTAAATCTTGGATAATAAGGATTTAATTCACTTTCCTCATCATTAAACGTATCTAGAATAGTTTGTTTAAAGTTTTCATCTACAGAAAAAGATAATTTTTGTCCTAAAATTTTTAAATTTTTAATTCTTATATTTTTGTCTTTGAAATAATTTCTAATGGTAATTGAAAGATTTTGTATCTTTTGCTCAATAACTGGATTATTATCAATTTCGAGTAGGAGGTAAGAACCTCCCTGAAGATCTAATCCAAGATTAATTTTCTTATTTAGTAAGTTGTTTTCAAACTTAAATAAATTTGATGAAGCGATTAAAATAAAAAATAGAGAAATTAATATTACTGAAATTATTCTGAATTTTGAAAAATATAACACTTTACTTTAACAAAATTACTTTTTAACTTCTTGAGAGTTCATCAGACTTTGTACACCTGTACCTCTGATAACTTCAACAGTCACATTTTCAGCAACCTCAACTTCAATTTTATCGTTGTCTACAACTCTAGTTATGGTTCCTGTGATACCGCCTGAAGTTACAATCTTATCACCTTTTTTTAAACCCTCGACCATAGCTTTATGCTCTTTAACTTTTTTTTGCTGTGGTCTTATCAAGAAAAAATAAAAAATAACAAAAATTAATATTAGTGGTATAAATTGACCTATTCCTGAACTTTCCATAAAACTCCTTAATTAAAAATGAATTTTTATACTATCTCTTAAGTTAAAACAACTTTAATTCAGACTAATTTTTTCTAGATTATTCATATAAGGTCTAAGCACTTTTGGAATACTTATAGACCCATCCTTTTGCTGAAAATTTTCTAATATGGCAATAAGAGTTCTACCCACTGCTAAACCACTTCCATTAAGCGTTCCAACAAATACTGTTTCTTTATTTGAATTTTTATATCTAGCTTTCATTCTTGTTGCTTGAAAAGTTGAACATGATGAACATGAAGATATTTCTCTATATTTGTTTTCTGAAGGTAACCATACTTCTATATCGTAAGTTTTTTCTGCACTAAATCCCATATCTCCACTACATAAAATCATTTTTCTATATGGTAACTCTAACAAATCCAAAATTCCTGTGGCACAATTTGTCATTCTCTCTAATTCTTCAAGACATTTATTTTGTTCCACAATACTAACTAATTCAACTTTATAAAATTGGTGTTGTCTAATCATCCCTTTTGTATCTTTACCATAACTACCAGCCTCTTTTCTAAAACATGGGGTAGATGCAACAAATCTCATCGGTAATGTTTTAAAATCTAAAATTTTATCTTTTACAATATTAGTTAAGATAACTTCTGCTGTTGGAATTAAAAATTTTCTACCACTTCCCTCTTCTAATTTTACTTCAAATTGATCATTTTCAAATTTAGGCAATTGACCAGTTCCGAACATTGTATTTTCTGATGCTAATAAAGGTGGTGAAATTTCCTCATATCCATTTTTTGAAGTATGTATATCAAGCATAAAATTTGAAATTGCTCTTTCAAGTAATGCTAATTTATTCTTAACAAAAACAAATCTTGAACCGGTGGTTTTTGTGGCAAGATCAAAATCTAACATGCCAAGCTTTTCACCTAATTCGTAATGTGATTTTGGAGTAAATTCAAAATTAGGAATCTGACCCGATTTAGTTAATTCAACATTTTCATTTTCATTAGATCCTTTAGGCACATCATCATGAGGTATATTTGGAATACTTGATAAAATTTCATCTAAGTCTGATTTAATTTTTGATTGTTGATCAGTAATTTTATCAATAGATTGTGTAATTTCTTTTGACCTAGAAAATAAAGCTTTATCTTTTGTTTTTGAAATATCTTTCTTTTCTTTTTCTAATGTTTCTTTTTTTTGAATTAAATCTCTATTATCTATATCTAATTTTTTGAGTTTATTGAGATCTATATCGATTGATCTTTTTTTTAATGCTTTTGAAAATGCATCAAAATCTTTTCTAATTTCTTTAATGTTATGCATCAGAATTTTTTAAATTTTTATTCTCAATAAGTTTTACTGAAAATATTGATAATTCATATAGAATTAATAAAGGTATCGCTAAACCAATTTGTGTGATGGGATCTGGGGGTGTGAGTAAAGCTGCAGCTGCGAATATAATAACCACAACATATTTTCTTCGTTTCTTTAAAAAATCAGAATCAACTAACCCTACCCTCGCTAATAAACTCAACACAACAGGTAATTGAAAACTTATGCCAAACGCGAATATAAGTTTCATTACCAATGAAAGATATTCGTTTACTTTTGCTTCTAATTGAATTGGTAAATTTGTTGAAAGACCAGAACTTTCAAAAGATAAAAAGAATTTAATCGCTAGGGGCATTATTAAATAATAAACCAACATACCTCCTAGTAAAAATAAGATTGGGGTTAAAACTAAATAAGGTAAAATTGCAATTTTTTCATGTTTATAAAGACCAGGAGCAATAAATTTCCAAATCTGCATTAAAATAAATGGACAAGTAACAAAAAAAGCTGTGAAAAAAGATACTTTCAAATAGGTAAGGAAAGTTTCTTGTAAAGCTGTGAAAATTAATCGTCTATCAGTTCCATCATCTTTAACCGCTTGTGCATATGGTTCTACTAAAAAACCATAAAGATGTTCAGCAAAAAAATAACATCCTATAAAAAAGATTATTAGAAAAATAAAACTATGAATTAGTCTTTTTCTTAACTCAGCTAAATGGCTTACAAAGCCACCTTCATTTTCGTCATGACTCATCTTTTTTTTCTTCTTTTTTTTCTATTTTATTATCTTCAAGATCAATATTTGAGACTTCATTTTGAATATTATTGACATATTTTTTTGCAGAGCCGATCCATGAACCAACTTTTTTGAGCATTATCGGAAAGTCCTTAGGTCCCAAAACTACAATAGCTATTGCAACTACAATTAAAATCTCAAACCAACCAATAGTAGGCACGTGATTTATTCTTTTTTGTTCGAATCTTGATTATCGTCAGAAATATTTTTAGGTTCATTGTCATCAGTCACATCTGATGCCATACCCTTTTTAAAACTTTTTATTCCTTTTGCTACATCGCCCATAAGGCTAGAAATTTTTCCTCTACCAAATAATAATACCACAAGTATTAC
The DNA here is from genome assembly GCA_902518155.1 of uncultured Pelagibacteraceae bacterium. Classification (GTDB taxonomy): domain Bacteria; phylum Pseudomonadota; class Alphaproteobacteria; order Pelagibacterales; family Pelagibacteraceae; genus Pelagibacter. The sequence continues at coordinate 227,388 of CABYFA010000001.1, forward strand.
AACGATTGCTATTTGCCAAATTCCAATGCTCATAGAAAACTTATAACCTTTTTATCAATAATTGAAAAGTCTAATTTGTAGGCTTAGTTCTTCTCATCCGAGTCAAGAGTGCTACTTAACATTTCATCAATATTTGAATAAATGTCCTCTTTTTTATCATCTTGTTTTTCTTTATAGAATTTTCCAGTACCAAAAATAGCGTTATCAATATTGGTACTATCAATTAAACCTGCGGCCCCAAGTTCATCTACTGTTGGTAAATCAGATAATTTTTGTAAGTTAAAATGACTTAAAAAATCATCTGTCGTGACATATTGAATAGGTCGACCAGGAACATTTTTTCGTCCACCAGGTTTAACCCAATTTAATTCCATCAAAATTTCTAAGGTGTTAGTTCCAAAAGCTACACCTCTTATTTCTTCTATCTCTGCACGAGTAACTGGTTGATGATAAACAATTATAGCAAGAGTTTCTATTGCAGCTTTTGATAGTTTTTTTTCAACAGTTTTTTCTTGGGTCATTAGATTTGAAAGATTAGGTGAGGTTCTAAAAGACCATTTTTTAGAAATGCAAACTAAGTTAATACCCCGATTTGAATATTCAGCTTGTAATTTTAACAAAATTTTTTCGACATCCGTTTTTTTAGATATCTTATTTTCAATAGTTTCAATATCTAATGGTTCTGCAGCAGCAAAAACAATTCCTTCAATTTCCTTTTCGATTGAAGATAATTTAGTTGGAAAATTAATAATATTGTCTTTTTTCTTAATCTTTTTTTTTATCATTTGTTTTCTTTTATATAAATATCATCAAAAAGGTTTTCTTGCTTTATGCTTAGGTTGCCCTCCTTGACCAACTCAAGAGACCCTGCAAATATTCCTGCTTTACCGGTTCGTTTATACTTTGATCCACTTTTAAAATTTTTCGGAATTAAATCATCTAATTTTTTCCAGTCCATTAATTTTCCAAAAAAATCTTTTATAGTTTTTATACCTTCTTCTGTTGTAAAAACTGGTAACTTTGGAATATTAATTTTCTGAAAATCTTTAGTCATAATTATAGTAGAATATGTTTTCATGAGATCAAATAAATTTAATTTATACTCACTATTGTAGATGGGCTTTATGCCTGCTCTCATACCTCTGGTTCTAATTTCTCTTCCTAATCTTTTTCTTTTAAGCATCTGTTCAGATAATAACCTTATTAATTCAAGTTTCTTAAGTTGAAGTTTTAATTTTTCAGCTACTTCTTGAACTTTAAACTCTTCTTCAGGGGTGCCTGGTAATAGCAATTTTGATTTTAAATATGCTAACCATGTTGCCATTAATAAGTATTCTGAAGCAATTTCTAAATTTAATTTTTTTTCTTGAGTGATAAAATCATGAAACTGATCTGCTAATTTTGTAATAGATATATCTTCAAGATTAACTTTTTGAGCTTTTGCTAGATCTAAAAGGACATCTAATGGTCCATTATAATTTTCAACATCTACTTTAAAAAGTTCAGAATCATTTTCAATCATCAATCAATATTAACTTAAAATTTTGTAAAATTGTGATGTTTTTTTTATGAGAAAAGGATTTATCAATGGTGAATTATTTCCTACAGTTTTCATTTCATTTAAATTTCCATTACAATGTAAGGCTAAATTACAACCTGCACTAAACGTTTTGATTGTATTTTCCTTTAAATTACCCTTAAGACTTTTCATGGATAAATCATCAGAAATCAAAATATCTTTAAAACCAATTTTATTGCGAATTAATTTAATAAATTTTTTTGAGTGAGTAACACAATTTTCTTTATCAATTTGAGTAAAAATTATGTGAGCGGTCATAGCAAAAAAAGTTTTTTTATTTTTAAATGGAAGAAAATCTCTCTTGGTTAAATAGCTCAATTTTTTATTTACCATTGGAGTAAAATGGTGACTATCTACTTTTGCAAGACCATGTCCTGGAATATGCTTTATGACTGTTCCAATACCATTTTGATGAAAATAATTGATACAATAATCTCCTATTTTAGATACAATTTTGGGATTATTGGAAAAAGATCTATTCCCGATGATATTTGATGCACCTTTAATTCTTAAATCTAAGACAGGGGAAGTATTAATATTAATACCAAGAGATTTTAATAAATATGAAGTTTTATCAATAAATAATTTATAATAAAATTTAAATTCATCTACATTTTTAACGTATTTTTTTCCAAAAAATTCTGAAGTCAAATTATCGAATGATATAATATTTTTTAACCGATTAACTTTACCCCCTTCTTGATCAATTAAAATGGGATATTTTTTATCTTTGAATAATTTTCTGATTGATGTGGTGAGTTTTAGCGTTTGATCAATATTTTTAATGTTTCTTGTAAATAAGATAACTCCCCAAGGTTTATATTTTTTAAGAAATGACTTTTCTTTTGCTGAAAGTTTTGTTGATTTGATACCAACAATGAATGATCGACGTTTATTCATTATTTTCTAATAATTTCCAAAAATTAAATTTTTTCTTTTTTTTATTGTTTGTTTGCTCAACGTATTCAATAATATTTTTCGTATCATCTTCTAAAATTGGTAATTTTTCTGAGTAAGTATTTATCTTGTTCTCGATATTGTTAAGTGATCTATAAGATTTTTTTTTATAGGCATCAGAAAAATAATATTTTGCTGTAAAAAAAATAAAAAGACCAATAATAAAAACAAAAATAATATATTTGATTTCTTTAAACATTACATTTTTTCAGGAGCAGACACACCTACAATATTCATCCCAGATTTAACAACATTTGATATAAGTTTTAATAAAACTAACTTATCATTCGATATCTTCTTATTCTCATTTATAAATCTTTTTTCAGGATTATCTTTTCCTAAGTTCCAGTAAGAATGAAAGAGAGAGGCTAGTTCATAAAGATAAACTGGAATTCTATGTGGTTCAAGCTTCTTACTTGATATTTCGATGCACTTTGGCCACTCAGATATTTTTTTTAAGATACTTATTTCATGGTCAGAATATTCAAAATTATATTCATCAATCTTTAAATCTTTTTTTAAATCTATTTCCAGATGTCTAAAAACAGATGAAATTCGAGCATAACAATATTGCACATAATACAAAGGATTGTCTTTTGATTTTTCAATTACGTTATCAAAATCAAAATCAAGTTCGACATCATTACTTCTGTTCAACATGATAAAACGTGTAGCATCTTTTCCAACTTCATTAATTAAATCATCAACAGTTATATAATCACCTTTACGTTTTGACATTTTGAATGGTTTTTTATCCTTTATAAGTTTTACAAGTTGACTAACTTTACAAATAAGTTTTCCTTTAGAGTTCGACAAAGCATCGACAGAAGATGTAATTCTTTTAATATAACCAGCATGATCTGCACCTAAAATATTTATCAAGTAGTCAAACTTTCTATCCAGTTTATTTTTATGGTAAGCAACATCACTAGCAAAATAAGTCCAGGCACCATTAGATTTTTGTAATGCTCTATCTTTGTCATCACCAAAATCAGTTGATTTGAAAAGTAATTGATCTCTTTCAACCCAATTATTATCATCCTCACCAGCTGGAGCTTTAATTTTACCTTTATAAACAAATTTATTCTTTTGAAGATTTTCTACTACTTTTTCAACTTCTTGATTGAGCACTAATTTTTTTTCACTAACGAAATTATCGTGAATTATACCAAGGCTACTAAGATTTTTTTTTATTAATTTTATTGCCTCGTCTATAGACAGGCTCGTTAATTGTTCAGATATTGCATCGTAATTAGTAAAATCTATTTTTGGATTTGAAGAAATGATATTATTAGCAAACTCAATCAAATATTCACCAGGATAAAGATCTTCATTATCTATTGGAAAAGTTTCATTAAATTTGATTTCTCTTATTCTAAAATATACTGATTTTGTGAAATTAATTATCTGATTGCCGTAGTCATTTACATAATATTCTTTAATAACTTTATGATTATTAAATGATAAAATATTTGAAATTACATCTCCTAAAATAGCACCTCGGCAATGACCCACATGTAAAGGCCCTGTTGGGTTGGCAGAAACAAATTCAATTAAATAATTTTTCTTTTGCTCGTTTGTATTTATTCCAAATGTTTTAGCGTTCTTAATAATTTCTTTTGAAAAATTTGTCCAAAACTCAGGTTGAAATTTGATATTTATAAATCCGGGTTTTACGATTGATACCTCTTTTATTGAATTGTCCTCATTTTCAAGACTCTTTGCTAATATTTCAGCTAATTCTAAAGGAGGTTTTTTATTTATTTTTGACAAAACCATTGCAACATTTGTAGATATGTCACAATTAAATTTCTCAGGCGGGATTTCTGTGTTTATTCCATCTAAATTATCTGGCAAAATTATTTTACCTTTTTTCGATAAATCTATAATAATTTTTTTTATTTTATCTAAGTATTGATCAAAAATGTTCATTTGATATCGTTATAAAGGTTAATAGCATATCTGTCAGTCATACCAGAAATAAAATCAGAAACTGATCGATATTTGTTTTTAGATAAATGTTCTTTTGAAATAAACTTTGCCGGATTTTTACTTATTTTGGCAAACAATTTTTTAATTATTAATTTACCTTTGTTATTTTTATTTAGCACATTCTTGTTATTGTACATTTTGGACCTTAAAAAATACCTAATTTCATTATCAGAATTTTTAATTTTATTAGAGAAATCAACCATAAGAAAATCAGTTTTATTCAAATCATTTCTATTCTTAATTTTATTTTGATTAAGATTTTTGATGGTATTACTTATTAAATCTTTTATCATTAAGTCAATTGAATCTCTTATGATCTGGTAAGTTGCAATCTTATAATTTTTTTTGTTAATTTTTTTTTTATATTTTCTATAAATATTTTTAAAAAAATCTATTTCTACTAACTCTTCTAATCTAAATAAGTTTGCTTTTATGCCATCTTGTATATCATGGTTATTATAAGCAATATCATCAGATATAGATGAAATTTGAGCCTCTAGTGAAGGAAAGGTATTAAAATTAATCATGTTTTTAAATTTTTTAACACCTATTAATTCATCAACTAAATGAAAATCTTCAACTGGACCATTGTGTTTTAGTAGTCCCTCTAATGTTTCAACAGAAAGATTTAAACCACTAAATTTCAAATACTTATTTTCTAAAAACATAACAATTCTTAATGTTTGTAAATTGTGATCAAACCCTCCATGGATGCTCATACATTCATTTAAAGCATCTTCACCTGCATGACCGAAAGGAGTGTGGCCTAAATCGTGCGCTAAACTGAGTGTTTCTGCTAAGTCCTCATTCAAACTGAAATATCTAGCGATGGATCTTGCTATTTGAGCAACCTCCATTGAATGAGTAATTCGAGTTCTATAATGATCACCTTCAGTATTAACAAATACCTGAGTCTTATGTTTCAATCTTCTAAATGAAGCACTGTGAATAATACGATCTCTATCTCTTTGATAAGGTGATCTATATTTTGACAAAGATTCCTTAAATATCCTACCTTTACTTTTGAATTGACCTATCTTTGAGTATTTTTTCATCCTTTAAAATAAAATATTAAGTATTATATTACTATTACCAGTGATCAATTATGATTAAAGAAATTAAATTTACTGATAAAGCACTAAAACAGATCAATGTTTTGCTCTCTAAAAAAGATAAAGGGTCTTTTTTTAGAATCGCTATTAAAGGTGGTGGTTGCTCAGGATTTCAATACGAATTCACTTTTGATAAAGAAAAATCGAAAGATGATTTAAACTTTGAAAATATTTTAATTGATAAAACTTCAGCAGATTTATTAAAAGGCTCTGAAGTTGATTATGTTTCAGAATTAATTGGTGAACAATTTAAGATAACAAATCCACAAACTAAGTCATCTTGTGGTTGTGGTGTTTCGTTTTCTCTTTAATGATTATTTCTTCATGGAATGTAAATTCTGTGAGAGCTCGTATAAATAATATCAAAAGTTATCTCTTAAAATATAAACCAGATATCCTAATGATGCAGGAAATCAAAACAGAGGATGTAAATTTTCCCTATGATGATTTTTCAGCAATGGATTATGAAAGTCATGTATTTGGCCAAAAAAGTTATAATGGGGTTGCGATTATATCTAAAGGTAAATTAAAAAATATTAAAACTGACTTAATAAAAGATAAACTAAAGCAATCAAGAATAATTTCAGCTGAACTAGAGTATAAAAAGAAAAATATTCAATTAATAAACATTTATACACCTAATGGAAATCCTGTAGATACAGACAAATATAAGTACAAGAAACAATGGTTGGATGATTTAATTAAACAACTAAAGAGTTTAAGTAAAAAAAATTCAAATATTATTCTTGCTGGAGATTTTAATATTATTCCTGCAGCTGAGGATGTCTATAATCCAAAAAGTTTTGAGGATGATGCTCTGTTTAGATTAGAAATAAGAAAAAAATTAAGAGAAATGATCAACCTTGGTTTTAGTGATGTCTATAGACATTTTAATGAAACTAAGGAAGGTTATACCTTTTGGGACTACATGAGAGGTGCTTGGCAAAAAAATAATGGGATGCGAATTGATCACTTCTTAGTTTCAAATTCTTTAATTGATCAAATTAAAGGTATAAATATTAATAAAGATCCAAGAGGTCGTGAAAAACCTTCAGATCATACACCGATTGAAATTACTTTAGCTTAGAGATTTTATTTTATTTACCAAATCTTCATTGATATTTCGAGGGCCTTTATCTAATCTATTTTTGTGTCTTCTTTCACCTGGAAGTCTAACTCCATCAAAAGATTTCATTTTATCAAAAAATTCATCTGCATGTTTTTGCCAATTTGTTCCTGAGGTTTTGTCAGGTGAAATTGCAATGATAAATTCTCCCCCGCTTGGTGGTCCACCATCATTATTATCTTTAGCCGCTGTTTCAAAACTAAAATTATCACCAACCAAAGCACCAGCCATTAACTCAACCATCATTGCTATTGCTGAACCCTTGTAGCCGCCAAAAGGAAGTAATACACCACCATCTGCAATTGCACCTGGATCAGTAGTCTCTTTACCATCTTTAGTTAAACCAGTTCCAAGTGGAACCTTGTGCCCTTCTCTTTTAGCAACTTGGACTTCTCCCATTGCCATTGATGCTGTGGCCATATCATAAACGACTGGAGTTTTACCAGGTCGCGGCCAAGCAAATGAAATCGGATTTGTTCCAAACAATGGTTTGATTGCACCAGCAGGTGCTACAGCAGGTTTGTATGATGTGCATGCAAAAGCAACCAAACCTTCTTCTGCTAACTTTTCTGTTTCAGGCCACATCGCTGCCATATGATGAGAGTTATTTATTGCGAGCACTGCTACGCCATTTTCTTTTGCGGCTTTAGCTAATTCAGGCAACCCTTTATTTAAAACTACTGGGGCTAAACAATTATTCCCTTGAACTTTTATAACTGATGAAGAAATTTTTTTAATTTCAGGCTTTCCTTTACCATTAATTTTTCCACTTTTTAAACCACTTACATATGCAGGTAATCTAAACAAACCATGAGATAAAGATCCATCCCGTTCGGCATTTCTAATCAGGTCAGACAGAATAGAAGCTGTTTCATCATCACAACCATTAGCTAATAAAGTTTTTTTGGCTAAATCAAAAATTTCATCTAAAGTTAGGGAAACTGTACTCATCCCATTATTAGATATTATTTATAACTAAAGATCAATTTCTAATTAACAACCTTTGAAAGATTTTGACATATTGCCAATTAAATCAAAATATAAATCCTTACCTGGATCAAGTGTAGCTCCTAATGGATCGATTACACCTGTTGCAACATTAGTATCTTTTGCTACAGCTTTAATAATATCAGGATTAAATTGAGGCTCTGAAAATATACAACTAACTTTATCATGCTCAATTACCTCTCTGATTTCAGCTAATTGCTCAGCACCTGGCATTACGTCTGTATTTACTGTAAATGCTCCAAGAATATTTATACCAAATCTTTTTTCAAAGTATTGATAGGCATCATGGAAGACTACTGATTTAAAATCTTTATTTAATTCAGACTTAACTTTTTTTGTAAGTTTATCTAAATCATTATGAGCTTTGTTTAAATTTGCTTTATATTTAGCCTCATTTTTTTGATCATTTTCGATTAAATGCTCAGCCATCTCGCTTAGGATTACTTTTGCATTCATAGGATCTAACCAGATATGTGGATCAAATTCGCCATGCGCATGTCCTTCATGACCATGCTCATCGTGACCATCTTTTTTATGCTCATCGTCATGTCCGTGTTCATCATGACCATGTTCTTTTTCCTTTTTATCATGATCGTGATCGTCATGATCATCCTCTTTTTTTGCATGATCATCATGATCGTCTTCTTTATGACCATGATCATGCTCTTCAAAAATATTTCTTTCTCTAAATTTAAGTTTAGTTAAACCTTTAATTTCCATTAATTCAATTTTTTCAGCTTTTTTTGCAATAGTTTTTAATGGTTTTTCCAAGAAATTTTCTATGTCCTCTCCTACCCAAAATATAATATCTGCATTTTGAATCATTTTTGCATGTGATGGTTTAAGAGCAAATCCATGTGGTGAAGCATAACCATCAACGATTAAATCTGGTTTACCAACACCATCCATTAGATAACTTGCAAGAGAATGGATTGGTTTTATTGTTGCCACTACTTTAATTTCAGCATTTACTGGCACAAAAATTGTTAAGAATGATAATATTGATAGGATTAATGGTAATTTCTTTATGTTTTTCATATGTTGTATATTTAAATTGTTATAATATAACACTATGTAATAATATAACACTTATAAGTCAAGAAATAAAATGAGCACTGATCAAAATATATTGGTAAAATTAAATGATGCTGGTTTACAGTTGAACAACAAATGGTTAGTCAAAGGAGTCTCACTACAAGTTGAAAAAGGTAAAATAGTTACTCTTATAGGTCCAAATGGATCAGGAAAAAGCACAACAGCTAAAATTGCTTTAGGTATTTACAAAAAGATTGATGGTTCAGTTGAAAAATATACCCATAAAGTTGGATATGTCCCGCAGAAAATTTCAATTGATTGGACGTTGCCGCTAAGAGTAAATGATTTCATGGTATTAACTGAGAGTCTTAATAAAGAGACAATTGATGAAGCTTTGTCTTTAACTGGTGTCATTCATCTTAAAGATAAAAATTTAGGAGATTTATCTGGTGGTGAGTTTCAAAGAGTTTTACTTGCAAGAGCTATATCAAAAAAACCAGAGCTGTTAGTGCTAGATGAACCAGTACAGGGAGTAGATTTTACTGGTGAAATTGCTTTATACGAACTAATTAAGAAAATTTCTGATGAATTAAGTTGTGGTATCTTATTGATTTCTCATGATCTACACACTGTAATGACAGCCACTGACCATGTTGTCTGTTTAAACGGTCATGTTTGTTGTTCAGGTTCACCAATGGATGTTGCAAAAAATAATGAGTATAAAGCTTTATTTGGTGAACAAGCTTCTCAAATATTATCAAGATATGAACATAAGCACGACCATGTCCATACAGATGAAGGTGAAATAAAAAAAAATTAAATGTTTGATGATTTTTTTATAAGAGCTTTGGTAGCTGGAATTGGGGTTGCTTTTGTAACAGGACCTCTTGGTTGTTTTGTTATTTGGAGAAGATTATCTTATTTTGGTGACACCTTAGCTCACTCTGCTCTATTGGGAGTGACATTAGCGTTTACTATGGAGTTTAATATTGCGCTATCGGTATTTATCATTTCATCTATGATAGCACTTATTTTAATTCAACTTCAAAAAAAAACCAATCTACCTGGTGATGCTTTGTTAGGTCTTCTAGCTCATTCATCTCTGGCAGTTGGACTTGTTGTTATAGGTTTTTTAACATTTATCAGGTTTGATATTATGGGATTATTATTTGGAGATATTTTAGCAGTTTCAGTTAATGATTTGTTGATCATATGGATTGGAGGAGCATTAATCTTATTAACTCTAAAATTTATTTGGAAACCTTTATTCGCTTCAACAGTAAATTATGAACTAGCAGAAGCAGAAGGCTTAAATCCAGACAGAGCTAAGGCAATCTTTACTATTTTAATGGCAGCAATCATCGCTATTTCAATTAAAATGGTTGGATTGTTGTTAATCACTGGGATGTTAATTATCCCTGCTGCAATGGCTAGAAATTTATCATCAAGTCCACAAAGTATGGTTATCTATTCAATTGTAGGAGGCTTGTTATCTGTAATTATAGGATTGTTCACATCTTTAGAGTTTAATACATCTTCAGGACCATCAATTATAACAGCAGCTTTATTATTATTCATACTTTCATTATTTAAAATAAAACAATCTATTAAATTGAAAAATTAATGAGGAATCTGTAAAATGAAAACAATGCATAAAGAACATACTCTGACAAAAAATCAGCAAATTATTTTTGATTTAATTGATAAATCTCCTGAACCAATGAAAGCTTATTCAATCCTTTTTAATGTTCAAAAAAAAGGTATTAAAGCTCCCCTACAAGTTTATCGAGCGTTAGATAAGCTAGTGGAAATAGGAAAAATTCACAAAATAGAGAGTCGAAATGCATTTATTGCGTGTCACAATTCAAGCTGTCGAGTGGCTAAAGCTACAGCGTTTTCTATCTGTGAGATTTGTGAGAAAGTAACAGAAATAAGTAGTGCAGGTCTTTCCAAATACTTAGCTAACTTCAAAGACAAAGATGGTATGAAATATAGTAAATACAATCTTGAGTTTTTTGGATTATGTAAAAAGTGTAGATAATTCTTTATTTTAATAAATTCTTAACATAACTGAAATAATAATAATGAAAGGAAATTTTATGTTTATAAAAAAATATCTAAAGTGGATCAGTACGTTTTTAGTTTTAGTAGGAATACTTCTTACAAATTTAAATATATATCCATTAAATATATATTTTCATGGATTAGGAGTTGTTGGATGGACTATCGCTGGATTTATCAGCAAAGATAAAGCGATACTAACAAACTTCGGATTACAAATTCCATTATTTGTTATTGGGATTTATAAGATTATTTTTTAAATGAAGAATATATTGTTTGTATGCACAGGTAATTCAGCAAGAAGTATTATTGCTGAAAGTATTATAAATAATGAGTATGACGATTTGTATAAAGGTTTTAGTGCCGGGAGTAATCCAACAGGAAAAGTAAATGAAGATGTGAAGAATTATTTATTATCAAAACATTATGATCTTTCAAATTATAGATCTAAAAATTTTAATGAGTTTATTAATGGTCAAATTAAAATGGATTATGTGATTACAGTTTGTAATAATGCCAATAACGAAGTCTGCCCTATTTGGCCAAATAAAGATCAGATAATTCATTGGGATATAGAGGATCCTGTTAAATTACTTAATGAAACAAATGATATAAATAGAAAAGATGAGATTATTGAAAAAGTTTACAATAATATTCATAAAAGAATAAAGGAACTGCTTTATGAAAAATAAAAGTCGTCATTTTCTTGCTGAATTAATAGGAAGTTGTTTTTTAGTGATGATTATTGTTGGCTCAGGTTTAATGGCTGAGAACTTAACTAATGACGTTGCTGTAATGTTAATAGCTAATACTATAGCAACAGGAGCAGGTTTATTTGTACTTATCACAGTTTTTGCTGATGTATCAGGAGCTCATTTTAATCCATTTGTAAGTATCGCAATGACAATAACAGGTAAATTAAAAAAGAAACTATTACCCTTTTATATTATTGCTCAATTAGTTGGTTGCTTAATTGGTGTTGGTTTAGCTAATTTCTTTTTTGAACATGAGATTTATGAATTATCTACTAAGTCAAGAGATGGGATTTACATATTCACATCTGAGGTAATAGCAACATTAGGGCTTATAACAATAATTTTTGGTTCAATGAAGTCAGGTAAAATTGCTGTTGCTGCTAGTGTTGGGCTTTACATTACTGCAGGTTATTGGTTTACTTCCTCAACTTCATTTGCAAATCCAGCTGTTGCAATTGCTAGAACATTTACAGAGTCTTTTACTGGTATTAGTTATTTAAATACTCCTTATTATATTTTAGCTGAGCTTATTGGAATGTTAATTGCTGTACTTATTGTTAAAAAGTTATTTTTAGAAAAAAATTGAAAAATATAAAACTTACCAATCGAATAAGTTTAATTAACAAAAAATTTAAAAAAAAAGAGTTTTATCATTATCTTAAAACTTCTAATCTTTCATTAGTAATACCTAAGATTAAAGACAAATATGTAGTAGTTTCCCAAAAAAGAGTTCCAATTAATAAAATTAATTACGAGTTTCCTTCTGGCATAGTGGAAAAAAAGGAAACAACTCTGCAATCAGCATATAAGGAATTAAGAGAAGAAACAGGATATAGATCAAGATCAAAATTGAGTAAAATAATAACTTTTTATACTGAACCTGGAAGACTAACTACTAAAATTACTGGTTATTACACAGAAGACTTAATTAAAATTTCGAAACCAGAACAAGGTATTAGAATTCATCTTTTTAATCAAAGAGAGATATTTAAATTAATATTAAATCAAAAATTCAATAATAGTTCTCATATAGCAATGTTTTTTTATTTTATAACAGGTCTTAAAAAACTATAAACTATAGGTTGTAACAAAATATCCTTTTTATTTTAGGATTGTATGATTAAATTAAGTATCAAATAATTCGGAGGCAGTAATGAGAAAAAAACTAAAAAAGAATGAAAAGAAAAAAACAAAAATATTAAAATCAATTGATAAACTTAAAAATAAAATTACAGCTAAAGAAAAAAAATTATCAAGCCTTAATATTAAAATTGCTGGTCTAGAAAAAAAGGTTGCTGAAAAAAAAGCAAAAAAACTTGCTAAGAAGAATGCAGAGCAGTCTCCTGCATCTATAAATAATTAATTCCAAATTGTCTTTCTTCCTTCTCTTAAATGAGAAGGAAGAAAGAAGCTAATTAACAAAATTTAAACAGGGGAAAAAATAATGAATATTTAAATTTTGTAGATTATCTTAAAAAGATTAAGTTACAGAAATATTTACTTATTATTAAAGTTTAATTAATTTAAGTTTATTTTGAATTATTTGAATAAATTACTCTTGGCTCTAAAAATAATTCTCTAGCAAGAGCTTTAAATCTTTTGGTAACTTGTTTTGAGATTATTTCTTGATGTTGTGATGGAATTTTTAAAAATACAGCATTACCTCTTTTATACAATTTAAACTCTTCAAGAAATATCGTAGATATCGAGGTCAATGATTGTGAAAATCTCAATGCTGCACCAACTTGTTTGCTTGAAAAAATTTCATTATTATTCAAAAAAGTTAAATACTCGATCTTTGGATTATACTTGATACTACAGTACCGCCAATAGCATGACAAAGCTAATTGTATTCTTTCTTTATGAGTCAATCTAAGTAAAGGAGTATTTATCGTTTCTTGAAATACCAATTCAGCTTTTTGAAATGCTCCCAATCCCCAATCCATATGACTTAATACACATGCCAGATATAATAATTTTTTATTAAAGTGCTCATTACCTTCAAAAACTGGATGAATAAAATCATAATATTTTTTATAATTTGACCCTAAATCACCTCTTTTTTGCGCAACCTTCTCAATTGCTTTGAAAAAAATTTCAGATTCTTTTACATCTTTAAAATGGTCAATTGATAAAGATCCTTCACGCAAACCACTGATAGAACAAATAATTTTTTTTGGATTTGAAACTTTCATAATTTCATCAAGTATAATACAGCTATAAGGTAAATATGGTGTTCTAGATTTTGAAATATACTCAACTGTTTTAAGTTTGGATTTATTAAAAGAAGAAATTTTTTCAACAAACTTAGATAAAACATTATTATCAATACTATATTGATGAATTATGTGTACTGGATGATTATTTTGAAAAAGATGTAATTTAAATAATGCACGCCAAGTACCTCCAACTAAATATAAATTATTAAATTTCTTTTTTGAGAGCCATTTTTCATCTCTTAATAATTTTTTAATATATTTTGCTAAATTTCTTTTTTTAACTACAGGATTATTCATTAATCTTAAAACACCAACAGGTAATGAGGTTTTATTGGTTACTATATTGTTTTCAACTCGGGCTAACTCCAAACTACCACCGCCAAGGTCAGCAACTAATCCATCAACATTTTCAAAACCTATTTTTACTCCCTCAGCTGTGCATTTAGCTTCTTCTTCGCCTGATAATATATTAATCTTAGTTTTAAAAAGTTTTTCAACTTCATCAATAAAAGGTTTTGTATCAGTTGCTTCTCTTATAACTGCTGTTGCAATAATCTTTAGATTTGTGATTTTTGAAACATTTAAAATTTCAGAAAATCTTTTTAAAACTTTTAAAGCATATTCAGTACCAGATCTGTGAAGTTTTTTCGATTTATCTAAATTTTTTCCAAGTTCACAAACTGCTTTTTCATTAAAAAAAGGCACACGAGAAGAACTGAAATCTTCATAAATTAGCATTCTTATAGAGTTTGATCCAATGTCTATTATAGCTAATTTAGCCTGATTTAATTTTAAACTATTTTTACTTTTAATTACTTCCACTTTTAATCAATCTTAAGTGCAGTTGTTTAGGCTGCATTCTTAGTTTAGCTTTACCTCTTCCAGATAAGCTCGGATTATTCATAAAATATTCATGAGCTGAAAAGGAATCGCTCTTACTATATTTAATTTTTTTATAATTACCATCAGCTTCAAGTTCCCAGCTCTGATTAGTATCAAGATAATTTGCCAACATTATTTGATCTAAGATCTGTTCATGAACAGTCTCATTTTCAATTGGGACTAGAAGTTCTACCCTTCGATTTAAATTTCTCGGCATTAAATCAGCTGACGAAATATATACTTTTGCATTTCTATTAGGCATTTTTTTTGTACCATTACTAAAACAATAAATTCTAGAATGCTCTAAAAATCTTCCTATGATACTTTTTACAAATATGTTTTCTGATCTATCTTTTACTCCTGGTCTTAAACAACAAACACCCCTTACAAATAAATGAATTTTTACACCAGCATTCGAAGCTTCATAAAATTTATCAATAATTTCTGGATCTACTAAAGAGTTCATTTTTGCCCAAATAGCTGCAAATTTTCCATTTTTAGAATTTTTAATTTCAGCATCAATATTTTCATTTAAGGTTTGCCTCATATTTACTGGCGAAATAGAAATTTTATTTAAATTTTTTGGTTTTGCGTATCCTGTTACATAATTGAAAAACTTTTCAACATCTGATGCCATTTTCTTATCACAACTAAATAAAGACAAATCAGTATAAATTTTAGCATTTACTGGATGATAATTGCCAGTTCCTAAATGAAAATAAGTTTGTATTTTACCCTGTTCTCTTCTTAAAACTAATGATGATTTTGCATGAGTTTTATATTTAGCAAAACCATAAACAATTTGAACACCTACTTTTTCTAAACTTCTTGATAGTTGAATATTAGCTTCCTCATCAAATCTAGCTTTAATTTCAATTAAAGCGGTAACTGTTTTTCCATTTTCTGCAGCTGTTATTAAAGCTTTAACAATAGGTGAGTCTAGAGTTGTTCTATATAGAGTTTGTTTTATAGCTATAACTTTTTTATCATTTGCTGCTTGGTTTAAAAATTCAATTACTGAGTCAAATGTTTCAAAAGGATGATGAACAACTAAATCTTTCTTTTTAATAGTTTCAAAAAAATTATCATTATATTCTTTTAATCTTTCAACTTCTCTAGGTGTAAAATGTTTAAATCTTAATTTTGGATTTTTTACTTTACATATTTGATCTATATCTTGAATTCCAACAAGGCCAGCAACATCATAAATATAGTCAGGATTTATATCTAATTTATTAATTATAAATCTTATCAATTCGTTATCACTATTTTCAAGAACCTCTAAACGAACAATATCACCCGTTCTACGTCTTTTTAAAGCCAATTCAAAAGATCTAACCAAATCTTCTGCTTCCTCTTGAATCTCTACATCGCTGTCTCTTATTACTCTAAAAATCATTTTCTTTTCTAAATCATGATCTGGAAAAATTTCATTAGCAAAAAAACTTATTACATCATCTAGAATCACAAATTTCTTATGATTTTTTGAAGACTCAATTTCAATAAATCTAGATAATGCTTTTGGTATTACTATTATTGAGTTTAAAATCCTTTTTTTATTTTTTTTTCTCAACTTCATTACAATTGCTCTTCCTTGATTGATTATAAATGGAAATGGATGTGCAGGATCAATTGCAGATGGTGTTAATAAAGGGTAAATCTCTTCTTTAAATATTTCTAAAAGTTTTTTTTTATCCTTAGTATTTAAATTAACTGGTTTAACTAAATTGATATCATTTTTTTTTAATTCCATAATCAGTTGAATAAAAATTTTGTTCTGTTTTTTTAATAGATTCTTAGTTTCAAGCACTACCTCATCCATTTGCTCTTCAGGTGTCAAACCA
Organism: uncultured Pelagibacteraceae bacterium; assembly: GCA_902518155.1. Lineage (GTDB taxonomy): Bacteria > Pseudomonadota > Alphaproteobacteria > Pelagibacterales > Pelagibacteraceae > Pelagibacter. The sequence goes on from CABYFA010000001.1 coordinate 243,958, forward strand.
TCAGAGCTTAGTGAGTCAACTTCTTGTTTTATTTGACTATATAACCCAGCTACACGGACCATAAAAAATTCATCTAGATTAGACCCAGCAATTGATAAAAACTTTACTCTTTCATAAAGAGGATTTTCGATATTTTGCGCCTCTAAAAGTACTCTATCGTTGAATTTTAACCAAGAAAGCTCTCTATTTATATATTTAGATTTCAACTCTTCTTTATGTTGTTTTTTTAAAGCAGTCATATATTTAGATTTTATGTATCAATTATACGTCATGAGACACGCAAAATCTAGTTGGGATGATTTAAGTATTAATGATTTTGATAGACCACTTACTAAAAGAGGCAAGAAAAATGCAAAAATGATTTGTGAATTTTTTGTTAAAAAAAAATTTGAATTTGATTATGCATTAATTTCATCATCAAAAAGAACAAAAAAAACTTTTCAAATTTTATCCAAGAAAATTAATAAGCCAAAAAAAGTTAATTTTTCAAAAGATTTATATTTAGTTGATGAGAATGCAATTATAAAAAAAATTAAAGAAATATCCAGTGAATATAAATCAATTTTGATTATAAACCATGAACCATCAGTGAAAAATTTAGTACGAAATCTTACAAAAAATCATAATACGAATAATTTTAAACTAATGAATTATAAATTCCCAACAGCAGCATTTGCAAAAATTGAGTTTGATATTAAATCCTGGAATGAAGTTGAGAAAAAGGGAGTATTAAAAAAATTTATAAGACCCAAAGATCTTCAAGATTCTAAAGAATAACCAGCTGATCTTACTGTTCTAATTAAAGGTTTTGTATTTTGTATGTTAATTGCTTGTCTTAATCTTCTAATATGAACATCAACTGTTCTAAACTCAACATATATATTTTCTCCCCAAACATTGTTTAAGAGTTGTTCTCTTGAATAAACTCTTTTTGGATTTTTGATAAAAAAATCTAAGAGTTTAAATTCAGTTGGACCCAAAGTAATTTCTTTATCTTTTCTATAAACTCTTTTTGTAATCCGATCTATTTTTAAATCAGTAAATTCTACAATGTCTGATGATGATTGAGGTTTAGATCTTCTCAATAAAGATTTAATTCTAGCATTCAATTCTTTTTGACTAAAAGGTTTAGTTACATAATCATCTGCACCTGTATCAAATGCTTTTAATTTGTCTTCTTCCTCCCCTTTTGCAGTTAACATAATGACAGGAATATCATTAAACTTATTATCTTTTTTTAAGTTTTTACAAATTTCAACACCAGATAATTCTGGTAACATCCAATCCATTAATATTAAATCTGGCTGTTTTAATTTTATTTGTTTAAGAGCATCTTCTCCATTTTCTGAATGACTGACTTTATACCCTTCTTTTTCAAGATTGTACTTTAACAAACTAACAATTGATGCTTCATCTTCAGCTATGAAAACATGAGCTGACATAAATCATTTTTCTCCGGTTACAATTGGCTCTGTTCCCTTGGGTCTATCACCTTCTAAATATTCGCCTTTAACTAAATAATAAACTTGTTCTGCAACATTTGTAGTATGATCACCAATACGCTCTATGTTTTTAGTTACAAACAATAAATGGGTTCCATCTTCTAAATTTTTTTCATTTTCTTTAAGATATTTTATAACTTCTTGCATACAAAGATTTGTTAGATCATCTATTTGCTCATCACCTTCCCAAACATTTACTGCCATTGGCGCAGATCTTTCTAGATAAGCATCTAATGTTGATTTTAATTGTTTTTGAACATTGGTAGATACTCTATTCAATGAGTCTACCAAGTTCTTTGGAAGATTTTCGTTAAGCAAAAGTGTTCTCTTGGATATATTTTTTGCTAAATCACCTATTCTTTCTAAATCTGAAGACATTTTCAAAGCCGTTACTGTCTCTCTTAAATCAATTGCCATAGGTTGTCTTAAAGCAATTAAATTCACAACTTGCTGTTCAATTAAAGTCTCATATTTATCTATTTTTTCATCTTCTTGAATAACAGCTTCTGCAATATTGTTATCTCTTGTTGTAATGGCTTGAATTGCTTTACCTAAAGAATCTTCACATGCACTTCCCATTTTAATTATATTAGCATTAAGATTTTTTAGTTCTTCTTCGTAAGATTTGACTGTATGTGGTGCTTCAGACATTATCCAAACCTCCCTGTTATATAATCTTGCGTTTTTTTATTATCAGGATTCTTAAATATTTTATCAGTAGATCCATGTTCAATCAATTGTCCTAAATGAAAAAAACCTGTATTTTGAGAAACACGTGCTGCTTGAGCCATAGAATGAGTTACAATTATTATTGTGTGCTCTTTTTTTAACTCATCAATCAATTCTTCAATTTGTGCTGTTGCTATTGGATCTAATGCTGAACAAGGTTCATCCATTAATATAACTTCAGGTCTTACAGAAATCGCTCTAGCAATACAAAGTCTTTGCTGTTGTCCTCCAGATAATCCAGTTCCAGGTTCATGCAACCTATCTTTTACCTCTTCCCATAATGCAGCCTTTTTCAAACTAGTTTCAACAATTTCATCCATTTCTTGTTTTGATTGAGCCATACCATGAATTGTTGGACCGTAAGATACATTTTCATATAAAGTTTTTGGGAAAGGATTGGGTTTTTGAAAAACCATACCAATTTTTTCTCTTAGTCTTACGACGTCACAACTTTTATCATTGATATTAAAATCATTAATTAAAATTTCTCCTTTAACACTACAGATATCAATTACATCATTCATTCTATTAAGACATCTTAGGAAAGTTGATTTACCACAACCAGATGGACCAATTAATGCCGTTACTTGATTTTCCTCAATATCTAAACTTATATTAAAGAGCGCTTGTTTTTTTCCATAAAAAACATCAACATCTTTTGCTTTAATCTTTATCATTTTAACTCCATTTTTTCTCAAACTTATGTCTTATTATTTGGGCAAATAAATTCATTATTATTAAAAAGCCAAGTAAGACCATTATACATGCCGAAACTTTTTCTACAAATCCCCTTTCAGCACTTTCAGCCCAAATATAAATTTGAACTGGTAAGCTTGCAGCAGGATCCATGGGTGATCCAGGTATCGTGTTAACAAAAGCAACCATTCCAATTAAAATTAAGGGTGCAGTTTCTCCTAAAGCTTGAGCTAAACCAATTATTGTTCCTGATAACGTGCCAGGCATAGAAAGAGGAACTGTATGATGCATTGTGGTTTGCATTCGACTTGCTCCCATAGCAAGTGCTGCCTCTCTTATACTTGGTGGAACTGCTTTTAAAGATGCTCTAGCAGCTATAATTATTGTTGGTAGGGTCATTAAGGACAAAGTGATACCTCCAACTAATGGGGTAGACCTTGGTAATTGAAATATAGCCAATAAAACTCCTAACCCTAATAGACCAAAAACTATAGATGGAACCGCTGCTAAGTTGTTTATATTAACTTCAATAAAATCAGTAAATCTATTTTTAGGGGCAAATTCTTCAAGATAGATTGCAGCTAGAACCGCAACAGGAAAAGCTATCATTAAACAAACAAGTATAGAAAAAATTGAGCCCATAAATGAACTTGCTATTCCAGCTAGCTCAGCTTCTCTTGAGTCAGCATTTGTAAAAAAACTTATATTAAATTTACTTTCAACCTTACCATTTGCAACAAGTTGATCAAAAATTTTTAATTGATAATCGCTTACTCTTCTTTGGTCTTCAGGTAAATCTCTTGGATAATTTCCTTTAAAGACTTGGTCTAAATCATCTGAAGCAGTTAGATAAACTTCCTTTGTTTTTCCTATTAAATTAGGGTCATTTAAAAGTTCATTTTTAATTTCTTTTTCAAAAAAATAAGACACCATTCTCTTCAATTCATTTTCTTGATCTTCATTGGCGTTTGGATCTAAATCAGCCATTGATTTTAATGCTATATCGTAATAATCAGCGTCCTGTAAATCTTCTTTAGAAGGATTTTGGTCTAACATCATTAATTCAGCATCGAAAGTTACTGGAACAATAAGCCATGTTTTTTGAAAAGCTGAATAGCCAGTTGAAAAAATTTTAAAAATAAAGATTGTTAAAAATAAAAGTGCCATAAAAATTGCACTCAGACCGTATAAGCGAAATCGCTGTTCAGCTTTATATCTTTTATTTAATAATTGTTCTTTATTTTTATTCATATTTTTCTCTATATTTTTTAACTACTCTCAAGGCCACAATATTTAAACAAAGTGTTACTAAAAATAATGACATACCTAAAGCAAAAGCAGCTTGCGTTTTTGGGTCGCCAAAAGCTTGGTCACCAATTAGAATAACTACAATTTGAGCTGTAATCGTTGAGGTAGACTCTAAAGGATTTAAAGTTAAATTAGCAGCTAAACCAGAGGCCATAACAACTATCATTGTTTCTCCAATAGCTCTTGAAACACCAAGTAAAATAGATCCAACTATCCCCGGCAATGCCGCGGGAAAAATAACTCTCTTAATTGTTTCTGATTTAGTTGCTCCCATAGCGTAACTTCCATCTCTTAAACTTTGAGGCACACTTGTAATTACATCGTCACTTAAACTTGAAATAAATGGTATAATCATAATACCCATTACCCCTCCTGCTGCTAAAGCACTTTCAGCTGAAACTTCAAGACCCATTGAAGTTCCTAATTCTTTCAAAAATGGTCCAACAGTTAGGGCAGCAAAAAAACCATAAACAACTGTTGGTATACCAGCTAAAATTTCAATTAATGGTTTTGCATATTGTCTAACTTTAGTTGATGCATATTCAGCTAAATAAATTCCACTCATTAATCCAATTGGGATAGCAACGCACATAGCAATAAATGCAATAAAAAAAGTACCTGCAAAAATAGGGACTGCTCCAAAAGTATCTGAATACATTGTCGGATCTAAAGCCTCAGAAGAATCTCTAACAAAAGCTTTTGCTGGATACCAGTGAGTTCCAAAGACAAAATCAAATAATGGAATTACTTTAAAAAAATCTATAGTTTGAAATATAAGTGAGAAAACTATTCCAACAGTAGTTAATATTGCAGCTAAAGAAGCTGTAAATAAAACTGCGTTCAAAAATTTTTCAACTGGTTCTCTTGTTCTAGAATTAGATGAAATTCTTTTATACGCATAAGCAACAGAGGCAATAATTGCAGATAATACTATAACAACTTTTGAACTTTGAGCTATTGATCGAAGACTTAAATATTTTTCAGCTGAAGCTTCAATAAAAGGTGTAATTTCACCAGTGAATTGCCCTCGAGACAATGCTTTTGATTTTTCGTATAATAAATTTAATTCATCATCAAGATAACCTTGATTTGAATAATCACTTAAGATTAATAGTTTTACAATTGTGGGCTCAAAAATTGCCCATAATGAAAAAATTATAAAGGCTGGTATTGCACACCAGATTGCAAGATAATAACCATAAAATTGTGGTAATGCGGTTAATCTTTTTTTTGTAGATTGAATTGTATATGCTTTTTTGCGTCCAAAATAATAGCTTGTGAAACCTAGAAGAACAATAAATGTAAATAATATTAAGTTCACAGAATCTCCTTAAGTGAGGACTTTACTCTTTTTTTAAAAAAAAGGGGTCTAAAAAGACCCCCTTTTTAATCATTTGTTAACTGAGGAATAATTAATTACCCATAGCAACTAGCTTCGTAGCATTAGTTCTAGTTGTTTTATACAACTTAGAGTCTAATGGCACTAAACCAATGTCTGCTAAGTAACCACCTTTTCCAATAGCTTTCTTAGTTGTGAATTCTTTCACAAACTCATGTAAGCCTGGAATTACTCCAACGTGTGCTTTTTTCACGTAGAAGAATAAAGGTCTAGCAACAGCATAACTGTAGTCTTGAATAGACTTTAATGACGGTTGTCCACCATCAATACTTGCTGCTTGCAATTTATCTTTTGCAGCTAAGAAATAACTGAAACCAAAGAAACCAAACATTTCTTTATCTTGAGTTAACTTTTGGATGATTAAACTATCGTTTTCTCCAACTTCAATAGCAGCACCATCTTCTCTGTAAAGTTTTTGAGGTTTTTTGTATTTTTTATTTCCAGCTTCAAAACCAGCTTTATAAAGAGCTTTAGCTTCTTTAGTCATACCTTTTTTCATTACTAAAGAATTCCAAGCATCTCTAGTTCCTGATGTTCCTGGTGGGATCATCACTGAAATTTTTTGTTTTGGTAAGCTAGGGTCAATTTGGTCCCAAGTTTTATAAATATTTGGAACTAATTTACCATCAACAACTGTATGAGCAGCAAGTGCTAAATATAATTGTTCTTTAGTAAAGTTTACTGGTTTTGCATCTTTGCTGTAAGCTAATGTAATACCATCGTTACCAATTACGATCTCAACGATATCATTAACACCATTTTTCTTACATAGAGCTTTTTCTTTATCTTTCATAGCTCTTGATGCATTTGTAATATCTGGATGTTGTTCACCTACACCAGCACAGAATAGTTTAGCTCCACCACCAGTACCAGTAGACTCGATTACAGGAGTTTTAAATCCTGAACCACCAAATCTTTCAGCAACAACTGTTGCATAAGGGAATACTGTAGAAGAACCAACTATCTTAATTTGATCTCTTGCTTGAGCAACAGTTGCAATTGAAAGTGCAACTAAAGAAGCAATTACTATAGTTAGTTTTTTCATTATCTTTAATCCTTTCGTTATTTATTAATTAAAAGATGATTGACTCGTATAAATTTATTGAATCTTTAATATTACAGAATTGTTACACTTTTATTAAAAAGGTAACTTTTTAGTTGTATTTTTTTGATATAATTATTTGATCAATATCAGTTTCTAAGCCACCAATACATGAAACAGGGTTTACCTGTTCATTAAGAGCTAGTTCTTTGGTTGGACGTAAAGTTATTTCTAGTTTTACTAAGTTTACTAATTCCTCTCTAATTTCTTCATCATATCTCCAGCTTGGCCATGAACTTGGGGTTGAAAATATAGAGGTTAAATAGCTTGTAGCCATAGTATATCTATAATTACTCAAATTTTCATTCCTCAATAAAAAATCTCTTACAGAATTAAAAATATTCCTACATCTAAAAGAATCTGAAAAATAATTTTCCTTCTTGAGATTTCTATTCATAGGAACAGAAACAATTAAATCAATTGAATTTTTAGAATACGAGGTAACTACGTCTGTATAAAATTCAGCTTCAGTAACTTCTAAATGATCTTTAATAGAAGGATATGAAGTTTTCAAATCTGCCTCTAATCTAAAAATTCCAATATCAAAAACTGTAAGTTGCTGATTTCTTAATAATGTTGTGATATCTTTAGAAAAAACACTTGTTGTTATAGAGCTTAATAAAAAAGCAAAAATCAAAATATTTTTGAATATTTTAACCATATAAAAAAATTAATTAAAAGATTAACATTAATCAAGTAAAGAATTGTTAAAAAAAACCTTCTAAAACTATTACAATATAATATTTTTTAAATTTAAATTTTCGCTGGTAAATAAATTTGAATTTCAGTTCCTTGGTTTTCCTCACTTAGAATCTCATAGTGTCCACGATGTTGAGTAACTATATGTTTAACAATAGCTAATCCTAAACCGGTTCCACCAACCTTGTTACTTTGTTCAAGATCTACCCTAAAAAATCTTTCTGTAATTCTAGAAATATATCTTTGAGGAATGCCAACACCTTCGTCTTTAATACTGATCATAAAATTTTTTTCTAACAATTTACCATCGCTAATTTTGCTTGATATAAAAATAGACTTATTTTCCTTTGAATACTTAATTGCATTATCTAAAAGATTAGAAAAAACAGTTTGTAATTTTTTTTCATCTCCAATAACAACTGTTGGATTGGCGAGAGATAAATTAATATTTAATTTCTTTCTTTTTAAAATAATCTCAAAATTACTGATGATTGTTTTGAAAAGATCATTTATATCAACTAAAGAGTTTGGCCTTATGTGTTCTTCCAATTCAATTCTTGTTAGTATTAAAAGATCATTAATTAAATTTTCCATTCTATTTGATTGATCAGTCATTATTTTCATAAATTTTTTTTTAGCCTTTTCATCATCAGACGCTGGGCCCTCAATTGTTTCTAGTGATCCTTTGATTGCCATTAAAGGTGTTCTTAATTCATGGCTTACATTTGCTACAAAATCAGTTTTAAATTTTTGTGCTTTTGTAATTTCAGTAAAATCTTTTAAAAATAACACAACAGAATCTGGTTCAGTAAATAAATGAGTTGGACCAGGAATAATATAAATTTTATAAAACTGATATGATGGCAGGTCTATTTCAACATCAATATTTTTGGTTTTATTTTCTAAGATAGCTTTTTCAATATTATCTATTAATTCTGGTTTTCGAATTACAGAGGATATGTTTTTATCAATTAAATTACTTCCAAATCTTTTTAATGCACTTGAATTAGCATATTTAATTATGTTAAATTTATTTAATGCAAAAAACTGATCCTCAAGTTCATCAATAATTACTCTTTTGGTTTTTTCCTCTCTTTTATTAATTATTGTAGCAGTATTTATTGATTTGTTTTTTTTTTGATTAAGTAAATAGAGGAGATAAATTATAACAACTATAAGTAGAATGATGAAATATTCCATAAATTTAGACGGCTTAATTTTGCATCATTACACTTTTAATGCAAATAAATTAAGGAAAAATTAACTAATGATTTGGTGAAATATTGTTAAAAAATATTTTTGCTGTTTCTTCCCAAGTGAATTTTTTTGCAAATTCAAGACAATCATTTCTATTAACTTTCAAAGCTTTATGAGCTGAAACTTTAAGATCATTATCTAAACAATTTATTTTGGAACCCTCAAATATATCTTTAGGACCTGGAACAGGATAAGCAGCTACAGGTGTTCCGCAATTTAAAGACTCACAAACTACAATTCCAAATGTATCTGTTTTACTTGGAAATACAAAAACATCGGAAGATGCAAAATGAGACGCTAATTCACCGTTTGTTTTTTCTCCTAAAAAAATATCTTTAGGAAATTCTTTTTTTAATTTTTTTAAATCAGGTCCCTTTCCTATTATCATTTTTGTACCCTCTAAATCACATTCTAAAAAAGCTCTTATGTTTTTTTCAACTGCAACTCTTCCAACATAAATCCAAATCGGTCTTTTATGTGGTAAATCAATTTTTTTCGGACTCTTAAAAGCTCCATGATTGCCTCCTCTTGTCCAAGTAATCATTTTGTTATTATCTATACCTATATCGATTAATTCTTTTCTCATAGATTCTGTTGTTACTAAGATTCTCTCAGCCTTGTTATGAAAGTTTGCTAAGAATTTTTCAGCCCATTTTGCAGGTATAATAGGAAAGTAAAGCTTAAGATATTTATCAAATCTTGTATGAAAACTTGTGGTAAACTTTAGTTTATTCTTCAAACAATATCTTCTTGCCATAGTCCCTATAGGACCTTCAGTAGCTATATGAATTGCATCAGGTTTTATTTTCTTTATTAAGCTACCAACTCTTGGCCAAACATTAATAGATATTCTAATTTCATTATATTTTGGCATCGGAAAAGTTAAAAATAATTCTGGTGTGATATATTCTATTCTATGACCTTGTTCTTTTAAAATTTTACCTGTTTCATGCAAGGTTCTTACAACACCATTTACTTGTGGAAAATATGCATCTGTTGCGATTAAAATTTTCATTAATTACGAAGCTTTTTTTAAGTCTTCATTTTTAATAGGTTTAATTATTTCTTGAGTGTCTAAATATTGTTCTCTTATTTTATCCCAATATAATATTTCAAAGCTACCATCGTAATTTTCGGCTAATGCAGTGCAAGACTCTACCCAGTCTCCACAATTTAAATAATTGACCCCATTAAAATCTCTATCCTCAGCATGATGAATGTGGCCACAAATAATTCCATCAAATTTTTTTCTTTTTGCATAATCTGAAAGTGTTTTTTCATATTCACCAATATATTTAACTGCATTTTTGACTTTATACTTTAAAAATTTTGCAAGAGACCAATATTCTTTTCCTCTCAATCTTCTAAAAAAATTAATTATTACATTTAATTTTAATAGTAAATTATAGGTTATTGATCCAAGTTTAGATAACCATTTAGCATGTTTCATAACACCATCCCAAGCATCACCATGAACAACAACATATTTTTTTCCTGCATTTGTTTCATGAATAACTCTATTAACCATATGGATGTCACCAAAATGCATTGGAATAAATTTTCTTAACATTTCGTCATGATTACCCATTATGTAGAAAACTTTGGTACCATGTCTAGCTTTTCTTAAAATTTTTTGGATTACATCATTATGTTCTTGAGGCCAAAAAAAACTTTTTTGCATTTCCCAGATATCTATAATGTCCCCTACAAGATAAAGATTTTCGGATCTTGAGTTTTTAAAAAACTCTAAAAGTTTTTTCGCCTGACAACCCTTGGTACCTAAATGAACATCAGAAATAAATATACTTTTATATTTAAGTAAATTAGACATTTAAAGACCAATATTTTAATACAACTGTAACACGAATCATTTACTTCTTATTCCATTTGAATGTTACAAATTTGTTAAAAATTTTTTAAGGATTAATTATGTTATGTTGTTTGATTTATAATTTGAATTCTTCCTCTGGAAGAAAATCTATATTCATAAATAGGATTTTATCTAAGTTAAAAGAGAATATTTCTGTAGACTACTTTGAAACAAAAACAATAAATCAAGCTAAGAAAATTTTCAAAAATTTTAATCAAAAAAATTATGATCGACTAATAGTAGCTGGTGGTGATGGTTCAGTTTCTTTTGCAATTAATGAATTAATTAAAAATAATTTTGATTTTAAAGACGATTTTGCCATAGGTTATATTCCTGCTGGCACTGCAAATTTGCTTCAAGCTGAATTATCAATGAATAAAAAAGTTGATGATATAGTAAATGTGTTGGTTTCTAAAAATTATAAATCCTCTAATCTTGTAAAAATTAACGAGAATTATTTCTTTTTAATGGCTGGTATAGGGTGGGATGCAAAAATTGTTCATTCAATTAACTCAAAAATTAAAAAGATTCTAGGTAAAATTATATTTGGTATCAAAGGTTTTCAATATTTCTTATTTATGAATAATAAAAAATTAAATGTTACTTTTGATGGACAATTTTATCAAGCAGACTGGATATTATCCTCAAATACCAAATATTACGCTGGACATCATAAAATAAATAAAACAAATATTTTTGAAAATAAAATAGTCACATATATATTTAAGGATTTAACTAGGATCAATTTATTATATTCTATATTTTTAATAATTCTTAATGGTGATTTAAGTAAAAATAAAAATGTTATTACTACTTATTCACAAAACATTACTATTGATGGAAATGATTTGATACCTGTTCAAATTGATGGAGATAATTTTGGTTCATATAAAAAAATTCATTTAAATCTATCAAATAAAAAAGTGAATTTTCTTGTAAAATAATTATTTTACTCTGCCATAAATATCTTGATATCTCACTATATCTGTTTCTTTTAAAATCGAGCCTACTTGAGCTTCAATTATTTTAACTGGTTTTTTATAGGGATTTTCTATTCTATGGATTGCACCTAGTGGAATAAAAATAGTTTCATCAGGTTTCATAGTGAAATATTTCTTATTTAAAGTAATTTTAGGTTCACCATGAGTAACTACCCAATGTTCAGCTCTATGATGATGTTTTTGAAGACTTAATATACCTTTTGGTTTTACATATAATTCTTTAATTAAGAATTCCTTACCATTAAATAGATTTACATAACTACCCCAAGGTCTATGAAATACATTCTTCTTTTTAAAATAATGTCTTTTATTTCGTCCGTACATCTTACAGATTTCTTTCCAAGATCCTAAATCAGACCAAGGAATATCTAATTTGATAGCATTTATATCTTTGGTTTTTTCTAATATTGCATAGTCAAAAGACTTGGCTTTTGCTTTTGTGAAAGATTGTTTGTTTAAATAATATACATTACTTTTATATTTTGCTTTTAATACTGCTTTATTACAATTTCGATAAATATTTGGTTGGTATTTCTTAAAATTATTTATTATTGAGTCTTTTCTCAAATAAAACATTCCAGAATTCCAATAACCTTTTTTACTAATAATTTGTTTAGCTTTAGCCTTTTTGGGTTTTTCTACAAATCTAGTTACTTTGTTACTTTTTGTTAAAAAATAACCAAATTCACTTGAGGGCATTTTGGGTTTAATCCCAAAAATAAAGATATTGTTTTGAGTAAGTTTCTTTTGATTTTTTTTGATAGCTTTATTGAATAAACCAACTTTTTCTATCAAATGATCAGCAGCCAAAAACATTAATGGTTGTTTGATTGGAATGTCTTTAATTAAAGCCGTACTTAATATAGCGGGTGCAGTATTTCTTTTTGCTGGCTCCAAAACTATCTTGAATTTTCTTATTTTGTGTTTTTTTAAATGTTGTTTTACTTGTCTTAAATATTTTGCATTAGTGCTTATAATTGGTGCATCATATATAGATGCTTTAACTCTTTCTAAAGTTTTACCCAATAAAGTCCAATTACCAAAATCAATAAATTGTTTTGCTTGATGTTTTTTAGCTTTTGGCCAAAGTCTAGTTCCAGCGCCACCACATAAAATAACTGGGCGAATTTTCATTAAATTTTTGAATATTCCTTAACTTCTTTTTTCTTACCAGGGTGAGTTGGGGCTCCTAAACTTGCTGGCCCGACTGTTTGTGCATATTTCCAAAGAGTGCCTGAGCCAAAATCAGATTTTTTAGCCTTCCACTTTCTTTTTCTTGATGCCAATTGTGCTCTTGTTAAACGAACATTAATTGTTCCTTTTTTAGCATCAATATCAATTAAATCACCATTACGTAAAAGAGCTATAGGTCCTCCCAAAGCTGCCTCTGGACCTACATGACCAACACAAAATCCTCTTGTTGCGCCAGAAAATCTTCCATCAGTAATTAAAGCAACTTTCTCACCTTTACCTTGACCATAAATTGCACCAGTTGTTGAAAGCATTTCTCTCATACCTGGTCCACCAACTGGGCCTTCGTATCTAATAATTATCACATCACCATCTTTATATTTTCTGCTTTGAACAGCTTTCATTGCACTTTCTTCATTATCAAAACATCTTGCTCTTCCAGTAAATTGTAATTTTTTTAGACCCGCAATTTTTACAATCGCACCTTCTGGAGCTAAATTTCCTTTTAATCCTACAACACCACCATCTGGTGATAAAGGTCTGTTATAAGCTCTTAAAACTTTTTGTTTTGGATTAAATTTAATACCTTTTAAATTTTCTTTCATAGTTTTACCTGTAACGGTCATACAATCTCCATGAATATATCCACCATCGTAAAGAGTTTTTAAAAGCATCGGCACACCACCTGCTAACCACATATCTTTAGCAACATATTTTCCACCTGGTTTTAAATCAGCAAGATAAGGTGTTCTTTTAAATATTTTTGCAACATCCATTAAATCAAATTTAATTCCTGCTTCATTTGCAATTGCTGGTAAATGTAATGCTGCATTAGTTGAACCCCCTGTTGCAGCAACTATTGTTGCAGCGTTCTCTAATGCTTTTCTTGTAACGATATCTCTTGGTTTAATTTTTTTTGCTAATAATTCCATAACCATTCGGCCACTTGCTTTTGCATACTTATCTCTTTCTTCATATGGAGCTGGTGTTCCTGCTGAATAAGGTAACGCTAAACCGATTGCTTCTGAAACACATGCCATTGTATTTGCAGTAAACTGACCACCACACGCTCCCGCTGTAGGACACGCTACTAATTCTAATTTTCTTAATTCTTTAGCAGACATTTGACCTGATGAATGTTTTCCAACCGCTTCAAACACGTCTACAACAGTAACATCTTTACCTTTATATTTTCCTGGAAGGATTGAGCCGCCATATATAAAAACACTTGGAACATTTAACCTAACCATGGACATCATTAATCCTGGTAAAGATTTATCACAACCTGCAATACCTACTAATGCATCATAACAATGACCCCTTACTGTTAATTCAGCACTATCAGCTATGACTTCTCTTGAAATTAAAGACGATTTCATTCCTTCATGACCCATGGCAATACCATCAGTAACAGTGATTGTGCAAAATTCTCTTGGTGTCCCTCCTGATGCTCTCACACCCTTTTTCACTGATTGCGCTTGTCGCATAAGGGCAATATTGCAAGGAGCAGCCTCATTCCAAGTTGATACAACTCCTATAAATGGTTTTGATACATCTTTTTCAGTTTCACCCATTGCATAATAAAAAGATCTATGAGGTGCTCTATCTGGACCTAAGGATGTATGTCTACTAGGTAATTTTTTTTTATTAAATTTCCGCATTATAAACTCTCAATAGTTAAAGATATTTTTTTGATATTATCTTTAAGACTACTATAGTTAGTTTTTTCTTGTTCAACAATATTTTTTGGTGCTCTATCTGTAAAGCCTTTATTAGATAATCGTTGAGAAATCTTATCTAGTTCGTCTTGATATTTATTCTGACGTTTTTGTAAGTTTTCTTTAATCAAATTTAGATCAACATTTTCATCAAAATAAATCTTAAAAATGTCCCCAGAAATAACAAGTGTGGCAGAGGGCTTATCCTGTTCTTTATCAAAAAAATTGTTGATACGACCCAGTTTTTTTAAAATAACATCATTATTATTAACTAATGATTTATTTTTTTTAGCAATTTTATTAATCGCAACATCAACAAATGAACCAGGGCTGACATTTAATTCATTTTTAAATGATCTTAATTCAGAGATAATTTTAATAATTTTTTCAACTTCTTTTAGTGATTGGTCTTTTTTGATTTTTCCAGTAGGCCAATTTTTATACATAAGGAAATTTTTATTAGACTCATCAAATTTGTTCTTTAACCATATTTCCTCAGTTACAAATGGTATGAAAGGATGAAGCATAACCAATATTTGCTTAAAAATATAAGCAGAAACTTCTTTTACCTCTGTTTTTGCCTTTTTATCCTCTGAGTACAGAATTGTTTTAGACAGCTCAATATACCAGTCACAATATGAGTGCCATGCAAATTGATAGGCATTTTTTGCCGCTTCATCAAATCGATAATCTTCAATATTTTTTTGAATTTTATTTTTAGTTTCTATTAACTCAGAATAGATCCATTTATTGATATTTAATGAGATTTTTGGAACTTTATTGGTTTTTTTAAAATCACATTTATTAGTAATTAAAAAATTATTAGCATTCCATAATTTATTTAAAAAGTTTCTATATCCTTTAACTCTATCTTCTGAAAGTTTAACATCAGTTCCTGGAGACGCCATAGAAAGTAAAGTAAAACGTAATGCATCAGCACTATATTTTTCAATTAGATCTAATGGATCAATAACATTCCCTTTTGACTTAGACATTTTTTGTCCTTTTTCATCTCTTACTAACGCGTGTACATAAATATCTTTGAAGGGTTCTTTATTTAAAAATTCCATACCAAACATAATCATTCTAGCCACCCAGAAAAAAATAATATCAAAACCTGTTACTAAAACTGTTGTTGGATAAAATTTCTTTACGTAATCTTTTTTATCAGGCCAACCTAAAGTTGCGAATGGCCATAATCCTGAAGAAAACCATGTATCTAAAACATCAGGATCTCTAGTAAGTTTTACGTCTTTTTTATAATGTTTTTTTGCTTGTTTAATTGCATCATTTTCATTGATCGCAACAAAAATTTTTTGATCAGGTCCATACCAAGCTGGTATTTGATGTCCCCACCATAATTGTCGTGAAATACACCATGGCTCAATATTATTCATCCACTGAAAATAAGTTTTAGACCAGTTAGTTGGAAAGAAATTTGTTTTTTTTGTCTTAACAATTTTTTTAGCTTTGATCGCTAATTTCTTTGCATCAACAAACCATTGCTCTGTTAAAAAAGGTTCAATTACTGAATTCGATCTATCGCCGTATGGAACTTTATTTTTGATATTTTCTTCTTTTACAAAAAAGTCTTTTTCTTTTAATTCATTTAATATTTTTTTACGGGCATCAAACCTATCTAAGCCAATATAATCTTTTGGAGCATTATCATTTATTTTTCCTTCTTCCGTAAAAACATTAATTATTTCTAATTTATTTCTTTGACCAACATCATAGTCATTAAAATCATGTGCTGGCGTGATCTTTAATGCTCCAGTTCCTTGCTCTGGATCAGCATAATTATCTTTAATAATTTTTATTTTTCTACCTACGATTGGTATTGTGACAGTTTTGCCAACATGATTTCTATATCTTTTATCCTTCGGATTTACCGCAATCGCAGTATCCCCTAACATTGTCTCAGGCCTTGTTGTGGCAATAGTGATAAATTCTGACGAATTGTCTATTGGGTATCTAATATAGTAGATCTTAGAATTCATCTCTCTTTGATCTACTTCCAAATCTGAAATTGCGGTTTTTAAAACAGTGTCCCAATTCACAAGTTTTTCAGCTTTATAAATCAACTTTTTTTTATGTAATTCTACAAAAACCTTAATGACTGATTTTGATAAATTTTCATCCATAGTGAATGCATTTCTTGACCAGTCACATGAACATCCTAATTTTTTTAGTTGGTTGATAATAATGTCCCCATATTCATTTTTCCATTCCCATACTTTTTCTATAAATTTTTCTCTACCAAGGTCAATTTTACTTAAATTTTCTTTTTCTAATTTTCTCTCAACAAGTGCTTGGGTGGCTATACCTGCATGATCAGTTCCAGGTTGCCATAATGTTTCGTAATTATTCATACGATAATAACGAACTAATAAATCTTGAATTGAATTATTTAAAGCATGACCCATATGTAAACTGCCAGTTACATTGGGTGGTGGAATTACAATTGAAAATTTTTTTGAATTTTTTTGTGGTTTAAATAATTTGTTTTTTTCCCAATAACCATAAATTTTATCTTCAACTTTTGAATGTATATATTTATCGCTTATCATGGGTGTTATTAGTTTATAATTTAATAATCTAAATTAACAATAATCAAATTGGAACGTTATTTAATAGACTAATTGCAAATATTTTATATAAAACTCAATGTAGCTATCTTCTAAAACATATGGCAACGTGGCGGAATGGTTACGCAGAGGATTGCAAATCCTTGTATCCCGGTTCGATTCCGGGCGTTGCCTCCAAAAAAAATCTTGTTTTAGTGAAAAAAAAAAGTAAGTTGAGATTTTGATATTCCTCGGTAGCTCAGTTGGTAGAGCAGTTGACTGTTAATCAATTGGTCGCAGGTTCGAGTCCTGCCCGAGGAGCCAAAAATTATCCAACCTTTGAAATGTTGTTACTTCCTGCCTGTAATGATTTATTAAATTTCAATTTTTGATCAGCATTTAGTTCAGAATATAATTTCACTAAAAAGTTATAATTTACATTCATATGACCTTCTTGTGATTTCTCTAAATTTATAAGATATTCTGAAAAATCTTCGAAAAAATAATTAATTGGTACTTTAAGATAGTTCGATAATTGTAATAATCTTATTGAACTTACTCCATTAGTGCCTTTTTCATATTTTTGAATTTGTTGAAATGTGACGTTGATTGCTTTTGCTACTTTAGTTTGAGTTAAACCTAGTGCTAGTCTTCTAAGCTTAAGCTTATTGCCTAAATGCTTATTAAAATTATCTTCCATTAAGACCCCTCTTAATTTTTTAAAAAACTAATTGAACTAGTTTTTAATACCTACTGCAACAATAAATTTTTATTTTTTTCGCCTAAAAACCCGTATTAGGAGAAATATGTCAAGCATTACTTCAGCTATAATTTGAGAAATATTTCTTGAAATAAGCTTGAACTATAGTATCTGGCTGAGGAAAAGTTTGGTTCTATCACTCTTTGGATTAGCAAAAAATTCTTTGGTATCAGCTTTTTCTACTATCATTCCTTCATCCATAAATATCATTTGATCAGCAACTTCTTTTGCAAAACCCATTTCATGAGTAACTACGATCATAGTCATTCCTTGTTTTGCTAAATTAACCATAACATCTAACACTTCTTTAATCATTTCAGGATCTAAGGCTGATGTGGGTTCGTCAAAAAGCATTATTTTTGGCTCCATACATAAAGCTCTTGCAATAGCAGCTCTTTGTTGTTGTCCTCCAGATAATTGTCCTGGATATTTTTGTGATTGATCAAGAATTTGTACTCTTTCTAGATGTTTTAACGCTAATTCTTCAGCCTCTTTTTTGGGCATTTTTTTTACCCAAATAGGCGCTAATGTGCAATTATCCAAAATAGATAAGTGAGGAAATAGATTAAATTGTTGAAATACCATTCCAACTTCAGCTCTTATTTGTTCAATATTTTTTGTATCCTCTGTTAATTCAGTTCCATCCACGACAATATTACCTTCTTGATGCTCTTCTAATCTATTAATACATCTAATTAATGTAGACTTTCCTGATCCAGATGGACCACAAACAACAATTTTTTCTTTTGGTTTAACTTCTAAATTTATCCCTTTTAAAACTTGGAAATCACCAAACCACTTATTCATATTACTTATTTGGATAATACTATCTGACATAAATTTTTATCTATCGGTTTTATATTTTTGTTCTAGATTATAACTATATTTACTCATTGCATAACAAATAATCCAGAAAATTATAGCAGCAAATACATACCCTTCCATTGCAAATCCTAACCATTTCGGATTTGTTTTAGCTAAATTTAACATTCCAACTATTTCTAATAATCCAACAACAAATATTAATGGAGTATCTTTTACTAGTGCCAAGAAAGTATTTGCTATCCCTGGTATTACTAATTTAAGAGCTTGAGGTAAAATTACGAAAATATGCATTTTCCAATAACCCATACCTAATGATTTTGCAGCTTCGTATTGGCCTCTTGGTAAAGCTTGTAAGCCACCTCTGATAACTTCTGCAACATATGCAGCCTCAAATAAAGAAATTGCAATTATGGCTCTGACTAATTTATCAATGAAAAAGTCCTCTGGTAAAAACATCGGAAACATTACGGCAGACATAAACAAAACTGTGATTAGTGGAACACCTCTCCAGAATTCAATAAAGCCAACTGATATATATCTAATTAATGGAAATTCTGATCTTCTGCCAAGAGCAAAAGCCATTCCAATTGGAAAACAGAAAATAAGACAGAAAAAAGAAATTATAAATGTTAGCGACAGACCTCCCCAAGCACCCGTTTCAACCCAATTTAAACCATCTAATTTTCCTAGCTCAATGTACTCTTCAAAAAAAAGAAAATATTTTAAAATTACATAAAGTGCTAAAGGAACTATTAAAAAATAATAAAATTTAAATTTACTTGGAATAAAAAAACCAATGATGATAGATAAAATTGCAGCAATAATTCCATAAGAAAAGTCAAAAAATACAGGGCCACCTGAAATAAAAAAGAAGATAAATAGGAATGCAATCAAAGGATAAATAACTACATAATATAGTGTCAAATATTTCTTAAATTTATCAGTCGCAAAATATCCAACAGAACCAAGTAACACTAAAGCTACAAATGATAAATTAATTCTCCATTGTTCTGCATTTGGATACATTCCATACATAAATCTTCTCATCCAAACCTTAATATATGTCCAGCATGCACCAGAACCAGTACAAACATCTTTTGTATCTCCTGCAAAACTAGCATCGATAACAAACCAGCTTAATATAGGTGGCAGAGATTTGATGATTATAAATATTATCAATAATGATAAAACAGCGTTAAAATTATTTGTATTAATATGTTTGTTTAAGAGGTCTAAATTTTTTATTCCGCTATACTCTATTCGAATAAAATAAAGACCAACAAAACCAAGTATTAGTGGTAATAAGAAACTTAAAAAATTAGGCAAAAATCCAGTTAAATTTAATCTAAAAAAAGAATTAAGAAAAACATCTAAAATACTTATAAAAAACAAAAATGAACCAAGATACAAAAAGGTATTTAGGTTAGTTCTATCAGGTTTTAAAAAATTGATATTAGACATTATTTCTCCTGAATAGCTATTTTTTTGTTATACCAATTCATTAAAATTGATATTGAGATACTCAAAGTTAGATAAGTAAACATAGTGATTGATACTATTTCAATTGCTTTACCTGTTTGCATTAATGCTGTTCCTGCAAAAACTAATACTAAATCTGGATAAGCTATCGCTGCCGCTAAAGATGAATTTTTAGTTAAATTTAAGTATTGGTTTGTTGTTGGCGGGATTATTATTCTCAAAGCTTGAGGCATAATAACTAATTTAAGTACTTGATTAGGGGTAAGTCCGATTGATGCTGCTGCCTCTTTTTGACCTTTACCAACACCTTGAATTCCAGCTCTGACACATTCTGCGATAAATGTTGCTGTATATAAAGATAAAGATAATGTTAATGCTATTAATTCTGGGGGTAAACTAACTCCACCCTCGTAAATAAATGATGTTGTTGCCAATTGTTTTAAAACAGGAACTTCAAAAGAAAGTCTTACGCCACCAATTAAAAAACTTAAAAGTGGAAGAATAAATATCAGTCCTATAGAAATTAAAAAAACTGGAATTTGTTTACCTTGATTTTCCTGAACTTTTTTGGCATGCGCTCGTATAACAATGATAGCTATGATTGCAGCTATAATTGAATAAAAGAAAATATTAAAATTTTGCCAAATAAATGCTGGAACATATAACCCTTTTATAGTTAGAAAAAAAACTCCAAAAATTGCTTCAGCATCTTGTGGAAGTGGTAAAGCACGTAATGCAGCAAAATACCAAAAGAAAATTTGAAGTAGTAATGGAATATTTCGAAAAAACTCAACATAGAAAGCAGCAAATTTATTAATTAGATAATTAGGTGATAATCTTGCTATACCAACTATTACTCCTAAGATTGTTGCAATAATTATTCCAATGACTGAAACAAGAATTGTATTCAAAAGGCCAACTAAATAGGCTCTGAAATATGAGTGTGATCCATCATATTCAATTAATGAAAACTGAACGTCAAAAGAAGATTCTTGGGATAGAAAACCATAACCAAAATCAATACCTCTATTTTCCATATTGATTTGGGCATTATACGTAAAAAAACCGAAAACTAAGACTACAGCTAAAACTGTAATTAATTGTGGGACTATATCTTTAAGTTTAAAATTCACTTTGCCGATAATATAAGAGTTTATAAAAAAAGGGCTAGAAAAATCTAGCCCTTTTTAATTAATTTAAACTAAAATTATCTTGCAGGTGGAACGTAAAGTATTCCGCCTTTTGTCCATAATTGGTTTGGACCTCTGTCTGGTAAAATTCCAGTGTCAGCTATATTTCTCTTATAACTTTCACCATAATTACCAACTTGCTTGATAATTCTTAAGCTCCAGTCGTTGTCTAGACCAAAAGCAGCACCTAATTCACCTTCAGCTCCAACTAATCTTTTGATTGCTGGATTGTCTGAAGTTTTCATCATGTCTGCATTTGCTGAAGTAATACCATATTCTTCAGCTTCGATCATAGTGTTCAAAGACCATCTTACGATATCTTCCCAAACTGCATCACCTTGTCTAACAACTGGTCCTAAAGGTTCTTTAGAAATAGTTTCTGGTAGAACAATGTGTTCATCAGGGTTTTTCATTTTTGTTCTTTGAGCAGCTAAACCGGATTTATCAGTAGTGTATGTATCACATCTACCTGCATCGTAAGCAGCAACAACTTCGTCAGCTTTTTCAAATGCAACTGGCTCATAAGAAATTCCTTTTGAATTAAAGAAATCTCTCATGTTTAACTCAGTTGTTGTACCAATGTTTGTACAAGCTGAGATACCATCTTTGAATTGGCTAGTTGAAGTGATACCAGAGCTTTTTCTTACCATGAAGCCTTGACCATCGTAGAAGTTTACTCCAACGAAAGTAAGTCCGATATCAGCATCTCTTGAAAGAGTCCAAGTTGTGTTTCTTGATAAGATATCAATCTCACCAGAAGTCAAAGCAGTAAATCTTTCTTTAGCACTTAGGGGTGTAAACTTAACTTTGTTTGCATCACCTAATACTGCAGCAGCTACAGCTCTACATACGTCAACGTCAACACCAGTCCAATTTCCTGCTGCATCAGCATTAGAAAATCCTGGAAGACCTTGAGATACTCC
>CABYFA010000002.1 GCA_902518155.1 uncultured Pelagibacteraceae bacterium
AAAATACAATTTACAAAAATTAGACTTTATTTTTGATTACAGTAGTAATAATTTTTTAGTAAAAGATCTTAATTTTAGATTTGATAAAATAGGAATTTCTTCAGAAAAAGTATCAATTAAAAAAAAGAATGATGATTTTTTTGTAGATGGTACCTTTGCACATAAAAAGTCTGATTTAGATAAAAGAAATATTGATTTATTAATCAAACAATTTTTACCTAATTTTGAAATTGAAAAAGTATCATTTACATCTGATAATAATTTTTCTTTTGAAATACAAAAAGGATTTAAATTTGAAAATTTCAAAATTAATTCAGAAATGTTAGTTCATGAATTAATAATACCTAATAATTTGAAATTAAAAAGATTTTTTCCTAAACAAAAAAAAACAATTTCTCTTTTTAATCAAAAAATAAAATTACAATATGAAAAGAATAATTTTAGTGTTGAGGGAAATGGAAACCTACTATATCAAGTTGACAATGATGATATAGATTATTTTTTTTCAAATAAGAATAAAACTAAAAACTTTGAAATAACTCTTAAAATAAAAGATAACCCTTTTAAGTTTGATTATTTAAATTACAAAAAAAAGGAGAAAAGGGAAATTATCTTAAATTTAAAAGGATCTCAAAATAAAAATAATAAACTAGTAATAAAATCTTTTAATCTAAATGAGGATAAAAACTTTATAAAAATAAAAAATTTAGTTTTTAATGAAAAACTTCAAATTTCTGGATTAGATGAGGTCAATTTAGATTATCTTGATGATGATAAACAAAAAAACTCAATCAGATTGAAAAGGAACAAAAAAGAATATTTTTTAACTGGGTCTAGTTTTAATGCTGATAATTTAATTGAGGACTTATTATCAAATGATGATAAAGGTTCAAAAATTATAGATATAAATAGTAATTTAGAAATTGATATTGAAAAAATTTTTTTAGATAGTGAGTATTATCTAAGAGATTTTAAAGGAGATATTTCAATTAAAAATAGTGAAATACAAAAAGCTAACTTAATAGGAAGTTTTTCAAAAAATAAAAAACTTAAATTCACAATTAATAGTGTTGATAATAATAAAATCACCACCTTGTTTGTTGATGAGGCAAAACCTTTTGTAAAAAGATATAAATTTATTAAGGGTTTCGATGAGGGATCACTCGATTTTTATAGTTCAAAAAAATCAAAAAAATCTGTTTCGCAAATAAAAATTTATGATTTCAAATTAAAAGAGCTACCTTTATTGACAAAAATTCTTACCCTGGCATCCTTACAAGGTATTGCAGATATTTTGTCTGGAGAAGGAATACGTTTCACAGAATTTGAGATGAACTTTAAGAATGAGGGTAATTTGATAACCATTGACGAGATTTATGCAATTGGTCCAGCAATATCTATTTTAATGGAGGGCTATGTTGAAAAAAATAAATTAATTAGTTTAAAGGGCACATTGGTGCCAGCCACAACAATTAATAATTTTATTGGTTCATTACCTGTGCTAGGTGAAATACTAGTTGGAAAAAAAACTGGTGAGGGAGTATTTGGAGTAAGTTTTAAGATCAAAGGACCTCCAAAAGATTTAAAAACTTCAGTTAATCCTGTCAAAACTTTAACACCTAGATTTATTACAAGAACATTGGAAAAAATTAAAAAGAATTAACCTAACTCAATCTTTAAATGTCTTTTTTTCCCCACTGAAAGTTTTAAATAATTTTGTCTGAACAATTCATGAGAAATAATTAGATTTTCTTGAGATATAATTTCATCATTAAGTTTTATTCCGTTTCCTTTAATAAGACGTCTGATTTCACTCTTTGAATTTTCTAATTTAGATAATATCACGAGATCTATAATACTCATTTTATTTTCAATATCAGTTTTCTTAATTTTAATTGAAGGTAAATTTGAACCAAGCGAAGTTCCAGAGAAAGCTTCTTTTGCAGCTTGCTCTGAACTTTTAGCAGCTTTAAGACCATGAAGCATAGCAGTTGTCTCGTTAGCTAGCCTAATTTTAAGTTTATTAATGTTTTCATCCTTCATTTTATCAATTTCCTCAATATCTAAATCTGTAAACATTTTTAAAAATTTTATTACATCTCTGTCATCAATATTTCTCCAAAATTGCCAATAATCATATGATGATAATAATTTTTCATCTAACCAAATAGCACCTGTCTCAGTTTTTCCCATTTTTGCTCCTGAGGATAATGTAATGAGAGGGGTAGTTAAACCATAAGCTTGTTTACTAGAATATCTTTTTATAAGTTCTGTTCCATTAACAATGTTTCCCCATTGATCAGAACCCCCTATTTGTAAGGAACAATTTTCTTTTTTATTAAGCTCTAAAAAATCATAAGCTTGCAAAATCATATAATTAAATTCCATATAACTTAAAGATTGTTCTCTATCCAATCTAGTTTTAACACTTTCGAAAGTAAGCATTTTATTAATTGTAAAATGTTTTCCTATTTCTCTCAAAAATGAAATATAGTTTAAATTTTTAAGCCAGGAATAATTATTTACAAAAATAGGTTTTGTTTTTGGATCATTATTATTTAAAAATTTTTTTAATATTTTTTCAATATTTTTTGTATTTTTATCAATTTCTTTTTCAGTTAAAATTTTCCTTGTTTTGTCCTTACCCGAAGGATCTCCAATTCTGGTAGTCCCTCCACCTAATAAGACAATCGGTCTGTGTCCATATTTTTGAAGAAGTCTGAGACACATGATTTGAAGTAAGCTTCCAACATGAAGACTTTCAGCAGTACAATCAAAACCTATGTAACCTTTAATTTTTTCTTTATTTATTAATTTAGATAATTCATTTTCATTAGTGCATTGATAGAAGTAGCCTCTATCTTTAAATTCTTTTAAAAATTTATCCATAAGTCTATAGTTCCACAATATACATTATTTAATAAAAAAAAATAAGAATGGATAAGATTTATACAGCAATGGGTTTAATGAGTGGTACCTCATCAGATGGAGTAGATGTATCCATAATTAAGTCAGATGGTAATCAAGAATTTTCAATATTAATTGATAAATATTTTCAATATGATGAAGAATTAACTCAAAAAATACTTAAAATTAGGGATAAAATCTTAACTCCAGATCATTTAACCGAATATCAAGTTGAAATCAAAGATTTAGAAAGACAAATAACTTTATTTCATTTTAAGGCTGTTAATAAGAGCCTTGAATTATCAAAATCTGATGTTGATTTAATTGGTTTCCACGGTCAAACAATATTTCATGCTCCAGAAAAAAAAATTACAAAACAATTAGGTGATGGATTGCTACTATCTCAATTAACTAAAAAGAGAGTTATTAATAACTTTAGACAAAATGATTTAGAAAATGGGGGACAGGGTGCTCCTCTAGCGCCAATCTTTCATAATGCTTTAGCTAATGAATTAAATAAAAAATTTAATTTAGGTTTTCCAATGAATATTCTTAATATTGGAGGTATTTCTAATGTTACCTCTATAATAGAATGTAATAATTTGGATTTAGAAGAAAAAATTTATGCCTGTGATATTGGACCTGGCAATTGTTTGATAGACGAATGGATGAGAAAAAATTCAAAAAAAGGGTACGACAAAGAAGGTTTAGTAGCAAGATCTGGAAAAACAGACAAATTAATTTTAAATCAAGCTTTGGACAATTTTACTGAACAATCTAATTTTGAAAAATCTTTAGATACTAAAAATTTTGATATTTTTTTTGCAAAAGGACTTTCATTAGAGGATGGTGCTGCAACCATTACTGATTTCACCGCTAAGTTAATTTCCAATGGAATGAATTTTATTCACAATAAGAATAATTCTCAAAAAAGTAAATGGTTAGTATGTGGGGGAGGAAGAAAAAATAAATATCTCATAGAAAGTATAAAAAATAATTTTGATGATATAAATATTAATTCAATTGATCAATATGGATTAGATGGAGACTTTATCGAGTCTCAAGCTTTTGCTTTTTTAGCGATAAGATCATTAAAAGGTATGCCTATTTCATTTCCAAATACGACTAGATGTACAAAATCGGTAACTGGTGGAGTTTTAGTCAAAAATTTTTAATACAAAGCTGTTTCTTTTTTAATGTATTTATCAAGAGATTTTGAAAGTGCATTCTCATTTTTTGAAAAAAAATGATTTGCTTCTGAGATTGATTGAAATTCAACTTTAATACCTTTTTGTGCACTTAATCTTTTATTTAGTTCATTGATATGTTCAACAGGTACCAATTCATCTTTTTTTCCATAAATCATTATCCCAGAAGTTGGACACGGAGACAAAAATGAAAAATCATAAACATTTGGTTGGGGAGATATTGCGACAAATCTATTTATCTCTGGTCTCCTCATTAAAAGTTGCATAGCAATCAATGACCCAAAAGAAAAACCTGAAACCCAACATTGAGAATTATCAAAATTTTCTCTCTCTAACCAATCAAGAGCAGCTGCAGCATCTGCTAATTCACCTTGGCCATTATCAAATTCTCCATCACTCTTTCCTACACCTCTAAAATTTACTCTGCAAACTGAAAAATCATTTTCCATAAAAGTATGAAAAGTTTCTACAACAACTTTATTATTCATTGTCCCTCCATACTGAGGGTGTGGTTGTAAAACTAAAGCTATTGGTGAAGTGTTTTTTTTACTCTTATAATATTTGGCTTCAAGTCTACCTGCAGGTCCTGGAATAAATATTTCTAATATTTTATTTTCCATAATTGTTATTGATTATTATTCTCAAAAAAAAATTAGGTTTATCACAACTGCGTGACAAAATGTTAGCTTTTTTTTACTCATGATACTTGACTATTTTGGTCAGGTTTATATATACCCCTGTAAAATAAGGAATTATGAGACTTACTTCTAAAGGCAGATATGCGGTTATGGCTTTAGTGGATCTGGCTAGATTTGATGGAATTAATCCAGTTTCTCTGAGAGATATATCTTTAAGACAAGGCATTTCGTTAGATTATTTAGAGCAAATTTTTTCAAAATTGAGAAAAAAAGAAATTGTTCAAAGCGTTAGAGGAACTCAAGGTGGATATATTTTAAATAGGAAAGCTAAAGAAATAAAATTAACTAATATTTTTGATGCAGTAGACGAAAAAGTAAAAACTGTCCAATGTAAAAAAGAGTCAAAAAAAGGATGCAATGGTAAATCTACAAAATGTTTAACTCACAATCTTTGGGATGAACTTGAAACTCACATCAATAATTTTTTTGATAAAAAAAGTTTAGACGACTTAGTAAAAGAAAACTTTGAAAGAAGATTATAAAATGGATACTAGAGAAAAAGATATAGAAAATTTAAAAGATTATAAATACGGTTTTACAACTGATATTGAAAATATTAAAGCACCAAAAGGTCTAAATGAAAATGTAATTAAGTTTATTTCAAATATTAAAAAAGAACCTAAATGGATGTTGGATTTTAGATTAAAAGCATTTGAAAGATTTAAGCTTCTCAAAGAACCTAACTGGCAAAAACCTAAGTATCCTAAAATTGATTATCAAGATTTATATTACTATTCGGCTCCGAAAAGTATGAAAGATAAACCTAAGAGCTTAGAAGAACTAGATCCTAAACTTTTAGAAACTTATAATAAATTAGGAATTCCCCTTCAAGAGCAGGCAAGATTAAATGGAATAGCTGTAGATGCGGTATTTGATTCTGTTTCAGTAGCCACAACATTTAAAGGTGAATTAACAAAACATGGTATCATTTTTTGTTCAATGTCAGAAGCAATACAAAAACATCCTGATTTGGTAAAAAAATATTTAGGAACAGTAATTCCAACAACAGATCATTTTTTTGCGACATTAAACTCTGCTGTTTTTACCGATGGGTCATTTGTTTATATTCCTGAAGGTGTAAAGTGTCCAATGGAGCTCTCGACCTATTTCAGAATTAATGCATCAGAAACTGGTCAATTTGAAAGAACTTTAATTATTGCTGATAAAGGAAGTTACGTGAGTTATTTAGAAGGCTGTACTGCACCGATGAGAGATGAAAATCAATTACACGCTGCTAACGTTGAACTAATAGCTCTTGATGATGCAGAGATTAAATATTCAACTGTTCAAAACTGGTACCCGGGAGATGAAAATGGAAAAGGGGGAATTTATAATTTTGTAACTAAAAGAGGACTATGTAAGGGAAAAAATTCTAAGATTTCTTGGACACAGGTGGAGACAGGTTCTGCTATAACTTGGAAATACCCTAGTTGTATTTTAAAGGGTGATAACTCAATTGGAGAATTTTATTCAATAGCAATTACAAATAATCATCAAAAAGCAGATACTGGGACAAAGATGATCCACCTTGGTAAAAATACTAAAAGTAAAATAATTTCCAAAGGTATTAGTGCTGGATTTTCTGATATGACATATAGAGGATTAGTAGATATAAATTCGAAAGCAAAAAATTCTAGCAACTATACTCAATGTGACTCTCTTTTAATGGGAAATAAATGTGGAGCACACACTGTTCCTTACATAAAGAACAAAAATTTCGACTCAAATGTTGCTCATGAAGCGACAACGTCAAAAATAAGTGAAGAGCAATTGCACTATTGTCAACAAAGAGGATTAAATCCTGAAGAGGCTGTTGGGTTGATCGTTAATGGATTTTGCAAAGAAGTTCTTCAGCAATTACCAATGGAATTTGCTGTAGAGGCACAAAAACTTGTTGGAATTAGTCTTGAAGGGAGCGTGGGTTAATGCTGAAAATTAATAACTTAAACGCAAATGTTGAAAATAAGTCAATTTTAAAAGGATTTTCACTAAATATAAACCCAGGTGAAGTACATGCAATAATGGGTCCTAATGGCTCTGGAAAAAGTACTTTATCTAATATTTTATCGGGAAAAAAAGGTTACGAGGTATCTGGAGAAATATTATTTGAAAATAAAAATCTATTTGAACTTGAAACTGAGGAAAGAGCGCACAAAGGTATATTTTTAGCCTTCCAATACCCTTTAGAAATTCCTGGAGTAAATACTAATATTTTTTTAAAGACTTCTCTAAATGCAATTAGAAAAGCTCGTGGACAAAAAGAACTTGATGCTATCGAGTTTTTAAAACTCGTAAAAGAAAAAGCTAAGGAACTTAAATTTGATGAAGAAAAACTTAATAGGCAATTAAATGTAGGCTTTTCTGGTGGAGAAAAAAAGAAAAACGAAATTCTACAAATGTCAATGCTGGCGCCAAAACTTTCAATTTTAGATGAAACAGACTCAGGTTTAGATATAGATGCTCTAAAAATAGTTGCAGATGGTGTAAACACATTAAGGAATAATGAAAATTCTTTTTTAATCATTACTCATTATCAAAGACTATTAGATTATATTAAGCCAGATTTTGTTCACGTTTTAATGAATGGAAGGATTATTAAATCAGGTGGACCTGAACTTGCAGAAGAATTAGAAAAAAAAGGATATGAGAGTTTTAATTAGATGAAGGAACAATTAAAAATAGATTTTAATAAAATTCAAGAAGTTTCTAATTTTTCTAATAGAGATATTGAGATAAAAAAGTCTTACCTAAATAAATTTATTAAAAATGGATTCCCAAATAGAAAACAAGAAAATTGGAAGTTTTTGGATATAAATCAAATAATTAGTAATAATATTTCAAATTTGAGCTTTTATAATAATTATTCGATTGAAAATAAGATTGATTCATCAATTTTTATAGATGATTTAGAACATAATAAAATTATTTTTATTAATGGAAGAATTGAAAAAATTGACTTTAGTTATGAGGATAAAAAACAGATTGAAATAATCAAGGACTCTTTCACAATTGATAAGTCTGAAAACAATAATTCATTAATTGATTTGAATATTGCATTAAGTAATAAACATTTTAAAATTTTAATTAAAAAAAGCTACTCATTAAAAAAACCTTTAATCATTTATCATTTAACCAATGATAAAATGAAATCAAAGAATATTAATTTAAGGTTAGATTTTGAGCTTGAACAAAACAGCTCACTAAAATTAATAGATTTCTTTAGTGATGATAGTGAAAAAAATTTTATGAATATTTTTTACAATTTTAATTTAGATAGAGATGCGATTCTTAAAAATTATAAAATTGATAAGTCGTTGAATAAAAATCTAAAATATTCATTTAATAATATTAATCAAAAACAAAATAGTATTTCTGAAACTTTTGTTTTTTCTGCAGGTTCAGACTATTTCAAAAATGAGATAAATTGTAATCTAAGTGGTGAATATTCTTCAGCATTTATAAATGGTATTTTTTCATTAGATAATAATAAACAGCACGAAATAAGAACTACTATAAATCATTTAGTTGAAAATACAAAAAGCTATCAGTTAATTAAGAGTGTGCTTGGAAAAAATACAAAGTCTGCTTATCAAGGAAGAATATATGTAGATTCAAAGGCTCAGAAAACAGATGGATATCAATTAAGTAAAGCAATATTGTTAGACGAAACCTCAGAGTTTAACGCAAAACCTGAATTAGAAATTTATGCTGATGATGTTAAATGTTCTCATGGATCAGCATCTGGTAGTCTTGATGATAATTCAATTTTTTATTTAATGTCTAGAGGACTAAATTATAAACAAGCTAAAGGACTATTAATAAATGGTTTTTTGCTTGATGTAATCGAAAAGATTACTGACGCTGAAATTAAAGATTTATTAAAAAAAATGATTGGTTTAAAAAAATGAACATAGATAATATTAAAAAAGAGTTTCCTATCTTTGATGAAAAGATACAAAACAATGATCTAGTTTATTTGGATAGTGCTAATTCTTCTCAAAAACCTAAAGTTGTTATTGATAGAATAAACGAATTCTATACTAAAGAATTTTCAAATGTGGGCAGAAGTATTCATTATTTGGCAGTGGCAGCGACTAATTTATATGAAAATACAAGATCTTCTGTCCAAAAATATATTAATGCAAAAGATAAAAATGAGATTGTATTTACTAAGGGTGCAACTGAAGCCCTCAATTTAGTTGCTAATACACTTGGCCAAAAGTATTTGAATGAAGGTGACGAAATTTTACTCACTGAGTTAGAGCATCATTCAAATTATGTACCATGGCACTATTTGAGAAAATCAAAAAATATAAAGATTAATTTTGCTGAAATAAATGAAGAGGGAGAAATTCCAATTGAAAATATTGAAAAAAAAATTACGCCAAAAACAAAGGTGATTGCCATTAATCATCTATCGAATGTCACTGGCGCAATCTTACCAATCAAAGAGATTACTGAGCTTGCACACGCAAAAGATATAATTGTTGTTGTAGATGGATGTCAAGGTGCACCACATTTGAAACTTGATGTGCAAGATCTGGACTGTGATTTTTATGCAATTTCTTGTCATAAAATGTATGGACCGACTGGACTTGGAATTTTGTATGGAAAAAAAAAATGGCTCGAAGAATTACCACCTTATCAAGGTGGTGGTGGAATGATTAAAGAAGTTAAAAAAGATCGTATTACTTATGGTGATCTTCCAAATAAGTATGAAGCAGGCACTATGGCCACTGCACAGGTGATAGCTTTTGATAAGTCTATCAAATTTTTAGAAAGTATTGGAATTGAAAATATAATTAAACATGAAAAAGAATTAATAGAATATGGTCAAGAAATTTTAAAAAAGAATAATTCAGTAAAATTAATTGGTAATCCAAAAAATAAAGGCGGTGTAATATCGTTTACGATTGAAGGGGTACATCCACATGACATAGCGACAATACTTGACGAAGACGGAGTAGCTATTAGGGCTGGACACCATTGCTGTCAAATATTACACGACAAACTTGAAATACCTGCAAGTGCAAGAGCATCAGTAGGTGTCTATAATACTAAAAGTGATTTTGATCAATTAAATGAGTCTATAAACAAATGTAAAAAAATTTTCGATTTAAAATGAATTTAAAAGAATTATATCAAGAAATAATTTTAGAACATGGAAAAAATCCAAGGAATTTGAGGAAGACTGAGAATTTTAATAAAGATGCGAAAGGGAATAATCCTTTATGTGGGGATAATGTGCATGTTTATCTAAAATTGAATAACCAAAGAAAAGTTGAAGATATTTCTTTTGAAGGAAGTGGTTGCGCAATATCAATGGCCTCAGCTTCAATAATGACAGATTTGATTAAAGGCAAAAGTGACAATGAAGCAAAGGAGATCATAGATGATTTTCTTGGAATGATAAAAGAAAATCCTGAATTAAAATCTTCGATTTTAGAGGAGGATGATAAAACAAAACTAATGTGTCTATCAGGAGTAAAACAATATCCTATGAGAGTAAAATGTGCTACTTTATCTTGGCATACTTTGATTTCTGCAATGGAAGATGATGGAAAGCAAGTGAGTACAGAAGATTAATATTATGGAAATAAAAGAAAAAATTATAAATGAAATTAGAAAAATTTATGATCCTGAATTACCAGTTAATATTTATGAACTTGGTTTAATTTATGATATTCAAGTAAAAGGAAAAAAAGCTGAAATTAAAATGACCTTAACCACACCAAATTGTCCTGTTGCAGAGAGTTTACCAAAAGAAGTAAAAGAAGGAGCTATGCAAGTTGAAGAAATTGATGATGTTGATCTTCAACTAGTTTGGGACCCACCTTGGAACAAAGATATGATGTCAGATGCTGCTAAGTTGGAGTTAAATTTGTAATGAATCCTATAATTAAATTAAGTGAAAATGCAGCAAACAGAATTAAAGAAATCATGTCTAGTGCCGAAAAAGATGCTTTAGGAGTGAGAGTTTCAATTAAATCTGGAGGATGCGCAGGCATGTCATATGTAATGGAATATTCTAAAGAACTTAACCCGAATGATGAGGTAATTGAGGATAAGGGAGTTAAGGTTTTTATAGATTCTGCTGCAGTGATGTATTTATTAGGTACTGAAATGGATTACAAAAAAGAGGATTTTTCTTCAACTTTTGTGTTCAATAATCCTAATGAAACAGAGAGATGTGGTTGCGGGGAGTCCTTTAAAATAGAATAAAATTTAGTATCCCATAAGTTGCATAGCTGTATTGCTTAAAATGCATATCTAGTATATAATTATTACATGAACGTTTTTGAATTTAGAAATTTATTAGCGTCTGAAGACAGAAAAGAAAAAAGAAAAAGCTTACAAAGATCTTTGATCAAATCTGTTGAAACAGGAGCTAACGGAACTCAAGATTACGTTGTTAAAAAAGGTCCTGGCAAAAACAAGATTGCCACTACTAGACAATAATTTTTAACAACTATAATACATGTCGAACTCTATTGGGTGTGGTGTGTGTTCGAAATTATGTATTTCCTCAAATTTTAAAGCAATGTAAGCATCTATCTGATCATCAGTGAATACGTTACCTTGTTTTAAAAAATCTCTGTCCTTATCCAAACTTTCCATTGCTTCTCTTAATGAGCCACAAACAGTAGGTATTTTTTTAACTTCATTTTCAGATAAAGCATAAAGATCTTTATCGAAAGATTTACCTGGATCAATTTTATTTTTAATACCATCTAGTCCAGCCATAAGCATTGCTGCAAAAGTTAAGTATGGGTTTCCAGCTGCATCGCCAAATCTAATTTCACATCTCGCAGCTTTTTTACTTAGAGTGATAGGGATCCTACATGAAGCTGATCTGTTTCTCGCTGAGTACGCTAATAATACTGGGGCTTCAAATCCCGGGATCAATCTTTTGTAACTATTGGTTGTTGCGTTTGAAAAAGCGTTTATAGCTTTTGCATGTTTTAAAATTCCACCAATATAGTGTAAAGCTAAATCGGATAAGCCAGCATATTTATCTCCTGAAAATAATGCTGTATTTCCTTTCCAAATTGATTGGTGCACGTGCATACCTGATCCATTATCACCTTTTACTGGTTTAGGCATAAAAGTTGCAGTTTTTCCAAATGAATGTGAAACCATGTGTACTGCATACTTATATAATTGCAAGTTATCTGCTTGATCAACTAAAGTTCCAAAATACATTCCAAGTTCATGCTGACTTGGAGCAACTTCATGGTGATGTTTCTCAACTTTAATACCCATGTCTTTCATTGCTTTTAAATACTCACTTCTCATATCTTGTGCACTATCAACAGGAGGAACAGGGAAGTAACCACCTTTGATACCAGGTCTGTGTCCCATATTTCCGTTTTCATATTTTTTTCCAGTGTTGTAAGGGCCTTCAGTACTATCAATTTTGAAGCCAGTTTCATTCATGTCATTTTTAAATCTTACATCATCGAATACAAAAAATTCAGCTTCTGGACCAAAAAATGCTTTGTCACCAATTCCAGATTTTTTTAAATATGCCTCTGCTTTTTTTGCTGTTCCTCGAGGATCTCTTTCGTAAGGATCTTTTTTTATTGCATCCAAAATATCACAAAAAATGTTTAATGTATTATGAGACGTAAACGGATCAACTACAGTTCTGCTTAAATCAGGCTTTAAAATCATGTCAGATTCATTAATAGCTTTCCAACCTGCAATTGAGGAGCCATCAAAGAAAATTCCATCGTTTAACATATCTTCGTCAACTACCTTAGTGTCCATTGTAACGTGTTGAAGTTTACCTCTAGGGTCAGTAAATCTTAGATCAACGTAATCGATCTCTTTGTCTTTAATAACTTTTAATACATTTTTCGCACTCATTATATCTCCTCTGTAATCTTGTGGGTTGTGATACCAAATAAAGACTGATAAATAATCCTCTTTTACTTAATAACACCTATGCATTTTTAACATAAGTGTATATTGAAAAGACTAAGAATACTAACAATTCAGAGTTGAATAATGACATTACTTGATAAAGAACCAGTTCGAAGAGTTGGAAGAATTATTAGAGAATTCGACCAAAATTTAAGTGTTAGTGTTTTAGAAACATCAGCTAGAACTGCTTTAGAAGCCGCATCTTCTTTAGGATGTGAGGTAGGAGCAATTGTAAAAAGCTTACTTTTTAAGACAGATAATAAGTTTACTTTATTTTTGGTTGCTGGAGATAAGAAAGCTTCACTAAGAAAAATTAAGAAAAATATTAAATTTGATGATGTTTCTATGGCTACTGCTGAAGATGTAAAAAACATTACTGGTTATACTATTGGCGGTGTTTCACCAGTAGGCCATTTAGAAAATGTTGATATTTACATAGATAATTCGTTACATAGGTTTGATTTTTTATTTGCTGCTGCAGGTCATCCAAATTGTATATTTAAAATCAATTTCTTAGATTTAAAGAAAATTACAAAAGGAAAAATTGAAGATATTACTGAATGAGACAACCAAAACTATTAGATTATCTTTTATTAATTTTGTTGGCCTTAATATGGGCATCAGCTTTTTTTAATATCAAAATTGCAACATATTCATTTGGACCAATTACCATTGCATTTTTAAGAGTGTTTTTTGGAGCAATACCAGTTTTGTTACTTTGTTATTATAAAAAGATAGAGATCGAAGCTTTTTCAAAAGATTGGTATTGGTTTGCAATGATAGGATTTATAAATTTAGTAGCTCCCTTTTTTTTAATTGCGTACGGAGTACAATCAGTTCAAAGTAATTTGGCTGCGATATTGATGTCAACTACTCCACTAAGTTCAACTGTGCTAGGTCATTTTTATACAAAAAATGAGAAATTTAATTTTATCAAAACAATAGGAATCTTAATTGGTTTTTCTGGAATACTTTACTTATTTTCTGATAATATTTTGATTAATGAAAATAATTTTTTTTCCGCAATACTTATTCTATTAGGCTCAACTTGTTATGTAATAGGTGGTGTTCTTACCCTAAAAATTAGTAAGAAAAAAAATGAAAATGTAACTGGCTCAATACTAGTTTGGGCAGTTTTGATTTTGATACCTATTGTAAGTATTGTTGAACAACCATGGATTGTCTCGCCAAGGTTAGATTCTACAATATCTGTGATATACCTTGGCTTAGTTTCTACTGGAATTGCATGGTTATTGAGATTTAGAATTTTAGTTAATAATGGACTGATATTTCAGTCACAAGTTTCATATTTAATCCCAATTTTCGGAACTATTTTGAGTTATATTTTCCTAAAGGAATTGATCACTTTCAAAGTTTTGATATCACTCATTGCAGTATCAGTAGGAATTTATTTTGTGAGAAAAGCAGACAATAAAATTAGTAAAATAAAGCTCGATTAATACAATTCTTAGTTGAAAACATTATTGACCCATTTACATCATTCCCAAAAAGGTCTTTAATTAATTTATATAAATAACAAGAGGAGAAAAAAATGAGTGCAGAAGCAATGAAAGTGTCATCTGTATTAGATACTTCTCATTTAAAGGTTAAATTTCCGTTCAAAGCAAAATATGGAAACTACATTAATGGAAAATTTGTAGAACCAAAATCAGGCAAGTATTTTGATAATGTTAGCCCGATCTCAAATGAGAAAATCTGTTCAGTTGCACGATCAGACGAAAAAGACGTAGAAGCAGCATTAGATGCAGCTCACGCAGCTTTCCCTGAGTGGGGAAAAACAGATATCACTACGCGATCAAATATATTGTACAAAATCGCTGATGTGTTGGAAAAAAATCTAAATTTATTGGCTACAGCTGAATGTTTAGATAATGGAAAACCAATAAGAGAGTGTATGGCAGCAGATTTACCTTTGGTTATTGATCATTGGAGATATTTTGCTGGTGTGATTAGAGCAGAAGAAGGTTCAATAGCTGAAATAGCAAATAATCAATACTCATACAATTTTCATGAACCATTAGGTGTAGTTGGTCAGATAGTTCCGTGGAATTTCCCATTATTAATGGCGACATGGAAATTAGCTCCAGCTCTAGCAGCAGGAAATTGCTCAGTTTTAAAACCTGCAGAGCAAACGCCTGCATCGATTATGGTTATGATGGAACTGATTGGAGATTTATTACCTCCAGGAGTTGTTAACATTGTTAGTGGTTTTGGATTAGAAGCAGGTAAGCCTTTAGCATCATCAAAAAGAGTTGCTAAAGTTGCATTTACTGGTGAAACTACAACAGGAAGATTGATTATGCAGTATGCTGCACAAAACATAATTCCAATTACTTTGGAGTTAGGTGGAAAATCTCCAAACATTTTCTTTGAAGATATCATGGATAAGGATGATGATTTCTTTGATAAATGTATTGAAGGTTTTGTAATGTTCAATCTAAACCAAGGTGAGGTTTGTACTTGTCCAAGTAGAGCTTTAGTTCAGGAGTCGATCTATGATAAATTCATGGAAAGAGCTATAGCTAGAACAAAAGCTGTTGTTCAAGACAATCCTTTGAAAATGGAAACCATGATTGGAGCACAGGCATCAGTAGAGCAGATGGAAAAGATTAAATCTTATCTTGAGCTTGGAAAAAAAGAAGGTGCTAAAGTTCTAACTGGTGGAAGTGTTGCTAAACTTAACAGCGGATTGGAAAAAGGTAATTATATTCAGCCAACTGTTTTTGAGGCAAAAAATGACATGCGAATTTCTCAAGAAGAGATCTTCGGACCGGTTGTATCTGTGATTAAATTTAAAGATGAAGCAGAGGCATTGAAAATTGCTAATGATACTCTTTATGGTTTAGGAGCAGCTGTATGGACTAGAAATGGTAATATAGCTCACAGAATGGGTAGAGCGATACAAGCAGGAATAGTATGGACTAATTGTTATCATGCTTACCCAGCGCACTCGCCATTTGGTGGATACAAACAATCTGGAGTTGGTAGAGAAACTCACAAAATGATGCTTAATCATTACAGACAGAATAAGAATCTTCATGTTTCTTATGCTGAGAAAAAATTAGGCTTCTTTTAATCAAATAATATATACTGGTCCATGATTCGATATCATGGGCCAGAGAAAAAACATGAAAGTATCTGCAACACATTCGGCACTTAGTTTATTATCTGAACTTAAAGAAAAATATGGTGAAAAATTAATGTTTCATCAATCAGGTGGATGTTGTGATGGGAGTGCTCCTATGTGTTTCCAAGAGGGTGAATTTCCATTGGGAGACAATGATATTAAACTTGGAGAAATAGGTGGTGTTCCATTTTATATGAATGGTGATCAGTATGAAAAATGGAAACATACTGATCTTACGATAGATGCCGTAAAAGGAATTGGTGGAATGTTTTCATTAGATAATGGAACTGGAAGAAGATTTTTAACTAAATCTGAAATATGTCTCGTAGTGGATAACGATAATCCAAATCATTAAATAATCTTAAAATTTAAACTAAAATGGCTATTTATCTTAGTTCCCAAAAAATAATTAAAGAATGGATTGATTATAATAATCACATGAATGTTTCTTACTATCTTTTAATTTTTGATAAGTATGGTGCAGATACGTTAAATAATTTTTTTAAAATGGGAGAACATTCAGCAAAAACAACAGGTAAAAGCACTATGATTGTTGAGT
This sequence comes from uncultured Pelagibacteraceae bacterium, assembly GCA_902518155.1. Classification (GTDB taxonomy): domain Bacteria; phylum Pseudomonadota; class Alphaproteobacteria; order Pelagibacterales; family Pelagibacteraceae; genus Pelagibacter. Next base: position 16,447 of record CABYFA010000002.1, read on the forward strand.
CAAATATTACTTATAATCAAGAATTAAAAGTTGACGATGAAGTAGATATTAATTTAATTTTTTTCGATCATGATAAAAAAAGACTTCAATATAAAATGGAGATGATCCATAAGGAGAAAAAATATTTAGCATCGACCATCGAAATCTTAGCTTTATATGTTGATTTAAATACAAGAAAAGTTTCTGAATTTGAGGCTGAAAAAGTCAAAATAATGGACGATTATATAAAAAAAAACTCTTCAAATTTTAAAAGTGAAAATTTGAAATTCTCAAATAAATTAAAAAAAAATTAATATAACTTCCAGTCCGCTACTAGAAGTTATATATTAAATTACTGACCGGGTGCTTTATAACCAATTTTACTTGCTTTTGATGTAGCTTTAGTAAAATCAATAGCCTCTAACATTGTTAAGTTTTTAACTGCACCAGATCCCTCAACAACTAATTTAATTGCTGCAAAATCATCAAAACTTGGCATTTCTGCTACAACCACAAAATCATATGAACCTCTTACAATATCCATGCTATGCATAGTTCCGCCCATTGCTTTTGTTAATTGTTCCACTACAGCTTTTCTATCACTTGTTGGATCTTTTAAAAATCCTTGAAAAGCTTTTTCAGTGTAGTTTCCCATTATATATGCTTTCATATAAACTCCTTTTTTATGTTGTTAGAGTATCATCTAAACTTGTAAAATTAATGTGTAAAAATTACATAGTAGACACAACCTGCAGTAATGTTAGATTAAATGATGTACGAAAAATTTGGTCAATTCATTGATGGAAAATGGTGTCAATCCTCTGACAAATCTACATACGAAGTAATTAATCCAGCTAATGAGGAAACTTTAGGTCACGCATCTAAAGCTACATCAAAAGATGTTGATAGAGCATTAAAATCTGCTGAAAAAGGTTTGCAGGTTTGGAAAAAAACACCTCCTTGGCAAAGGTCATATATCATAAGACGTATTGCCGATAAGATAAGAGAGAAAGAAGATGTTTTAGCGAAATGGATGACATTAGAAGTTGGCAAACCTTTTGTAGAAGCTAAGGGTGAGGTAAATGGAGCAGCAGATATTTTTGAGTGGAACGCAGAAGAAACTAAAAGAATTTACGGTCAAACAGTTGAAAGTAGATTTGAAGATACTAGAGTACATGTTTATTACCAACCAGTAGGTGTTGTAGCTGCATTATCTCCTTGGAATTTTCCAGCAGTTCTGTCTGCAAGAAAAATTTCTACAGCTTTAGCAGCTGGTTGTTCCGTAATAATTAAACCAGATGTGATAACTCCAGGAGTTGTAATGGAAATGGTAAATATTTGTAGTGAATGTGGTGTGCCACCAGGTGTAGTAAATCTTTTATCAGGAGATCCTCCTAGTATCGCTCAACAATTAATAGCATCTGATATTATAAAAAAGATTTCAATAACTGGCTCATCAAGAGTTGGAAAATTAATTTTAAAACAAGCAGCTGATAAAGTTCAGAGAGTGACAATGGAGTTAAGTGGTCATTCTCCATTTATAGTTTTTGATGATGCTGATATTAAAAAAGCTACAGATATGGCAATCGCAGCAAAATTCAGAAATAATGGTCAAGTTTGTATATCGCCAAATAGATTTTATATTCAAGAGAGTAAAAAAGATGAGTTTGTAAATTTGTTTGTTGAAAAAACTAAAAAACTTAAAATTGGTAATGGAATGGATCCATCTACACAATTAGGCCCATTAACAACTAAGAAAAGATTAAATGAAATTGAGGAACTGGTTGAAAAAACTAAGCAAGAAGGTGCAAAAGTTTTATTAGGAGGAAAAAAACCAGCTGGATTTAATAAAGGTTTTTTTTATGAGCCAACTGTCTTTGATCATGTCAAAGACGATTTTACAATAATGAAACAAGAACCATTTGGACCACTTGTACCCATGTTATCTTTTAAATCTTTTGATGAAGTTATAGAAAGAGCAAATAATCACGAGCTAGGTCTTTCAAGTTATATTTGCACAAATTCAATGGAAAAAGCACATAAAGCATCTGAATTAATGGAAACAGGAACAGTTGCAGTTAATACTCCCCTAGTTGCAATTGCAGAAGCTCCTTTTGGTGGTATAAAACAAGCTGGCTATGGTAGGGAAGGTGGATCAATGGCTATTAAAGATTATTTAAATGTAAAATATACTCATTTGGGTTTAAAAGGTTAGACTTATGAAATTATTACGAATAGGCGTAAAAGGAAAAGAGAAACCTGCAGTAATTGACGATCAAAATAATTACAAAGACTTATCATCAGTTATTGAGGATTTTAATCCAAAAACTTTAAATTTTGAAAGTTTAAAAAAAATAAAAAACACAGATTTATCAAAGTTACCAACTATTGACTCAAATCAAAGAATAGGTGCGTGTGTCTCAAAACCTTCCAAGTTTATTGGAATAGGCTTAAACTTTAAAGATCATGCTGAGGAACAAAATTTACCAATTCCAAAAGAACCAATTATTTTTTCAAAGTTTACAAGTTGTATTACAGGACCAAATGATCCAATAGTTGTACCAAAAGGATCTAATCATACTGATTGGGAAGTTGAAATTGGTTTTGTAATTGGAAAAAAAGCTATTAATGTCAGTATTGAAAACGCCTTAGATCATGTCCTTGGTTTTTTTCTAGTTAATGATGTGAGTGAAAGAGATTTTCAAAAAAATAGAGGTTTAACATGGGATAAAGGAAAGGGTTTTGATACTTTCGGTCCAATAGGCCCATTCATAGTTACTACAGATGAATTACCAGACTATCAAAATTTAGATATGTTTTTAGATGTAAATGGAAAAAGGATGCAAACTGGAAATACAAGTAAAATGATTTTTGATATTAAAACTTTAGTTTCTTATATGAGTTCGTGTATGAGTTTACACCCAGGTGATATTTGTTGTACTGGGACACCCCCAGGTGTTGGAGAAAATATGAAACCACCTCATTTTTTAAAAGGTGGAGAGGAAGTAGTTTTAGGTATAGATAAACTTGGTACTCAAAAACACCAGGTTGTTCCTTACAAGGAATAATATAAATTTTATTTATTAGATGTTAGAGATATTTATTGCTTTAGGTGCGGGTTTGATTAGTTTTTTATCCCCATGTGTATTACCATTAATACCTGGTTATATCTCTTATATTTCTGGCACTTCACTAAATGAATTAATAGAAAAGAAAAATATAAATTTAATTCCTATCATTCTTTTCACAATTGGTTTTTCAATTGTTTTTATTATTTTTGGTGCCGCTTCAACTTTTTTAGGCCAAGTATTACTACAAAATTCAAATGAATTAAGAATTGGTGCTGGATTAGTTATCTGTATTTTATCTTTACATTTAATTGGAATTATAAATTTAAAATTTTTGAATTATGAAAAAAGACTTCACACAAATAGTAACACTAATTTTTTTAGCCCAATATTAATCGGTATGGCTTTTGCTTTTGGTTGGACACCATGCATAGGCCCTATTCTTGGATCAATCTTAGCACTTGCCTCAACAGAAGAGAGTATCAATAGAGGTATAATACTTTTATCATTTTATTCTTTAGGTCTTGCTTTACCATTTATTCTGTCAGGTTATTTAATTCAAAAATTTTTAATTTTTTCAAAAAATTTCAAAAAGAACATTAATTTAATTTCAAAAATTGGTGGTGTAATATTATTAATTACCGGTATATTAATATTAACAAATCAATTACAAGCATTAGGTTATTATTTACTTAATATATTTCCTTTTTTGCAAAATTTTGGATGATTGTTTATGAAGATTTATCAAATTGACTCAAGCGCTAGAAAAGAGGGTTCGACCTCAAGAGCTTTAGCGAAAAAGTTACTTGAAAAAATAAAAAAACCTGAAGATGAAGTTATTTATAGAGATTTAAATGAAGAGATGGTTTTTGTGAGTGGTTTAACAGAATCTGGAATGAATATTGATGAAAAAGATCAAAATGAAAATCACAAAAAAATGTTTGAGCTCTCTAATCAACTTGTAAAAGAACTTAAAGAGAGTGATATTTTAATTATTTCAGCACCAATTTATAATTATGGTCCTCCTGCAACTTTAAAAGCTTGGTCGGATTTGGCCGCAAGAATTGGAGAAACATTTAAATTTAAACCTAATGGCAGAAGAGAAGGTTTGTTAAAAAATAAAAAAGCTTATTTAGTAATTACATCAGGAGGTACTAAGTTAAATAGTAATGAAGACTTTTTAACTCCTTGGTTGAAATTTATTTTAAATTTCTTTGGTATAGAAAAAGTTGAGACAATCAGTGCGGATCAAATGGCTCTAGATTATGAAAAATCAATTAAAGATGCTCACGCACAAATTGATAAAATAAAATTATAATTAATTTAATTTAACTTCGAAATTTTGATTTGTTCTTTTCTTAATCAATAAAATAAATTAATATACTTATAGGGGTGTCTTAACAGACTGAGATTAAACCCTATGAACCTGTCCGGTAATTCAGAAAGGGAACAATGGATAAAACATATTTTTTAACACAATCAACCGCATTATCTTTAGTAATTGTTATATGTTTAATTTTTTTATCATTTGGAATTTATTATTCTAAAAACTATCAAGGATTAAAAAATTATCTAACTGCAAATAGAAATATCGGATTTCTCTCATTAACAACAAGTTTGACTGCGTCTGCACTAGGAGCCTGGATTCTTTTTGGTCCTGCTTCAGCTGCAACTTGGGGAGGCTTAGGTGCGGTAATTGGATATTCCCTCGGGACAGCTTTTCCAATGTTTTTTTTTATATATCTTGGAAAAAAAATTAGAAAAGAGTTTCCTCAAGGTTCCACGCTCATTGAATTTTTAAGAAAAAAATTTGGTAAAAGTTTATTTAAACTTATTTTACTGATGACAATTTTTTATATGTTTATTTTCTTATGTGCTGAAGTTACAGCGGTTGCAGTTTTGATTAACTATATTTCAGGTACTGAACTTTGGTTCACTGCTTTAATTGTGCTATTGTGTACTTTAACTTATAGTTTATATGGTGGATTAAAAGCTTCAATATTGACTGATAACATTCAAATGTTTGTCATTGGTTCATTATTATTGATTTCTTTAATATATATTTTGTCTTTCACAGGATCAAAATTTTCATTTGATTTTGTAAAAGAAAAAAACCCACATCTTTTAAGCGGATCTTATTTGCCTGGTTATACTTCTGGTTTAACTTTTTTTATTGCTGTAGCAGCAACAAATCTATTTCACCAAGGTAATTGGCAACGTGTTTATGCAGCAAAAGATTATAAAACTTTAAAAAAAAGTTTGATTTTATCTTTTTTGATAATTGTACCGATTGTTTTTTTTATGGGTTTTACTGGACTTGTTGGTTTTTCACTCAATTCATCAGTAAGGCCCGATCTAAGTTTTTTTTATTTGTTACTAAATGAACAAGCAATGTTTTTATCGATAGTAATTATTATTTTAGGTCTAGCATTAACTATCTCAACCGTAGATACTTTAATTAATGCAATATCAAGTTTAATTATAGTCGATGGTAAAGCTACATTTGAATTTAAAAAAAAGACTAATCATTTAAAATTTTCAAAATATATAATTGTATTTTTATCTGTAATAACTTTTGTAGTTGCATCCTATGGCCTTGATATTTTGTATTTGTTTTTACTGGCTGACTTATTTTGTTGTGCGTTCGTGATAACTGTCTTTTATAGTTTTTATAATAAGATTGATGAAAAAACCGCATATATATCAATCATTATTGGGTTTATAGCTGGATTTTTATTATTTCCTTCACCAGATTTGTCAAAGAGTTTGTTAGTTGGAATATTGTTATCAAAAGAAATATTTAGTCCATTTATATCCCAATCATTATTATTTTTGTCTTTTATCATCGCAACTTTTTTACCTTTATTGGTTCTTAAAGCTAAAAAGATCAAATTTTAGTTGATTGTATTAAGTGAATTAATAGTTATATAACTGACCGAATGTCAGAAAATCAAATAGTAATTAATAATCTCTCAAAAGTATATGATAACGGCTTTAATGCTCTAAAAAATATAAACCTCAATATCAAAAAAGGAGAAATTTTTGCGATGCTTGGACCGAATGGTGCAGGTAAAACTACTTTGATTAGCATTATTTGTGGTATTGTAAAACCATCATCAGGAAAAGTTACAGTTGAAGACTTTGATATCATTGAGGATTATAGGGAAACAAGATCACGTATAGGACTCGTTCCTCAAGAATTAACTTTAGAGCAATTTGAAACTGTTTTTAATAACGTTTCTTATTCAAGAGGTTTGTATGGAAAAAAACCTGATCCTAAGCATATTGAAAAAATCTTGAAGCAACTCAGTCTTTGGGACAAAAAAGATTTAATCTTGCGAAAATTATCAGGTGGAATGAAAAGAAGAGTTTTAATCGCTAAAGCATTATCTCATGAGCCAAAAATTTTATTTTTAGACGAACCTACTGCTGGTGTCGATGTTGAATTAAGACAGGAGATGTGGAAGGTGGTAAAATCATTGAGAGAAATAGGTGTTACAATTATTTTAACAACTCATTACATTGAAGAGGCTGAGGAGATTGCTGATCGAGTAGGGGTTATTAATCAGGGAGAAATTATTATTGTTGAACAAAAAAAAGAATTAATTAAAAAAATGGGCCATAAAGTTTTATCTGTTGAATTACAAGAGGAAGTTAAAGATATTCCTGACTCATTAAAAAAATATAATTTGATTATTGGAAGTAATAAAATGTCTTTAGCATATACTTATAATTTAAAAGAAAAACAGACTGGGATTACAAATCTTTTACAAGATATTAAAGATTCTGGTTTAAAACTTAAGGATCTTAAAACCGAACAAAGTAATTTAGAAAAAATATTTGTAACTTTAGTAAAGGAAAATAATGAAAATTAATTATTATGGATTTAAAGCTATTTATTTTCATGAAATGGATAGATTTAGACGAACCTTAGGTCAATCTCTTTTATCACCAGTAATTTCAACATCATTATATTTTATTGTTTTTGGTTCTGTGATTGGTGGTTACGTTCAAAAAATTGATGGTATCAGTTACGGATCATTTATAGTTCCAGGATTGCTGATGCTAACTTTGTTAACTCAATCCATAAGTAATACTTCTTTCGGAATATTTTTTCCAAAATTTAATGGGACTATTTACGAGATTTTAGCTGCACCTATATCCGCTTATGAAATTGTGCTAGCATTTGTAAGTGCAGGAGCTACCAAAACACTGATTGTTGGTTTTGTAATTTTTTTGACTGCACAATTTTTTGCTGATGTACAAGTTCAATATCCATTGCTAATGATTTTTTTATTAATTCTTGTTTCTTTCACATTTGCATTATTTGGATTTTTAGTTGGTTTAGTTAGTAAGGACTTTGAACAGATGTCAATAATCCCATCTTTTGTGATAACACCAATGGTATTTTTAGGTGGAAGTCTTTATTCATTAGATATGTTACCTGAATTTTGGCAAGTGGTTACTTATTTTAATCCAGTTGTTTACCTAATCAGTAGCCTAAGATATTCTTTCTATGGCATATCAGATTTTAATATTTGGATTAGTGTGGGTTTAATGGTGTTATTTTTGTCAGTTTGCGTGATTATTGTCTCTATATTACTTAAAAAGGGTTACAGCATAAAGTCTTAAAAGATTTATTTAAAAATTTTTTTGAGTTTTTTTAGATTATCTAAATTGTCAACTGTGTACCATTTTTTTGGCATTACATCAGAAACATATAATTGTCTGATTTTAATTAGTTTTTTCCAGAGAATATTAAAGTCATCAGTTGGTTTAATTTTATCGTTTATCTTTTTTGGATTTAATATTTGAATACCAGTGCAGTAAATATCAGATTTTTGTGTTCTTGAAAGTTTTTTAACAATATTTTTTTTTTTAAAAATAAAATCTCCCGCTAATCCTTTAATTGGTTTTGTTGGAATTAACATGCATAGGGGCTGACCTTTTTTATAATAATCTTTCTCAAGTTTTTTAAAATCAATGTTAGTGACATTATCGCAAGTTAAGACATAAATTGGAGAGTTAAATGATTTAAATATAGAGTTAAATATCCACCAAGAATTACCTTTTTTGTCTGTATTTATTATTGATGAAACTTTTTCTTCTATTAAATGTTTAGCTAATATAGGCCCTTTGTAACCAACTGAAATATGAACAAAATTTATATATTTTTTCAGTCTTTTGATACCCATTGCTATTAATGAAGTTTGTTTAAATTTAACTAAACCTTTAGGTATTTTTTTGGTAAGTGGCATTAATCTGGTTCCACGTCCAGCTGCCATTATAAAAGCATGATTTATTTTTCTATAAGTCATTAGATTTCAGACCAAACTTGATAATTTTTTCAATTTCAGACTGCGCTAATCTCTTTGCATTTTCAGAGGACACTATTTCTTTCAGTGGTTTTTTTAAAAGATTATTAAAATCGATTACAAAATATTTTTTATTCTTAATTTTCATCTCTTTGGCATATTTTAACTCGTCTTCACCAATTAGATATTCATCTTGTCGATCACCTTTTCTAGATTGAATTATTTTATATTTACCACCAAATTTTTTTGTCCAGACTTTTAAGAAATCGATCATTTTTGCAGATTTCATCTCGGCTGAGAGAATTTTTCCATTTAATTTGTTTTTAAGTTTTAGAGCCTGATCAATTAAACTTACAGCTTCATTCACTGAGAAAAAAAATCTTCTCATATAAGGACCAGTGGTAAGTATAGTCTTATTTTTTTTATACATTTGTTTCCAAATTGGTAGAACAGATCCAGTAGACCATGTTACATTACCATATCTCACACAAATAAATTTAGTTTTACTATAAGATTTTATTGATGAAAAAAGTCTTTCCATACAAGATTTACTTAAACCATAAATATTTTTGATTGGCGGTGATGCTTTGTCGGTTGAAACACCTATAACAATTGGAACTTTTTTGTTTATACAGGCTCGAACAATATTAGTTGATCCAAGTATATTTATATCAATACATTCAAATGGAAATTTTTCTGATAAGTCGACAAATTTTGTAGCTGCAGCATGAATTACGATATCAGGTTTAGTATAATTTAAACAATCATGTACAGACTCAATATTAGAAACATCCAAAGGTACTACTTCACAATTCGTTAAATTTTTTACTAAGAAATTTTGTTTATTATTACGAGCGCCAAGAAAAACTTTATATTTTTTCTTATAAAAATTAGCTAAATTTCTTCCTAGATAACCTGTACCACCCGTTATTAGAATTTTTTTCATTATTAAATGTTATAAATATGTTTATAATTTTAAAATAAATAATGTCTATATCTATTCATATACCTTTTTACAATCCAAATCCTGAAAAAAAAGAAGGTTATAGAAATTTAAGACGTTTTGATTATCTTGAAGAAAATGTAATCAATCTAAAAACACTTTCAATTAAAAATGATATTTTTATTCACACGCATAATGATTTTTTGGATGATAAAAATTTAAATGCTAAAGTTATCAAACATCAAATAAGTGATAGTGACCTGAATAAAGGGTATTTAACATGGAAGTGTAGATCATTAATGGAAGAACAAAAAAATGACTATGAATACTTCACTTACTTAGAGCACGATATTAAGTTCTCAGAAGTTAATCTACAATATTGGCTGAAATATCAAGATTTATTAGCAAATAAAGGGTTTCATTTAGGTTTTTTCATATATGAAATGAATAACAAAACTAATCAAAAGCATAGTATTCATATTTCAAAAAAATTAGACAAATTTTTTGAAATAGAGGGTCAAAATTTCATCGTTAATGACTTGGAAAATTATTGTTGTTTTTGGATCTATACAAAAAAACAATTTGAAACTTTTTTAAAATCCAAATGGTGGTCATTTGAAAAAAGAGCACATAACTTTAGACATAATTATGGTATTACAGAGAGATCATCAATTGGTTTCCACGCTCTTAGTATGAATTATTTCAAAGCAACTTTAATTCCTGAAAAAAATAATCAACCACACTCAGATTCTTTGGTTGAACATATTACAAATAATTATTATGAAAAATTTCCTGATTTAGACAAAAAAGATTATTTTGATATTAGAGGTGCCTGTAAGTTTCAAATTAATGAAATTATCACTGAGCCTGAAAATAGAAAGAAAATGGCTGATAATTTCATTTTAAAGAGATTAATTAAAAATCTTTTTTGGAAATTTAGATTTATCACCAGAAAATTTAACTGACCCATTTCTGGGCCAGTTAATAGACTAATATATAAGAGGAATTGTTTTATTAGAATTGTTCAGACTCGGTTGAGCCATCCATTGCTGTAGTTGAGCTCTTTCCACTACTTATTGTATTAGAAACAGCATCAAAATAAGATGTACCTACTTCTCTTTGATGTTTTACGCTTGTGTAACCATCTTTTTCACGAGCAAATTCTTGTTGTTGAATTTTAGAATAAGCAGCCATACCTTCTTTTTTGTATTTTTCTGCTAATTCGAAAATTGCAATATTTTGTGTATGAAAGCCAGCTAGCGTTATAAATTGAAATTTATAGCCCATTTTACTTATTTCTTTTTGAAATGAAGCGATTTCTTCGTCTGATAAATGCTTCTTCCAATTAAATGATGGAGAACAATTGTACGCTAAAAGTTTTCCAGGAAATTTTTCATGAATTGCATCTGCAAATTTTTTAGCTTCTTCAAGATTTGGTGTAGCTGTTTCACACCAAATTAAATCTGAATATGGTGCATATGCTAATCCTCTTGAAATTGCTTGCTCGATTCCTGATTTGACGTAATAAAATCCTTCAGGAGATCTTTCACCTGTTAGAAAAGGTTTATCATTTTCGTCAAAATCATTAGTAATTAGTTTTGCAGCATTTGCATCTGTTCTAGCCAAAATTATTAATGGCACATCAGCAATATCAGCTGCCAATCTTGCAGCCTTTAAATTCTTAATCATTGTACTGGTCGGCACAAGTACTTTACCACCCATATGACCACATTTTTTTTCGCTAGCTAATTGATCCTCAAAATGAACACCTGCAGCACCAGCTTTAATAAACTTTTTTGTAAGTTCAAAAACATTTAATGGACCTCCAAAACCTGCTTCACCATCTGCAATAATTGGAAGCATATAATCAATTCTTTTCTCTTTTTTCATATCACCATCTTTTAGTTCCATATGTTGAATTTGGTCTGCTCTTAGTAAAGCGTTATTCATTGACTCTACAAGTTTTGGAGCACTATCATATGGATACAAAGATTGATCTGGGTACATTTCACCAGCACTATTAGCATCTGCAGCTACTTGCCAACCACTTAGATAAATTGATTTTAGACCAGCTTTAGCATGTTGAACCGCTTGATTTCCTGATAAAGATCCTAAAGTACTTATGTAATTTTCTGTATTAAGAAGTTTCCAAAGTTTAACTGATTGTTGTTTACACAGGGAATATTCAATTTTTATTGAGCCTCTCAATCTTTCAACTTCATCGGGGGTATAATCTCTTTTAATGCCTGCAAATCTTTTTAGTTCGTATGAGATGTTTTCTGCACTCATAATTGGTAGTTACCTCAGAGGTTAAAATTAAAATGAAAAAGTAAAATTTGATTTAATTAGAGTCGTTAAGTGTCTCAACTAAATCTTTCATTCCACTTGAACCCCAATCACAATGATCATCTCTCATATAAATACCTCTGCTATTATGTCTTGCAAGGTCCTCATTTTTTATGATTTGAGCTTCATTTTCTGTGTTTTTTTGTTTATCAGTCATGTAAATCTTATAATTTACAAAATTTACAAAATCTACAAAAAAGGATAAAAAGCTTGTAAATCAAAGAAAATAATTGTAAATATAAATTTACAAAATTTACAAATAGAAAATATGAGTCAAAATGATTTAAAGATAGGACCAAAAATCAAGGCTTTTAGACGTCAACTGGGTCTTCAAGCTAATAAACTTGCGCAAGAAATAAACATTTCACCTAGTTATTTAAATTTAATCGAGGGGGGAAAAAGAAAAATTGATGGGGATCTACTTTTAAAAATTTGCGAAAAGTTAAATATTGAACTTTCTCAATTAACATCAAAAGATGATGTAAATTTAGAAAATACTTTATCAGAAATTTTAGATGATAAATTATTTGAGGATCTTGATATTTTAGGGCCAGAGGTCAAAGATCTTGTAGGAACTAATCCAAAAATTGGAAAAGCAATTGTAAGATTAGGAGATATTTTAAAAAAAAAAGATCATGAATTAGTAAATAAGATTGAAAAAATTTCTGGAAAAATTGTTGATAATAGAAAGAACTCATTTCCAGGTGAAGTTATTTCTGACTTTCTTCAAGAAAATAAAAATTATTTTCCAAAATTAGAGGATTTTGCCAATAAAGTTTTTGAAAAAGTTCAAAAAAATAATCGTACAAGATATGTTGCTCTTTGTGATCATTTAAAATCTGAATATAACATTATTGTCAAAGATGTTATTCCAGAGGAAAATAAACCTTTTTCTAAAATTTTTAACAAGAATAAAAAAGAACTTCTGTTAAGTGATTATAGTTCCCTTGAAACAAAAAAACTTCATGCAGCTGCACAAATTGCACAGGAGGGGGCAATAAAAGAAATTGAGGATTATTTAAATAAATTTACTTTTCCATCAGAAGAGTCTAAAAAATTAACTAAAATTGCTTTGCTTAATTATTGTGGTGCTGCAATATTAATGCCTTACAAACTTTTTCATTCAGAGTGTAAAAAACTTAAATACGATCTTGAATTATTACAAAATACTTTCGCAACATCTTTTGAACAAGTAGCTCATAGAGTAACCTGTTTGCAAGATCCAAAACTACCTGGAATTCCATTTCATTTTTTAAGGGTAGATATGGCTGGAAATATTTCTAAAAGATTTTCTTTGTCTGGAATTGAAATTCCAAGATATGGAGGTGCGTGTCCAAGATGGAATGTTTATTCTGCATTTACAAGACCTGGAGTTATTCAAAGTGCTGTAAGTAAAATGACCAACGGAGAAAAATATGTTTGTATTGCACGAACTGTTGAAAAAGGGATTGGAAGATTTGGTAAAGCAAAAAGTATTTTGTCTATCGGGTTAGGTTGTGAAGCAAAATATGCTAAAGATTTTGTATACACTGAAAATGTTAACTTGACTGAAAAGTCATCAGAAATTCCAATAGGTGTGTCATGTAGAACCTGCGATAGATTAGATTGTTCTCAAAGAGCTTTTCCTCCTTTACATAAAAAATTTGATGTCGACATAAATCTGAGAGGCGTTTCGGTTTATGTAGGTGATAAAAATTAAAAAAAATATGCTTAAATTTATAATTCCTGCGGTCATATTCTTTTTAATTGTTCTTTTTTGGGAAAAGATCAATGAGAAAATTTACCAAAAATTTAAGGTTAAAATTAATTTAGTTATTTTAACTGCAGCTTTATTATTTGTCTTAGCAGTACTGATTTTGTTATACTTTTAGTTATGATGAAAAAAATTTTTATTGTTTTTTTAATTGTTTTTTCATATTTAAATAATTCAATTGCAGATGAAAGAATTAAAAAACTAAATCAATTGTTTGATGATTTAAAAACTCAAAATTACTCAGTCGCATATAAAGTTGAACAAGAAATTTGGCAAATATGGAGCACACATCCGAATGATGAAAATTTGACAATGTTATTGAATAAAGGATCAAGTTTAGTAAATGAGTCAAAGTATAATCAAGCAATAGATATATTTTCTAAAGCTATTAATTTGGATCCATTATGGGCTGAGGCATGGAATAAACGTGCAACTGTATTCTATTTATCTGGTAATTTTGAAAAGTCGCAAAAAGATATTGATAAAGTTTTAGAATTAGAAAAAAGGCATTTCGGCGCTCTTGCTGGACAAGGTTTAGTTAATATCCAGTTAAAAAATTACGATAAAGCAATTGATAGTTACAAAAGAGCTCAGGAAATATATCCATCTATGAAATCACCAGACATCATGATTGAACAAATTAAAAAATTAATAAAGGACCAAACAATTTAAATATCTTATTTTTTAATTTAAAAACTTTATTCATCATTAATTATTTTTAAAAGTTTCATAATAATATTTTTTCTGTCTTTTCCTTTTATTAGTTAATTGCTGGTCATTTAAATCTTTATAAATCTTTTTATAAAAAATTTTTTTTTCAAATGAATTCATATTATTCAAATAATTAAAATTCCTGTCAATATCGCATTCAGAGCAATTACTTCTTTTTTTATTTTTCCATCCATGAATATCATTAGGGAACTCATTTAATGTTTTAAGCTTCTTACAAATAGAACACTGAAGTTTATTATTTTTGAACTTTTTACGATATACTGACTTTTTAAAAATAAGACCCTTACGTTCGGTTTCTTTTCTAGTTAATATTTTTATACTATTCTTTTTTTCTTCACCTCTAAAATCTTTCTTTGTCCAAGTAGGATGTTTGTCAATTATTTTTTGAATTTCCTCATTACTTCTTAATATCCACTGGTTATGACCCTCAGGATTTCTATTGTAGTTTTTATTTTTCACAATGATCTTAATCTAATTTTTACTTTCGTTTATGTTATCGAGTTCTTCTTTTATTCTTTGCAAATTAGTTTTCATTTTTTCAGCTGTAGATGTTACAGCTTGTGCATCGGTGTAAGATTTTTTAAGATTATTTTCGTGTTTTAAAGTTGTTTCGTTAAGTTGATCTATTGAATTTGTTAGAGCCTCAAGATGTTTTACAAACATTTTTGCTTTCTGATCTCCCTCGATTTGATTAAAACCTAAAAGAATTGCACTACAATAGGCCGCAAAAGTTGATGGACCCATAAAAGTAACATTTGTTGCATCTTGAACTTTAGAAATCCATAGTTCCTTCTCTTCGTTCACATGAGTTGTCACCTCATGATAAAGACTTTCGCTTGGAATATAAACACACGCAAAACCCCCACTAATAGCACTATCAACATATTTTTTATTTACCTCTTTAGCTTTATCTCGGTAGTCATTAATTATTTTTTTGAATAAATCATCTTTTTCTTTTTTAAGTCTTTGTAATTCAATTTCATCTGCAGTTTCTACTTTTCTTAATTCTAAAAGTTTCTCGTAAGATGTTTTAGGCCAATGAGCATCAACAGGTAAATAAAGCCCTGTTGGGTGCTTAATTGCAAATTCAACAGAAAGACTTTTACCATCTTTTTTAACGGTTAAATTCTTTACCCATTGTTTTTCATAAACTAAGCCGGAATTTTTGAATAAATTTTCTAATAATAGTTCACCAGTTTTTCCAAATTGTTTGCTACCAGTAAGACTATCTACTAATTTTTGATGAGCTTTTAAAATTTGATCTGATTTAGTCTCAAGTATACCTTTGTTTGTGCCAGCAGATGTAGAGATATTTGTTAAGGTGGTTGTAAGATCTGTTTTTACTTGATCAATCTTTGTTTGAATATCACTTATTATATCTGTTTTAAATCCCTCATGATCTGATTTATTATAAACATCTCCGTCATTTTTCTTTTTTAAATATAAAAAGATAATTAAAATTATTAATATGACGATTAATGTAGTATTTATATAACTAATCATAATTCTAAGACTCTTTATTTTAAATATTATCTTTTGTTTGATTTTTTTCTATATTTAATCTTATGGAGTCTCCTAATTTTTTCTTCTCATTATACCATCTACAATTATCACAATCTTTTCCTGGACTGGGGTATTTATCTGAATCTAAACAAGCTTTTAAATCAACTAAAGTATTTTCAATATAATCTGTCTTTAATTTATAAGACAACAATGTTGTTTTAAAATTTACTTTTTTATCAAATGTTTTTTGTTCCCCATCGGTAGCATTACAGATTAGCCAATATCCAGTATCATGAACTTTAAAATCATTTAGTTTTAAAAGGTATGCATAAAAATCTAGCTGTCTCAGATAACTTTTATGATAGTGTTTTTTTGATGTGGTGTAGTCCTCAAGATTCTTTGTTGAGGTAGCTTTATAATCTAAAACAATAATTTCTTTAGTATCATTATTTAACCACAAATCATCTAAAGCACCATAAATTTCTATACCAGTTTTTTTTGATATAGCTCTAACGCCACTTCGGTTATATCGATATTTTTTTAAAGTTTCAGGGCTAAGGCCATTGTAAGGAACAAAGTTTAATTTGTATTCTTTAAATATTGCATGGGGTTCACCTTTAGCACGTAATTTATCAAACTCTTCTTTTAATAGATTATCAACTCTCATATTGATATTAAAACGAGGAGTACTAGGAGGATCAATGTTATGCTTTTCTTTAAGATAAAAGCACAAAGGACATTTTATAAAGTTATCCCATTTAGATCTACTTATTTCCATAAGTTCTCCAATTTCTACTCTCTTTTATTTTTTTTGTTAAAACTTCCATCTCTATTTCATTTTTTTTGTAATCATGTCTTATTCTTAAGTACCTCGCTACTCTCAGCAGATTGTATGGTAAAAAATAGATATTTAAAACAAATTTTAAAAAAGGTCTTGTTTTATAAAATTCTTCATCAGCTTGTTTTGTAATTTCCTTGTTAGCTAAATACATGTCAATATCATGTTTCCAGCTTTTACAGTAAGTTAGACGATCTTTAAGTTTATTTTTAAAATAGTTATTCATTTTACATACCTCGCAATTTGTTTGTAACATTGTGGTTTGACTGAAGATTTACCAATAATTTTTACCTCACCATTTTTAAAATAATAAATCCAATAATAATGTTGGTTATTTTCTTCATCAAAAATTTCTTCAATTCTAATTTCAGTGATTTTATCCATTAGTGATAAGTCCTTTCTTTCTTCACATACTCAAAATACAGTTTGAAGATCGCAAGTCTTACTTTTCTCATGACATTATCCCATTCTTCTTCAGAATTATTTGATAGCCAGGGAAGATCTTTTTGTTTTAACTTAAATACTTCAATGAATACTTGATCTACAGATTGTAGTAGATCATTTACATCTTTTTCGCCCTGAATAGAGATTAGATTGATAAGTTTATCGTGATTAGATAACTTTGATATTTTCTTGTTCTTCATATTTACCTTCCTGAACGTTAAGCTCAAAAAAGATAAATCTGTCTATTTTACTGACCATATATATTTTACCATTTAGAACTTTCGTTCATAATTATTAGTTTCTAGGTAAAAGATTTATAGATTGTGTACACTTATTCCCATTAAGCTTCAGATAAAACTAAAAGCTTTACCTCTTAAAGGGTCGGCAATGCACTGAAGGCAGGAAATATACACTGGTCAATAAAGTTAATGTATATATCTTGCCTTCAACAAACATTCAAACCTTACCTAGATCCTATTATATACTTAAAATAGACAAATTCAACGACTAATATTTAAAGTTTATGATTAATAATTTTTTTTATTGGTGCGTTAATGTTTTAGAAATAATAGGAAATGTTACTGGTATGGGGTACGAACTTGCAAATATTGTTATATTTGTAATTTTACAACCAGCTTTAATATTATCATTCTTTTTGTTGTGGAGAAAAGAAGTTAATAAAAATAAGTAATGCGAAATATTATTTTTTTTCTTTTCTTATTAATCACACCACTAAAAGCTGAAAATGTCTTTCCCTTAGACCCTGCTATCAATTATGGCAAGTTAGAAAATGGGTTAACTTATTATATTCGAGAGAACTCCACCCCAAAGGATAAAGCTGTAATGAGATTGTTTGTAAAAACAGGTTCTGTTATGGAAGAGGAGCATCAAAGAGGATTAGCTCACTTGATAGAGCATATGGCTTTTAATGGTTCTAAAAATTTTCCAAAAAAGAAAATTGATGAATATTTATCCTCTATAGGTTTAAATTTAGGTTCACATTACAACGCTCATGCATCTTTTTTTGAAACGGTATACAAATTTGAAATTCCAACTGATGATATAAAAAACGTTGAAACTGCTATTCAAATATTAGCAGATATTGCAAAAAATTTAGATTTAACTCCTGAAGCATTTGAAAGAGAACGTAAAATAGTTGAAGAAGAGTACCGAACTGATATTGGCGGTGATAAAAGATATTATGATGAATTAAGTAAACTTACTTTCAAAAATTCAAGATTACTGAACCGAAAACCCATTGGTGATATAAACGTTATTAAAAATTTTAAATATGAAGATGCAATCAGTTATTATAAAAAATGGTATCAACCAGAGAGAATGGGGTTATTTGTTATTGGAGAAATTCAATCAGAGGAAATTAAAAATTTAATTCAAAAATATTTTGGTGGCTTTAAAAATACAGAAAAAACAACTGATCCTGATTACAAAGTTCCAGATTTCAATGAAAATCTTTTTTTTTCTTACCAAGATCCTTTAGAGGAAAACATTCTATTTTCTATTTGGAATAAAGATGATTTTAAAAAAGTTAACACCATTGAAAATTATCAACACGCAATTGTAGGAGTTCTTGCTCAAAACATTTATTATAGAAGAATTAATGAGTTAAACGAACGTAATCAATCTGCTTTTAGGAACTCTTTCATTTATGAAGATCAAATATCTGATTTAGACATGTATTATCTATTCTCAGTAATACTTAAACAAAATTCAATTTTACAAGGAATAGAGGATGCTCTTACTGTTGTAGAACAAATTAAGCAATATGGATTTTTAAAAAGTGAGTTTGATCTTGCTAAAAAAAGACACTTAGATCGTTTATATCAGGCCTTAACGGAAGAAAATACTAGATCCTCAGAAGATTTTATCGATGAATATATATATCATTTTATCTATGATGAAATGATCACAGGACTTGCAAAAGAAATTGAATATACCGAAGATATATATAGCTCTATTTCTGTAGAAGATTTAAATAATTATTTTAAAAATTATTTATCTTCGAATAATAGGTTAATTTCAATTGTTGCTCCTGATTTTATAACTGATTTACCAACTGAGGCAGATATTGATAAATTATTTAAAATAGTCAGTCAAAAAAATATAAAACCATATAAATTTGAACTTAAAAATACAGAACTGATCAAAAAAGATTTGATTGGTTCGAAGATTGTTAAAAAGAAAAGATTTCCAAGAAGTAACATTATTAAATTAACTTTAGAAAATGGTGCTGATATTTATTTGAAAAAAACAGATTTTCAAAAGGATGAAATTTTATTGAAAGCATTTAGCTGGGGAGGTTATTCAACTGCAAATATTGAAAAAATTGCATCTGCAAAATATGCCGGAGATATTTTAAGTTTTGCAGATCTAGGTGAAATGTCTGTAAATGAAAAAGAAAATTTGTTTCAAGAAAATTTTGTAGATGTATTTCCAATGATTTCAGAAAGTGGGGAAGGAGTAACGGGTAAATCAAATAATAAAAATTTAGAAAATATGTTTAAGATGCTTTATCTAAATTTTACTGATTTAAGAATTAAACAAAATCATGTTGATAGATTTATAGAGAAAAATATAAATCAATATATCATCGATAAAGAAAATCCAAAACATGAGTCTAATGTAGATTATCGAAAAAAACTTTATCAAGATCATCCAAGGACGATGTATCCAACGGATGAGTTTTTTCAGCAAATCATTTTAGAGGATGTGCAGAATTTTTATAAAGACCGATTTATTGACGGAGGTAGTTTTGATTTTGCAATTGTAGGTGATTTTGAATTTAAAACGATTGAACCTTTAATTGAAAAATATATTGGTAGTTTGTCTGATTTAAAAAGAGACGACCCTTATATTGATCATGGTATTCGTTACACACAAAAAAGAGAATACAATGAGTATAAAGAAGAGGATGCAAAAAAAGCAAATATTCTCAGAGTTTATTATAAAGATTATAATTATTCTTACAGAGATAAAGCGAAATTATATTTATTAATGTCTATATTAGATGAAATGCTTTTTGATAAAGTTAGAGAAGAAGACAATCTTGTTTATTCTATCTCTTCAGCAAAGTATTTTGATGAAAAAATACCAGAGGAATTAACTAGTTTTTATATTTACTATACTGGAGACCCTAACAATGTAGAGACCATTAATAATCGTGTAGATGAATTAATAAAAACTATCAAAAACAAAGAATTTGATGATCAAATTTATAAAGATCAAAAAGTTGCATTAAAGAAAGACTTTGAAGCAAACTTAAAAACAAATGATTTTTGGTTAAGCTCTATTCTAAACGCTGCAAAATATAATCAAAATATAGAACAACTTACTTATCTTAACACAATTGTGGATAGTATTACTTTAAATGAAATTGCAAAGTTGGCTAAAAAACTTTTTGATGATCAATATTTTGAAAGTGTGAGTTATTTAAGTGAATAAATACTCATAAAATTCATTAATGCCCTCGTGGTGAAATTGGTAGACACAAAGGACTTAAAAGCTGAGGGATAGAAGTTAAAGTTAAAAAATAATCATAATTTCAACAAGTTTTTTTTATAATATCTGACTGTGAAAAAAATTTTCTTATTTTTATTAACTTTTTTTTTCTTCACTCAATCATCATATGCAATTTTAAAAGTAACCAAACTTCCTTATAAAGATGCTCAAATAGAGCGAATATATAAACTTGATAATGGTAAATATATTTTTATTGAGCAATTTGTGAGAGGTCATATTATTTGGGAATACGACCAAGAATTAGATAAATTTAAACAAATTTCTCGTGTTTGGGGTTTCATTGATCTTGCATCAAAATGTGAACAATTAAAAAGCCAAGATATTTATTTCGCAACCACGTTAGAATATTGGTTTGCTGGGGGTACTAATATTGATTATCCAGAGATAAGAATATTTGAATTATACGAACCCAATCCTTGGAGAGATACTGATATAGGAATTACACCTAGCATGAAATATGCAAAAGAGTGGTGTACTTTTTATAAACCTTATTATATAAAATAAATACCGTCCGTGATTTAGAAATAACTCTACTTGCTTCGGACATTAAACATTAACGCTAAAGGAGCATATGAAATATAAAATCAAAAAAGCAAAGAAAGACGACCCAATTTATAAAAAAGGGTTTACCATTAGTTCTATTAAGGACTACTTCCAATCAAAGAAAGATAGAGGGTTAAAGCCTTTATTCTTTGAAAAAATAGGGGATAAAAACTCTTCTCGAGACGAAAAACTTCAAAACCTAATCAAAGTATTAAAGGCGAATGGTTGGAAAATTAAAGGGGGACCTAATGGCAACAATTAAGGAGGTATACGAGCTACTTAAAAAAAAACAAGCAGCAGGTGAAAAGATAGGAATGTTTGGAGAGTCTTTGGTTGAGGAGTATGAAAAAGAGGATAAGGACCAAACTACTAAAGAGGTCAGTGTAACGTTTATAAAGAAGAAAGAAAATCAATAAGTTAAATTGAATATCCTGTATTCTAAATGTTAGAAATATATGGTTATTGTTTAGAGCGGTAATGTTTAGAAGATAAATTGTTATTAGCTAGAAATATACAATTTAATTAAATATTATTATTTATATAAAATAATAGACATTTAGAAATACTAGTCTTACATTATTTATCTTTTTTAGACCATTTTTTTACAGTTTTTGAATTTACACTTCCTTTTTTTTCAGCAGTGTAGCCAATCATATATTGTTTTGCATGGGCAGCTGGTCTTTTAAATCCACGTTTTTTGTAAAGCGCAGTCATTGATTTTAAAGTAGGCTCAGTCTTTGTCTTCTTTTTCATTGATTATTAATATACCATCCAACCAAGATAGCTGCAATTTCATTAGATATTAAGACCTCAAGCATTGTGAATTAAATAAAAAGTTTATTATGTTTTTTACTATTATTGTTATATTTATAAATAATGGGAAAGATAACATCTATAGATTTATTTGCAGGAGTAGGAGGAATGAGAATTTCTCTTTCAAAAGCCTTAAGAAAATTAGGTTATGCTGATGAATGTAAGCTATATTCAGAAATTAACTCTTATAGTCAACAAACTTACAATGAGAATTTTCCAGAAACAAAGTTAATAGAGGATATTAAATCAATAGATAAGAAAAATATTGATCAAATAATACCCGATCATGATATCTTGTTAGCTGGTTTCCCATGCCAACCTTTTTCAATAGCAGGTATTTCAAAAAGAAAAAATCTTAAAAGAGCTTACGGCTTTGAGGATAAAGACCAAGGAGATTTATTTTTTAATATTTTAGATATTTTAAATACAAAAAAACCTAGAGCATTTGTTTTAGAAAATGTGCAAAATTTAAAAAATCATCAAAGAGGTAAATTGTTAAATAAAATTCTTAAAGAGCTTAGAAAAAATTATTATGTACCAGAACCACAAGTTTTGGATGCGCAGAATTTTGGATTAGCTCAAAGAAGAAGAAGAATTTTTATAGTTGGTTTTTTAAATTTTAATGGAGATTTTAAATTTCCAAATCCAACTAATAAAAAAACAAAAGTAAAAGATTTTTTAGATTTATACCCACCCAAAAAATATATTATTTCAGATTTGCTTTGGAAAAGTCATAAAAAAAGAAAGTTAAGAAACAAAAAAGCAGGAAAGGGTTTTGGATATAAATTAACTTATCCAACCGATAAAGCGACAATTACTATTTCAGCAAGATACTATAAAGATGGTAGTGAATGCTTGCTTTATAGAGGTGACAATAAAAATCCTAGAAAATTAACTCCAAGAGAAGTTTTTAGGCTTCAAGGTTTCCCAGAAAGTTTTAAATTTTCAGTTTCAGATTTGCAAGCATATAAACAAGCAGGCAATGCTGTACCAATTAATGTAGTAGAGAAAGTTTGTATAGAAGTCTTGAAATATTTAATAAGAAAAAAAAATAGAATTAAAAATGCTGCTTAGCTATTAAAAAGCTCTTCAAAATATCCTACTAAATTAGTTTGGGTATCTCCTACTATAGTTGTTCTATCTAAAAGCTGATTTGCTTCCTCACAAGATGTTTCAGGTAGAAATGAACAAGCATGACAAGATGCTGAGTTAGTTCCACTTAATCCTTGACTTTTATTATCTATACATACTGGATCGTACGAACAAACTTGAGCTTTAATCAAAGATTGTTTAATGATATTTTCTAAATTCCTTGGCTCACCTTCTCTTACTAAGCCTCCTAGGCTGCCTTCTGAATCGCCTGATGCAGTATATATAAGCACACCATTCATCGGCTTATCAGGATAATCTAAATCACAATATACTCGCTCTCTTAATGAAGCACTTCCATAACCACATGAATAACTTAATTGATTTATCATTAAATGTGCAAAAGTGTGAATTAAAAAAAACTTCGTATTTAATTTTCTTTCTGGAAGATTTCTTTCTTTACGGTTTTTATTATACCTATCATTAATTTCTATAAGGTGATTTTGAGAAAAATTACTACTCCATTCTTTAAGTTTTTTCTCATTAAATTCAAAGAATATACCTTCTCCTTTGACGGTAATACCAGGGTACCATTCTAATTTTTCAAGAGAGTTAGATTGAATATTTGATTCCTTTGAAGGATCATAAGGCAACATTCTTGTAAACCCTGTTTGAACTCTTGTTTCAATCAAACTATCAATCAAAAAAATATTACTAAAATATTCTTTTAATTTTCCATATTTAATCATATCAATTTTTCGTATTTTTAATTCCAGATCATTGTTATCTGAGGGATCTTTATTTTTTATAAAGTTATATTCTTGAAATCGATACTCTTCTTCATCATCAACTGCCTCATTTTTTTGGCTTTCAATACCTTTAAGTTTTATATCTATTGCTTCTAAAACTTTGTCCTCATCTAAATTGAACTGTTTTATTCTTGATTTTAATACTAATTTTAGCTCATGGGTATTTTTGGAAAATTCTTTTACCAAAGACCAAATATCTTTTTTATTTAAAAACTCGAGTATTTTTCTATCTATTTTTCCAGTTTTTACAGGAATAAATATAGAACTTTTAACTACTGGGTAATAAACATTTGAAGCTTGTCTCAAAACAACCTTTGGCGACTCTTTACAACCTTTTTCATGTTGATTTAATCCTAGCCAAGGTCTGTTACCTGTGCATTTATATTTAATTTTTTTTTCTAAAGGAGTAATTTCTTTTCCACCTTCATCGCTAATATTGAAGCTGTTAACTGCTTCTGCTAATGAATAACCTTCATTACATCTCACACAATCTACCCTTACATTCATAAGTGAATTATTTCCACCTCTACCGTCGACAAAACGTAATTCACATTTTTCAGGATCATACTTATTTTTTCTGTGAACCCATTCTATAAAAGGGAAATCATCTATATGGCCTTTCTCGCATATAACCATAAATCTTATTGGTAATAAAAATTTTTTTTTCCACGTTTCATTGTTATTTGAGCAGATTTTAAAGTGTTTTTCATTTATCAGTTTTCCATTTTGATCTCTTTTGGGGTTACATCTTGGAGCATCAGATGAAAATAGAGGTGCTTTATGCATTAGGTTACATTGATGACAATAATGCCATTGAGGAAAACGAACATATGGTAAAAATTTAGCTTTTAAGCTCTCATCGTATGAGTATTGCCTAAAATCTGGCGGTTCTAAAAAATATTCTTTTTTAAGTCTGGCCTGAAGCCTTGGTTCAAATATTTTCCAACCATCCGGTGGTGTCTTGTTATCAAACATGTTTTCCCAAGCTTCTAAACCAGCTAACATCAGTGAGTCTTGATCACCGGATTTGCTCCATTGATTTTTAAACAAATAAAGTGAACCAACACCAAAAATTGAAATTATTTGAGATTTTCTAATTGTTCTTTTTGCAAAAGTGTTTCGACGATTAGTACTTCTCATATTTTTCCTTTGTATGACTGAATAATTATAGCATTACACTCTTTGTCCACATTTCTCATAGACGTAAGTGTTTCAAAAGGATCACCTTCGGGCGGTGTCTCAGATCCTGCAGGTATCATTAGTAAAGAACTTGTACTTTGATTTGCTATCGAAACCATTTTTCCATACTCTTGGGGATTTGTATTTTCCCATTTATCAAAAATAAAATCTAATTCTTTCTCGGTATTTAATTCTTCTTCAGCATGTTCCGGATCTGCCTTTCTTACATAAGATAAAATATATCTTTTTATTTTTAATTTTAACTTTTCATTGGGAGGAGATGGATTTAATCTAAGTGTAGTTCCCCATAGTCTAGCGAGACCAATCACAATTGCATGTAAACATCTTGATCTAACTGGATCCGAATGTGACGTAATACTAGTTGGTTCAACAAATTTATAGAGATTTTCATGATAGCTTTGAAATTTTTCATAGTGTGATCTATCTCTAGGCCTAAAAGGACTCAATATAGTCAATACTAATCCAGGCTTACTTTTTTCTCTTCCAACTCGGCTTGATGCCTGAATATATTCCGAAGTAGTTTTTGGTTGACCAACTATTGTCATCAAAGCTAGTCTTGGAATATCTATTCCAACCTGAATCATATTGGTTGTTAAACATATATCTATTGCCTTATTGTTATCTTGAGAATGTTGAGTAAAAAGTCTATCTAAAATTTCTGGCACTGCACTACTTTGGACTCTAGAAGTTAACTCCTCTGGTTTGTAGAGGCCTCTACGCATATCTTTGGTATATTTTTCACCCATAACTTCTTTTCTTAGACCTTTTCTATAATATTCACCTCTTAAATTTCCTTTTGCATCTGCTTGTATTAATGCTGCTCCACCCATTAATTCTCGTATACTGTTAAAATAAAAAAGATTAGTCCAATATGGATCATAACATTTAGTATCATTATCAGAATTTATTCTTGCTTCATTTGCAGCCATACACATAGAAGACATAATTTTAGCTTGAGTAATTTGAGGAGAAGATGCGCTAGGACAAAAAACACCCACATATTTTCTACCTTCTTCATTCTTAGCTTCAACTGAAAAAAAAGAGTCCTCTAATTGATTTGATTGTGGAGGAAAAATATGACATTCACTCCCGTAAAGATTTTTTACTTGTTGTTCAGCTCTGCTAATTGTTGCAGTAGATCCAATTATTTTGGCATTAATAATTTTATCACCGATTTTTTTTTCTGTTAAAGCACTAAGAAATATTTCATACATTCCAGCAATGGAACCTAATGGTCCTGAAATCAAATGAAGTTCATCCTGAATTATTAGATCAGGTTTGGTAAATTTTTCATTATCGAACATTGATATTGCTTCATGAAGCCATGTAACTGAAGCAAATTTATCTATTGTACCAATTAATAAAGTAGGTGGCTCATTATAAATTCTTTCATCGATTACTGTAATTGGTAGATTTTCTTTATCACTTGAAAAGGAACAGTCTTTATTTGGA
Organism: uncultured Pelagibacteraceae bacterium; assembly: GCA_902518155.1. Lineage (GTDB taxonomy): Bacteria > Pseudomonadota > Alphaproteobacteria > Pelagibacterales > Pelagibacteraceae > Pelagibacter. The sequence continues at coordinate 42,811 of CABYFA010000002.1, forward strand.
CAAACATAGTGAAAATGTTTTTTTTTACCTAAAATTTTGTATCCTCTTGGTCTTTCTTGATCTTTTACAAACTGCTCATTACACCAAGGACAATTAAGTAAAATAAATTTATTTTTTGAAGTATCCTTTGGATCAAAAAAAAGCTCTGTTAAACACTGTGAGGCCTCATTCTCTTTGTTAGGAGTAGACTCTTTACCAATCCAAAGACCTAGAGAAATCTTCTCCTGTCCAAGTAAATTTGAATTTTTACGTCTTATTAGTTCACACGCACATATTAAAGATGCAGCTCTTTGAAATTGCTGAGTAGTTAAAAGCCTTAGAGTATATCTCATTAATACAGCGCAACCCTTCTCATCTTTTGAATTCAATTTTCTCAAAAATATAGTGAAGCTGGTAAGACCCAAATAAGCTTCTGTTTTACCGCCACCTGTGGGAAACCAAATTAAATCCATTATTTTTCTTTCATCACTATCAGGTTCTAAAAAACTTTTTATGTTCAAAAGAATAAAGGCTAATTGGAAAGGTCGCCAATTACCTTTTTTAAGATCTTCTAATTTTTTTTCATAATCAATATCAATTTTAAAATCTTTAATTTGATAGTGAACTTGTTGTAAATACATACTATGGTTCATAAAAATAAACGCCTTTTGAGCAATTTTATTTTTTTCAAGAATTGATATACCTTGATTAATTCTTTTAAGAATATTTTTACATTTTTCTGTATTTATTTCTGACGTTTTTTTAAAAACCTCACTTGAAAATTTTTTTCCCCTTGAAATTTCTTGATCTATCCAAGAAGAATATTTTTCTGATAATTTTTTTGATTGTAAAATTGCAAAATCTATATCCTCAGAAAATTTTTTCATATTTAATTCAAGATCTTTAAATTCTTGGGCTTGAATTGGCTTAGTTTCGAAAACTGGTATTATTTCAGACTGAATAATAAATTGACCATCTTGATTTTTTTTCCAAGAAGGGGCACAACCATGACCTATTGCATAAGATTTTCTATTATGATGTAACAAATTTAAAGATTTTTCTTCCTGACTTAACTTATCAATATTTATTTGATCAAAAGAATGAAAAATATTGTCAGAACTTTTTTTTGCATGAATAAAAAAATTGCTTTGAAAAAAGCACTTATTTACAAGAATTTTTTCTTTACTCGCTAAATTAGTATTAACAAGAGAAACTGTTAAATATTTTTTATCTTGATCTTTATGAGGTCTTATTATTACAGAAATACATAATCCAATATCCTCTTTTTTTTCATCTTTTAAATTTTTAATTATTCTTTTACTAGAATTGTTTAATTCATTCGACTGAATCTCAATTATTGAATTTATAGATTCTCTTTGATATCCACTTTTTACTTCTTCAATTTCTTTTTTATTTTCTTTAATCGAATTGATGTCATTCTCTATTAACATCTCCAGTTCTTCTCTTTTAATTTTTTCAAGTTCTTTAATAGTTCTAGATATATGTGTAGGTACTTTTTCTTTATCGAAACCTACTCTTTTGTTAGTTTCAAAATGTGGATCAAAATAATCTCTAAAATTAACTTTTATATTTGATACAGTATAGATATTTTCTAAAAATTTATGACACTCATCCTGAGTATTTTTTGGTAATTTAAATTTTTCAAATAACCATTGATAAGAATTTTCATACTTAGATAAGTAACAACAAGCCATCAAAAGTTGTTTTGAAGGTTCTTTGCCTAGTTTATTATACCTTCCTATATCATTAACTCCGATAATAACTGGTTTATCATTAGATACTAAAATAGTCATACCCATTGCCGAAGCTCTTAGTTCATTTGTTAAGTCTAAATCAAAATTATTATCTGAAACCTGGTCTTCAATATCATCTTCGGACGTTTCTGGTGATTTATCCTTAGTTTCCATTATATTTTTTTCATCAAAAATATTTTCATTTTTGTAGTCATCTTCATCAAAATGATAACTATTAACTTCTCCCTGAGGGAATAATATACCAGCTGTATACACACTCCTTGGGCTTTTATCTAAAATCTCATTTGAATGATTGTATTTGTCTTGTGAATAATATTCAAAACTTGACATTCCTGGACCAACTAATTGTTTTTTTAACTCTTGAATTAGGTATTCTCTTGTTTCAGAAGCTGATTTAATTATTTTTGTCATTTCTAAACTTTTAGTCCTCCAATGACTTTTAGCTGCTTATCATAATATTCTTTCAATCTTATGTCCCAAATTAAATATAAAATTGTTGTAGCTCTACCCATGGCATTGAATGCAATTAATTCTGGCTTTAAACTATCAAGACTAGAATATGATTTAGGTGGTGTTTCTAATGGATCAACATATACAACTATCTTACTTTCTAAACCTTGAAAGGCTGCGGCTGTTGAAAAATAAATACATTCTTTTTTCTTGATTTCATCAATATTATTACCTAAGTTTCTTATATTCTTATCTGTGAGATCTACTACATGATCATATGTTCCTGATAAATCTAGTTCTGATATAAAGTTATATTTATTATCTAATCTAAAATTAGATAAAATTACAATATCATGTCCTTTAACACCTTCATTTTTTAACTTTCTAATAATTGAACTCAATCGTTCAATTTTTTCCGATCTACCTTTACAAAATGAATTTATAACCTCTCCGTGTTCTGATTTTGATATTTGATATGGTAAATTTTTAAATAAACCAGATAATATAGGTGCATTTCTAGATATCGATTTTGAATTTCTAACGTTTCTTGTCAAAGGAACCTGTTCATAATCAATCAAATAGTTTTTGGGATGCTTATTCTGATCAATCAATAATTGATCTGAAACTAAATTTTGATATTTAAAATCACCCAAAAAGCAATATTTACCATCACTTAATCCATCTTTTAAAATTAATTCCATAAAATCATAAAATTTGTCATAGAAAAAACAATTCTGCATTTCATCAAATACAATAAAATCATAATTGAATTTTTTTTTAAGTAGGCTTGTGTCTGCTTTCAAAATCTCAACTGATTTATCAATTAATAAATTATTTTTTTTTATAAATTCTCGTTTTATGATTGATTTTAAAAACTGCTTATCAACAGAATTAATTATTTCTAATAAAAATTTATTGAATGTATAGAAATCTATAGAATTTTCAGTTTCAAAATTTTTTAATTTATCTTTCATCTCTTCACAGGCAAGTCTATTTGAGTTTAAAAATAAAATTTTTGACTTATTTTTATTATATTCTCTTCTCAGAATATCTTCGGCTATAGATGTTTTGCCTGTTCCTTGACTACCGGTAACTAAAATTCTTTTACCTTCATCTAAATGATTGAGAATATCAATTTGTTCATCTGTATATTCTTTAATTTCTAATTCACTATCACTGAGAATAGTTGGTGTTTTTATAAATACCTCAAAATTAGGTCTCATTATTTTTTTTTGTAACATATTCAAATCTTTTTCATTAATTTGAAAAATACCACCTCCAGTTTTCAATATTTTGGAAAGACCAACTAATCTATTTATGAAATTTGAATTAAAACTGTCAGTATCAATAATATTATCGTTAGAATATTCAATATCATCAATTACATCAAAAGCGCATTGAGTAAAAACAACCATCCAATTTTGTGGAAATTTTTTATTTAATTTTAATTCTATATATTTTCTAATATTAAACATAGAGTCACTTGCTTGTTTTAACGGACTTTTTTTATTTGGTTCTTTAGTACCATCAGGTTTTGTTATATCCCAAACTCCTTTTTTACATGAAAAACCTGTCCAACCTTTAACTTCAATATTAATTATTCCCTTATTTGGTATAAGAATTACAAAATCAGCCTCACCAAAATATTTAAAAGATTTTTTTTCAGATTTTTTTATACTTACAGGATAATTTAACGAGTGGTAAACAACCCAATTTTTTGTTTCAGCGTTAGGACTATTTTTAAGTTTAGAAAAAACTTTTTTTTCAGCAAAATTACTATTATCTATTGTAGGAGGTATCATGATCATAAAAATAACAACCTATTTGTTATAGACGCCTTAACTTCTTTTAAAGTTTTTGGTTCTTCAAAATTATTTACTTGAACAATATAACCCTCTGGTTTACCTGCGGTTTCTGAACCAAATATAATGTTTCCATCTATGTAGTCTACTCGTAAAGGATCTCCATCAAATTCTATGTTTTTTGCTTCTCTAATTAGTGCTTGATCAAGTTTTTTTGATAAACTAAAACCAGCGCTTTGACGAATAGATTTATATTCTTGAGCATCTTTAAACATTTCTAAAACTTCTTTTTCGTCATATCTATACGCATCAGTTTTGAACTCTGAGCAAATTAAAGCACATGCTTTGAATATCTTTTTTAAATCCTCAGGGTTTTTAGGACAAATAGTTCCACCATTTATATCTGATAACGACAAAACATTATTTATACCTTTTGTGTAATTAACTTTTTTTAAAACATAATTTAAAAGGGATTTCTTATTCCTTGAAAATCTTGCACTTGGCATAATAATATTTTCGCCATTGAGTCTATCATGAGTACTTTCTAAACATTTGTTTATTATATTTGGAATTTTTTTTGTTTTTTCTTTAATATTAAAATACTTTTCTTTATCGTTATTTAATCTTAAAATTGCTTCATGATCTAATGCTTCACTATCTGATTCATGTCGCATTAAAACTATGTCTCCTATTTTAATTTGCTGATAATTTTTTTTAACAATCTTTCCTCTTTTTTCAAATGCAGATGGATCAAAAACAGAATTTAGAACTTTAAAAGAAAAATCCTCGGTTGCTAAAGTATAACAGTCGCCATTAAATATTGTTAAAAACGCCGGGAGTTTTAGTGCCTCTTCGTCACTTTGGCCGCTAATAATATCATTCGTATATTTTGACAAATCTTTTATTCTAAAAAAATCTTCATAATCTTTTAATTTTTTTGATTTTAATTGATCTGGCTGAAAAAATAAATTTATATACTTTTTATCAATATCTAGAATTTCACATTTTCTGTCATTACTCATATTAAGATTTAGCCATCTGTTAAATAAGTGATTTTTTACAGAGTTTATTTCCTCTTTAAGACTTTTGCTTCCTATAAAATAAACATTTTCAAAATTATCACTTAATAAAAGTTTTATAATTTTAGATTGAACTAATTCAGAAGGGACTATTAAAGATTTAAATGATCTAATATTATCAATTGAATTAATAACATTAGCATCTATACCCCATTTTTCTTTAATATTTTTTTTATAGTAAATTTTTCTCTCAGGATTGTATGCTAAGATAGCATAATCATTTTTTCCATCATTTTCTCTAAATTTTAAATTTTCGTGTAATTCATTTAATCTTTTATCAAATATATTGTTGTTACTCATTTTAATATTTTTAAAAATTTTACCTAATTCAACAAGCTCATCAAATAATTCATTATCCAAAAAACTTTCCATTGAATTTAATTTTGTAAAATATAAGTCTATTGCAAATTTTGTTTCTTCTTTTAATTTATCAGGAAAACCAAAAATATGATCTCTTAACTCATACATTTTTGTACGTAATCCAGAAATCAAATTTCTAATGTTGTCTTTTTTTGTTTCATCATAATAAATAATTCTATCAACTATTTTTTTAATTTTATTATTGATAAGATTAAACACTGTATCATCAGTATCTAAATAAATATCCTTTTTATAAATATGATTTCTACTTTTTAAATATGCTCTTCCTGGAAATGATTTATTCAAATCAAAGTCATCATGCTTGATTTGACTTATAAAAGTCTCAATTTCTTTATTAGAAAATTTCCAAACTTCAGAATTGTTGTTTTCTTTAAAAGATTTTACGTAGTCATATTCATGCTCTTCGGCAAAAACCAAAAATTTAAAATTCTTATTATTATTTTTTATTTGTTCAATTATTGGAAAATTCTCACAGAGTTTTTTTATATCATCACAAATAATTAATTTTTCATTGTCAGTTTTTGAGGAGAATTCATATATTGAGCCTAAATCTTTAGTATAAACCATTAATGGTTCTATCGAATGATCTTTAATATTGCCATCCTCATCAATTTGGCCTGATTTGATAATTTCCGCCAATGTATTATCGTTATTAGTTTGGTTTATATTACTTAATAATATTTCTGTGTTTAAAAATTTATCAAATGAAGAAAAGAAATTTGTTAAAACTATTATTTTATTTTTATAAAGCATTGGATTATCATAACTTTGAATATTTAAGATTTCGTCAATTCTTGATTTAATTGGTTGAGGAATAAATCCCTTAGTTCCAATTTTTTGCTTGTTTAAATTATTGTCTGAGATAGGTGCTAGCTGTAATAATGTTTCAATTTTATGATCTATCTTAATTGATTTATCTATTAAACTACCAAGTGAAATAAAGTTATCATTTTTTTTTCCTAAGTATCTATATGTTTTACCTGTTTCTGCTCCACTAGAACAGAGCATTACATTGACATCGGGTTTAAGCCAATTTTCAAAATTTTCTAATCTGTTTTGAAAATCTTTTTTATAAAAAGTCAAAGCTCCAAATAAACTTGAAAGATAAGCCATTTCTTTTTTTGCTGGAAGAACCAAGATTAAATCATTATGGATATTTTGTATTATTTTATTTATAATTGGATAAATGCCTAATAAGTTAATTTTTCCATAGGAATTATTACCTAATTTATTAAAATGTACTTCAATCAGGTCATTTAAAAGAGGGTCGTTATTTTTAAGAATTTTTATAATTTCATTAAAATTGTTCATTAGTATATCTTAAAAATATATCTTGCTAAAATAAAGACAAAAAGTATCAGTATTATGGATGATTTGATGTTGAGATACTTATAATTATTAATATATTCAAATTATGTTCAGTTATATAATTCCATTTTTAATATTACTTACAATAGTTGTGTTTGTTCATGAGTATGGACATTACTATTTTGCAAGACGATATGGAGTAGGGGTAACTGCATTTTCAATTGGTTTTGGTAAAGAATTGTTTGGCTATACTGATAAAAATGGTACTAGATGGAAGTTTTCTGCAATTCCTTTTGGCGGTTATGTTAAGTTTTTTGGGGACCATAATATCTTTAGTGATTTTAATAGAGAAGAACTTCGAAAAAAATATACTGAGGAAGAACAAAAAAAATTACTAGCTTTTAAGCCATTATATCAAAGAAATCTGATTGCATTTGGTGGACCTTTAGCTAATTTTATTTTAGCCTTTGTTATATTTGTAGGTGTTTTTATGTTTGTAGGAAAAGATATGACACCAGCCTCAATTTCTGAGGTTCAAAAAGAAAGTCCTGCCGAAGTATATGGATTAAAACAAAATGACATTTTACTTAATATTGATGGCAATAAAGTTGAGAGTTTATTAGATGTTTCTAAATTCATTATGCTTTCAACGGATGATTTTATTGAGTTTGTTGTTTTAAGAAATAGTCAAGAATATACATTTAAAGTTAAACCTAATTTAGTTGAAAGTGTTGATCAGTTTGGAAATCCTTTGGAAAAAAGAATGGTTGGAATAGTAATTAGGCCAAATAATGATAATATCAATCATGTAAAATTAGGACCAATTGATGCCATTTATTATTCAGTTAAAGAGATATTTTTTGTTAGCCAAAAAACATTAGAGATAGTTTGGGGCTACTTGCAAAAATTATGGGGTCAAGGTTATGGTGATTTAAGACAATTAGGAGGTCCAATCAAAATTGCTCAAGTTTCAGGAGACTTTGCAAAATTGGGCTTATTACCTTTTATTATGATAATTTCCTATATCTCAATAAGTCTAGGGTTATTCAATCTTTTCCCTATCCCTTTGTTAGATGGTGGCCATATTGCAATAAATTCAATTGAGGGAATTAGAGGTAAAGAGTTTAATAGAAAAACATTAGAAAATACTTTTCGAATCGGTATTGGAATTATTGCAATGTTAATGATTTTTACAATTTTTAACGATATTAATAATTTTTTACTGCGCTATCAAAATTAAAATAATCTTAAAAAAACTAATAAAATTGCGGTTTTATTCACTATACCACATATTGTGCATAACTTTTAACTAGATACTAAAAAAAAGCTTGATTTATCAATACTTTTGATAAAGATAGTAAATAACCTAATAAAACCGGAGCTAAAATGAACAAAAAACAACTAGTTGTCAAATTATCAGGCGCTTTAAACCTAAGTAAAGCTGATGCTGAGAGAACTTTTGACACGATCACCAACACTATTTTAGATGCACTAAAGGCTGATGATTCAGTTAAAATCGCAGGATTTGGTACATATAAAGTGGCAAAAAGAAAAGCCAGAGTTGGAAGAAACCCAAGAACTGGTGAGCAAATTCAAATTGCTGCATCGCAAAAGGTTAAATTCTTACCTGCTAAAGCTTTAAAAGAAGTATTCAATAAATAGTCAATTTACAGCCTTAACGTCAAAAAGCGTTAAGGCTGTCTCTATATGCAAAATCTGCATACCCAATTTTCATAATCAGCGTTAGTTTTTAGGAATTATTAAAATACAAGCACTCACTATAACAGGGAGGTCTTATGACTAAATTAATAAAAAAAATAAGTGCGCCACTTATTAGTTTAATTTTTTTATTAAACATGAGTAGTGCAGGTATGGCAGACACAACAGTTTCTGCTGAAGTAGGTTTTATTTTTAATACCTTATTATTTTTGATTTGTGGATTTCTAGTAATGTTCATGGCATGTGGTTTTGCTATGCTAGAGTCTGGAATGGTTACATCAAAAAGTGTATCCGTTATTTGTGCAAAAAATATAGGGTTATTCTCAATTGCAGGTATAATGTTCTGGCTTGTAGGTTATAATTTAGCCTATGGTATCAGTCCAGGTGGATATATAGGTAAATTTATTCCATGGGCAGATGGCAGTAAAATAGATACAGGTTATTCCGATGGTTCAGATTGGTATTTCCAAATGGTATTCTGTGCAACTACTGTTTCAATCGTGTCAGGTACAATGGCTGAAAGAATTAAATTATGGCCATTCTTTACATTCGCTGCAGTTTTATCAGGAATTATTTATCCAATCGTAATGGGTTGGCAGTGGGGTGGAGGCTGGTTAGCAGAATTAGGATTTTCTGATTTTGCTGGTTCAACTTTAGTACACTCAACTGGTGGTGCAGCTGCTTTAGCTGGTGCAATGATAATTGGTCCGAGATTAGGAAGATTTACTAAATCTGGGGCTCCAGCGCCGCTTAAACCGTTTGCAGCATCATCAATACCTTTAGTAACAATTGGAGTATTTATTTTATGGTTAGGTTGGTTTGGATTTAATGGTGGTTCACAATTAGCATTGGGAACGGCCACAGATGCAATCGCTGTATCAAAAATATTTATTAACACATTCCTTGCTGGTGCAGGTGGTGTTATGGGTGCAGCAGTTATAACAAGATTGCATTTTGGTAAAACTGACGTAGTCCAAATGTTAAATGGATGTATCGGTGGTTTGGTTGCTGTAACTGCAGAACCATTATTACCATCACCATTTGCTGCAATTTTAATTGGTGCTGTAGGTGGATTAATCGTAGTGTATGGTACTAAACTATTATTCTCTTTAAAGATTGATGATGTAGTTGGTGCTATTCCTGCTCACTTATTTGCTGGAATTTGGGGTACATTAATTGTACCTGCAACAAATTCTGGTGCAAATTTTAGTACCCAGTTAATTGGTGTATTATCAGTAAACATATTTGTGTTTATTGTAGCTTACATAGTGTTTAGCGCTATCAAAGCAACAATTGGCCTAAGGTTAAGTAAAGAAGGTGAAACCAAAGGTACTGATGTCACTGAAACTGGCGTGATTGCATATGCAATACGTGACTAATTGTTAACAATAAGGGACTCTTCGCTCTCTGTGTATCTCCGCGATTACTCATCGAAGGGTCCCTAAAACTCTCTCTTAAAGTTAGTTAAACGAAAAAAAAGCCCCTCCCTCAAGGGGCTTTTTATTTTTAAGTTTTATTTTGAATTGCAATTTAAACTCTACTATGACAAATTTTTTTCAATTTGATTAAAAACATAATTTGGTTTGAGTTTTTTCATACCCATCCTGTCTCTAATCCAAATATTATCAACGTAGCCCTCTGGGGTAATAGGTTTAATATTACTATATTTAAGTTCACTGACAGGATCATTAGCTATAAGACCGAAGGTTTTTATTCCCAAAGCTGCAGATAAATTTAAAGGGCCAGAATTATTTCCAATATAAAAATCAGAGCTTTTAATTGCCAAAATTACTCCTTGAAGATCTTTGTTTGAACAATCAATAAAATACGATTTTTTTGATTCATCTATAATTTTTTTAGCTATATGGGATTTGTCTGGACCACAAATCAAATAAATATAATCACATAATCCTTTGTTGTATAATAAACTTGCTAGTTCAATAAAATCCTCCTCGAACCACATTTTGAAATCTTCAAAAGAATCAACTCCAAATGCAATCTTTTTTCCTTTGACTATAAGATCGTCATTACCTTGTTTTAATCTTTCAGTATCAATCTCTAAAGAGGGAAATTTATCATTTAACTTAATTGAATTTATCTTTAAAAATTTCTGTGATTGTTCTGAATAATTTAAATTCCAATCATCTTCATTAAGATAATTTTTAGAAGTAATCCATTTTTTTTGATTTTTTATCCCTGGTGCGATTATATTTTGAATACCTGATAATTTTGCAGCTATTGCGGGTTTATTCACTTTATCTAAAATATATACATAGTCATATTTTTCTGTATCAAATATTTTCTTTAGTTTAAAAACATCTAACCAATAAAATATACCTTTTCTGAAATCATTATAAAAAATTTGATTTATATGTTTTAGGTCTTTAAGTATATTTTGGGCTTGAGTTTTTTCTCTGACAATTAGATCTATATTTGTTTGATGATGTTGACTGATAGCTTTTATGTAGGGTAATTGCCATATTAAATCACCTAATTTATGATGAGTGTAAACGATACAAATTTTATTCATTTTTATTTATGTGATTTCAAAAAAAACTATATAATAAATTTAGTTCTATGAATATAAAATCGTCAAAAACATTAGTCACAGAAGCTTTGAGTGAAATTAAAACAATTTCACCAGACGAAGCATTGTCAATGATGAATGAAGATAAATGTAATCTAATTGATATTAGAGATATAAGAGAACTTGAAAGAGATGGGCGAGTTGAAAATTCAAATCATATTCCGCGAGGCATGTTAGAATTTTGGTTAGATCCTGATAGTCCATATTTTAAAGATGGTAAATTAGATATGAATAAAGAAATGGTTCTTTTCTGTGCTGGCGGCATGAGATCGGCATTGGCTGCAAAAACTCTCAAAGATATGGGGTTTGAAAAAGTTTCACACATTGATGGTGGGTTTGGAGCTATTAGAAATAGTAAATTTAAGATTGTTTAAGAAACACACTCTTCTAAAGCATATTCAAGTCTATCTTGTCCCCAAAAAAGTTTATTGTTGACTATGAAAGTTGGAGCACCGAATACATCATTTTGAAAAGCTTTGTCAGTTAAACTTTTTAATTCGTCTTTTACTTTTTGATTACTTATATCTTCAAAAAATTTTTTTTTATCAATTTTACAATTATCTAAAATTTTGTTTACGTTAGCTTCGATTGATATATCTATATTATTTTTCCAATAGGCATCAAAACAGATATCAAAGTATTCACTTTTTTTATTTGCATCAATTGAAATAAATCCTCTCATTAAATAAAGGGTATTAATTGGAAATTTTTCATTCCATTTAAAAGATATATTATTTTTGTTAGCGATAATTTCGCAATCATTCTTCATATTTTTCATTTTCCGCTCATTAAAAGCAGGAGCAGTTATGTTACCCAACTTATGTAGACCACCTAGTAAAATAGGTTTATAATTAAAATCGACCCCATTTTTATTCTGCATTGATTTAATTTTTTTATAGGCAATGTAAGAATATGGACTAATAAAATCGAAGTAAAAATCGATGATTTTACTCATATAGGTTAATACTTTTCGCGTAAAATATTCTAATGAGCCAATAAATAAAAATGCCTAAAGGACCAATTAAATAAGTGATTATTAATGGAATGCCAACAAGAACCTTATTGATAAAAAATTTTTGTGAGTCTCTTACAATCCAGCCACCGACGAATAAATTAATTGATACAAAGTGGATCCAAAATAACATTAAAAAAATATTACTTGAAAACAAACCTGATAAATTACTAATACTTAAATATAATTCAAAATTACTATCGAAATCATAAGCATTTAAATAAGCTTTATAAAGCACAAATATGTAAGCACCTCCTAATAATGTGATTGGAAAAATAGAAGTAACAAAATATTTTGTAAAGTTTGATTGTGGAAAAAATATTAATACTAACCAAAAAGGCAAAACTCCTAAATTCACCCAGAAGTAGAGAATTTCAATTGTAAAGTAAGCATAAATTTGTTCGATCATTTTAAATTATATTATATTAGATCTTACAATGATTCCTATAAGAAATAAGAGAAAAACATTACAGGTGACTGTAGATGAAATGAGAAATTTTGCTTTAGCATATGTTGAAAAATATGCCCCATCTAAACAACAATTAAGAACATATTTACTAAAAAAATATCTCAAATTATCTGTTCCAAATGTAAAAAAACAGGATGTGACAAATTTAATTGATATTGTTTTATCTGATTTAGAAAAAAATAAATTCATCAATGATAAATTTTATTCTGAAAGTAAAGCCAAAAGTATGATCCGAAGAGGAAGTTCGATTAATAAAATCAGAAACTACTTAATTGGCAAAGGTGTTAATGATGAATTTATAAAAGACACAGTCAATAAAATTAATGAAGATAATTCAGATCAAGATTTTTTTTCGGCAATTAAAATTTGTAAAAAGAAAAGAATTGGACCCGCTAGGATTGAAGATAATAGACCACTTTTTTATAAAAAGGATATCTCTTTATTGGCAAGAAATGGCTTCGACTTTGAGACATCAAAAAAAGTTATGGAATTAAAAAAAGATGATTATTTAAAAATAATAAAACTACTTTGATTTTTTTTTCTTTTCTTCTTCAACTAATTGATTGATTTTATTTCTGATATAATTTTTGACATATACAAATACTAATAAGCCAAAAATAGATACCGATACAATAATTATTAGTATTATTCTTAATTGCTCATCCATATTAGATATTTTTATTTTTTAAGATTAAACTGGGATTTTTAAGATTTTTCTTTCCATATTTAATTTCTTTACCTTCAAAATCTGAAATTATTCCTCCAGCATGTTGTAAAATTGCATGACCAGCCGCTATATCCCATTCATAAGCCCTAGGCTCAGCCACATATCCATCATATTCACCAGCAGCAATAACACAAAATTTAAGTGAACTTTTCATTCTAACATATTTTTTTACATTAAATTTTTTATGTAATTTTTCTATCTCTGGTTTAATCTTTGAAGAATTTGATACAAATTTAATTTCATTTTTATTAAAATTTTTTGAACAATCTAAATTCTTTGTTTTACCATTTGTAAATTCATAGGCGTTATTTGGACCATAGGAGTAAAACATTCTTTTTTTTGAAGGTGCATAAATTAATCCAGCTGCGGGATTTTTATTTATTATTAATCCAGCATTAATTGTAAATTCCTCTAGATTATTTATGTAGTCATAGGTGCCATCTATAGGGTCAATTAACCAAAAGTTTTCAAGATTGTTTATTGATTTATTATCAGAAGTCTCTTCTGAAATAATGGGAAGTTCAGGTGTTAATTCTTTAATTTTTTGAGTAACAATTTTATTAACTTCTAAATCTCCATTACTAACAGGAGTATTATCGGCTTTAATTTTTTTTATAAGTCCTTGTTTTCTTAAATCTAAAGAAATTTTTCCTGCATGAATAAATGTATCAATCAGATTTTCGACAATCTTTTTTAAATTCAAATTATTCATTGATCTTTATTAATTCTATATTTTTAGTATTTATTACTTTTTTTCCAACATTTTCAAAATTAACTGTCACTTTTTCTTTTATAATTGATTGAACTTGACCTATACCCCAGTTTTTATTAGAAGGATTGATAACTTTGTCTCCTGGTTCAAAATCTAATATCATTTAATTTAACTTATATTAGAAATAAGTATAAATACCATCAAATGAATAAAGAATTAAATTCAATAGGATTAAACAAGAAACCATCAGACACAAAAGTAGTTGTTGCAATGTCTGGAGGTGTAGATTCATCAACTGTAGCAGGCATGATGAAAAAAGAGGGATATGACGTAATTGGTATTACTTTAAAACTTTATGACGATGCAAAGCAGGTCGCAGAATCAAAGCAATGTTGTTCTGGTCAAGATATCATGGATGCTAAAAGAGTTGCTCAGAAATTAGATATAGAACATAAAATTTTATATTATCAAAATAAGTTTAAGCAAGGAGTTATAGATAATTTTGTTGATAGTTACTTAAAAGGTGAAACTCCAATACCTTGTGTTCAATGTAATCAAACAGTAAAATTTAAGGATTTATTTGAAGTTTCTAAAGATTTAAATGCTGATGCTTTAATCACTGGGCATTATGTGAAAAGTGTTACTTCAAATAATAATACAAATATGTACAGAGCTATCGACGAAAATAGAGATCAAAGTTATTTTCTTTTCAATACTACTAGAGAACAACTTGATTATTTAAGATTTCCATTAGGTGGTCTTCATAAAAATGAAACACGTGAAATTGCAAAAAAACTAGACCTTAATGTTGCTGATAAACCAGACAGCCAGGATATATGTTTTGTACCTGGTGGAGATTATGCATCAGTAATTCAAAAATTCAGACCAGACTCATTTAAAAAAGGAAACATAAAAGATCTTAAAGGTAATGTCATTGGTGTTCACGATGGAATTATAAATTTTACTATTGGTCAAAGAAAAGGAATAAAAGTTTCTGACAAAGAAGCTTTATACGTTATTAAAATTAATTCTGAAAAAAATGAAATAATTGTTGGACCAAAAGAATATTTAGGAAAGAAAGATATTTTATTAAAAAATATTAATTTATTAGCAAATGAACAAGAATTTAAATCCAGCATTTTTGTAAAAGTTAGATCTACTGGCAAATTGCTTAAAGCAAACGTTAACCTAAGTGATCAAAATGGTGCGAATGTAAACCTTGAAAGCCCTGAGGATGGAATATCACCAGGCCAAGCATGTGTTTTCTATAATAAAGATGCTCTCGGTTATAAAGTATTAGGAGGCGGCTGGATAAAGGAATAAGCTATTTTTTCTTATTTTTTTTTCTAGCTCTTCTTTTTTTCGACCCCATTTTTCTTCGGCCTCTATGTTTCTTTGGGTAACTCATTAAATCCTTTTCATTAATTTATTGAATTTTTGATATGGATATAGCATTGTCCTTTAATCATATCAATTTTTTTATGGGTAAATCTTTTAAGACATTTTTAAAACACACTGCAAAAGATTTTCATAACCAATCAGTAAATCCACCAGTGGTTAGAGCATCGACAATTATTTTTAAGTCTATGCAACATATAAGAAAAACTCAAAAAAAAGCTCTACGAAATCCAACAGGTGGTCATTTTGATTACGGCAGACAAGGGACTTCTACTACTTATATATTACAAAAAATTTTAACAAAACTTGAAGAAAGTTATCATGTTTTTACAACACCAACAGGTTTTGGCTCCGTTTTTTTAGCAATATTTAGCGTTGTTAGACCTGGAGATGAAATGTTAGTTGCAGATCCAGTTTACAGTCCTACACGAATTTTAACTGAAGATTATCTAAAAGATTTTAATATAAAGACAGTTTTTTATAATCCGCATGACCTCAATACATTAAAAAACAATATTACAAAGAAAACAAAATTGATTTTTGTAGAAAATCCTGGAAGTAATACTTTTGATTTTCAAGACTTGGGTAAAATTATTTCGATTGCAAAAAAGCATAAGCTATACACTGCAATTGATAATACTTGGGGTACCCCTTATTACTTAAAACCAATTAAACTTGGTTTTGATATGTCAATTGTTTCTGCAACTAAATATTATTCTGGACATTCAGATGTTATGGGTGGAAGTTTAGCAGTAAATAAAAGAGTATTTTCCAAAGTTAAAGCAGCAGAAAAAATTACAGGTCTTAGATTAGGACCTGATGATGCTTATTTAATAACTAGGGGATTAAGAACGTTAGACGTGAGATTAGACAGACATAGAGAAAATGCTAAAAAAGTTGCAGCATTTTTATTAAAAAATAAAAGAATTAAATTGTTATATCCTTTCAAAAAAAATTCACAAAATTTTAGAATGTGGAAAAAATATTATTCTGGAGCGTCAGGTTTAATGGGATTAAAGATAAAAGCTAAGAATATTAATTCTGTTCGAAAGTTTGTTAATTCACTGAAATTGTTTGGCTATGGCTATAGTTGGGGCGGATTTGAGAGTTTAGCGCTTCATCAAGAATTTAGAGAAACCGGTAAAAGAAAATATATGAACTTACCAAAAGATGAACATTTAGTAAGATTACATGTAGGTCTTGAAGATCCTAATGATTTGATTGCTGATATCAAACAAGCTTTAAGACATTTAAGATGAGTTCTGAAAAATTTTTTCGTTCAAAAACAGCGATAGTAACTTTATTTGCTGCATGCTTTGTTGTTTTGATTTCTTTGGGTGTCAGACAAACATTTGGTTTGTTCTTTATGGACTTCAACGAGAGTTTAAAGATAAGCAACACCGCATTTGGTTTTGCAATTGGGATGCAGATGTTGATGTGGGGTATAACAGGTCCTATCTTCGGAGCTATAGCAGATAAATATGGAGGACATATAGCTATAATCGGAGCATTTATTTTTTATACTTTAGGTGTTTATTTTTTATACACGGGTCCAAACACTGGAATATTTTTTCAAATCCATATGGGTTTATTAATCGGAATAGGTCTTGGTGGAACAGCAATAAGTATTCCTATGTCAGTTGTGGGGAAACATTTTCCATTATCTACAAGAACGATTGCAATGAGTTTTGTTACTGCTGTTGGATCATTTGGTTACTTTCTTTCACCAATTTTTACTAATTTTTCTCTCACAGAGTTTGGTTGGAACTACACATTATTTGTTTTTTGCTTATTTTTGTTATCCGGTTTAGTTGCAGCATATTTTGTTAGATCTCCATCTAAAATGGAAAGTGTCGAAAAAACTTCTGATCAATCTTTTAAGGAAGCTCTCTCAGAAGCTTTTAAAACTAAAAGTTATATTTTACTTGTATCAGGGTTTTTTGTATGTGGTTTTCATATAACTTTGGTTGGAACGCATGTACCTAAATATGTAATAGATAGAGGACTTGAGGATTGGACTGCAGCAGCAATTTTATCTTTGATTGGTTTATTTAATATTTTTGGTTCACTACTAAGTGGCTACCTCTCTGCAAAAATGAGTAAGAAAATTATCCTTAGTGTAATTTATTTTTTAAGAGGTGTTTCTATAATTTTTTTTATATTTATGCCCGCAAGTAATATTAACGCATTTTTATTTGGTGCAAGTTTTGGTTTTTTATGGCTATCAACAGTGCCTGCAACAAGTGGAATTGTAGCTCACTTGTTTGGGACAAAGTATTTAGGTCTACTATATGGAATTGTTTTTTTAAGTCACCAAGTAGGATCTTTTTTTGGCGCTTATCTAGGGGGTTTATTTTATGATCTATATGGGTCATATGATTATGCGTGGTATTTAGCAATTGCATTATCAGTTTTTGCAGCAATAATTCATCTGCCAATTAGAGAAGAACCAGTTTTAAGACTAAAAACAGAATAATTTGAACAGATTAAATCAATTAATAGAGATACATCAGTCAGGAAAACCCTACATTATTTATAAATCTAAAAAAGGATTTAATCTTTATACTAATTTTTCAAAAAAGATTATTTTGAATAATAAAAATATTAAAAGTTTTTTGTCTAAAAAAAATAAAAAGAAATCAAAAGATACTGACCTTTTTATTGGTTTCTTTGGATATGAGTTATTGAATAATCTGATTGATGTTAAAATCCCAAAACAGAAGAATTTAAATTTTCCCAAGGGTATTTTTTATAAGCCGGAGAAAAAGATTAAACTTAGCAACAAATTAAATTATGATTTTGAAAATTTTAAATCAGGTAATTTTGAAATAAATATTAATAGAAAAAATTATACAAAAATATTCAATAAATTTAAAAAAAAAATAAAAAGTGGTGAAACTTATCAAATTAAAATTTGCACTAAATATAAAACAAAGTCAAAAATTAATCCGTTAGATTTTTTTTCGAGGTTATCTAATACTAACCTAGCTCCTGAGGCTTTTATGATTAAAGATCATGATTATTCAATAATTAGTTGTTCCCCAGAAACTTTAATTACAAAAAAGGGGAGTGATATATCTACAAAACCAATAGCTGGAACTGTAAAAAAAACGAAGCATTTAAATAAAATGAAGGCATTAGATTATTTTAGAAAAAATTTAAAAGAAACCAAAGAACATAATATGATTGTTGATATGGAAAGAAATGATTTGTCAAGAATTTGTAAAGTGGGCACTGTAAAATTATCTAAACAAAAAATCGTAGAAGAATACAAAGACCTTTTTCATTATGTCAGTCTCATCAAGGGTAAATTAAAAAAAAATATAAATAATTTTGAAATCATTAAAGCAATGATGCCTGGTGGTTCAGTTATTGGGTGTCCAAAGATTAATACGCTTAATCTTTTAAATAATCAGGAAAAAGAAAACAGGAATATTTATACAGGAAGTTTTGGCTACATAAAATTCAATGGTGATATGAGATTTAACATAATTATACGTTCAATTTTAAATTTTAAAAACATATCTGAAATTTCAGTTGCTTCAGGTGTTGTCGTCGATAGTAATGCCAATCATGAATTCAATGAGAATTTTCTTAAAGCTAAAGCGTTAATAGATTTATTTAAATGATTTATGTAATTGATCATAACGACTCCTTTACTCATAATGTAGTTCATCAATTTGCTTTGTTTGATAAAGTTGAGTGCGATAACTATGATAAAATTAACGAAAATAAAATTAAGCAAGCATCTACAATAATTTTTTCACCCGGTCCAGGTAATCCAAAAAATTATCCAATCACTTCAAAGATTTATAAAAAATATAAAGGTAAAAAGAAAATCATAGGAATTTGTTTAGGATTTCAACATATTCTATTTTGTGAAGGTGCAAAAATTGTTGAACAAAAAAAAATTTATCATGGTTTTCAATCAAATATAAAAGTAATCACTAATAAATCTTTATTTAAAAAAGGAAAAATATTTAAAGTTGGCAGGTATCATTCTTTAAAATTAAAAGAACCTTTCAAATCTAATAATTTTGAGATAACTATGAGATGTTTAAATTCAAAAGTTGCAATGGCATTTGAAAATCAAAAGGAAAAAATTTATGGATTTCAATTTCACCCAGAATCTTTTTTAACTATCAATGGTAACCTACTTATTAAAAAAATCTTATCAGCTTAAAGACTTAAAACAAATAGAATTCCAAGATCTTTGGGGGGATCATGGAATTTTTACAACGATGTGGATTTTTGGTAAACCTGCAAAAATTTTATTTTTTGATAATCATTTAAAAAACTTAATTTTGTCATTAAAAAAATATCAAATAAAAAAGAAATCATTAAGGTCGGATATTTTAGAAATAATAAATAAAAATTTATCCAAAAAGAGGAAATATAATCACCTATTGAGAATTGCTATAAATAAAAAAGTTATTTCAATATCTTTAAGGAAAAGAGTTAAACCAAAATTAAATTTTAATTTGAAATTAGTAAAATTAAAAAGAGAAAAACCAGAGTTTAAAAATCTTAAATACAAAAAGATCTTATCTTATTTATCTAAAATGGATAACTCCCAATCAGATATTGCATTGGTATCTAATAAGAAATTATTAGAAACCGGAACCTCAAATTTATTATTTGTTAAAGATCAAAAATTTTTTACTCCCAAAAAGGATTATTATGAGGGAAATACTTATAAATTTTTCAAAACAAAAATAACAAAGATTTTTAAGAAAGATATTTTGCTTAAAGAGATAAAAAATTATGATGAAATTTTATTAGTAGGATCTGGGAAAGGGGTTGCTTCAGTTAGAACTATAAATGAGCTTAAATGGAAAAGAAAAAACCTAAAAAAATTTAAGTTTTTATCAAAACAATATGATGCAGTCATAAATAAATGCAATTCTTATAGATTTTAACAGATGAAAGATCCAAACAATCCTTGTTTATTTTGTGACGTTAAAAAAAGTGGATGCGCTCATGAAAATGATTTGGCATATGCAAGTTATGACTCTTATCCAGTTTCAGAACATCATTGTTTGATTATACCCAAAAGACACATAAAGGATTATTTTGACCTTACTAATGATGAATTGGTTGCATGTAATGATCTTATAAAAATTGTTAAAAAAGAAATAACTAATAAAGATCCGTTAGTTAAAGGATTTAATCTAGGTACAAATATAGGAATTGTATCTGGTCAATCTATTTTACATTGTCATTTTCATCTGATTCCCCGAAGAGAAGGAGATGTTGACAATCCCCAGGGTGGAGTACGATCAGTCATTCCAAACAAACAACATTATAAAAGAAATAATTAGCCTGTTATAAAAGACAAATTGACCCCAGTTTGAGGTTGAACTATAAATTCAACTAGATATAAAACTTTAAACTAATTCAAAATTTAACAAAAGGCGGAAATGTTAAGTAACAATCCATTTTCAATTTTATCAGAAACCATTTCACCCTTTGCAATGCAATCTTTTATCATTGCAATGGTTTTGTTAATTGCAATAGGAACTATTATTCAAATGATACATCACAAAAATTTGACTTATTTTTTTAACAACGCAAAAAAAGCAAAGCTGTCAGCAACAAAAAAATTAGGGGTTGGAGAAAAAGTTTCTGTCATTGCTAAAACAACAGTGGTTGATATTGGCACAACTTCTGAATTAGGTTTTGGAAAAAGAAGACTGGCCCATGTTCTAGGAATGTATGGTACAATTTTATTTTGGGTGTCTTCAGCTATTTTAGTTTTTTGTTACACAGGTGCTGATAAACCAAGTTCTCAAACTTGGTCAATGATTTGGCATGCAGGAGCAATATTAACATGTTTAGGAGGATATTGGTTTTGGTTTTTTTTAAGAGTTGATGTTTCAGCAGAAGCTCATCCTTGGTATAGAATTATAAAAGCTGATTTATTTGTTTTAGCATTACTTGCATGTTCAACTTTTGGGTTAGCTTGGTCATTCACACAATTTAATGGGCAAATAGGTTTGTCTTATTTATTTTTAATTTTATTTGTTGCATCTAACTTAATTTTATTCGGTGGTGTTTATTGGTCGAAATTTGCTCACATGTTTTATAAACCTGGAGCAGCTATTCAAAAAAATTTAGCAGAGGCAGATGGATCTAGGGATAATTTACCTCCACCAGCTGATGCCCCAGAACAATTTGGCCTGGGTATAAAAAGAGAAGAGCCAAAACATTATTAATATGTTAATAGAAAAGGGAGAAAAATAAAAATTATGTCAACTTTTGTATACATGACAAGATGTGATGGCTGTGGTCATTGCGTAGATATATGTCCTTCAGATATCATGCACATTGACGAAAATATCAGAAGAGCAAAAAATATTGAACCAAACTTTTGTTGGGAATGTTATTCGTGTGTTAAAGCATGCCCTAATCATGCAATTGATGTGAGAGGGTATGCTGATTTTGCTCCAATGGGTCACAGCGTCAGAGTTAGAAGAGAAGAAGAAAAAGGAACTATCTCTTGGAAAATTAAATTTAGAAACGGAACAGAAAAAAACTTCGTTTCACCTATAACAACAAAACCTTGGGGAAAATTTATTCCAAAACTTGCTGAAGGTGATACTCCTAACCAAGGAGAAATTAATTCACAAAGATTATATAGTGAGCCAGAAGGATTAAATACCAATAAAGAATTACCATCGGTTCCAAAAGAGTCTTTTAAAAAAGGTGTTTATTATTAATGGCTAAGCACAAAACACATTATGAGGAGTGTGATGTATTAGTTGTTGGTGGCGGAATGGCCGGTACAGGAGCAACATTTGAGGCCAGACATTGGGGAAGAGATTTAAAAATCGTTTGTGTTGAAAAAGCAAACATTGATCGAAGTGGTGCGGTCGCACAAGGTTTATATGCAATCAATTGTTACATGGGTATGCAATGGGATGAAAATCAACCTGAAGACCATGTAAGGTATGCCAGAAATGATTTAATGGGAATGGTTAGAGAAGATTTGGGTTATGACATGGCTCGTCATGTAGACTCAACTGTTCATATGTTTGATGAGTGGGGTCTTCCAATGATGAAAAATGAAAAAACTGGAAGATATCTAAGAGAAGGTAAATGGCAAATAATGATTCATGGTGAAAGTTATAAGCCAATTGTTGCTGAGGCAGCAAAAAAATCAGCAGATAAAATTTATAACAGAATAATGATCACTCATTTATTAATGGATGAGTCTCAAGAAAATAGAATTGGTGGCGCGGTTGGTTTTAATATGAGAACAGGTGATTTTCATGTGTTCAGAGCTAAGGCAGTTATAGTTTCAGCTGGTGGAGCATCACATATTTTTAAACCAAGAGCGGTTGGAGAAGGTATGGGAAGAACTTGGTATGCACCATGGAGTAATGGATCTGCTTACGCCTTACCTATCGCAGCAGGTGCAAAGATGACTCAAATGGAAAACAGAATTGTATTGTGCAGATTTAAAGATGGTTATGGACCAGTTGGAGCTTATTTTTTACATTTAAAAACATACACACAAAATGCTAATGGCGAAAATTACGAGAAAAAATGGTATGAACAAACTAAAGAATTAGTTGGAGAATATATTGATCATCATCCAACTCCCACTTGTTTAAGAAACCATGCCTTTATTCAGGAAGTTGCTGCAGGTGGTGGACCGATACATATGGTAACTAAAGAAGCTTTCCAAGATCCTCATTTAGAAACAGTGGGTTGGGAAAACTTTTTAGGTATGACTGTTGGTCAAGCTGTAGTTTGGGCATCTCAAAATATTGATCCAAAATATACAAATCCAGAATTAACAACTTCTGAGCCGTACGTAATGGGATCACATGCAACATGCTCTGGAGCTTGGGTAAGTGGACCAGAAGATCTGTCTCCACCAGAATATTTCTGGGGTTATAACAGAATGCTTACAATCGATGGACTTTTTGGTGCTGGAGATACAGTAGGGGGTAGTGCTCATAAATTTTCATCAGGTTCTTTTACTGAAGGAAGATTAGCCGCAAAAGCAGCAGTTAAATATATAGAGGATAAAAAAGCAGAAGGAATAAATGTTACGGATAAACAATGTGAGGATTTTAAAAAGGCTGTATACAAACCTTTAGAAACTTACACAGTAGCTCAAAACGAGATCACTGGTGGAACTGTTTCACCGAGCTATATTTCTCCGATACAAGGATTACAAAGACTTCAAAAAATTATGGATGAGTATGTTGGAGGGATTACCTCAAATTACATGACTAACGGTAATATGCTTAAGAGGGCTCTTGAACTTCTAGAATGGTTGCAGGAAGATTTGGAAAACGTAGGAGCTGAGGATTATCATCAATTAATGAGAGCTTGGGAGCTTAAACACAGAGCTCTAACCTCACAATGTGTAACAGAACATACATTATTTAGAGAAGAAACTCGTTGGCCAGGTTATTATTATAGAGGTGATCACATGAAACTTGATGATGAAAATTGGCATTGCTTAACAGTTTCTAGAAGAGACCCTAAAACTGGAAAATTCACTCTGGAGAAAGTACCGGTTTATCATATCGTTGACGAAAAAGAGAAGAAGAAGGCTTCGTAAAACCATATTCCAAACTTCTTTATGGACCTTTTGAAAAAATCTGATGAGGAAATATTCGCAATTGCCAAGCCTTTTTGGGAAAATCTTGTAAGAGCCTCAAATATGAAAGATTATGGTGGCTTTACCAGAGATTTCTCTACCCAAATGCTGTTTGGGGCTAACGAAGTAGAGCTTGGAAAGCAATGGGCTAACAACAAGATTATTACCAATTTAAATGAGACCTATGAACCATTTGGAACATTAAGAAGAGGCGATCACATTACAGTATTAATTAAGCAGACTAATAAAGAGGTGCCTGGAGAATTTTTAGGAAGGTTGGTCCTTGGAGTTGAGGATGGTGAAGTAAAAATTTTTGGAGCTACAATTTATTAATTAAAGTTTGACAATTTTTCTGCTGGTGCTATTGAGGATGGAGATGCACCTTTCAAATATAAAAATTCTACAAAAAATCTTAAATTATAAAACAGCATTAATTAAAACAGGAATTTTTTCAGCAATATTAGCTTGCTGGGGTGTAATATTATTTGGAACTTTTTTAACTTTTAAATAAATTTTTTTTAAAAAAGTTAATTATTTTAAATGGAAGTATTTTTACCAATAGCACAAGTACATGTTACTGCTATAGAAATTATTTTATTAAGTGCTTTAGTCGGAATTTTATCAGGACTATTTGGAGTAGGGGGTGGTTTTTTAATGACACCTTTTCTAATTTTTTTAGGTGTTCCGCCAGCTTACGCTGTTGCCAATGAAGCAAATAACATTTTAGCTACATCTGTTTCTGGATCTACTACTCATTATCTTAAAAATACATTAGACTATAAAATGGGTTTTATGATTGTAATTGGTGGTGCAATAGGAACTATTATTGGAATTTATACATTCACATATTTTAAAGACATTGGCAAAATAGATACTGTTATTTCACTTGCTTACATGTATATCTTGGCAATCATTGGAACTTTAATGCTTGTTGAAAGTCTTGGCGAGATCGATAAAGCTAGAAAAAATACTATTGTAAAACGAAAATTACACGTTCATTATTGGATACATGGTCTTCCATTTAGGATGAGATTTCCTAAATCAAAGTTATATGAGAGCGCATTCACGCCAATTATCATTGGTTTATTTGTAGGTTTTATAGCAGCAATAATGGGTATTGGAGGAGCTTTCATATTAGTTCCCGCAATGATTTATATTATAGGTATGCCCACAAAATTAGTTCCAGGAACTTCTTTGTTTGTAACTATTTTTGTTAGTGTGATCGTTACTTTTTTACATGCATTCAATTATGGATCTATTGATTTAATTTTAGTTTTAATGCTGGTTATTGGTTCGATAATCGGAGTGCAAACAGGTCAAAAAATTGGTCAGTCAATTGAAAGTTCTGGACTAAAAGCGTTGTTAGCAGTTTTATTGTTGATTGTTGGAATTGCAATTGCGTATGATACTTTTTTTGTTGGTCATACTATGAATGGTGTCAATAATGCTACAGAAAAAGACCTAACACCATTATCAGTTTTAGTTCAAAAATTTTCTAAAGATATGCCAATTGTATATAGTTTATTTTCTATATTTTTTGCTGTAGGGTTAGGTGTGGCAGCGGCATTTATTCGAAGATTTTTATCTGATTTAAAAAAAAAGCACTTTAGCAAACCAGCTAAGTAAAAATTTTAAGCACTTCGGTATAATTTGGTCATAACAAATTCTCTATGACCTAAAGCTTCAGCACAAGTGAGTCTACCATTGGCAACTTTCAAAGTTGTTTTAATTAATTCATCTCCAGCATCTGATAAATTCATTTCTCTCGAGAGAATTTTTGAAACATCACAATCTATATGTTCCCCCATTGATTTAACTGTTAATGGGTTTGCAGTTAATTTTATAACTGGTTCAATTGGGTTTCCAACAATATTACCCTGACCCGTCGGGAATAAATGAATATTAAATCCCGCAGCTGCTTGTAGTGTTACACACTCCGCTGCGGCAGATGATGTATCCATAAAGTATAAACCTTTTCCTTTTTTTGGTTCTTCAGCCGGTTCTAAAACATCAACAAATTTACAATTTCCTATTTTTTGAAAATTTCCAAAAGCTTTTTCTTCAATAGTTGTTAAACCACCCGCTATATTACCAGCAGTTGGCTGACTTTCAGAGAGATCATCAGTTGCTTCTTTTAAAATAAAATCGTTATAGGCACTCCAAGTCTTCATAAATTTATCTGAAGCTTCTTTTGTTGCACCTCTTGTAGCACAAACTTTTTCTGCTCCTGTAAGTTCTGATGTTTCCCCAAAACATAAATGAACTCCAAGTGGTTCTAGTTTATCCATTAAATTTCCGACAGTTGGATTGGAAGCTAAACCAGAAGTGGTATCAGACTCGCCACATTTTACTGAAATCCATAAATCACTTATTGGGCATTCCTCTCTTTGTTTTTCAGAAGCCCACATAACAAATTCTTGAGCTTTTTTTGAAGCTTTCATTACAGTTCCAATATCCCCCGTACGTTCAATATGGAAACCCTCAACTGGTTTTCCAGTTTTTGCTATTCCATCCACTATTCTTTTAGTCCATTTAGGCTCAATACCAATCACAATAACCGCTGCAACATTTGGGTTGCTACCAGTTCCAATCATTGTTCTAAAATGTAATTCTAAATCCGCTCCAAATTGTAATCTTCCATAAGAATGGGGCAGAGCTATTGTTCCTTTAATATTATTTGCCACTGCTTCAGCACATGCGTTTGAAATATCATCGACAGGTAAAATAATTACATGGTTTCTTGTTCCTGCTCTGCCATTTTCTCTTTTATAGCCTAAAAAACTTTTTGGAATTTCCATCTAATTACCACTTTTTTGTTTTAACGTTATGAACGTGCACATGTTGACCTTTTTTAATTGCTTTGACTACTTTACCTATATCATGACCATATTTCAAAATCGTATCTCCCTCTTTTAAATCAATCATTGCAATTTTATGACCTAAAGGGATTTCATCTGCTGATTGAATGTTAACTGAGCTGTCATTTTCCATTATCCAGCATTTACAATCTTGTTTCGGAGTTATTTTTTCTATTACAACTACACCAACATTGTCTTTTTTGTCGTGAATTATAATATCTGTTGACATTTATATAGTGTCGATTTGTTTGTTTGAATTTTCTAAAATCTTATATATTAATCGCAAAAATTAACAATTAATTTTTAAAAATATTGTCTAAGTAATTTAGAAAGGTTCTACAAATGACTAAAATGACAACAGAAGAAGCTTTTGTAAAAGTTTTACAAATGCATGGTATTGAACACTCTTTTGGAATTATTGGTTCAGCGTTCATGCCTATATCTGATATTTTCCCAGATGCAGGAATTACTTTTTGGGATGTGGCACACGAAACAAATGGTGGTTTAATTGCAGATGGTTACACAAGAGCTACAGGAAAAATGTCAATGGTCATCGCACAAAATGGTCCAGGTATAACAGGATTAGTAACACCAATTAAAACTGCTTATTGGAACCACACACCTTTATTATTAGTAACCCCACAAGCTGCAAATAAAACTATGGGGCAAGGTGGTTTTCAAGAAGTAGAACAAATGAATTTATTTAAAGACATGGTTTGTTATCAAGAAGAGGTAAGAGATCCTTCAAGAATGGCTGAAGTTTTAAATAGAGTAATAGAAAAAGCAATAAGAGGTTCAGCACCAGCACAAATAAACGTTCCAAGAGATTATTGGTGTCAAGTGATCGATATAGACCTTCCTCCAATCGTTAGATTAGAAAGACAAGGTGGAGGTGCTGATGCAATCGCTAAAGCAGCAGATTTATTATCTAAAGCGAAATTTCCAGTAATTCTATCTGGAGCAGGTGTGGTTATTGGTGGCGCAATTGAGGAAACTAAAAAACTAGCTGAAAAACTTGATTCACCTGTTTGCTCTGGTTATCAACATAACGATAGTTTTCCAGGAAGTCATCCGTTGGCTGTTGGACCACTAGGATATAATGGATCAAAAGCTGCGATGGAATTAATTTCTAAGGCTGATGTAGTTTTAGCTTTGGGAACAAGATTAAATCCTTTTTCAACTCTACCAGGTTATGGAATTGATTATTGGCCAAAAAAAGCAAGCATAATTCAAGTCGATATGAATCCAGATAGAATCGGATTAACTAAAAAAGTCACAGTTGGAATTAGTGGTGATGCAAAATTAGTGGCAACGCAGATTTTAGAAAAATTATCATCAAATGCAGGCGATACGGATAGACAAAAAAGAAAAGATTTAATTCATCAGACAAAATCAGCATGGTTACAAAAATTATCAAGTTTAGATCACGAAGATGATGATGAAGGAACAGTTTGGAATAAAGAAGCTAGAGAAAGAGATAAAGATAGAATGTCACCAAGACAAGCTTGGAGAGCAATCCAAGCAGGTATGCCTGAGGACGTAATTATATCAAGTGATATTGGAAATAACTGCGCAATTGGCAATGCCTATCCAACATTTGAAAAGCCAAGAAAATATTTAGCGCCAGGTTTATTTGGCCCTTGTGGTTATGGTTTTCCATCAATACTAGGTGCTAAAATTGGTTGTCCGGATACACCTGTAATTGGTTTTGCAGGAGATGGAGCATTTGGAATAAGCATGAACGAAATGAGTTCTTGTGCAAGAGAGGAGTGGCCTGCAATTACAATGGTAATTTTTAGAAACTACCAATGGGGTGCTGAAAAAAGAAATACAACTCTTTGGTTTGATAATAATTTTGTTGGCACAGAACTTGATCCAGAATTAAGTTTTGCAAAAGTAGCTGACGCTTGTGGTTTAAAAGGTGTTACTGTTAAGACTATGGCAGAGACTACAGCAGCAATTAAACAATCTTGCGAAGATCAAAAGAATGGTATTACAACATTTATTGAGGTGATTTTAAATCAAGAATTAGGTGAACCTTTCAGAAGAGATGCTATGAAAAAACCAGTTAGAGTTGCAGGAATTAATAAAGAAGATATGAAGAAACAGCCTTCTTTAAACTCCTAATGTAAATCCATATCTGGCCAGTCTTTATCATTATATCTATCAAGCTCTTTTTTTGTGATAGGCCTGAATAATATCCATCCAATCACGATTACTAGAGTTAATAGAATTAATGTTTGCATAAATTTATTAGGATTTTTTAATTACCAATATTAAATTTGAAGTCATAAAGAGAAGTCTATGTTTAATTATTTTGAAATTTTTAATTTCTAATTCTTTACAAATATCAATTAAATTGCTTTCAGATAATAAGTTTAAATTTTCTTCTGTTGAATAAAAATTTAACCCTATAAATTTCAATATTTTTCTATGAATTTTTTTAGGTAACCAGTGAATAAGTGGTAAGTTAGTATGAAAATCTATTGGATAAAATCTATTGGGAGTTTGTATAAAAACATAATTTTTTGATAATCTCCAAGCTTCTTTAACAAAGGCAATTTGATTATCGTATGAACCAACGTGCTCTAAAGTTGCATTTGAATGCACAATATCAAATGACATATCTTTTAAATTTGTATTTATTCCATTTCCAATAATAAATTTACTAATATTTGAATATTTTTTTTCTAAAATATTACAATCCTGATCAGATAAGCACGTGATATTCTTATTGTTTCTAGTTTTTTCCAATATAACATTTTGTTCACTATCAAGTGAAGGTGTAGTTCCAATATCTAATAAAGATTGATTATCATTATATTTAGTTAAATTTTTAAAATGATTAAAAAACTTTTCACGTGCATTTAATATGGTCTTTTTTATGAAACTGTAAAAAAAAGAATTTTTAGATTCTGAATAAGTTTGGACTCTATGTTTTATTTTTTCTTCCATAAATATTAAATTTAAATATTAATTTATTACCGACATTGGGTCTAGTCTAGTCTGAAACCAATTTACTCTAAAATCTAGATGCGGGCCAGTCGATCTTCCAGTTGAACCCACAGTTCCAATTATATCTCCTTGATTAATTTTATCTCCTACAGACACCATTACATTTTCAAGATGCGAATAAATAGTTGAGATGCCATGACCATGATCCATAATTATTGTTCCACCAGTATAATAAAGATCATCTTCTGCCATGGTGACAATTCCTGATCCAGATGACTTAATCATGGTTCCTTGTTTAGCAGCAATATCAATTCCATAATGAGGCCATTTAGGTTTACCATTTAAAATTCTCTGACTTCCATAAACACCACTAATGATACCTTCAACTGGCATAATAAATTGATTTTTGAAAAAAGGTAAATCTGAGTTAATTGCTCTCGCTTCACCAATTTTATTATTTTCTTCTTTTATTCTTTTATAAACAGACTCTGGAGGTGTGACTTTACTTTCTTCTAAACCATCTATTCTTTGAATATTATATTTCCTTTTAAGAACTTTCTTAATTATTTTATCTTTTTTTCCATTAACAATTTTTGTAATTGTTAAATCAAACTTTCTATCTCTATCTAGACCAAAAACAAAAAAACCATCCTCTGATACTTTGACTTGTTTTTTATCTATTATAATTTTTGCAGTTGGATCAGTCTGTCCAATAATAAAATGTCCTTGTAGAAATTTTCCTGTAAATTCTATTGCTATTGAATGTGTAGGTATAAAACAAAAAATTAAAAAAAATAATTTAGTTATTATTTTGCAGTCCATCCACCATCAACCAATAACGAAGTTCCTGTAATCATCGATGCAGCATCAGAGGCAAGAAAAACAGCTGCACTTGAAACATCAGAAAGTTCAGCAAATTTTCCTAACGGAATATTTCCTAATACTTCTTTTTTAAATTTTTTACTTTTTAAAAATTTTTTTGTCATTGGAGTAACCACAAATGTAGGACAAACTGTATTTACTCGTATGTTGTATTTTGCAAGATCAATAGACATACCTTTTGTTAATCCCTCTAAACCAAATTTTGTCATGTTATATACGCTTCGAATAGGACCGCCAACATGACCCATTTGTGATGACATGTTGACAATGGAACCACCAATTTTTTTTCTATTTTTTGACCTGATCATCTTAAGAGCACACAGCTGAGCAAGGTTAAAAGTGGCCATCGTATTGATCTTTACAAGATATTCCATATTTTTAGTCTTCACTTTTGTAAAATGTTCAGGAATATTATTGCCTGCATTATTAATCAAAATATCTATTTTTGGTTGTTTATTAATAATGCCTTTAATTTCATTATAATTTGTGATGTCACATACATAAGATTTACATTTTGACTTAAATTTTTTTATCTTTTTTGAAACTTCATCTAGATCTTTTTTAGTTCTACTAATTATAATTAAATTTGCTCCAGCTTCTGCAAGTGCTATTGCGCAAGCTCTTCCAAGCCCTTTGCCAGCACCAGTGACAACTGCTGTTTTATTCTTTAAGTTATAATTTTTTAAATACATTATAAAAACAATATTTTAATATCTGTGTAAATCAATTCAATAGCAACAATTAATATTGCAATCAAACCTGCCCAAGCAATCCATTTATACTTCTTAATCCAATTTGATATTAAAGTTGCCGCAAAGGCCATTAAGCCAATTGATAGAACCAAACCAAATACTAATAATCCATAATGATCTCCAGCTGCTCCGGCAACTCCCAAAACATTATCTAAGCTCATTGTAAAATCTGCTAAGAGGATTGTCCAAATCGCTTTGAAAAAACTAGAATTATCAACTTTTATATCATCATGATTTTCAGAGCCTTTAATGACATCTAAATATAATTTGTAGACAATATAAAGAAGAAGCAAACCTCCAAAAAGCCTTAATCCAGTTATTTGAAGCAAATATGCAGTCAGTAGAGTTAAAATAATTCTTAAAACAACTGCACCACCAATTCCAAAAATAATAATTTTTCTTCTTTGCTCTAAAGGAAATTTTGATGCAACCATACCAATTATTATTGCATTGTCTCCTGCTAGCACTAAATCGATTAAAACAATTTGAGTTAATATAGTTAATTGTTCTGGTGTAAATAATTCAGCAAACATCAATGGGTAAGTATCATATCTGCACCTTTTTCTGCAATCATTATTGTGGGTGCATTGGTATTACCTGATGTAATGTTTGGCATAATAGATGCATCAATTACTCTTAAATTTTCAATTCCTTTTACTTTTAGTTTTTCATCAACTACAGCCATATCATCTTGACCCATTTTACATGTGCCAACTGGATGAAAAATTGTTTGTGCAAAATCTGAACCTGCTTTTACAAGTTCCTCATTATCATTAATGTCAATACCTGGTCTATATTCCTCAGGTTTATATTTTTTAAATGTTTCAGATTCCATGACAATTTTTCTTGTAAGTTTTAATCCTCTAGCTGCAATCATTCGGTCATGATCGGTTGAAAGATAATTCATTTTTATTTTTGCATATGTTCTGGAATCTTTATCTACAATACTCACATGACCTCTACTTGTAGGTCTAATATTTGAAACAGTAGGTGTGAAAGCATGAAAATCATGATTTTTAGTTGCTCCAAGCGTGTCCATGCTCATCGGTTGTACGTGCCATTGTAGATCTGGTAATTCTAATGAGGGATCACTTTTAGCAAACATACACATTTGGCTCGCTCCCATGGTCATTGGTCCACTTCGATTAAAAACATATTCCAGACCAATCATTAATTTTCCAAATAAACTATTAACCTTTTTATTTAGCGATTTAAGTCCTTGAATTTTATATATAGGTCTAAACATCAAGTGGTCTTGTAAATTTTCACCCACACCTTTTAATTCTTGTACTATATCTATACCTAAGTTTTTTAGTTTTTGAGAATTTCCTATTCCAGAAGTTTGTAATATCTGAGGTGAACCTATCGAACCAGATGATAAAATTATTTCTTTATTACAAGTTAGCTTTTTAAGCTCATTACCTTGCCAGTATTCAATTCCTATTGCAGTTTTGCCTTTGAAATTAATTTTTTTAACATGAGCATTAGTTATTGTTTTTAAATTTTGTCTATTTTTTATTGGGTTTAAATATCCAACTGCAGTACTGCATCTAAAGCCATCTTTTTCAGTAACTTGGAAATAACCACATCCATAATTATTGCCTGTATTAAAATCTTTTGTTTTAGGAATTCCAAACTCTTCAGCGGCATTTTGAAATTCATTCAATAACGGTAATTGAATTCTTTGATCAGAAACTGAGAGAGGCCCTCCAATACCATGAAATTCATCTTTTCCTCTCTCTTGGTTTTCTGCCTTTATAAAATATGGCAGAACATCATCCCAACCCCAACCAGTATTTCCTAATTGTCGCCAGATATCATAATCTCTGCTTTGTCCTCTAATATAAAGTAGTCCGTTGATTGAGGAGCTCCCACCTAATGTTTTACCTCTTGGATAACGAATTGACCTATTGTTCATTGAAGCATCAGGCTCAGTTTTATAACACCAATCAACAGATGGATTGTGCATGGTTTTAAAATATCCAACAGGAATGTGTATCCATGGATAGTTATCTTTTCCACCAGCTTCAATTAATACGACTTTATTGTTTGAATTTTCAGAAAGTCTATTTGCTAAAACACATCCTGCAGAACCTGCTCCAATAATTACGTAATCAAAATTTTCCATCAATAGTTGAATCGTTTTTAGTTTAAGCTTTTTTTTATTTTTACACTTATATTCATCAATTGTCACTTGTGTCAGGTTTGTTTTTCTGATTGAATTAAACAAGTTAAATTTAACTAACAAGAGGATAAATAATGAAAAAAATCATTTCGATGTTATTTGCAACAATTTTAGTTCTTGGATTTACTTCAAGTGCTAATGCTGCAAAAACATTAAAGTGTCAAACTGTTCTTAACACTAAAGCTGATGAAGTTAAAATGTTAAAGGACTTTACTGACACAGTAACTGAATTAACAAGTGGATCATTAAAATTTGAAATATTACCAGCTGGTGCAGTTGTAGGAGTTAAAGAAACTCTAGATGCTGTTGATAAAGGTTTGATTGATTGTGGTTTCGCATGGACTCACTATTGGTCAGGTGATCACCCAGCGGCTATGTTATTTGGTTCGCCAGTAGCTGGTGGTGGAGTAGGTATCGACAATATCGCATTCCTATCATGGTTCCAATATGGTGGTGGTAAAGAATTATACGACCAACTTTGGAAAGAAATGGGAAGAGATATTAAAGGATTTATGATTCAACCAGTTGGCCCTGAAGCTTTAGGTTGGTTTCCAAAACCAATTAAAGATATGGCTGACTTTAGAAAATATAAGTTCAGAACTCCTCCAGGAATTCCAGGACAAACTTATAAAGACATTGGTATAGCGTCTGTTGCAATGGGTGGTGGAGATATTCTTCCAGCTCTTGAAGCAGGAACTATCGATGCTGCTGAGTGGTGTTGTCCAAAACCAGACTTAACATTTGGTTTTCAAAAAGTATTAAAGCACTATTACTTACAAGGTTTACACCAAGTAGTCGTAAATGCTGACTTTTATATTACTGGAAAAACATATAATGCTATGAGTGCTCATGAGAAAAAGTCACTTGAAGTAGCTGCTAATGCTTCATTAGCAAAATCTTTAAGTTACAGAATCTATGAGAATGGTAAAGCTTTACAAGAGCTTACTACTAAACATGGAGTAATTTTAGAAGATACACCTTCAGATTATTTCACAGAATATATGGCTGCAGCAAAAGCATCTTTAAATAAGAATGCTAAAGAAAATAAATTTTTTAATGAAGTTTACAATTCAATGAAAAATTTTGCTGATATTGCTGTTCCTTTCTGGAGTGGTGCTCAAATGTCTAATGCGAAGCTGGGAATGGCTCACGCAGCAACATTAAAGTAATCAGTAATCAATCTTGATTTTTTAGAGCGGACTTTTAAAGTCCGCTCTAATTTTTTTAACTAAAATTTTATGGCAGACGAACCTGGTAAACTAGATATCTCTGATGAAATGATTGCCGAAAGGCGAGGTGGATCAGGTAAAATGCCAACCGATATGCCATCATGGATGGCTAAATCTATTGTTAATATTGATAAATTTAGTAAGTGGATTGGTAGTATTGTTTGTTGGATATTGATGCCACTCATTTTTGCAATGACCTACGAAGTTCTTGCAAGAAAATTATTTTTAGCACCAACAATTTGGGCTTACGACATAAGCCGTTTTCTTTATGGCGCATTATTTATGCTTGGTGCAGGATACGCTCTCTCTAGAGGAGTGCATATAAGAGCAGATTTTTTATACAGAAATTTTAAAATTAAAACACAAGGTCTTATTGATTTCTGGTTATATCTTTTATTTTATTTTCCAGGACTAATTGTTTTTCTTTATATGACTATAGGTTTTGTTGAAGAGTCAATAAGAAGGGGTGAACGAGGTATGGATACTACTTGGATGCCCTATATGTGGCCCATCAAAACGTGTTTGTTACTTGGAATTATTTTTTTATTAATTCAAGGTTTTTCAGAATTACTAAAAAGTTATTGGGCAGCTAAAAAAGGTGAGTGGCCAGGAGGGAAAAAATGATAGCAGAATTTATTAATCCAGCTATTTTAGGTTTCATTTTAGTTGGTGTAATGCTATTTGCAATATTTATAGGGTTTCCTATTTCATTTACTTTAATATTTCTAGGTTTTGTATTTGGCTATCTTGGGTTTGGAAAATTAGTTTTTTATTTAATGACCCTTCAATTTTCAATGGTCATGACCGAACAAACGCTCGCCGCCGTCCCGCTCTTTGTTTTTATGGGTATTATGATGGAACAAGCTGGACTGATGGAGAGATTGTTTTCAGCATTTCAAATGATGCTAGCAAAAGTTAAGGGGTCTTTATATTACGCAGTTTTATTCGTTTCAGTTATATTTGCAGCAGCGACAGGAATTGTTGGTGCATCGGTGACAATTCTTGGAATTATGGCTGCAAAATCTATGAATAGATCTGGTTATGATGTAAAACTTGCTGCTGGCACTATTACTGCTGGTGGTACTTTAGGAATTTTAATTCCACCAAGCATTATGCTTGTTGTAATGGGACCTATTATGGAAATTCCAGTCATAGATTTGTTTGCAGCTGCAATCTTACCAGGAATTCTTCTTGCAAGTTTGTATGCAGCTTACACAACAATCAGATGCATGATTAATCCAAAACTTGGACCTGTTTTACCTGATGACATGAGAGCTGCTAGCATGAAAGAAGTATGGATAGAATTTTTCTTAGGTTTAGTTCCTCCAGCAGCTTTAGTATTTGCAGCTTTAGGAAGTATATTATTTGGATTTGCAACTCCAACAGAAGCAGCAGGTTGTGGAGCTATGGGTGCATTATTACTCTCATTAGCTTACAAAAAATTAACTCTTTCAAAACTTCAAGAAGCATTAGTGAAAACATTAGAGATTACTGCTTTAATAATGGTATTGGTTGCAGCATCAAATTTTTTTGGTGCAGTTTTTGCAAGATTAGGAACTCCAACTTTATTAACTGAATTTTTATTAGGCTTAGAGATGAATAAATATTTAATCCTAGCAATGATCATGGTGATGATTTTTTTATTGGGTTGGCCATTAGAATGGGTACCGATTGTAATGATTATTATTCCAATAATTTTACCACTAGTAGAGGCATTAGGGTTTAATTTAACTTGGTTTGCAATTTTAGTTGCTGTTAATTTACAAACCGCCTGGCTCTCACCTCCAGTAGCGCTCTCAGCTTATTTTTTAAAAGGGGTTGTTCCTGAATGGGATTTAAAAGATATTTATTATGGAATGATGCAGTTTATGGTCCTTCAAGTAATAGGATTAGTTTTGATCATAATATTTCCTAAAATTGCACTTTGGTTACCAACTCTCTTATATGGACAGTAGAATATTAAAGTTTTATATTGTCTAAGTGAGTCAGCAAAAAACAAAAAAAACGCTCATTAATTGGGATTTAGTGACAGTTAACCCTAACAATAAATCCTGGGATTGGAAGGATTTATTTTGTTTTTGGGGGGTTAATATTCAAAGTGTTATCGGATTTTCACTAATTGCATCTTTGTACTTAATTTATAATTTAAATACTGCAGTAGTTCTTTTTGGAACAATTTTAGGAACTTTTTTTGTTTATATATTTTGTAACTTAATTGGAAAACCATCCCAGAAATTTGGATTACCATTTGTTGTCTTATTAAGGTCGTCATTAGGATTTAGAGGCGCCCAATTTTTTGGGTTGTTGAGAAGTGTTGTTGGAATATTTATGTTTGGTATCCAAACATACTTTTTATCAAAGGCGATTGGTTTCTTAATTCGGGTTTTAATGTACTCAGTAGATAATTCAATTTTACAAAAAGAAATTTTATTAGTTTTTTTCATAGGATTAAACATTATCGATTGGGCTGCTATATTGATTTCAATTATACTCCAAACTTACTTATTTAGTGTTGGAATGAATTATAACAAAAAATTAATTAAGTTTTCTGCATTAACTATATACGCTGCAATGATAATGTTTTTCTTTATTGTTTTATTATCCGATGTAAAACTGACCGCTCAATCTTTCAAAGATGTTTTAGATTTTCAAAATATTTTTAATCCAAATAATGTTGGTCCAATAATTACAGTTGCAGGGACTACATTTACCTTTTTTTCAATT
Organism: uncultured Pelagibacteraceae bacterium; assembly: GCA_902518155.1. GTDB lineage: Bacteria > Pseudomonadota > Alphaproteobacteria > Pelagibacterales > Pelagibacteraceae > Pelagibacter. The sequence goes on from CABYFA010000002.1 coordinate 80,411, forward strand.
ATAATTTTATCATTTGGTGATTTTTCAAGATACGTTAAAAATGAGCAAGAATTAAGAAAAGGCAATTTAAGTTTAATTTTAAATTTAATAATTTTTTCATTTTTTGCATTATTTATTGTCACAGGTGCTGATGCGTTTCAAAATTTAAATGAGCAAAATGTAGAAATGATTCTTACTAATCCAACAGATATTATTGGAAAATTAGATAATATTCTTTTGGTTTCTTTAGCCTTGATTTTTATTATTATTGCCTCTGCATCAACAAATTTGATAGCAAACTTTGTTCCTTCTCAATATACATTAATTAATTTTGACCCTTCATCTTTTTCTTTAAAAAGCGCTAGTTATGTAATTGCTATTTTTGGATTTATTATAGGAGTTTTTTGGTTAACTTTTTTAAGTCAGGTTGGGATCTTATCTTATATAGATACGATCGGTGCTTTTTTTGGTCCTCTATTCGGATTAATGATTACTGATTTTTACATGATTAAAAAAGGAAAATTAGAAAACAAAGATATATACTCACTTGAAACTAATGGTACTTATTATTATTCGGGTGGATGGCACCTTAAAGGGGTTTATTCTTTAATATTAGGATTTATTTTTTCTGCTTCAACAATTTGGAACACCAATTTTATGTTTTTACAATCTTACTCATGGATTATTGGTGCTTTTGTTGCAGCTTTTGTTTATTACCTCTTAGCTAGAGAGTAGTTTTATGGATAAAATTTCTTTTGATTTTAAAGGCAGAACTGCAATTGTCACTGGTGGTGCACAAGGCTTTGGTTTAGACATCACAAAAAGATTAATAAGGTCAGGTGCGAGTGTAATTATCTGGGACAATGATCAGAAAATGGTCAAAAAAGCAATTGAGGATATTAAAAGTTCCAATCTTAGTTTTAATATTGTTGATATTTCAAATTATTCTAAAGTTGAAGAATGTGTACAAGAAATCACTAAGCAAAAAAATATTGATATATTGATTAATAACGCTGGTATTACTGGTCCGACAGCAACTTTGTGGGAATATGATATTGAGATGTGGAAAAAGGTTGTTGATATAAATTTAATGGGCACTTTTAATTGTTGTCGAACAATTGTGCCGAATATGATCAAAAATAATTATGGTAGGATAGTAAATGTAGCTTCAGTTGCAGGTAAAGATGGCAATGCAAACGCCAGTGCTTATAGTGTTGGAAAAGCTGGAGCAATTGGACTAACAAAATCATTGGGTAAAGAGCTTGCAGATAAGAATATAGCAGTAAATGCCGTTACTCCTGCAGGCGCTAAAACCAGAATTTTGGATCAAATGACCAAAGAACACGTCCAAAGAATGTTATCAAAAGTGCCAAGAGGACGATTTCTGGAGGTTGAGGAGTTTACTTCTTTAGTCTGCTGGTTATCTTCTGAGGAAAATACATTCTCAACCGCTGCAGTTTTTGATATCAGTGGGGGTCGTTCGACCTATTAACTTCTTGGTTTTATCTCTACTATCTTAATTTGATTTAGTTTGGCCCTACCAAATTTTACATCTTTTGACATCACTGGAGCAAAAATCATTATTGACCAGTAAATTAATAAAATAAAAATGGAAATTGTCTTCATAATTATTATATACGAATAGAAATTGATTTTTGATTGTTTAAATTTTGTCAAAATAATGTATTAACAATTTTTTTTAAAAATTTATGAAAATAATTTTAAAACTTTTTATCAGTCTCTTTTTATTTACTGAGATAGGTGTAGCTAGAGAAATAAAAGTATTTGAATTTACCGAAGCTGAGCTTTCACAGCTTGAGGTCAGAAAGGTGAGAGGTGCGGACAACAAAACAAATTATTCGGTTGGATCCAATGAAAATGGCAATTTTTTAAAATCAGTTGCTGACAATGCTGCCTCTGGTTTAGGAAAAGAGGTTAAAATTGACCTTAATAAGACACCTTTTATTAACATTACATGGAAAGTTGAAAAAGATTTATCCGGTATAAAAGAGAACACAAAAAAAGGACACGATTTTGCAGCCAGAGTATTTGCAATAAAAAAAACTGGTGCAACACCACTTTCTAATAGGGCAATAAATTACGTTTTTTCAAGTAATAACGAAATTGGATTTAGTTCACCCAGCCCTTATACCAAAAAGTCCATAGATAATGTTTTATCTACAACTAAAAATAATCTTAATCAATGGGTTACTGTTAAATCAAACGTCAAAGAAGACTTTAAAAAATTCCACGATTTAGATGTTAATGAATTAGATGGTTTAGCTATAATGTCTGATACTGATAATTCTAAAATGAAAGCTATAGCTTATTTTCAAAATATCTATTTTTCGGCAAATTAGTTAATTATTTGATATAATTTTGTTATGCATGAAAATTTTTTTCATAAATTAAAAATTTATTATGAAGATACAGACTCTGGTGGGGTGGTTTATTATGCAAATTATTTAAAGTATTTAGAAAGAGCAAGAACAGAGGCTTTATTTTCAATAGGTTTTAGTAATAAGAAAGTTCAGGAACAATTTGGTTCATTAATTATCGTCAAGTCTTGTAACATTGAATACAAAAAATCAGCTTTTTTAGAGGATGAATTAACTATTAGATCTTTTGTTAAATCTATAACCAAAACCTCTTTCTTTATGAACCAAATTATTAAAAAAGGTGAAGATATTATAGTTGAAGCACAAGTTCATTTAGTTTTCATAAATAAAGAGGGTAAGCCAGTTAAAATTCCTGAGGTTATATACTCAAAATTTAAACCTTACTTTTGTGACACAATTAAAGTGTAGAAAATTTTTTTGCTTTTTTAAACAAATTGTTAATCATTAAAGGTGTTATAACTTTTGTATTAACATTTCTAGGGCTAGGATGATAACAGGCAATTAATATTCTATTATCGGGTAGTAAATATTTTTTTCCATGTTTAAATTCAAATTTTTTATTTATATTAAATTTCTTTTTGTAAATTTTTAGACAATTATCAAAAGCAACCTTTCCTAACGCTACAATTACTTTAAGTTTTTTTAATTGATTTAATTCACTAATAAAATAATTAGAACATTTTATTAATTCAGTATTTTTTGGTTTATCTCCTGGAGGAACACACTTGAGTATATTAGTTATATAGGTCGATTTTAAACTTAATCCATCATTTCTATTTTTTGAGAAATCTTGATTTGATATATTCACTTTATGGAGACTTTTAAATAAAAAATCCCCTGATTTATCTCCAGTAAAAGCTCTGCCTGTTCTTGTTCCACCATGTGCTGCGGGAGCTAAACCTATAATCATTAATTTTGCATTGATGTCACCAAAACCAGTAACAGGCTTTCCCCAATACTTTTCATTTATGTTTTGTTTCCGTTTTTCTAATGAAATTTTTTTTATGAAATTAAATAAACGGGGACATTTTTTACATTTAATTATTGTGTTATTTAATTTTTTGAATTTAATACTCATTGATGAAATTACTTAAGATTATAATAATAATATTTCTCACTTTAACAATTGAAATAAATGCAGATACCGAAAAAGAAATAATAAATAATCTTCAAAAAGGTGGTAATTTAATTTTTATCAGACATGCTTATGCCCCAGGTAATGGTGATCCAGAAAACTTTGATATCAACAATTGTGAGACGCAAAGAAATTTGAGTCAATCAGGAAGATTGCAATCAAAAAAAATTGGAAATTTTTTTTTAGAAAATGATATTCCTATTAAATTGGTAATTTCAAGCGAATGGTGCAGATGTAAAGAAACGGCTTTGATTGCTTTTAAAAATTTTGAAACAGAAAATTTTCTCAATTCTTTTTACAGCACAAAATTTGCAAAAAATAGAAAAATGCAAATGAAAAAGCTTAAAGATTATGTAAAAAGTTGGAATGGTGATAAAAATTTAGTGTTAGTAACTCATTATGTAGTAATATCAGATGCTCTTAATTATGCACCAAGTTCAGGAGAAATTGTGATTGCTGATAAAAATTTTAAAAAGTTGAATAGTATAGAAATAGATTATTAAAGATTATGTCCTCAAAGAGAGCAATGAAACAAGCACAAAAACAAGCTTATGCAAGACACAGAAGCAACATCACTCAAAGTCGATTCGGCAAAAAAAAAAAGAAATTTTTCAAAAAAAGGTAAAAAAAATTAACTTTCACTATCAAATTTTTCCACTTTTTTACATGTAGAAATTTTTGAAATTCCCTCTTCATCATTTAAAACAGTTTTCATATAAACTTCTTGTTTGCCTTTTTCAAAAAGTATTTGAGTATAAAATTGTGGATATCCATGTTTGTGAGTTAAAATTTTTCCATTTTCCTCGTAAATATTTCTAACATACGAGTTAGATTTTTTTACACTGAGATCTGTTAACCTGTATTTTTGATAAGTTTTTTCTTTGTACACATAGTTTCTGACCATGATTAATTGATTTAAATTAAGTATGTATTCATTTTTTAAAAACTCATCTTGTTTGTCATCACAAGCGCTCATTACTATGATTTCAGATTTTAGATTTTGAATAGGTATTATAACGAATAAAAAAATGATAAAATATTTAACTTTTTTCATGTTTGTCAGCTAAAAATAAACTTATTAAAAATATAGCTGTCCAGCCAAGTCCTAAAAGACCTTTATATACATTGGTGTCTGCACTCCATATTTTAAGAAATAAAGCTCCAAAGATAAGACCTATTATGTAAATAATTGATACTATTGTAGTTCTACTCATTTTTTAAACTTTTTTTAAAAAGAGAAATACCATTTTCAATTTTATATGTATAGGACTCCTCAAAACTTTCTAATTGCCATCCAGACAATCTAGCTTTAATTATTTTAAGATTTTCTACTTTCCATTGATCTGAAGTATCCTCTTGTTTCCAAATTTTTTTTTCATCATTATTTCTGCCACAGCCATAACAATATCCAGTTTGAGGATCAGTTTTACAAATGCTTATACACGGCGAAACAATCATAATAATCATTATAGAGGAAAAATTATAAATTTTACAACAAATGTCGTTGGACAAATAGTTTCAATAATATATAAAACTTCAAGATTTGTGGGGCGATGGCGGAATTGGTAGACGCGTCGGTCTTAGGAACCGATAGAGCAATCTGTGAAGGTTCGAGTCCTTTTCGCCCTACCATCAAAAGATTATGAAAGTAACAATAGAAAATAAAAAAGGTTTAAACAAAAATCTCAAAATATTCATAGATAAAAAAACTATGAATACTCATATGGATCAAAGATATGAAGAAATTAAAGGAACTGTAAACTTAAAAGGTTTTAGACCTGGAAAAGTACCAAAAGAAATTTTAAAAAGACAATTTGGAAAAGCAGTTTTTGGTGAAGTCTTAGATAAAGTTATAAAAGACAGTTCAACTAAAGCACTACAAGAAAACAATATCAAACCAGCGGGTCAACCAAAACTAGATCTAAAAACTTATGGAGAAGATAAAGATCTTGAATACATTATTTCTGTAACAGAGCTTCCAAAGGTTGAGGTAAAACCAATAGAAAATATAAAGTTTGATGAGTATTCAGTAAAAATAGACGAAACTGAAGCAGATAAAAGAATAAATGAAATAGCAAAAAATCAACCAAACTTTAAAGAAGCACCAAAAGGCACAATTGCAAAAGAAGGTGATTTAGTAGCATTTGATTATAATGCCACTATTGATGACAAGCCATTCAAAGGTGGTGAAGGTAAAAATACACAATTAACTTTGGGTAAAGATTTATTTTTAAAAGGTTTTGACAAACAACTAATGGGTGTCAAAGTAGATGATGAAAAGACTGTTGAAGCTACTTTGCCTGAAAATTTCCCTGAAAAAGAATTGGTAAACAAAAAAGCAAAATTTAAATGCAAAATAACTATGTTAAAAAATCCTGAACCTGTAAAAATTGATGATAAATTTGCAAAAAATTTCGGTGCAAAAGATTTGAAAGACCTTAAATCTTTAATTTCAAAACAAATAAATGATGAATACAAAAATTCTCTTGAACGTTTTTCTAAAAATCAAATCTTAAAAGAGATTGAAAAATTTAAAATTACAGAAATTCCCGAAAATCTAATTGATGAAGAAGTAAAGATTCTTTCTCAAGGAATGTCTGAAGAAGATGCAAAAAAAAGTAGGAAAAATTTTGAAGAAATAGCAAAAAAAAGAATAAAAGTTGGATTAGTTTTAAATGAATTTGGTGAGCAAAATCAAATCAAAGTAACAGAACAGGAACTACAAGCTGAGGTTCAAAAACAAATTAGAATGATGCCAGGTCAAGAGAAAATGGTCATGGATTTTTATCAAAAAAATCCTTCCGCATTATCTAGCTTGAGAGGCACAGTCTACGAAGAAAAAATTTTAAAATTAATTAAAGAAAAAGCAAAACCAAACAAGAAAGAAGTTTCAAAAGAAGAGGCAGAAAAAATTTTAAAACAATCTCAAATGCAAGAATATAGTCATTCTAATGAAGGCAAAGAAAAAACTGAAAAGAAAGTAGAGGCTAAAAAAACTTCAACGAACAAAACTAAAACAAAAACCTCAAAAACAAAGTCACCTATCAAAAAATTAAAAAAAGTTAGCAAAAAGTAATCTCAAGTTGTATAAGTAAAACGAATCAACTTATGACAAATAAAATATCAGAACATATGAGCACTTTAGTACCTATGGTTGTTGAACAATCAAGTAAGGGAGAAAGAGCATATGATATTTACTCTAGACTATTAAAAGAGAGAATAATTTTTCTAACAGGTCAAATTAATGATAATGTTGCTTCTCTAGTTACTGCTCAACTTTTATTTTTGGAGGCAGAAGATCCTAAAAAAGAAATTTATTTATACATAAATAGTCCTGGGGGTCTAGTAACTGCGGGTCTTGGTATCTACGATACAATGCAATATGTGAAACCAGATATTTCCACATTATGTATCGGACAAGCAGCGTCAATGGGATCATTTTTACTTTCAGCGGGAAAAAAAGGTAAAAGATTTTCATTACCAAATTCTAGAATAATGGTTCATCAACCATCTGCTGGTTTTCAAGGACAAGCAACTGATATTGAGATTCATGCTAATGAAGTTTTATCTCTAAAAAAAAGACTGAATGAAATTTATTCAAAACACACAGGTAAATCAGTAGACGAAATCAAATCTGCCCTTGAAAGAGATAACTTCATGACTGCTGATGCTGCTAAGTCATTTGGTCTGATAGATGAAGTGGTAGAAAAAAGATCTTAATACACAAGATATTGACATCAAATTATTAGAAACTTGATTAACATAAGTCTCTTATAATAAAGTAATTAAGTTGATTCGTTATATAAACTATGAATACAAATAACAAAAACATTTTATATTGTTCTTTCTGCGGAAAGAGTCAGCACGAAGTTAGAAAACTTATTGCAGGCCCAACTGTTTTTATCTGCGATGAGTGTGTTGAACTTTGTATGGATATCATCAAAGAGGAGAGCAAAGATACTTTTGTAAAACATCAAGATGGGCTACCTTCACCAAAAGAAATTTGTTCAGTTTTAGATGATTATGTAATTGGACAATCACATGCAAAAAAAGTTTTATCTGTAGCGGTTCATAATCATTACAAAAGACTTAATTATGAGAATAAAACAAGTAAAAATGTAGAACTTGCTAAATCAAATATTTTATTAGTTGGACCAACTGGATGTGGAAAAACTTTATTGGCACAAACACTGGCTAGAATTTTAGATGTTCCATTTACAATGGCTGATGCAACTACATTAACTGAGGCAGGTTATGTTGGTGAAGATGTTGAAAATATTATTCTAAAGTTATTACAAGCTGCAGACTATAATGTTGAAAAAGCACAACGTGGAATTGTTTATATAGATGAGGTTGATAAAATTAGTAGAAAATCTGAGAACCCATCTATAACTAGAGATGTTTCAGGTGAAGGTGTACAGCAAGCGCTTTTAAAAATAATGGAAGGAACAATAGCAAGTGTTCCACCACAAGGTGGAAGAAAACATCCTCAGCAAGAATTTTTACAAGTTGATACAACAAATATTTTATTTATTTGTGGTGGTGCTTTTGCAGGATTAGATAAAATTATATCACAAAGAGACAAGGGAACCTCAATTGGTTTTGGTGCTGATGTAAAAAATACACAAGACAAAAAGACTGGTGAATGGATGAAAGGTTTAGAACCTGAAGATTTATTAAGATATGGACTTATCCCAGAATTTATTGGACGATTACCGATGATTGCTACTTTAGACGATTTAGACGAAAAATCTTTAATCAAAATATTGCAAGAGCCAAAAAATTCTTTAACAAAACAATATCAAGAATTATTTAAATTAGATGGTGCAAAACTAAGTTTTAAAGAAAGTGCATTAAAAGAAATTGCCCTCAAAGCAATTAGAAAAAAAACAGGAGCAAGAGGTTTAAGATCAATTTTGGAAAATATTTTACTTAAGACGATGTATGATTTACCTAGTCAAGAAAATATTAAAGAAGTTATAGTTGATGCTGCATCTGTAAAAGGGCAATCACAGCCAATAATAGTTCATTCAGAATCGGACGATAAATCAAAGCCTAGTAAGACCTCAGCGGCGTAATATCCTTAATAAATAAGAAAAAGGTATTGCAATATAATTTATAATATCCATATTCATATTTATGGATGTGAAATTTTCATTACCTTTATTACCGCTCAGAGACATAGTGGTGTTTCCAAGTATGGTGATTCCTCTATTCGTAGGTAGAGATAAATCTATCTCTGCACTTAATGAAGTAATGAAAAAAGAAAAAAAAATCATTTTAGTAACTCAAAAGAACTCAGAAATAGATGATCCAAAAAAGACAGACATCTTCATGTATGGTTGTGAAGGTAGTATTCTTCAACTTTTAAAATTACCAGATGGAACTGTCAAAGTTTTAGTGGAAGGAGTTAAAAGGGTTAAGATTTTAGATTTTAAAGACAATGAAAAATTCATTACTTGTGAATTTACTCACTACAATGACATTATAACTAAAGATGAAGATCTATATCCGCTAGCTGCAACAGCTTTAAGAAGATTAGAAAAGTTAACATCTATTAATAAAAAAATTTCTAATGAAACTATTAATTCTATCAAACAATTAAAAGACCCTTCACAGATTGCTGATAATATTGCATCACATATAACTGCAACTATTTCAGAAAAACAACAAATTTTCGAGACCATAGATGTTAAGAAAAGATTAAATGCAATAATTAAGATAATGGAGAATGAAACAAGCATAATTGGTGTTGAAAAAAGAATTCGTGGAAGAGTCAAAACGCAAATGGAAAAAACTCAAAGAGAATATTATTTAAATGAACAACTTAAAGCTATTCAAAAAGAGTTAGGTGAAATAGAAGATGGAAAAGATGAAAATACTAGCCTTAATAAAGCAATTATTAAAGCAAGAATGCCTAAAGAGGTTGAAAAGAAATGTTTGCAGGAATTAAAAAAATTAAAAAATATGAGTCCAATGTCAGCTGAGGCAACAGTTGTAAGAAATTATTTAGATTGGATGACAGAACTTCCATGGCATAAAAAAAGCGCTGTAGACATTGATCTAAAAAAAGCTTTAGAAATTTTAGATAAAGATCATTTCGGTTTGGAAAAAGTAAAAGAAAGAATTATTGAATTCTTAGCTGTCCAAAAAAGAATGGAAAAAATAAAAGGACCTATTTTATGTTTGGTAGGTCCCCCTGGTGTTGGTAAAACATCTTTAGGAAAATCAATAGCAAAAGCTACTAACAGAGAATTTGTAAGAATGTCAGTTGGTGGAATGAGAGATGAAGCAGAAATAAGAGGACACAGAAGAACATACATAGGTTCTCTACCTGGTAAAATAATCCAAATGATGAAAAAAGCAGGTACAAAAAATCCATTAATTCTCTTAGACGAGATTGATAAAATTGGTAATGATTATCGAGGTGACCCATCTTCAGCATTACTGGAAGCTTTAGATCCTGAGCAAAACACGACTTTTAACGATCATTACCTTGAAGTAGATTATGATTTATCTGATGTTATGTTTGTTACAACAGCTAACACTTTAAATATACTTCCTCCTCTATTAGATAGGATGGAAGTCATAAGGCTCGCGGGTTATACAGAAGATGAAAAGATAAATATTGCAAATAAATATTTATTACCAAAACAAATTAAAGATAATGGCGTTAAAGAAAAAGAGATGAGTTTACAAAATGACATTATTCAAGAAATTATCAGAAGTTATACAAAGGAGTCTGGTGTCAGAAATTTAGAAAGAGAAATTTCTAAAGTCGCCAGAAAAGTAGTTAAGAAAGTTGTTTCTGGAGAGGAAAAAGAGGTTAAGATTAATAAAGAAAATTTGTCAGATTTTTTAGGAGTTCCTAAGTTTAAATCAGGTGAGTTGGAAACTGAAAATAGAGTAGGAATAGTTACTGGATTGGCATGGACTGAGTATGGGGGGGAAATTTTGAAAATTGAAACTGTCACAATGCCAGGTAAAGGAAGAATGCAAATAACAGGTAAGCTTGGAGATGTAATGCAAGAGTCAGTAAAAGCTGCAAAATCTTTTGTTAGATCTAAATGTTTAGAATATGGAATAATACCTCCATTGTTTGAGAAAAAAGATTTTCATATTCACGTTCCAGAGGGTGCTACACCAAAAGATGGCCCATCTGCAGGAATTGGGATGGTTACTTCAATAGTATCTTCTATAACAAACATTCCAGTTAAAAGAGATGTTGCAATGACAGGTGAGGTTACTTTAACAGGTCAAGTATTACCAATTGGTGGTTTAAAAGAAAAACTTATTGCAGCGCATAGAGCAGGAATCAAAGAAGTTTTAATTCCAAAAGAAAATGAGAAAGATTTGGTTGATATGCCAAAAAAAATAATTGATGAAATTAAAATAACTCCCGTTGAGTATGCCGACGAAGTTTTAAAGATTGCTTTAACTAAGGAGCTCAAAAAAACAGAGTGGGTCGAAGTTGATATTTCTAAAAAAGACGACAAGTCTCAAGCAAGTATTCAATAAAAAATTTATTTATGGAATTATATATAATTTTATTAATTGTAGTTTTTGTCACTTATTATTTAATAAGACCAACATCTAAAATAGAGAAAGATAATTTTAACTCCAAAAATAATTGGAGAGGTGGGTTTTAAAAAATTATCATTTATTTATAACAACTAATTAATCTTGACCTTATTTAACTAAAAGATATAACCAACATTTTGGTTTTGGGCGGTTAGCTCAGTTGGTAGAGCATCTCGTTTACACCGAGGGGGTCAAAGGTTCGAGTCCTTTACTGCCCACCAAAAGAATCAAAAGTGGGGGTGTAGCTCAGTTGGTTAGAGCGATCGCCTGTCACGCGATAGGTCGAGGGTTCGAGTCCCTTCACTCCCGCCACTTATTTAATTTAAAGCTGATAATCGTTATCAAATGAGCTGTATATTTTGAATAATGTGACCTAACACCACTTCATCTAGCTTTAAAAAATGATATATATTCCACCATGACAGCGGAATTTTTAAAAGATTATTTACCTATAATATTATTCCTAATTATAGCATTAGGACTTAGTTGCGCCTTTATAGTAATTAATTTTATCTTATCTCCAAAAAATCCAGATCCAGAAAAGTTATCAGCTTATGAATGTGGATTTGAACCATTCCAAGATTCAAGAATGGAATTTGATGTGAGGTTTTATTTAGTTGCAATTTTATTTATTATTTTTGACCTTGAAATCGCATTTTTATTTCCATGGGCAATTTCTTTGGGAAATATTGGTATCTTGGGTTTTACGTCAATGATGATTTTTTTGTTCATACTTACAATCGGATTTATTTATGAATGGAAAAAAGGTGCATTAGACTGGGAATAAAATTTTTTTAAATGAATAATAAATTAGATCAAGTACCTGATGAATTTAAACAACTTGCGGAAGATTTTGGCAAGAATGGATTTATAACTACTTCATTAGAAAATTTAGTAAATTGGTCGAGATCTGGATCATTGCATTGGATGACTTTTGGTCTTGCTTGCTGTGCGGTTGAAATGATGCAAACAGCCATGCCAAGATATGATCTTGAGAGATTTGGTGCTGCTCCCAGGGGATCACCTAGACAATCTGATGTTATGATTGTTGCGGGTACTTTAACAAATAAGATGGCACCAGCATTAAGAAAAGTTTATGATCAAATGCCAGAACCAAGATACGTTATATCAATGGGTAGTTGTGCTAATGGTGGGGGTTATTATCATTATTCATATTCTGTTGTAAGAGGTTGTGATCGTATTGTACCCGTTGATGTTTATGTGCCAGGCTGTCCACCTTCTGCTGAAGCATTGTTATATGGAATAATGCAATTACAAAAAAAAATTAGAAATAAAGGATCTTTTAACAGGTAATATGAATAATTTAATCGATTTAGAGAAAAAGATAAATTCAGAACTTACGACAAAAATCAATAAGACTACAATTAAACATAATCAAATTTATGTTGAAATTGATAAAGATGATTTAATTGACGTTGTCTTATTTATAAAAACAAACAAAGATACTAAGTTTAGACAGCTTATTGATATTACAGTTGTAGACTATCCTGAGGAAACTCAAAGATTTAAGATTGTGTATTTATTTTTAAGTCACGAGTTTAATCATAGAATGATCCTAAGTTATTCTATCAATGAAAATGAGCTTATCTCTTCTCTAACATCTGTATTTCCATCGGCTAATTGGATGGAAAGAGAAGTTTTTGATATGTATGGCGTAAATTTTAAAAATCATCCTGATTTAAGAAGAATTTTGACCGACTATGGTTTTGAAGGCCACCCATTAAGAAAAGATTTTCCTTTGACTGGCCATTCGGAAGTTAGATATAGCGAAGAGAAAAAAAAAGTTATCAATGAACCTGTAAAACTAGAGCAGAATTATAGAAATTTTGATTATGAAAGTCCTTGGGAAGGAACAAAATATATAAAAGAAATATCAGAAACTAATGACAAAAAAAATTAAAAATCTAAATTTGAATTTTGGTCCACAACATCCTGCTGCTCATGGTGTGTTAAGACTGATTCTTGAACTGGATGGAGAGGTTGTGGAAAAAGCAGACCCGCATATTGGATTGTTACATCGAGGAACAGAAAAATTAATTGAAAATAAAACATATATGCAAGCTGTTCCATATTTTGATCGACTTGATTATGTAGCTCCAATGAACCAAGAACATGCTTTTGCCTTAGCTATAGAAAAAATTCTAGATATCGATGTTCCAATAAGAGCACAATATATAAGAGTTATGTTTTGTGAAATCGGAAGAATATTAAGTCATATATTAAATGTTACTACTCAAGCTCTAGATGTTGGTGCTTTAACGCCATCATTATGGGGATTTGAAGAAAGAGAGACATTAATGACTTTTTACGAACGAGCATCTGGATCAAGATTACACGCAAATTATTTCAGAGCTGGCGGAGTTCATCAAGATTTACCAGCTGGTTTAGAAAATGATATAGCGAAATTTTGTGAAACTTTTCCAAAAATAATAAATGATCTTGAGAACCTTTTAACTGACAATAGAATATTTAAGCAAAGAAATGTAGATATTGGAGTGGTAACCAAAGATGACGCATTAGACTACTCTTTTAGTGGTGTAATGATTAGAGGTTCAGGGATCCCTTGGGATTTAAGAAAATCTCAACCCTACGATTGTTATGATCAATTAGAATTTAAAATTCCAGTAGGTAAAAATGGTGATTGTTACGATCGATACTTATGTAGAATTGAGGAAATGAAAGAAAGTGTATCAATTATAAAACAATGTTTAGCAAGGATGGAAAAAGGTCCAATTAAAACTTTTGATGGTAAAATATCTCCACCATCTAAAGCAGAAATAAAACAATCTATGGAAGCATTGATACATCACTTTAAACTATTTACTGAGGGATATCGTGTACCAAAAGATGAAATTTATACTGCCGTCGAAGCACCTAAAGGTGAATTTGGTGTTTATTTAATCTCAGATGGATCAAGTAAACCTTACAAGTGTAAGATTCGAGCGCCAGGATTTTCACATTTACAATCAATGGATTATTTAATTAAGGGTCACATGTTAGCGGATGTGCCTGCTGTTCTTGGTTCACTTGATATAGTTTTTGGGGAGGTCGATAGATGAGTTTAAGAAGACCTGCAAAAAACCAACCTGAAAATTTTGAATTTAACGCTTCTTCGTTAGAGGCAGCAAAAAGTATTGTTGCTAAATATCCAGAAGGTAAACAACAAAGTGCTGTGATGGCATTATTATATTTAGCTCAAAAACAAAATGATAACTGGATACCTTTAGCTGCAATGAAACACATCGCAAAATTTTTAGATATGCCATACATAAAAGTATATGAAGTTGCTACTTTCTATAGCATGTATAATTTATCACCTGTGGGTAAGTATTTTGTTCAAGTGTGTACCACAACTCCATGCATGATAAGGGGTGCAAATAAATTAGTCGAGGCATGTAAAGAAAAAATTTCAGAACATGAATCAGTCCTTTCAAATGATAAAAGTTGTTCGTGGATGGAAGTTGAGTGTCTTGGCGCATGTGTCAATGCCCCGATGATGCAAATTAATGATGACTATTATGAGGATCTTGATAAAGAAAAAACTTTAAAAATTTTGGATAAAATTCTCAACGGGGAAAAACCAACACCTGGCTCCTATAGAGGAAGAGTAAATAATGAACCAGAAAATAATAGAAAAACATTAATGGATCTAAAAAATGCTTAAGGATCAAGACAGAATTTTTCAAAATTTATACAATGATTTGGGACCTGACCTAACTTCATCTCAAAAAAGAGGTGATTGGGTAAATACTAAAGAAATAACAGGTAAGGGTAGAGACTGGATTATAAATGAAATTAAAGACTCTCAACTTAGAGGAAGAGGTGGTGCAGGTTTTCCAACAGGTTTAAAATGGTCCTTTGCACCTAAAGAAGTCGGCACTAGACCACATTATTTAGTGATTAACGGAGATGAGTCTGAGCCAGGCACTTGTAAAGATAGAGATATTTTAAGATTTGAACCTCATAAATTAATTGAAGGTTGTTTGATTGCATCTTATGCAATTCAAGCACATGTTTGTTATATTTATATTAGAGGAGAATATTTTGTAGATGGACAAAAGTTACAAGCGGCAATTGACGAAGCTTATGAAAAAAAACTATTAGGTAAAAACGCTGCAGGCACTGGGTGGGATCTAGATATTTATATTCACTATGGAGCTGGAGCATATATTTGTGGAGAAGAAACTGCATTACTAGAAAGTATTGAGGGAAAAAAAGGTCAACCAAGATTAAAACCTCCTTTTCCAGCACTAATAGGACTTTATGGTTGCCCAACAATAATTAATAATGTGGAAACCATAGCTGTTGTACCAACTATCCTGAGAAGAGGTGGTAAATGGTTTGCGTCTTTGGGAAGAGAAAAAAATACAGGTACTAAAATTTTTTGTATATCTGGAAATGTAAATAATCCTTGTAATGTTGAGGAAGAAATGAACATTCCATTAAAAGAACTAATTGAAGTACATGCTGGGGGTGTCATAGGTGGCTGGGATAATTTGCAAGCTGTTATACCTGGTGGATCATCAATGCCATTAATACCAAAAGATAAATGTGAGACTTTGACTATGGACTTCGACTCATTAATGGCTGAAAAAAGTGGATTAGGTACAGCTGGTGTGGTTGTGATTAATAAAGATCAAGACATTATAAAATGTATGGCTCGAATAGCGAGATTTTATAAACATGAAAGTTGTGGCCAATGTACACCTTGTAGAGAAGGTTCAGGCTGGATGTGGAGAATGCTTGAAAGAATGGCAAAAGGAGAAGCATCTAAAGATGAGATAGATATGCTGGGTGATGTTACAAAACAAATAGAAGGTCATACGATTTGTGCATTTGGTGAGGGTTCTTCCTGGCCAGTTCAAGGTTTATTAAGACATTTCAAAGATGAAATTAAAAAAAGAAATAAATTTGATCCAATTGTAAAAGAAAATAAGAATATTCCTTATTTAGTAGATCAACACTTATTGGATAAAAATGCTTAAATTAAAAGTTAACGATATTGAAGTAGAGGTTGAGGAAGGGTTGACTGTTCTCCAAGCTTGTGAGAAAGCAGGCGCAGAAATACCAAGATTTTGTTATCACGAAAAATTATCAATAGCTGGTAACTGTAGAATGTGTTTAGTTGAAATGGAAAAATCTCCAAAACCAATAGCCTCATGTGCAATGCCCGCAGCAGATGGAATGGTTATAAAAACTAATACTCCAAAAATAGAGAAATCAAGGAAAGGTGTGATGGAGTTTTTATTAGCAAATCATCCGTTGGATTGTCCAGTGTGTGATCAGGGTGGGGAATGTGATCTTCAAGATCAATCGATGTTTTATGGAATAGACAAGTCAAGATTTAAAGAAAACAAAAGAGCAGTGCCTGAGAAAAATATGGGTCCACTGATCAAAACTCAAATGACAAGATGTATTCATTGTACAAGGTGTGTGAGATTTGCAACCGAGATAGCTGGAGTTCCTGAGTTAGGTGCAATTGGAAGGGGTGAGGATATGCAAATTACTACATATTTAGAGCAATCAGTTCAATCAGAACTGTCAGGAAACGTAATCGATCTTTGTCCAGTAGGAGCTCTAACATCTAAGCCTTATGTTTTTGAAGCAAGACCATGGGAATTAAAGAAAACGCAGACAATTGATGTAATGGATGCGGTTGGTTCAAATATTCGAGTTGATACCTATGATTGGGAAGTGAAAAGAGTTTTACCTGTTATAAATGAAGATATAAATGAAGAGTGGATTTCAGATAAAACAAGATATGCTTGTGATGGATTATTAAATCAAAGATTAGACACTCCTTATATAAAGTATAATAATAAATTTGAAAAAGCCTCTTGGAATGAGGTTTACAAAATCATCAAATCAAAAATAGAAAATGCAAATAAAGATAAAATTTGTGGATTTGTTGGTGATCTAACAAATATGGAGACAAGTTTTATTTTCAAAGAATTTTTAGAAAGAACAATTGATACGAAAAAATATGATTTTAGATCTTCAAAAAGATTTATCGACAATTCTAAAAGAGAAAATTATTTATTCAATTCATCGATAAACGGAATTGAAGAAGCAGATTTAATTTTATTGATAGGCACAAATCCTAGATTTGAAGCAACAATGATTAATGCGAGAATTCGAAAAGCATATTTAAGTAATAATACTAGAGTTATCTCTTTAAACGATCTTGGAGACCTAACTTACAACTATCAAAGTTTAAATGGGAAGGTAAAAACTATCAAAGATATATTTGAAAACAATGATGAATTATCAAAAGAAATTATTGAGTCAAAAAAACCAATGATTGTATTTGGCGAGTCTTTTTTTAAAATTAAATCAGCAAGTTATTTATTTAATTTATCTAAAGAATTTTTATCCAAGAATAATAAACTAAATGATGATTGGAATCCAATTAATATATTATCAGTGGATGCAGGTACAGTTGGAAATTTAGATTTAGATATCATTGATAAAAGTAATAAAATTCTAGATGAACTTCATGAAAATAAATTTGAAATTATTTTTTTACTTGGCCAAGATAATTTAGATTTTAAAAAGAAAGATGAATTTATTATCTATCAAGGAAGTCATGGAGATAGAGGTGCAGAAATTGCAGATATAATTTTACCCGGTGCTGCTTATACTGAACAATCTGGACATTACACTAACTTGGAAGGTAAATTACAAAAAGCTTATAAAGCATCTTACCCCCCAGGTGATGCAAAAGAGGACTGGCAAATTATAAATGATCTCGCTGAGATTATGAATAATAGAAAACTTTTTAATGATAAAGATGAACTCGAAAGTAGTATGTTTAACTATTTAAAAGTGAATAAAGATCAGCAAACTTCAGAATTTGATCATGAATTTAATGAAATCGATTTTACTGATGAATTTTTAAAAGTTGATTATAAAGACTACTATTTTTCTAATGTAATTGCACGTTCATCAAAAACTATGCTTGAATGTAATAACGCAAAAATTGATTTAAAAAAAACAGGGACAGAAGGTTAATTCATGGAATACTTAAATATTATTTTTCAAGAAAGTTACAAAATTTTATTTTTATTAGTGCCTGTTTTAGTTTCAGTCGCTATGATCGTTTGGTTGGATCGAAGAGTTTGGGCTTTTGTTCAAAAAAGACAAGGTCCAAATGTTGTTGGTCCATTTGGCTTATTACAATCCCTAGCAGATGCCCTAAAATATATTTTCAAGGAAATTATAATACCTGCTAGTTCAAACAAAGTAATTTTTATTCTTGCTCCAATAATAACAATGACTCTAGCTCTAATAGCATGGGCTGTAATTCCTTTTGGAGTTGAACAAGTATTAGCAGATATAAATGTTGGAATTTTATATATTTTTGCTGTCTCATCATTGGGTGTGTATGGGATAATAATGGGTGGATGGGCATCGAATTCAAAATATCCTTTCTTAGGAGCAATTAGATCTGCTGCACAAATGGTATCTTATGAAGTATCGATTGGTATTATTATAATTAATGTCTTATTGTGCGTAGGATCTCTAAACTTGAATGATATTGTAGTTGCTCAAAAAGAAATGTGGTTTGTAATACCATTATTTCCAATGTTTGTAATTTTTTTTATATCAGCTTTAGCTGAAACGAATAGACCACCCTTTGATTTACCAGAGGCAGAGGCTGAATTAGTTGCGGGTTACCAAACAGAATATTCTGGGATGATGTATGCAATGTTTTGGTTGGGAGAATATGCAAATATTTTGTTAATGTGTGCACTAGGGTCAATTTTATTTTTAGGAGGCTGGTTATCTCCAATCGATCTTTATCCTTTTAATTTAATACCTGGCGCTCTTTGGTTAATTTTCAAAATTTTATTTTTATTTATTCTTTTTGCGTTGGTCAAAGCGATTGTTCCAAGATATAGATATGATCAACTTATGAGACTAGGTTGGAAAATATTTTTACCATTATCTTTAACTTATGTTGTTTTGACAGCAAGTTATCTTTTTTACTTTAATCTTTTACCTACAATATAAATGAAAATATCAAGATTTTTTAAAACAATATTAATGACCGATTTTATCAGTGGGCTTTTTATTGCTGTTAAGGAACTTTTCAAATCAAAAAAAACGATAAATTATCCATTTGAAAAAGGCAAAATTAGTCCAAGATATAGAGGTGAACACGCATTGAGAAGATATCCTAATGGAGAAGAAAGATGTATAGCTTGTAAATTGTGTGAAGCTGTCTGCCCTGCTCAAGCAATTACAATTGAATCTGCCGAAAGAGCTGATGGAAGCAGAAAAACAACTCGCTATGATATTGATATGATGAAATGTATTTATTGTGGGTTATGTGAAGAGTCTTGTCCTGTAGATGCAATTGTCCAGGGACCAAATTTTGAATTTTCAACTGAAACTCGTGAAGAACTCTATTATACAAAAGAAAAGCTCCTAGATAACGGAGATAGATGGGAAAATGTTTTAGCGGCAAATATTAAATCAGACAATCCATACAGATAATTTATGATTGCACATGCAATATTTTTTTATGTCTTTTCTGTAATTGCAGTTGTTTCCGCCATAATGGTAACTGTTTCTAAAAACACAGTTCATTCAGTTTTTTTTTTAATTCTTGATTTTATAAGTATATCTTGCCTCTTCATAATGATTGGTGCAGAATTTTTGGGGATGATTATGTTGATAGTTTATGTTGGGGCAGTTGCAGTGCTATTTTTGTTTGTCGTAATGATGCTTAATGTTGCTCAACAAAAAAATCAGTGGTTTGTTTCAAAAGATAGCTCAAGACATATTCCTATAGGATTATTAATCAGTGTAATAATTTTTTTTGAATTAATTATTGTAATAGGTGGATGGAAATATAAGCCTGATTTATTTAATTCTGCAAAATCATCACTAGAGAACGGGGTCAGTAACACTCATTCATTAGGTCAGGTTTTATACACTGATTATATACATGTGTTTCAAATTAGTGGGATGATACTTTTGATTGCCATGATAGGTGCAATAGTCCTTACTTTTAGACAAAGAGAGGGTGTTAAAAAACAAAGTTATTTAAAACAAATATCTAGAGAAAGGACTGAAGGTGTGGAAGTACTTGAAGTTGCGTCTAACAAAGGAGTAAAAATAGATGATTGATATAGGTTTAGGTCATTATTTAACTTTAGGTGCTGTTATTTTTAGTATTGGAATAATTGGTATATTTCTTAATAGAAAAAATATTATTGTAATCTTGATGAGTATTGAACTTATTTTATTAGCTGTAAATATTAATTTAGTATCTTTTTCAATTTATTTAGGAGATCTTTCTGGTCAAGTGTTTACCCTCTTTATACTAACTGTGGCTGCAGCTGAGGCTGCAATTGGTCTTGCGATCATAGTTGTTTATTTTAGAAACTCTGGAACTATTCGAGTAGAGGAGATAGATAAACTAAAAGGTTAAAATGGAAATTTCAATTATAGCATTACCATTAATAGCTTCAATTATCTCAGGATTTTTTGGAAAATTAATAGGAGATAGAAGTTCAGAAATTATTACTAGCCTGTTGGTATCTATTTCAGCAATTTTTTCTGTCCTCGTTTTGTATGAGGTTGTTGTTAATCAATATCAAGAGAACATCATCATAGCGACATGGATTAGCTCTGGATCGCTTGAAGTAAATTGGTCAATGAAAATTGATTCATTATCTGCTGTGATGTTAGTTGTTGTTACATCAGTTTCTGCCTTAGTTCATATTTATTCAATCGGTTATATGTCTCATGACCCGCACAAACCAAGATTTATGGCTTACTTATCTTTATTTACATTTGCAATGCTGATGTTAGTTACTGCAGATAATTTCATTCAATTATTTTTTGGTTGGGAAGGTGTAGGTTTATGTTCGTATTTTTTAATAGGATTTTGGTTTAAAAAAGAGTCAGCAAACAAAGCTGCAATTAAAGCATTTGTCGTGAATAGAGTAGGTGATTTCGGGTTTGCTCTCGGGATATTTTTAATTTTTTATTTATTTGGAACTGTAAATTATACTGAGGTTTTTGCTGAAATTCCAAACATTACAGATAAAAATTTGGTATTTTTAGGTATCACATTTAATGCTGTAGATTTGATTTGCTTACTTTTATTCATTGGTGCAATGGGTAAATCAGCACAAATTTTACTTCATACCTGGTTGCCAGACGCTATGGAAGGACCAACACCTGTTTCTGCCTTAATTCATGCCGCCACTATGGTAACAGCAGGAGTTTTTCTAGTTGTAAGGTGTTCACCTATTTATGAATACTCTGATCTAGCTTTAAATATCATTACAATTGTTGGTATGAGTACCGCATTCTTTGCTGCAACAGTAGCTCTGGTACAAAATGATATAAAAAAAATAATTGCGTATTCTACTTGTAGCCAATTAGGTTACATGTTTTTTGCCACTGGCGTGGGAGCATATAATGTTGCAATGTTTCATTTATTCACTCACGCGTTTTTTAAAGCACTATTATTTTTAGGATCTGGTTCAGTTATTCATGCTTTTAAAGACGAACAAAATATAAATAATATGGGCGGAGTGTGGAAAAAACTTCCATACACCTATTCACTAATGATTATAGGAACGCTAGCTTTAACAGGGTTTCCATTTTTGTCAGGTTTTTATTCTAAAGATGCAATAATTGAATTTGCATATTTGAGAGGAAATACAACAGGTTATTATGCTGCTGGTATAGGTATTTTTACAGCATTTCTTACATCAATTTATTCTTGGAGATTAATTTTTAAAACTTTTCATGGTGAGTATAATAATAAAGAGATTAAGATAGATGAGACACACGAGTCTCCTATCGTGATGTTGATACCTCTAGTTTTATTATCAATTGGTGCAATATTTGCAGGATTTTTATTTAAAGAATTATTTATCAGTTATGAAGGTTTAAATAATTTTTGGCGTGACTCAATATTTTTTCTAAAACCATTAAGCACTGATCACCCACCACTATGGTTTTTATTACTTACTCCAACTTTGGTAATATTATCTATCCCACTAGCATATTATTTATTCCTTAAAAATAAAAATTTACCTGAACGATTAGCTAGTATAAATAAACCGCTTTATCAGTTTTTGTTAAATAAATGGTATTTTGATGAACTTTATGATGTTTTATTTGTTAAACCATCAAAAAAATTAGGTTTATTTTTATGGAAGTTCTTTGATTTGAAAATTATCGATGGGTTTGGTCCAGACGGTATTTCGTCGATGATCAAAAAATTTTCAGTAAAAGCTAATAAATTTCAAAGTGGATACATATATCAATATGCTTTTGTGATGTTACTTGGTTTTTCTGCTTTATTAACATTCTTAATTGTAAAATAATGAACTTTCCTATTCTTTCTTCTTTGATTTTATTACCATCAATTGGAGCTTTATTCTTATTTTTTACCAAAAGTGATAAAAAAAATAATTTTACTGGAAAATATGTTGCTTTATTTACTTCAGCAGTAAATTTTTTTTTATCAATTTATCTATGGATATTATTTGATCCAACAACTTCTGAGTTTCAATTTGTTGAGGAAAGAATTTGGATTAAAGATTTAATAAATTACAAGGTAGGTGTTGATGGTATTTCAATTTTGTTTATTTTACTCACAACATTTATTACACCCCTTTGTATTGTATCGGTAAATAATTCAATCAAAGAGAGACTAAGTGAATTTTTGATAGCTGTACTTATCATGGAGTCTTTTATGATCGGTGTATTCTGCTCTTTAGACCTTGTTATTTTTTATTTATTTTTTGAGGCAGGTTTAATTCCTATGTTTTTAATTATTGGTATCTGGGGTGGTGCCAGAAGAGTTTATTCAGCATTTAAATTTTTTTTGTATACCTTGCTTGGTTCAGTTTTAATGTTAGTAGCTATAATTACAATTTATTGGCTGAATGGAACTACAGATGTAGTTGAACTTTATAATTCTGGAATTGATATAAAGTATCAAAATCTTTTATGGTTAGCTTTTTTTAGCTCTTTTGCAGTTAAAACTCCTATGTGGCCAGTTCATACATGGTTACCAGATGCTCATGTTGAAGCACCAACAGCAGGATCTGTTTTATTAGCAGCTATATTATTAAAAATGGCAGGTTATGGTTTTATAAGATTTTCTCTTGGATTATTTCCGGCAGCATCAGAAATCTTCACCCCATTGATTTACACACTCAGTGTAATTGCGATTATTTTTACTTCTTTCATAGCTTTAATGCAGGAAGATATGAAAAAGCTAATTGCTTATTCATCAGTTGCCCATATGGGTTATGTTACTTTAGGAATTTTTACTATTCAGCAACAAGGTATTGAGGGAAGTATTATTCAGATGATCAGTCATGGACTAGTTTCTGCAGCACTTTTTTTATGTGTAGGTGTTGTTTATGACAGAATGCATTCAAGACTTATAGATACTTATGGTGGTATCGTGAGTATTATTCCAAAATATTCTATTTTGTTTATGTTGTTTACTTTAGCAGCTCTAGGCCTACCTGGAACAAGTGGTTTTGTTGGGGAGTTTTTAATTTTGATGGGTGCATTTAAGGATAATTTTTTAGTAGCTGTGATTGCTAGCTTAGGGGTAATTATTGGTGCTGCATATATGCTTTGGTTATATAAAAGAGTAGTTTTTGGGAAATTAATAAATACAGATTTGAAACAGATGTTTGATTTAAATAGATCTGAGTTATTTATTTTATCTTGTTTAGCTGTACCAACTCTATTTTTTGGATTTTATCCAGATCCTCTAATTAACACAATTGAGGTTTCCATCTCAGATTTAATTGATCAATATAATTTTAAATTAGCAAGTAAAACATAATGGAAAATTTACAATTAGTATTACCCGAAATATTTCTATCTTTGTCGATAATGTTTTTATTAATATTAGGTGTTTTTAAAAAAAATAGCTCAAGACTTGTTCAGAGTCTTTCTTTAGCTGTTTTGATTGTAACCGCTGTTATCACTTTTAATGAAACAATTGGTATTAACGAAACAAAATTATTTAATAATAGTATTATTATTGATTATTTATCTTCTTTAATGAAGATAATTACTTTATTAGCTGCTTTCTTAGTCCTAATCATTTCTTCGAACTATCTTAAAACTTTTCAAATCTTTAAGATTGAGTATCCAATATTAATTTTAAGTTCTGTACTAGGAATGATGGTTATGATTAATTCTAATGACTTAATTGTATTTTATATGGGCCTTGAGCTTCAGTCGTTGGCCTTATATGTTTTAGCTACATTCAATAGAGATGAAATCAAATCTTCTGAAGCGGGACTTAAATATTTTGTTCTAAGTGCTCTATCCTCCGGTTTATTGCTCTATGGTTGCTCTTTAATATATGGATTTACTGGATCTACCAATTTTGATGTAATAGCTGATCAATTAAATTCAAATGAGTATGCGTTGACATTTGGTATCGTATTTATTTTAGTGGGACTAGCCTTTAAGATTTCTGCTGTTCCTTTTCATATGTGGGCTCCAGATGTATATGAAGGTTCACCTACTTCGGTGACATTATTTTTTACAATGGTTCCAAAAATAGCAGCACTGACAGTATTTATAAGATTTTTATATGTACCATTTTTAAATCTGATTGATCAGTGGCAAATGATTTTAATTTTTTTATCAATCGCATCAATGCTATTTGGTGCTATCGCAGCCATAGGACAAACAAATTTGAAAAGGCTTGTTGCTTATAGCTCCATAGGTCATGTTGGTTACGCTCTAGCTGGTGTAGCGGCAGGTACTAATGATGGCATTCAAAGTTCAGTAATTTATATAACTATATATATACTAATGAACTTAGGATTATTTTCATGCTTGTTAATGTTGAAACGAGACAATAACTATTACGAAAAAATAGATGATTTGTCAGGTTTGTCTAAAAATCATCCAATGCTAGCGTTATCATTACTAATAATTTTATTTTCACTAGCTGGGATTCCTCCTTTGGCTGGTTTTTTTGCTAAGTTTTATGTTTTTAAAGCAGTCATTGAACAATCAATGTATTTTTTAGCAATCGTTGGTTTATTATCCACAGTCGTTGCAGCTTTTTATTATTTAAGGTTAATTAAAATTATGTATTTTGATGAGCAAAAAGAAAAATATGATACTGATCATGGTTTTTGGTTAAAATTTTCTTTAACAGCATCTACATTGTTAATTCTGATATACTTCATATTTCCGAGCCAATTAATAGAGGTAGTTTCCAGAATTAACATAATTTAATGAAATTCAGAATTTTAAGATTTAAAAAATTAAGAAGCACGAATGATACAGCCATAAGAATGGTTAAAAGTTCCAATTTAAATTATGGAATGATAATTGCTGATAGCCAAAGTAATGGGCGTGGGCAGTACGGAAGAAAATGGATTTCATTTAAAGGAAATTTGTTTGTAAGTTTTTTCTATAATTTAGAAAATATGGATTTAAATTTAACTAAAATTACAAAATTTAATTGTATATTAGTAAAAAAACTAATTTCAAAATATTATAAAAAAAGAATTGTATATAAAAAACCAAATGATTTGTTAATTAAAGGAAAAAAAATTTGTGGAATTCTCCAAGAAATTATAAATAAACAAAATCAAAAATTTTTAATACTTGGAATTGGAATTAATTTGATAAAAAACCCTATAATTAGCAACTATCCAACTACTAATTTAAATGATTTAATTAATAAAAAAATTTCAAAAAGAAATATTGAGATACAATTAAAAAAAATTTTTGAAAAAAATTTAGAGATTTATAAAGATAAAAAAAATAAATAATTATATGTATATTTTGGGTGATATTGGAAATTCAGATGCAAAGATATTTTTAGTCAACAAAAAAGATAGAATTTTAAAAAGAACAAGTTTAATTTCAAAAAATATCAATAATAAAAATTTGGACAAAAAAATTAAATTTTTGATTAAAGATATTAAAAAAGTAGAGAAAATCCTTTTTTGTAGTGTTGTACCAAAATCTTTTAATTTGATTAAAAAATATTTTCATAAAAAAACTAAAATTAGATGTTATGAAATTAAAAATCTTAATTTGAGTTCATTAATTAAAATCAAAGTTAATTATAAACAGGCTGGTTCAGATCGTTTAGCTAATGCAATTAGTCTGCAAAATGGTAAAGATAATTTTATAATTTTAGATTTTGGCACTGCCACCACATTTGATGTAGTTGAAAAAAAATATTATAGAGGTGGCATAATAGCCCCTGGAGTTAAAATATCGCTTGATACTTTGTCTGACAAAGCCTCATTGATACCCCAAATAGATTTAAAGAAGATAAGAAATATAATTGGCAACAATACAATTTCGGCAGTCCGTTCAGGTTTTTTTTGGGGCTATATAGGACTAATTGACAATATTATTAATTTGATTAAGAAAGAAACTAGAAAATCTTTCAAACTTGTAATTACTGGTGGTTACTCTGATTTGTTTAGAAAATCTTTAAAGACTCGTGTAATACAAAATAAAGATATCACAATTAAAGGATTAATTAAAATTGCTAAGTTAATTAAATAAATGAAAAAAGAATTATTATTTTGTCCACTAGGAGGTTCAGGTGAAATTGGAATGAACATGAATCTTTTTGGCTATGGTGAGCCTGGAAATCATAAATGGATAATGGTAGATATTGGAGTAACTTTTGCTGATGATACAATACCAGGCATTGATCTTATATATCCAGATCCTGGATTTATTGTTGAAAGAAAAGATAATTTATTAGGAATAATATTAACACACGCACACGAAGATCATATTGGAGCAATTGCTCACTTATGGCCAAAATTAAAATGTAAGATTTTCGCAACTCCGTTTACCGCTGTATTAATTAAGGAAAAATTTAAAGAAAAACACATCGACATAACAAAAGATTTACAGATAGTCGAGCTAAATGGAAATGTGCTATTGGAAGATTTTGAAATAGAGTACATTACTTTAACCCATTCTATTTTAGAACCCAATGGATTAAGAATTAAAACTCCCGCAGGTGTGGTCTTACATACTGGTGACTGGAAAGTTGACCCAAACCCCCTAATAGGTGATGAAATAAATGCGAAAAGATTAAAAGAAATAGGTGATGAAGGTGTATTAGCAATGATTTGTGACTCTACAAATGTTTTTAGTGCTGGCAGATCAGGCTCAGAGTTAGATGTAAGAAAAAATTTATTAAATATAATGGGTCGATTAAAAAAAAGAATTATTGTGACATCGTTTGCCTCAAACGTTGCTAGAATGGAGACAGCCTTTTATTGTGCTGAACAAACTGGAAGACAAATTTCACTAGTTGGAAGATCTATGCATAGAATTTATAAGGCAGCAAGACAATGTGGATATTTACAAAATACCATTGATCCAATTGATCCAAGAGAAGCTAAAAATTTTGCTAGAGAAAAAATAGTTTATTTGTGCACAGGCAGCCAAGGTGAACCAATGGGTGCAATGATGAGGATATCAAATTACACACATCCTGATGTTTTTATTGAAAAAGGTGATGCAGTAATCTTTTCATCAAAGATAATTCCAGGAAATGAGAAAAAGCTTTATAAATTACACAATCAGTTAGTTAAAGATGGAATTGAGGTTATCTCAGAAGAAACAGAATTTATACACGTCTCTGGACATCCAAATCGTGAGGATCTTAAAGATATGTATCAATGGGTTAAACCAAAATGTGTAATCCCTGTTCATGGAGAGCACAGACACATGATAGAACACATAAATTTTGCTAAAGAAATGCAAGTACCTCATCCAGTTCAAGTTGAAAATGGTGATATAGTCAAGCTATACCCTGGTGAGGCACCAGAGGTATATGATAAAGCAC
This sequence comes from uncultured Pelagibacteraceae bacterium, assembly GCA_902518155.1. Lineage (GTDB taxonomy): Bacteria > Pseudomonadota > Alphaproteobacteria > Pelagibacterales > Pelagibacteraceae > Pelagibacter. The sequence goes on from CABYFA010000002.1 coordinate 108,378, forward strand.
CTAGCGGAAGATTGTATTTAGATGGAAATGTGAGTGTAGAAGAGGACTCTCAATCAATTAAAGATAGAAAAAATTTAAGTAGCAATGGATATTTGGAAGTCACTATATTAATAACACCTAAAGGAAATATCCATAATAACCCTGTTACAACATTTAGAGGTTTACCCATTTATGAAAAAGATGAATTTCTCTATGGGTTAGAGGACGAAATTGAAAAAACAACAAGATCCTTTAAACTTGGGAGCAAACAGCAAGAAAGTAATTTAATAGATGCTCTTAAAATTGCTTGCAGAAAATTTACAAAAGAAAAAACAGGAAAAAGACCATATACTAATATTAATTTAGTAAGGATTTAATGAGTCCAACTGGCTTAGCTATAATCTACATTATTATCTGGTGGATTGTTTTTTTTGCAATTTTACCAATTGATGTTGAAAGGAAAAAAATAGTTAAAGTAGATGGTGAAGATCCGGGTTCACCAGAAAATCCTAAAATGTTAAAAAAATTCCTTTATTGTACTGGAATAACAACAATTATATTCACAGCCATTTATTTATTAATGAAATTTGAATATTTAAATTTAAGAAATATAATCATTTAACATGCATATTTCTAAATCTTTTATTCCTATTTTAAAAAATAATCCCTCAGAAGCAAAAATAAAGTCTCACCAGCTAATGTTAAGAGTTGGAATGATAAAACAATCTTCAGCAGGCATATACTCTTGGTTGCCTCTTGGTTTTAAAGTAATGAAAAAAATTGAAAGAATTGTCAGAGAAGAACAAAACAAAATAGGTGCACAAGAAATACTAATGCCCACAATACAATCCAGCGAGATTTGGAAAGAGAGTGGACGTTATGAGGATTATGGTGAGGAAATGTTACGAATAAAAGATCGTCAAGATCGAGAAATGCTTTACGGACCAACAAACGAGGAATTAGTAACTGATATTTTTAGATCTTCCCTAAAATCATATAAATCATTACCTCAACTTCTTTATCATATTCAATGGAAATTTAGAGATGAAATCAGACCAAGATTTGGAATTATGCGATGTCGGGAATTCTACATGAAGGATGCATATTCTTTTGATGTTACAGATGAAGATGCATTGTTTTCTTATAATAAATTTTTCTTATCTTATTTAAAAACTTTTAAAAGATTAGATCTTACAGCAATTCCAATGGCAGCCGATACAGGACCAATTGGTGGAAATCTTTCTCATGAATTTATTATCCTAGCAGAAACTGGAGAGAGTAAAATTTATGCAGATAAAAGAATATTTGACTTGAATTTTGAAGGAACAAAACTTGATGTTAAATCCCTACTTGAATTGAGAGATCAATATGAAAAATTTTACTCAGTTACTGATGATAAATTTAAAGAAGATGAGTTTAATGAAAAAGTTTCAGAGAAAAATAGATTGAAAACGAAAGGTATAGAGGTTGGTCATATTTTTTATTTTGGAGACAAATATTCCAAACCAATGGAAGCAGCAGTCGATTTACCTGGGGGTAAAAAAGACTATGTAAAAATGGGTTCTTATGGAATAGGAGTTTCAAGATTAGTAGGAGCAATTATAGAAGCGAAATATGATGAAAAAAATGAAATCATGAAATGGCCAATTTCTGTTGCACCATATGATATTGCAATAATTCCTATGATTAATAAAAATGATACATCTGCACTCGATAAAGCAAACAAAATAAATCTTGAGTTAAATCAAAATAATATCGATGCTATTATTGATGATACTGATGAGAACTTATCCTCAAAAATAAAAAAAATGAATTTAATTGGAGCTCCATATCAAATAATCATTGGAAAACAAACTGAAGGTGATTTATTTGAATTTAAAGAAATAAACAAAGAAACTCAAAAAATTAATTTAAAAGAAATTATTAAGATTATTAATAAACAAAAAGCTCACAATTGATTTCAACTTTAGAAAAAGAAATTACATTTAGATTTTTAAAAGCTAGAAAAAAAGATGGCTTTTTAAATGTTATATCTATCTTTTCATTTATTGGAATAAGCCTAGGTGTTGCAGTCCTAATTATTGTGATGTCAGTAATGAATGGATTTAGATCTGAATTAATAAATAAGATAGTTGGTTTTAATGCTCATATAACTGTTGATACTTATGAAAACCAAATTCAAATTGATAAAGTAAAGAATACTAATCTCAATCTTATCGCGAGTGAAATGATATTAAGCAATTCAGGAGAAGCAATCATAATTAAAAAAGACACCTCTAAAGGTATTGTTTTGAGAGGTTATTCAAGAAAAGATTTTCCTAAACTAAAAATAATAAAAGATAAAACATTTGTAGGGAATAAAAGTAACTTAACAGGTAACTATATTTCTCTAGGTAAAGAGTTAAGTTTCACATTGAATCTTAAACTCGGTGATGATGTATCAATAATGTCATCATCAGGTGTAGATACAATTATTGGCAGTATTCCAAAGAAAAAATCTTTTACTATTGTTTCATTGTTTGAAAGTGGCTTAGCAGATTTCGATAGTAATGTAGCATTTATTAATATTGATACCCTTGATGAATTTATGAATCTCTCAAAAAATGATAGAAAATTAGAAGTTTATTTAAAGGATCCTCAAAATATTGAAAATCAAAAAGAGATTGTTCAAAAAATATTTCCTAATGATTTTGTGTATAGTTGGGCTGATACTAATAGCTCTTTATTCTCAGCTTTAAAAGTAGAACGAAATGTAATGTTTATCATATTATCTCTTATAATTATTGTTGCTGCTTTTAATATTATTTCAGGCTTGACGATATTGGTAAAAAATAAAACTAGAGATATTGCTATTTTAAAATCTATTGGTGTATTGAATAAATCTATTATAAAGATATTCTTTTTAGTTGGGGTAATAATAGGTACATCTGCTACATTGTTTGGAATAATATTAGGAGTTATATTTTCTATGTATGTAGAAAATGTTAGAAAATTTCTTAGTGATGTTTTTAATATAAGTTTATTTCCTGAAGAAATATATTTTTTAAGTACAATGCCGTCTGAAATAAACCCGTCCTCTATTTTTATTATTTCATTGTGTTCAATTTTTATAACGATAATTGTATCCATATTTCCAGCTATGAAGGCGGCCAAATTAGATCCAATAAAAGCATTAAAATATGAGTAATTTAATTCAGCTATCAAAGATTTATAAAAGCTTTTTAAGTTTAAAAAGGATAAATGTTTTAAAAAAAATTTCATATAAATTTAAGTCTGGAAAAATTTATTCTCTAATGGGACCCTCAGGCTCAGGTAAATCAACTTTATTAAATTTATTGTCCTTAATAGATCGACCTAGTTCAGGATCTATAATTATTGATAATAAAAAGATTGACCCAAACAATTCCCAAAAAAATGATCTACTAAGAGCTAATAAAATTGGGATCATCTATCAACAAGATAATCTTCTGTCAGATTTCACAGCAATTGAAAACTTAACCTTAGCTAGTTTAGCAAGTGGTAAAAATAAAGAAGACGCTTCAAATATATCAAAGATGATGCTCAAAAAAGTTGGTCTAGCAAAAAGATTAAATCACTACCCCTCACAATTATCTGGAGGTGAAAAACAAAGGGTATCGATTGCAAGAGCTTTGATAAACAATCCGCAAATTATTCTTGCAGATGAGCCAACTGGAAGTTTAGATATTGAGACTGCAAAAGGAATTTTTGAGCTTTTAAAAAAACAGATAAAGCCTGATAGAATAATAATATTTGCAACTCATAATAGATTCTTTGCTAATAAGTCGGATTGCTTATTGGAAATAGTTGATGGTAATATAAATACTATAAATGGCTGAGTCTCAAATTCAAAATTTCAATCATCTTAAAATACACTCTCAATTTTCAATCTGTGAAGGAGCAATTAAAATTGATGATTTAAAAGAAATATCTAAAGAAAAAAAAATTAAATCTCTAGCTTTATGTGATACATCGAATTTATGTGGTGCCCTAGAATTTGCAGAAAAAATATCTAGAGTTGGAACTCAACCAATTATTGGCACTCAGATAAATTTTAAATTAGGTGATACTATTGGTTTATTACCATTATTCGCATTGAATGAGATTGGATATAAAAGAATAATTGAATTGTCTTCATTATCATATCTTAATAATGATGGAACTTTTGAGCCACATTTAAATTTTGAAGAATTGTTAGTGAATAATGAGGGAGTTGCTATTTTTTCAGGAACAATAAATGGGTTAGTTGGTCAATTATTCAATAAAGGAAAATTTTCAGAAATTGAAAAATTATACTTTAAACTAAAACAAAAATATGGTGATAAATTTTATATAGAAATTCAACGTCATGGAGATCAAAATGAAATTTCATTTGAAAAGTTTAATCTATCACAGTCTTTAAATTTAGAAATATCAATAATAGCCACTAATGAAGTTTTTTACTCAAACAAAGACATGTATGAGGCTCATGATGCATTGATTTGTATTAAAAACAAAACTTACGTAAATGAGAAAAATAGGATTAAATACTCAAATCAACACTATCTAAAAGATAATTCTGAGATGTCAGAATTATTTTCTGATTTACCTGAAGCGTTAGAAAATAATTATAATTTCCCGTATCGTTGTAACTTTCGACCACATTTTTCAAAACCTATATTACCTGATATTAGTTCAAATAAAGGTGGAAATGCCGATGAGATATTAAAAAAAAATTCTTTAGATGGATTAAAAGAAAAATTCAAAAATATTTTTAATATAAAGAGTAAGGATCTTTCAAAAAATGAAAAATTTTTACTTTATAAAGATAGATTAGATCATGAACTAAATATTATTATACAAATGAAATATTCCAGTTATTTCTTAATCGTTTCTGATTATATTATATGGGCAAAAAAAAATGATATACCAGTAGGGCCTGGAAGGGGATCTGGTGCGGGTTCTTTAGTAGCATGGTGTCTTTTAATAACAGATGTTGACCCAATAAAATTTAATCTTATTTTTGAAAGATTTTTAAATCCCGATCGTATTTCAATGCCAGACTTTGATATAGATTTTTGTGAGGAGAAAAGAGACCTGGTTTTTGAATATTTGACTGAAAAGTATAAGGATAGTGTTGCTCATATAATTACTTTTGGAAAATTAAAAGCTAGAATGGTTATTAGAGATGTGGGAAGAGTATTAGGGTTATCCTATGGTTTTGTTGATAGTATATCCAAAATGATACCTTTTGATCCATCAAGACCTCAAAATTTAACAGAATGTATTGCTGGAGAGCCAAGACTTCAAAAATTAATTAAAGATGATCCAAGAGTTAAAAAACTTACAGAGCTCTCTTTAAAGTTGGAGGGGTTGAACAGAAATGTTGCAACTCATGCAGCGGGTGTTGTTATAGCTGATAGAAAACTAAAGGAAGTTGTTCCTTTATATAAAGATGCATCGACAGATCTATTACTTCCTTCAACTCAATTTGATATGTACTCTGCTGAGGATGCTGGTTTAATTAAATTCGATTTTTTAGGACTAAAAACATTAACAGTTATTAATAAAACTCAAAAATTAATAAAAAAAAAAGAGAAAGATTTTAATATTGAGAATATTAATTACGAAGATAAGAAAGTTTTTGAAATGTTATCTTCAGGTAATACAGTTGGGTTATTTCAAATTGAAAGTTCTGGAATGAGAGAAGCGTTAACTCATATGAAACCTAATCATATTGAAGACATAATTGCATTAGTTGCTTTGTATAGACCAGGTCCAATGAGCAATATCCCCACTTATAATGACTGTAAGCATGGTAAACAAGAACCAGATTATTTACACCCTTTATTAGAAGATATTTTGAAACCAACCTACGGCGTAATTATATATCAAGAACAAGTAATGCAAATTGCACAAAAATTGTCAAGTTTTACCGCTGGTCAGGCAGATATTTTAAGAAGAGCGATGGGAAAGAAAAAAAGATCTGAGCTTGAAAAACAAAAACAAAATTTTATTGCAGGGGCTGTTAAGAATGGAATTAGCAAAGACGTGGCAGCTGGGATTTTTTTAAAAATAGAACCATTTGCGGAATATGGATTTAATAAAAGTCATGCTGCTGCATATGGCATTATATCTTATCAAACAGCATATTTGAAAACTTATTATCCAAAAGAATTTATTGCTGCATCGATGAGTATGGATATATCTAATCAAAATAAACTTAGTGAATTTTATGAAGAGCTTAAAAGATTGAATATTGAAATTATTAGACCAGATATAAACCAATGTTTTGCAGATTTTAGAACCGAAAACGGAAAATTTTATTATGCTTTAGGTGGTATTAAAGCTGTTGGATATGAGGCTGTTTCCAATATTGTTCAAGAAAGAATAAGCAAAGGCCCATTTAAATCCATTAAAGACTTTTTAAATCGTGTAAGTCCAAAAGATATTAACAAATTACAATTAGAAGGACTTGTCAAAGCAGGCGCCTTTGATAATTTAAATATTAATCGACAATCTTTATTTAATTCCATCCCCAATTTTATTACAAAATCAAAAAACATTTTTGAAAATAAATCTGTCAATCAAATAGATTTATTTGGTGAAAATGCTAATGAAGAAGACGAGTTAATTAACAATATTGATGACTGGAAGTTTGAGGAAAGATTATCCAAAGAGTTTGAAGCGGTTGGTTTTTTTATTTCAGATCATCCATTAAATCAGTTTAAAGATGTTTTTGATGATTATAATATTTATGATTATCAAAAATTTAATAGCCAAGATGATCTAAAAGAGTCAAATGTGGCTGCAACACTCCTTAAAATACAAGAGAGAAAAACTGCAAAAGGTAATCCTTATGCAGTTTTAAAGCTAACTGATTTATCTAGTGTTTTTGAGTTGTTTATTTTTTCAGATACATTGGAATTAAATCGAGAAATTTTAAAAGAGGGAAATTCTTTTATTTTGACTTTGTTTAAATCTTTATCAGACTCAGAAAATAGATTCAAAAGATTAAATGTTCAAAAAATTGTTTCTTTAAAAGATTTGTTAAACAGACCAATTCAAGAAGTAACATTTAATTTAAAATCGACAAAAGAACTAGATGAGATATCAAAATATTTGCCTAAACAAGGAAACACATTGATAAAGATTAATATTAGTGACAATAAAAATGATTTAAAGTTCCACTTAAAAAACAAGAGAAATATTGACAGAAAAACTATAAATATTTTAAGAAATAAGGAAATTTCAGCAATAATTGGATAATTAAGACTTGTCTAATTCAAAATTTCTTTGTAAATAATTCTCAATTTTAAATTAACACGCACACAGTTTGTTGGTTTTAAACCTCCGGTCCTTAATTGGAAATAACTGTGGTGGCTTAACCGGGAAAAAATATGAAGATACCAAATGTTACTATTCAACAATTATTAGAGGCAGGAGTTCATCTTGGTCACAAGACTTTAAGATGGAATCCAAAAATGAAGAAATATATATTTGGAAAAAGAGATAGTATTCACATTATCGACCTTACCCAAACTTTAGAATTAACTAAAATTGCTTTAGAAAAAGTTTACGAAACTATTTCAAACAATGGAAAAATCTTATTTGTATCAACTAAAAAACAAGCTTCCGAGGCAATTGCAGAAGTAGCTAAAGAAACAGATCAATATTTTGTTAATTATAGATGGTTAGGTGGTATGCTCACAAATTGGGGTACCATTTCAAATTCTATTAAAAAACTAAAAAAATTAGAGATAGATTTAGTTGCTGAGAATAGAGGATTTACAAAAAAAGAGCTTTTAAAAATGAGTGTGAAAAAAGATAAATTACAAAGATCACTTGGAGGAATTGCTGAGATGAAAAAAGTTCCTGATTTAGTATTTATTATAGATACAAATTATGAGTCGCTTGCAATTCAAGAGTCAGTAAAATTAGGAATTCCAATAATTGCAATATTAGATAGCAACTCAAATCCTGATGGAATCGATTTTCCAATACCTGGCAATGATGATGCTAGAAGATCAATAGATTTATATTGTAATCTTATTAAAGAAACAATCGTAGCTGCTAAAAAAGCTGCACCTATAATTGAAACAAAAAAGGATTTAGAGAAAAAAGAAAAAGTTGATAAATCTAAAACTGTTGCTGAAACAGATAGAGAAAAGTTAGAAAAAAAATTCTTAAAAAAAAAGTCTGAAAAACTAAATTAAATGAGCGATATAGAAAAAGTAAAAAAACTTAGAGAGGCAACAGGTGCAGGATTTAAAGATTGTAATTTAGCAATTAAAGAATCTGGAGGTGATTTAAACAAAGCTGTTGAAATTCTAAGAGTAAAAGGAATTTCAAAAGCCTCTAAAAAAATGTCAAGAGATGCAAAAGAAGGAGTTGTTGCGATTAGTGGAGATCAAAATAAAACATCAATTATTGAGGTAAATTGTGAAACAGATTTTGTAGCTAAAAATGATGATTTTATAAATTTTGTAAAAGAATTAAGCGAAATAAACAATCAAAATAATTCAGATGTTGAAAAATTAAAAAAATCTAAAATGAAAAATGATATTACTGTTGAAGAAAATTTAGTTGCTTTAATTGCTAAGATTGGAGAAAAAATTACAATTGGTAAAACAAAAACAATTTCAAATTCTTCCTCAGTAAATTATCAATATTTACATACTGTGGTTAAGGATAACTTGGCTAAATTAGCTGTGATTGTATCATTAGAAACTAAAGATAACTCTGAAACTGTAAAAACATTTGGAAAACAATTATCAATGCATATAGCAGCATCAAACCCTTTAGCTTTAGAATCTAAATTAATTGATAAAGCCATCATAGACAAAGAGCAGGAATTAATTACAGAGGAACTTAAAAATTCAGGAAAACCAGAAGAGATTGCGAAAAAAATTAGTTTAGGTAAAATGAATAAATTTAAAGAGGAAAATGCTCTTTTAACACAAGCTTGGGTTATGGAACCAAAAAAAAAAGTTCAAGATGTTTTAAAGGAACTTGCTATCAATGATTTAAAGATCAAGGAGTTTAGCAGAATTAAAATAGGGGAATAAATGTTTGATGAAAAATCACATAGCCTCAAAATGGATAAATCTATAGAAGCTTTTTCAAAAGAATTATCATCATTAAGAACTGGTCGAGCAAATGCTGCAATGTTAGATATTGTTAGAGTGGATGTGTATGGACAGCAAATGCCAATTAATCAAATTGGTAGTATAACAACACCAGAACCGAGAATGATAAATGTACAAGTTTGGGATCAAAACAATGTTCCTTTAGTTGATGCAGCTATAAAAAAATCTGAACTAGGACTAAATCCGCAAATTGATGGTCAATTAATTCGATTGCCAATACCTGAACTTAATGAGGAAAGAAGAAACGAGTTAAAAAAATTAATTAAATCTATTGGTGAAAAATGCAAAATTTCTATTCGAAATATCCGAAGAGACGCAAATGAAGAACTTAAGAAACTTTTAAAATCTAAAGAAATTGGTGAAGATGAGGAAAAATCTTTTGAAAAAAATGTTCAAAACATCACTGATAAACACATTCAAATTGTTGATGAAAAAGTTTCTTTGAAAGAAAAAGAAATAATGACCATATGAACCCTTTAAATCATGTAGCCATTATCATGGATGGTAATGGAAGATGGGGTTTAAAATACAGAAATTCTAGAAATGTAGGACATAAAGAAGGTTTAAAAACAGTTGAAATAATAATTAAATCTTCAATTAAAAATAAAATTAAGTTTCTAACACTATATGCTTTTTCAACTGAGAATTGGAAAAGACCAAAAAAAGAAATCAATTATCTTTTTAAATTATTAGAAAATTTTTTATCAAAAAAACTTGATGATATTCACAAGCAAAATATTAAGATTAAAATTTTAGGGCATAAAAAATTTTCAAAAAAATTGAATTTTCTTTTAAATTTTGCAGAAAAAAAAACAATAAAAAATTCAAAATTACAAATTAACTTGGCGTTAAATTATGGCTCAAAATCAGAAATTATAAATGCCTTTAAAAAAATTAAAAAAAATAAGATTAAGATTAATGAGAAAAACTTAGAAAAAAATCTTCAAACTAACAATATCCCAGATCCAGATATATTAATTAGAACTGGAAATACGAAAAGATTGAGCAATTTTTTATTATGGCAACTAGCTTACGCAGAGATTTTTTTTGAAAAAAAATTATGGCCAGCATTTTCTGAAAAAGATTACATAAAAATTATTAAAGAATATAGGAATGTTAAAAGAAATTTTGGAAGAATATGATTAACAAAGAATTACAAAGAAGAATTTTGAGTTCAATTATTTTGGTACCAGTAACAATTTTTTTTATTATTCAGGGATCTTTTACTTTCATATTTTTTTTGAGTTTAATTTTTTTGGTAACAAGTTTGGAATGGTTTAAAATGACAAAAAATAAAGATTTACTCAGAATTTTTGGATTATTTTTTTTATTTTTTTCTTTTTTTTCTACAGTCTATATAAGACAATACATTGGTTTAAATTTTTTCTTATTTTTAATTATAGTTTGTATATTTACTGATACTGGTGGTTATATCTTCGGTAAAGTGCTCAAGGGACCTAGATTAACTAAGATAAGTCCAAAAAAAACATATTCAGGAGTTTTTGGAAGTTTTTTTATCTCTTTATTATCTGGGTTAATTTATGTTAAATATTTGGGACAAAAAAGTAAAATTCTTTTAGAAACAGACCTCTTATTTATAATTTTGCTAATTTTGTTTATCTCATTAGTAAGCCAAATTGGAGATTTGATCATTTCCTATTTCAAAAGAAAAGCTAAATTAAAAGATACTGGAAAAATTATACCAGGCCATGGAGGTTTTTTGGATAGAATTGATGGCATAATTTTCGTAATGCCAATCGCTTATCTCTGTGTATTACCTATTTTAATTAATAAATTAAATCTTATTAAATAATGAAAAAAAAAATTGCTATTCTTGGTTCTACAGGTTCAATTGGAAAATGTTTAATTGATATAATTAAAAAAGACAGAAAAAATTTTGAGATAATCCTTTTATCTGCTGATGAAAATTATAAAGAACTTTTAAAGCAAGCTAAATTTTTTAATGTTAAAAATTTAATTATTACTAACAATAAAAGTTTTAATGCAATCAAAAAAAGCAAATACTCAAAAAAAATCAATACCTATAATAATTTTGATAATTTCCAAAAAATTTTTAAGAAAAAAATCGATTATACAATGAGTTCTATCTCAGGTGTTCAGGGACTTAAACCTACGATTGAAATCATCAGATATACTAATAAAATAGCTATTGCCAACAAAGAGGCAATTATATGTGGATGGGATTTAATAGAAAAAAACTTAAAAAAACATAAGACACAATTTATTCCTGTAGACTCTGAACATTTTTCTATTTCGTACGCATTAAATGATATTGATAGAAATCTTATTGATGAAATTTATTTAACTGCTTCAGGAGGTCCCTTTTTAAATAGTCCTATAAAAAAATTAAAAAAAGTAAATGTTAAACAAGCGATAAGTCATCCAAATTGGAAAATGGGAAAAAAAATATCAATTGACTCAGCGACTATGATTAACAAAGTCTTTGAGGTGATAGAGGCAAAAAAAATATTCAACATACCATATAATAAGTTATCAATTATAATTCATCCAAAATCCTATGTTCATGCTATTATCAAGCTTAAGAATGGACTTACCAAAATTATTGTACATGACACAAGTATGAAAATACCTATTTTTAACTCGCTATATTCGTCTAAAAGAATCATAAATTCAAAAAAATTAAATTTTAAAATTTTAAATAATTTAGATTTTAGAAATGTTGATTTAAAAAAATTTCCAATACTTCGAACACTTAAAATATTACCTAACAACAACTCACTATTTGAAACAATTTTAGTAACTATTAATGATAAATTTGTAGAATTATTTTTAGATAATAAGATTAAATTTACTGATATTTCAAAAAAAATGAATAAAATATTAAATCTTGGAAGTTTAAAAAAATATAAAAAAGTGAAACCAAAAAATATTGATGAAATTATTAAAATGAATAAAAAAATAAAACACTATGTTGAATTATTAATTAAAAAATGACTATGTTTAGGTTTATCAATAAGATCGGATTAATATTAATATTTTTTTTGTTTATCTTTACCTCTGTGTTGAGAGCTGAAATAATTGATGAAATTAATATTGAAGGAAATCAACGTATTTCCACTGACACTATTAAGATGTTCTCTAATGTGTCTGTTAAAGATGATTTATCTGAGAATGATTTAAATCAAATACTTAAAAGATTATATAGTACAGATTTTTTCGATACTGTATCTGTAAAGATACAAAACAAAATACTTATCATTACTGTGAAAGAAAATCCAATAATACAAAATATAAATTATGAAGGAATTAAATCGTCTGAGATGTTAGATGGTTTAAAAAAAAATATAATTTTAAAAAATAGATCTTCTTTCAATGAGATTTTATTAGAAAAAGATAGAGAACGTATTAAAGATTTTTTAAAAAATAAAGGATATTATTTCTCTGAAATAGAAATATTAATTAATGAATTAGAAGATAATAAAATTAATTTAACTTATAATATTTCTCTCGGTGAAAAAGCTAAGATTCGTAAAATTACTTTTATAGGAAATAAAATTTTCAAAGATAAAAAGTTAAAAAGTGTAATTTTGAGTGAAGAGTACAAACCATGGAAATTTTTATCTGGAAAAAAATACCTTAACGAATCATTGATTAATTACGATGAAAGATTACTAAAAAATTATTATCTAAATAAAGGTTATTACAATGTTGTTGTAAATTCATCATTTGCAAAAATGACTGATAAAGAATCATTTGAATTAATCTTTAATATTGATGCCAATTCAAAATTATTTTTTGGTAATCTAAATATAGATTTACCAAATGACTTTTCTAAAACTAATTACGAAAATGTTGAAAAATTTTTTCAAAAATTAGAGAATGAACCATATTCTATAAATCGGATTGAAGACATTGTTGAAAAAATTGAAACTATAACAATCAATGAACAATACGAGTCAATTAAAGCTAACATAAATGAAAATATAATTAACGATAAAATTAATATTAATTTTAAAATAGAAGAAACAGAAAAATTTTTTGTTGAACGAATAAATATTTTTGGAAATAATATAACATTAGAGTCAGTGATAAGAAATCAAATTGAAATTGATGAGGGTGATCCTTTTAATCAAATACTTTATTCAAAATCTTTGAATAATATAAAATCTTTAAATTTTTTTGAGAATGTTGAGGGTGAGATTTTAGATGGAAATGAGTTTAATACAAAAATAATTAATATTAATATAACTGAAAAAGCTACTGGTGAAATTTTTGCTGGTGTTGGTACAGGAACAGAAGGATCCTCTTTTTCATTTGGCGTTAAAGAGAACAATTATTTGGGAAGAGGTGTACAAGTTGATAGTAACTTAAACATTTCAGAAGAAAAAATTAAGGGAAAATTTATTGTTTCTAATCCAAATTATAAAAATTCTGACAAAAGAATTGATTTAGCGCTTGAAGCTTCTGCAGTTGATAGACTAGGGACATCTGGATATAAATCTAATGTAAGTGGATTTACAATTGGTACACAATTTGAGTATTTAGACGATTTTAGGCTTGGATTATCTTCCAAAAATAATATTGAAAAAATAGAAGTCGATGGAAGTGCATCTGCTAAACAAAAAAAACAAGATGGAAATTATTTTGATAGTTTTATTGGGTTAGACTTTATTTATGATAAAAGAAATCAAAGATATCAAACAACAAGTGGTTTTTTAAGTGATTATAATTTGAATTTACCAATTTTGAGTGACACAAATACCCTTACTAATGTTTATAATTATAAAGTTTTTAAAGAATTATATGAAAATAATGTCTCCTCATTTTCATTTTTATTTAAGGCAGCGAGTTCACTAAGCGGAGATGATATTAAACTTTCTGAGAGAATGTATATACCTGGAAGAAAACTGAGAGGTTTTGAAACAGGTAAAATTGGACCAAAAGATGGAAGTGATTTTATCGGTGGAAATTATGTTTCAACTATTAATGCTACAACTTCTTTACCCAAAATATTAGAGAATGTTCAAAATGTGGATATCGTTATGTTTGCAGATGCAGCAAACATATGGGGCGTTGATTATGATAGTTCACTAGATAAAAGTGGCATTAGAAGTTCAGTTGGAGTAGGACTTGATTGGTTAACACCTGTGGGACCTTTAACCTTTTCATTTGCCAAACCAATAACTAAAGAATCTACGGATATCGAGGAAACATTTAGATTTAATATAGGTACCAGTTTTTAAATGAATATTTTTAAAAAATTTATCACTATTTTTATAGTGTTATTTTTGTTTGTGCCCTCATCTTATGGTGAAGATAAAATTGTTTATTTAGATTTGGATAACGTTGTAACTAACACGAATGCTGGTAAATCAATTTTAGATCAACTCGAAAAATCTAAAAAATCAGCGCTGTTAAGATTTGAAAAAAAAGAAAAGGAATTAAAAATTATTGAAGATGAAATTAAAAAACAAAAAAATATTATTTCTGAGGAAGAATTAAGAAAAAAATTGCTTGAATTTAGAAAAGAGCTTGCAAATTTTCGTCAAGAAAGACAAAAAGTTATCAATGAATTTAATCAAAAGAAGAAAGTAGAATTTGATCAATTTTTTAAAAAAATCACTCCTATCATAGAAAAATACGTTAGTGAAAAAAATATTGATATGGTACTTGATAGAAAAAAGGTTTTTATAGCAAGCAAAAAAAAAGATATTACAAAAGAAATTATAAAGATAATTAATACCAATTTAAAATGAAAACTCATTTAGATAAAAAACAAATTATTGAGTTATTACCTCATCGTGAACCTATGCTGTTGATAGATGAACTTTATGATATTAAAAAATTATTTTCTGCCACAGCTGTTGTTAATGTTAAAAAAGATAGTTTTTTTGTAAATGGTCACTTCCCAGGACAACCGGTTATGCCTGGGGTTTTAATTGTAGAGTCTTTTGGTCAAGCCGCAGCAGCTTTGACTGCTCATGGTTTAGATAAATCAACATATGAAAATAAATTGGTATTTTTAATGGGTGTAGAAAAAGCAAGATTTAGAAATCCGGTCATACCTGATTGTAAATTAATTCTAAAAATTGAGGCCATTAGGTCTCACGGACGTGTTTGGAAATATAAAGGTGAAGCATTTGTTGATGATAAAAAAATGGCAGATGCAATATGGTCAGCTACAATTGTCGATAAGAAATAATTAGCAATAATTCTTGATAACACAACAACTTGTGCTTTGGTAAAAGCAAGAATGTCTAATCCATTTTTTACTAATAATGGACCATTTAAAATTTCAGAAATCTTCAAAATTTTAAAAATTGAACTTAAAATTGAGGAAAATCTGATAGTAAAAGATGTTAAAGATTTATATAATGCTGGCAAAGACTGTATTACATTTTTTCACTCAAAAAAATATAATCAAATAGCAAAAAAAACCAAAGCATCATATTGTATCACAACACAAAATTTAAAAGACTATCTTCCAAAAAATTGCACTCCTATTGTGGTTGAAAATGTATTAATTTCAACTTCACTTATTACTCAAAAGTTTTATCCAAATTCAATTGAGGATGAGTATGATACCTCCGCTGTTGATATAAAAAATACCAACCTCAAAGATATAGTAACTGCTGGTAAAAACGTATTAGTTGGAGACAACGTCAAAATTGGAAAAAATTGTTTAATTGGACATAACTCAATTATAGAACGCAATGTTCAAATTGGTGATAATTGTAAAATTGGATCAAACACCATTTTAAAAAATTCTGTGATAAAAGATAATGTAACTATTTTAGATAATTGTGTAATTGGAAAAAAAGGATTTGGTTTTTTTCCATCACAGATTAAAAATTTGAGATATCCTCATATAGGTATCGTCATAATCAATGAAAATTCTGAAATTGGATGTGGATCTACAATAGATCGTGGTTCTTTATCTAATACAGAAATTGGTAAAAATACTTTTTTAGATAATCAAATTCATATAGCTCATAATGTTAAGATTGGCGAAAATACAATTATAGCTGGACAAGTCGGAATTGCAGGAAGTTCAATTATTGGTAATAATGTGAAAATTGGTGGTCAAGCTGGAATATCCGGACATCTCAGAGTAGGAAATAATGTTGAAATCGGTGGTGGCAGCGGTGTTATAAAAGACATACCTGATAATTCAAAAGTTATGGGTTATCCAGCAAAAAGTATTAGAGAATTTTTGAAAGATAATAGATGATACATAAAACTGCTATCGTTGATCCAAAATCTAAAATATCATCTAATGTAGAGGTAGGTCCCTATTCAGTAATTGGGCCAAATGTTGAGGTTGGAGAAAATACTATTATCCAATCTCATGTTAGTATCGTGGGAGACACTAAGATTGGGAAGAAAAATAAGATATATCCATTTGCTTCTATTGGAAACGATCCTCAAGATTTAAAATTTAATGATGAGGATACTAAATTAGAAATTGGAGATAACAATAAAATTAGAGAATATGTAACAATAAATCCAGGCACTAAAGGTGGCGGTGGAATTACTAAAATTGGTAATGGATGTTTATTTATGGTCTCTTCACATATAGCACATGATTGCTTAGTCGAGGACAATGTAATACTTGCAAATAATGTTCCTCTTGGTGGACATGCACATATTGAGCAAAATGTAATAATCGGAGGTAATTCAGCTGTACAACAATTTACGAGAGTAGGTAAGTTTGCAATGATAGGTGGAATGTGTGGGGTTGTAAGAGATATTATCCCTTATGCGATGGTACACGGAAATAGAAGTGTTCTTCAGGGTTTAAATTTAATTGGTTTGAGAAGAAAAAATATACCTAATAAAGAAATCTTAGTTTTAAGTGAAGCATATAAAGAAATCTTTAAAAATGAAAATTTGACGGAAAATTTAAAAAATTTAAATGCTGAAATCAAAAAAAATGATCTTGTAAAAGACGTCGTTGAATTTTTAGAAAAAGATAAAAAAAGACCAATATGCACACCTTTTTCAAAATAAAATGATAGGTTTGTTTTTAGGTGATACAGATTTTTCGAAAATCGTTCTTAAAAAGATAAAAAAACTAAAAAAAAAGTACTTTATAATTGATTTTTCTAGCAAGAATGATTTTGCTAAAGAAAAAAAATCTTACAGAATTAGTATTGGAAAATTTGGAAAAATAATAGACCTAATTAAACAGCAAAAATCGAATAAAGTTCTTTTTGCTGGGAAAATCGCTAAACCAAAATTTTCTACATTGAGATTGGATTTGAAAGGCATTTATTACATGCCGAGTATTATAAAAGCTGCTAAATTAGGAGATGCAGCTATAATTAAAGTCATAATTGAAATCCTTAAAAATGAAAAAATTGATGTTATAAGTTCAATTCATTTCAATCCTGAGTTAACTTGCAAAAAAGGTTTACATACAAAGATAAAACCATCTCGAGCTGATATTAAATCAATCAATAGAGGTATAAAATATTTAGCTAAAACTAATAGTTATGATCATATTCAAGCTCTAGTAGTAAGGGATAATAAGATAATAGCAAAAGAAGACAATAAAGGTACCAAAAAAATGATGACTAAATTAAAGAGTAATTCTGGTGGTATTTTAATAAAATTCCCAAAAAAAAAACAAGATTTGAGAATAGATTTACCAACAATTGGGATACAAACCATTAAAGATTGTAAAAAATATGGATTAAAAGGAATAGTTCTTAAATCAAAAAAAAATATCTTTTTAGATAAATCTAAAAGTATTGAATTAGCTGATAAAAATAAAATTTTTATTTTGATAAAATGAAAAAAATATTTGTACTTACAGGAGAACCCTCTGGGGATAAATTAGCTTCCACAGCAATTTCAAAACTTCAAAAAGATTTTACCGATATTGAATATTTATCTGTGGGCGGGTCAAATTTAAGGAAAATTGGCATAAAGTCTATCTTTGATTTAAAAGAAATAACTTATTTGGGTTTTACGAGTGTTTTGTTAAATATTTTTAAGATTAATAAAAGAATTAATCAAACTGTTAAAGAAATCTTGAAATTCAATCCAGATATTTTGTTTAGTGTTGATAGTCCAGATTTTACTTTAAGAGTTGCAGAAAAAGTAAAAAAAATTAATCCTCAAATTAAGACAATTCACTATGTAGCCCCGCAAGTTTGGATTTGGAGAAAAGGAAGGGTAAAAAAGATTAAAAAATTTATTGATCATATTCTTTTATTATTTGATTTTGAAAAAAAATTTTTTGATGAAGAGAGTATAAATAATACTTTTGTAGGTCATCCGTTAATAGAAAATAACAAAAATAATAAAACAGATATAAATAATTTTATTTCTAATAATAAAAAAATAATCTCTATATTTCCAGGAAGTCGAAAATCAGAAACAAATGTTTTGTTACCAATATTGGTTGATTTTATAAATATGATGAACAAAAAAAATTCAAATTATAATTTTATTTTTCATGCTACTGAGGAAAACAAAAATAATATTGTTGACTATATTAAAGAAAAAGATTTGAGTAATATTGATGTAATTTCAGATGAAAATATAAAAAATGAAATATTATCAAATTCAATTTTTGCTGTATGTAAGTCAGGAACAATATCTCTTCAAGTCTGTAATGCTAATGTTCCTTCAATAATTATTTATAAGTTAAGTTTTATAAATTTTATGATCTTTAAGTTATTGGTAAATGTTAAATTTGCAAATATCATCAATATAATTAATAATAAAGAAGTCATTCCTGAATTGTTACAAAATGAGTGTAATGCAAAAGAAATTTATAATTCTGTTTTATATATGCTTAAAAATCCAGAGATTGGAAAAAAACAATTAGAACAATGCAATCAAACTTTAAAAGGAATTAGATCGAATTCTTCATCATCTAATGAAGTAGCCACAATCTTAAGAAATAGTCTTGTTGGATAATCTTTTTTCAACCTCTTCTTTACCTAGAGATATAATTATATCATAAATACCTGGACCAAATTTTGACCCTGTTAAAGCCACTCTTAAGGGCTGACCAACACCTTTAAAATTGGTGTTATTAGATTTTATTAGTTCCTGAACTATCGGTTCTAAATTTTCTCTTGTAAAATTGCTTATTTTTTTAATATTATCTTTAAATTCAGAGATAATTTTTTGTGCATTAGCATCAATTAATTTTAGATCTTCTTTATTAAAATTAATTTCATCATTAATGATATATTGGCTATTATTATATATATCTTCTAGTGTTTTGGCTTTATTCTTAAGAAAAGTTAAAGATTTTTTAATTTTATCTTTTTTTTCCCCAATAATCTTATTTTTAAAAATCTCACAATAATTAATTAGTTGATTAAAAAGTTCATTTTCATCAATGCTTTTTATATAGTGTTCATTCATAGATAGAATTCTACTTAAATCTAATTTTGATGGTGATTTTCCAATACCTTCAAGATTAAAATATTTTACACTTTCATCTAAAGTAAAAATTTCTTTATCTTCATATGACCAACCCAATCTTAAAAGATAATTTCTCAAAGCATCCGGCATAATACCTATTTTAGAATAGTCCTCTAGAGTTGATGCTTTATCTCTTTTTGATAATTTTTTCCCCTCAATGGTGTGAATTAATGGTATATGTGCAAATGTTGGTAATGCCCATTCCATTGCTTCATAAATTTGAATTTGTTTAAATGTATTGATTTTATGATCATCACCTCTAATAATATGTGTCATATTCATTTGATGATCATCAACAGCAGCAGATAAATTATAAGTTGGTGTGCCATCATTTCTTAAAATTACAAAATCTTCGATGGTATTATTTTCAATTTCAACATTTCCCTGAACTTTATCTTTTAATATTGATGTACCATCAATTTTACTTTTAAATCTAATAACAGGTTTTAGATCTTTAGGAGCGTCATTCTCGTTTTTGTCTCTCCATTTTCTGTCATAAACGTATGGAATTTTCTTTTGCTTGGCTCTTTTTTTTTGTGCTTCAATTTCTTCAGTTGAGCAATAACATCTATAAGCACTACCTTTTTTTAATAGTTCATTTGCAACTTTTATATGATCATCAATTTTTTGAGATTGTATATATTCTGTTCCATCATGATTGATACCTATCCATTGCAGAGATTTTATAATTTGATTTTTGTATTCCTCTTTTGATCTTTCTTTATCTGTATCTTCTATCCGTAGATAGAAATTACCATTTTGGTTTTTTGAATATAACCAATTAAATAAGGCTGTTCTCACCCCACCAATATGCAAAGGTCCAGTAGGTGACGGAGCAAATCTAGTTGCTACTTTTTTCATTAAAAATGGTTTAGACTATTTTTTTAGAAGTTTCTATATAAAGATACTAAAACACCTTGAACTTTTACTCTATCAGGGCCAAAAATTTTGGTTTCATAGTTTTTATTAGCACTTTCTAACGCTACTACTTTACCTTTTTTTCTAATTCTTTTAAGCATAGCTTCGTGTTCGTCAATTAAAGCTACCACTATTTTTCCATTATCAGCTGTATCAGTTCTTTTAATGATGACTGTGTCACCTTCATGAATTCCAGCTTCAATCATTGAATCTCCTTGAACTTTAAGGCCAAAATAATCTCCATTTTTTTCTAAGTTATTTGGTAATGGAATTCTGGAAACTTCATTTTGAATTGCTTCAACAGGTGTTCCAGCTGCTATTTTGCCTAAAACTGGCACCTCTGCATCGTCGGATAAAGGTTTTTCTTCATCCAAACCCCCTTTAATGACACTCGGGGAAAAATTATTGTAAATATCATTTGCAGAAGCAGTCTCTGGTAATTTTATAACCTCCAAAGCTCTAGCTTTATGAGCAAGCCTTTTAATGAACCCTCTTTCTTCTAAAGCACTAATTAATCTGTGAATCCCAGATTTTGATTTAAGATTTAGAGACTCCTTCATCTCCTCGTAAGAAGGGGATACACCAGAGCTCCTCAACTTCTTGTTGATAAATAAAAGCAGGTTTTTTTGTTTCTTTGTTAGCATAAGAACAAATATCGTACAAACAATGTTCTATAAAAGTTCTTCAAAATTAACAATAGTTAAAAAATTATGAAAATACTGACTTTTTTGACTATAAAACTGAAAAAATCGAATTATCGTTTAAATTTTTTAAGAGTGATTCTCCAATTAAAAAGGTTTTGATGGATGTTTTATTTGATAGTCCCAACAATTCTTCTTTAGTTTTAATTCCACTTTCAGAAATCAATGGGCCAGGGTGATTAACCAAAACATCGTGAATATCATAAGTTGTATTAATATCAGTTTTTAAAGTTTTTAAATTTCTGTTGTTAATACCTAATAAAGCATCTTTAAATCTAAGCGCTTGTTTAGCTTCATTAACAGTATGAACCTCTACAATAACTGACATATTCAATTTTAAAGCTTCTTCATATAATTCATCTGCTAATTTATCTGAAACTCCAGCTAAAATAATCAAGATAGCATCGGCACCATAACTTTTAGCTAAAGGAATTTGAAATTTATCTATAAAAAAATCTTTACAAAGAGTTGGTAAATTAACATCTCGTTTTATTTTACTTATATGTAGCAAGTTTCCTAAAAAATGATCTTCCTCAGTCAAAACAGATAAGCAAGTTGCTTTATTTGATTTATATATATTAGCTATTTTTACAGGATCGTAGTCTTTAATAATTATACCTGCAGAGGGACTTGCTTTTTTTATTTCAGCAATAATTGAGAATTTTTTATTTTCAATATTCTTTTTAATCGTATCTTTAAAATCAAGATATGTATTATTATTTTTTATTAATTCTTCGAGTGACTCAAGACTTATATTTTTTTTAAGTTCTAAAATTTTTTCACTTTTAATATTTATTATTTTTTCAAGAACATTTTTAGCCATTTTGAATTTTCTCAAGTTGATTAAATGTTTGACCTGATAAAATATGTTTTCTAGCATCATCATAAGCTTTATCGAAATTCTGATGAGTTTCATTAACAACCAATCCTGCTGCCGCATTTAAACAAACCGCTTTAGAAAAATCATTATCCTCACCTTTAAATATATTAATCATTCTATCTGCATTATAAGCTGCATCATTACCAATAAGATTTTCAAACTTATCTGCATTTATATTTAACTTATTTGGATCAATAATAATCTCTGAGATAACACCATCTTTTAATTGAATTACATTAGTTTTTGCATAGGGTGAAATTTCATCTAATCCATCTTCGCTATTTACTATCCATGCAAATTTAATATCTAAATTTTTTAAAGCATTTGCAAAAATTTTTAATAGTTTTTTATCAAAAACACCAATAACTTGTCTTTTTACTAGAGCAGGGCTACTCAAAGGTCCAATCATATTAAATATAGTTCTTTTTCCAATTTTTTTTCTTGTAGGTCCTACAAATCTCATTGCGCTGTGATAGTTGGGTGCAAACATGAATCCAAAATTATTATCATTAATTTGACTTTCAATATCTTTTGGCTCTAAATTTATTTTTATATTTAAAGCTTCTAAAACATCACCAGATCCACATTTTGAGGATACAGCCTTATTTCCATGTTTAGCTATTTTAACACCCATACTTGAAAGTAATAATGCTGAAGCTGTAGATATATTAAGTGTATTCATACCATCTCCGCCAGTTCCACATGTATCAACACAGTCATCCACATTTACTCTCTTAGATTTGTTTCTAAGAACAAAAACTCCACCAGCTACCTCATCAGAAGATTCACCTTTAGTTGATAAAAGTGTCAAAAAATCAAATATTTCTTGGTCTTCCGCTTTACCTTCCATCAATAATTCAAAAGCAGATTTACTTTCATCAAAAGTTAAATTTTCTTTTTTTCTAATTTTTTCAATGAATTGTTTCATTAATCCTAAATTCTTATAAAATTTTTTAAAATTTTAATTCCTAATTTAGTTTTAATACTTTCAGGGTGAAATTGCACTCCATGTATATGATATTTCTTATGTTGTACTCCCATTATTAGTCCATCTTGAGTCTGAGCAGTAATTTCAAGATCTTTAGATAATGATTTTTTATCAATAATTAAGCTGTGATATCGAGTGGCTTCAAACGTTTTAGGGAGATTTTTTAAAATACCAACTTTTTTTGAAAAAATCTTACTAGTTTTTCCATGCATTAGCTTTCTAGCTTGAATAACTTTTGAGCCAAATACTTGACCTATAATTTGATGGCCTAAACAAACACCGAGAATTGGTATTTTTTTATATAAAGATTTAACGATTTTAAGACAATTACCTGATTGATTGGGGTTACCGGGTCCAGGTGAAATTACGATCTTATGATATCTTTTTTTTAAAATTTCATGAGATGTAATTTGATCATTTCTAATTACTTCAACATTCACTTTTAATGAAGACAAATAATGATAGAGATTAAAAGTAAAACTATCGTAATTATCAATTAAAATTATCTTTTTCATTTCAACGCATTAATTAAAGCTTTTGCTTTATTTACAGTTTCTTCATACTCTTTTAATGGTTTGCTATCTGCAACAATCCCAGCTCCAGCTTGGACATAAAATCTGTTTTTTTTTGCAACAGCTGTCCTTAAAGCAATACATGTATCAAATTCTCCATTAGCAGCGAAATATCCAATACCACCGGCATAAACTTTCCTTTTTGTAGACTCTAATTCATCAATAATTTCCATAGCTCTTATTTTGGGAGCTCCAGATACAGTTCCAGCTGGAAAACCAGCTAATAGAGACTTAAATTTAGAAAATCTTTTATCATGTTTACCTATTACGTTCGAAACTATATGCATTACATGTGAATACCTTTCAATTATAAAACTTTCAGTTACTTTGATGGAATTAATTTTAGATACCTTTCCGGCATCATTTCTTCCAAGATCTAATAACATTAGATGTTCAGAAAGCTCTTTTTTATCTCTAAGTAAATCTTTCTCATAAAAACGATCCTCTTTAATTGTTTTTCCTCGAGGTCTTGTTCCAGCAATCGGTCTAACTGTTATTTTACCATCTCTTAACCTTACTAATATTTCAGGACTAGCACCTATTATTTGGAAATCAGCAAAATTAAAAAAAAACATAAATGGAGATGGATTAGTCATTCTCAATTTTTTATAAATATCGATTGGTTTTTTTGTCAATTTGGTCTCAAAACGCTGGCTTAAAACGACTTGAAATATATCTCCTAATTTA
>CABYFA010000003.1 GCA_902518155.1 uncultured Pelagibacteraceae bacterium
ACTGTATTATTTGAAGGTAAACCTGTGGGCACACCTGATGCTGGAGCGTTCTGGAAAATAATTTCAGACTATAAGGTAAAATCTTTATTCACTGCGCCAACAGCTTTTAGAGCAATTAAAAAAGAAGATCCTGAAGGAAAATTCTTTTCTAAATATGATTTAAGTAAATTTGAAAGTTTATTTCTTGCTGGAGAGCGTGCTGATCCAGATACTATTAAATGGGCAGAAAATTTATTAAAAGTTCCAGTAATTGATCACTGGTGGCAAACTGAAACGAGTTGGGCGATTAGTTCAAATTGCACTGGAATTGAAATGATGAAAACAAAATATGGCTCAGCTTGTAAAGCAGTACCTGGTTATGATGTTAAAATTATAAAATCAGATCAAACGTTAGCTAAACCAAATGAGATGGGAGATATTGTAGTAAAGTTACCTTTACCTCCAGGAACTTTTCCAACTCTGTGGAATGCAGATCAAAGATATAAAGAAAATTACATGTCAAATTATAAGGGTTATTATCAAACTTATGATGCGGGTCACATTGATGAGGATGGTTACATCTGGATTATGTCTAGAACTGATGACATTATCAATGTTGCAGGTCATAGATTATCTACGGGTGCTATAGAAGAAGTTTTATCAGAACATCAATCAGTTGCTGAGTGTGCAGTGCTTGGAATAGCTGATAAATTAAAAGGGCAATTACCTATTGGATTAATTGTTTTAAAAGCAGGAGTAGATAAAGATAACGAAACAATTTCTAAAGAATGTGTTCAAATGGTGAGAGATAAAATAGGACCTGTGGCTGCTTTTAAAGTTGCAATAGTTATAAAAAGACTTCCAAAAACAAGATCAGGTAAAATTTTAAGAGGAACAATAAGAAAAATCGCTGATAGTGTTGAGTATAAAATGCCTCCAACAATTGATGATCCAGCTATTTTAGATGAGATCAAAGAGGATTTAATCAAAAATAATATTCTAAAAAGTGCTTAAAACTTATTTATTTCTAATCGGTGCAATTTTTTGCGAAGTAGCTGGCACTATGCTATTACCTGTATCACAAAATTTTACCAAACTAATTCCTACAAGTTTTCTTGCAATATTTTATTTAACCGCTTTTTATCTACTTACTTTCGTAGTGAACAAGCTTCCTATAGCAATAGTTTATGCTACCTGGAGTGGTCTTGGAATATTTACCATTGCAATACTGGGGTATATTTTTTTCAAACAAACTTTGGCTTGGCAGGCAATATTAGGATTATTTTTAATTGTAATTGGAGTAGTGTTAGTAAATAGTTTTACAATAAAACTTAATTAAACTCTAATGGGGTTCCTTCTGGATCTCCTATAATTTTTCCATCTTTCATTTTAGTTTTACCAGCAATAATAGTGGCTACAGGTGTTCCTTTAAACTCAACATCATTAAAAGGTGACCAGCCACATTTACTCTCTATATTTTCATTTTTAATCATAATCTTCTTATTCATATCAACAATTGTGAAATCAGCATCATAACCCTCTTTAATAAATCCTTTATTCTGAATGCCAAAAATTTTTATCGGGTTCTCACACACTAAGTTTATTAATTGATTAAGAGATAATTTTCCATCATTTACATGGTTTAACATCACTGGCATTAATGTTTGAACTCCGGGCATTCCTGAGGGTGAATTAGGATATTCTTTATCTTTATTTGCTTTTAAATGAGGTGCATGATCTGAACCAATGGTGTCGTTGATATTATTTTTAACCGCATACCATAATCGATCGTAATGAGATTTGTCTCTGATCGGCGGGTTCATTTGTGCATACGTTCCAAGTTTATCATAACAATCTGGTGCATATATTGTTAAATGCTGTGGGGTAATTTCAAAAGTAATATTGCCTTTGTGTTGAGATAAAAAATCTATCTCTTGCTTTGTTGTTATGTGAAGAACATGAGCTTTCTTGTTATATTTTTTGGCAATTCTAACAATTCTTCTAGTTGAAGAAATAGCACACTCCTCACTCCGCCAAACAGGGTGTGAATGCACATCACCATTTTTTATTAATTTTTTATTCCTATTCAAAATTTCCTCATCTTCTGAATGCACTGCAACTATTTTAGAACAATGTTGAAAGACTTTATCAATGTCCTCTTCAAGAGCTACTAAAAGATTACCTGTTGATGAACCTACAAATAATTTAATACCACAACATCCTTCCAAATCTTTAAGCTCTGCTAACTGATTAACGTTCTTGGCTGTCGCACCAAAATAAAAAGCGTAATTGCAATACATTCTATTTTTTGCAAGATCTAATTTTCTTTGAAATTCTTTTATATTTGATGTAGGTGGGTTAGTATTTGGCATTTCAAATACTGCGGTGATACCTCCCGCAACTGCAGCTCTACTTCCAGAATGAAGATCCTCTGTGTCTGTTGAACCTGGTTCTCTAAAATGAGTTTGGGTATCAATACATCCAGGTAAAACTATTAGGTTTTTTGCATCATACACTTCTTTTGCTTCTTCTGATACCTCACCAATTTTTGATATCTTACCATCTTTAATAGCAACATCTTTATTCTCTAACTTTCCGTTAATGTAACATTGCCCATTTTTGATTATTAGATCTAACATTTTTGAGAAAAGTTATTATATTAAAATCAGATATCAATCAAATATGAATAATAGTGTTTATATATTAGAAGATAGAGCCATACTTTACGTCAATGGTTCAGATGCAAAAGATTTTTTGCAAAATCTGATTAGCAATGACATTAATAAAGTTACAGATAACTCTAGTTGTTTTGCGTCGTTGTTTACTCCACAAGGTAAATTTTTATATGAATTCATGGTTGTGAAACACAAATTGGGTTACTTCATTGATTGTGAAAAATCTCAGTCTGAAGAAATATTTAAACAATTAAATTTATATAAAATAAGATCAAAAGTAGAAATTCTTAATTTAAGTAACGAATTTGTAGTTGCTAGTTTTGGATACGAAAAATATTTATCTATTGAAGGAGCAAAGGATATATTGGGTTTTACATTTAAGTATAGAGAAGATCCTATTTTTTTAGATCCAAGAAATAAATACTTGGGTGCTAGACTTATAATTAATCTTGAAAAACTTTATTTATCTCTGAAAAAACTTAATCTTAAAAACGATAAAATTGAAAACTATCACATTCATAGTCATAAACTTGGTATAGTTTCAAAAGACTTAAATAAATTGAAGAATAAATTATTTGGTATCGAATGTAACTTTGAAGAGCTAAATGGTATTGATTTTAAAAAAGGCTGTTATGTTGGGCAAGAAAATACCGCCAGAATAAAATTAAAGAATAAGCTTTCAAAGAGATTACTACCCATCGAGATTATTGATGGAAAATTAATTGAGAATGAAAGTGTATTTAATAATAATGTTGAGATTGGGAAAGTCTTAATTAATGAAACGTATCCTTTTGCCCTCATTAAATATCTAGATTCAAATTTTGAAAAAGACAAAATATTTCAGGGTAAAAACAGTTCTTTTAAAGTTTTCGTGCCCGAATGGCTAAAAATTTAAATATTGGTGCGGCTAGAGAGACTCGAACTCTCATGGACTAGGTCCACACGGCCCTCAACCGTGCCTGTCTACCAATTTCAGCATAGCCGCAAATTTGACCCACATTAAATCAATGACAAGTAGGTTTCAAATTGATAAATTTTATCATGGAATTTAATCAAGAAGTAAAACAAGCAACTGATCCAATTTATAAAAAGATCTCCAAGGTTATGCCTGAAATTGAATGGTCAGTGCATGCTCCTTATATACATAAAATTAATAAACTTAAAAAAGAAAAGAACGCAGTAATTTTAGCTCACAATTATCAAACCCCAGAAATTTATCATGGTATTGCAGATTTTTCAGCAGACTCTCTGGCTCTTGCTGTGGAAGCTTCAAAAACCTCAGCAGATATAATTGTTATGGCTGGTGTGCATTTCATGGCTGAAACTGCAAAACTAATGAGTCCAAATAAAAAAGTCTTGCTTCCTGATATGAAAGCAGGTTGTTCTCTTTCATCTTCAATTACAGGAGAAGATGTAAGATTATTGAAAGAAAAATATCCTGGAGTTCCAGTAGTTTCTTATGTCAATACTTCTGCAGATGTAAAAGCTGAAACGGATGTGTGTTGTACATCAGCAAATGCTGTAAAGATTGTAAAATCTTTAGGAGTTAAGAAAGTAATTTTTCTACCAGATGATTATCTTGCAAAATATGTTGCCTCTCAAACAGATGTTGAGATCATTTCTTGGAAAGGGATTTGTATAGTTCATGATCAATTTAATGAAAAAGAAATTCAAAATATTAGAAAGAACAACCCAGGGATAAAAATCATAGCTCATCCTGAGTGTCCACCAGATGTAATTAAAGCAAGTGATTTTGCTGGGTCAACTTCAGGAATGATAAATTATGTTAAAGATAATCAACCCAAAAAAGTCATGATGGTTACTGAGTGTTCGATGAGTGATAACATCCAGGTTGAAAATCCTAATGTAGAATTTATTAGACCATGCAACATGTGTCCTCATATGAAAAAAATAACCTTACCAAAAATATTAGATTGTTTAGAGAATGAAACTGGTGAAATTATTATGGATCAAGAAACAATCAATAAAGCAAGAATGTCAGTTGAAAAAATGGTTGCTATTGGCAGATAGTTTTTCGTGTCTCAAATTAAACTTAGTAAAAATTTTATAAAAAGTAATGTCAAACTTGCGCTCAATGAAGATTTATATCCATCAGGCGATATAACTTCTGGTTTAATTGAAAATAATAGTATTATAGAAGCAAAATTGATATCTAACCAGGATGCTATCATTGGCGGGCTACTATTTGTAAAATATACGTTTTCACTCATTGATAAAAAAATTAAGTTTACTGTAAAAACAAAAGATGGATCTTTTGTTAAAAAAAATTCAACAATCGCAATTATTAGAGGAAATAAAAAAAATATTTTGGTAGCAGAAAGAGTTGCTCTAAATTTTTTATCTCATATTTCGGGCATAGCCACAAAAACAAATCAATTTGTAAAATTGGCAGGTAAAAAATGTAAAATTTGTTGCACTAGAAAAACTATACCTAATTTAAGAGTTATACAAAAATATGCAGTAAAATTAGGTGGAGGAACTAACCATAGATTTAACTTAAGTGATGAATTTTTGATAAAAGATAATCATGTTGCAAATTCAAACATAAGGGAATTAGTAAGTTTGGCAATCAAAAATAAAAAACGAAAAAAAATAACTGTGGAAGTAGACACAATTAAACAGCTGAAGAAAATAATCGGATTAAAATTTGACTGTGTTTTATTTGATAATATGAATGTTAAAAATTTAAAATTAGGAGTGAAACTTGCAAAAAAATACTATCAAACTGAAGCTTCGGGAAATATAAATCTCAAAAAAGTTAAATTGATTGCAAAAACTGGTATAAATAGAATTTCTGTTGGTGGAATTACTCATAGTGCATCAGCGATTGATTTTAAATTAGAAATTTAATTAACAAATTTTGAGAGATCTGGCTTGAAGTAATTTGGACCTTTCATTACTTTACCATGTTCGTTGTAAATTGGTTTTCCATCCTCGTCTAACTTGCTCATATTAGAATTTTGAACTTCATCAAAACACTTATCTAAATCAATTCCAAAAGCATGACCTGCTCCATATGTAACATACAAGATATCTGTTAGAGCATCAGCAACCTCTAATAAATCCTTATTATTCATTGCATCAGTGAGCTCGCTCAATTCTTCTTTTATAAGATCTAATCGCAGTTTATTGATTTTATCTGTGCTAAATGAAGGTTTTTTTTTAACTTCTTGACCAAAAGTTTTCATAAAAATTCCAACCTTGCTAAAATTTGACATAATGCTCCTGTAAGTTTTATAAAATTAATGTATATTTATAGTAATTTAATATTTGCCTATTAATCAATGAAATTAAGAAAAGAATTCGATAGTATTGGAACAATTCATGTTCCTAATGATAAATATTGGGGAGCTTCTACTCAAAGATCAAAAAAATATTTTGATATTGGTGAGTTTTTAGTTAGGCCAGTTTTAATTAAATCTATCGCAATCATTAAAAAAGCTGCTGCTATAGTTCATAGAAAAGAAAAACAAATAATACCAAAAATTTCTAATGCGATTGTAAAAGCATCCAATGAAGTAATCAGTGGTAAATTAGACGAACATTTTCCACTAAAAGTCTGGCAAACTGGCTCTGGAACTCAAACTAATATGAATGTTAATGAAGTCATTGCAAATAGAGCAATCGAAATTTTAGGTGGAAGAAAGGGTACAAAAAAGCCAGTTCATCCAAATGATCATGTTAATAAATCTCAATCTACCAATGATGTATTTCCTACGGCAATGCATATAGCTATTGCTATGGAAACTAAAAATAAGTTGTTACCATCTCTTGAACTTTTAAACAAAGAATTGAAAAAAAAAGTTTCTCAATTTAAAAATATTGTAAAAGTAGGAAGAACTCATCTTCAGGACGCAACTCCTTTGTCATTAGGACAAGAGTTTTCAGGATATCAATCTCAATTAGAGGATTGTATTTTTAGAATTAAGAACGCTTTAAATGAAATTTATTATTTAGCTCAAGGTGGTACTGCAGTTGGCACAGGAATTAATAGTAAAAAAGGTTTCGATAAAAAGGTAATAAATGAAATAAAAAAAATAACCAAACTACCTTTTAAACCAACCAAGAATAAATTTGCTGCGTTAGCAGCTCATGATGAAATAGTAAATTTTTCTGGAACCTTAAATACTACTGCTGTTAGTTTAATGAAAATTGCAAATGATATAAGATTTCTAGGATCGGGACCCAGAGCTGGATATGGTGAGATAATTTTACCAGCAAATGAACCAGGTTCATCAATCATGCCTGGAAAAGTGAACCCAACCCAATCAGAAGCAGTGACAATGGTTTGTGTTAAAGTAATCGGTAATCATAATGGAATAACAATGGCAGGTTCACATGGACATTTTGAACTTAATGTTTTTAAACCACTTATTGCCCATAACATTTTACAATCTATTGATCTTCTAGCAGATAGCACAAAAAATTTTGCTTTATATTGTGTAAAAGGAATTAAGGCTGATAAAGTTAAGATAAAAGAATTTTTAGATAACTCATTAATGTTGGTCACTGCACTAGCACCTCACATTGGGTACGATAACTCAGCTAAAATTGCTAAGACAGCTCTTAAAAAAGGCACGACCTTAAAAGAGGAAGCTCTTAAAACAAAGTTAATTAATGAAAAAGATTTTGATAGAATTGTGAATCCAAAAAAAATGATTTACCCAAAATAAGCTGTCAAAATATCATTTACAAAACTTTTAAAAGTAATTTTATTAAAAAACTTTTTATTACTTGAGTTAAAATTTGATACAATTTCTTCAATTTTTTCATTTGATTTATTGTCAATTCTTAAATTATCAAAAGAAATTTTTTCTTCGTTTAAATCATAATTAAAATCTAACTCTATTTTTTTGATATTTTTCCTAAGCTCTTTTTTGATTTGAAGAAACTTATAAAACTCATCCTTATTTTTAACTTCAAATGATATTCTTCCATTTAAATTGATTTTTTCTTGATCAAAATTTAAAAATGCATCTAAAAATATTACTTTCACATTTTCTTTCCAATAAATATTAGAATTAGAGAAATTATAATTTCCTTCCTCTATTTTTAATTTTAACGATAAATCTGAAAATCTGCTTAGGTCATAAATATTTTTTACATTAAAATTTATTAATGCATTCAGATTTTTATTATTTAAAATTTGTGATTTTAAAATCTCCATAAAAAAAGGATTATTTAAAAGATCTGTAATTCTAAAAGTTTGATAATCAATATCTGATACTAAATAAAAAGGTTTGAATTCCAATAATCCTTTAAAAGTTTTGTTGGTATCACTTAAAAAAATATCCAAAGTATTCTGGTTTATTTTGTAATCAAAAATATTACTTTTATTTTTAAAACTTATTTTCAAACTTCCAATATCTTCATCCATTTTATAATCAGTTTCATTCTCAATTTTCAATACGAGTTTTTTAGAAACAAATTCAAAATCTAAAATTTTATTTGATTTATCATTTCCTATAATTAATTTATATGGGACATTAAAAACTTTACTCTTAGAAATAAAAATATTTTTTAGATTTTTAAGGTCATAATAAATCTGGCTATCATTTATTTGATTAATAAATAGAACTTCATCATCATTATTCATAAAAAAAAGATTGCTTCTTTTAATTTTTATTTTGTATCTATTTGGTTCTGTTTTGAGGAGAGTTGTAAAAAAACTTAGGTCAGACTTTTTTATATTAAAATCAGTTTTATCAAAAATTATATCTAAAGTTTGAATTTTATTAAATTTGAAAAAATTTTTAAAATTAATAAAGATTTTAAAATTTTTTACTTCTCCAATTTTTTTTTTTTTATTAATTATAAATAAATTTTTTGAACTAAAATGTGGTTTGGGTAAAAAATTATATTGAATTTCATTATTGAATTTTATATTTATGTTATATTTTTGAAAAACTTGATTCTTTATTTCTTTTTGGATTATTTCTTTATTATAAGCAGTGGGTATTAAAAAATATACTAGTGTCAAAAATATAGTTGATACTATGACAATAAAAACTTTATTATTCTTATCAAACCTCAATTTTTTTGCGTCTAATATGAAGCGTCTTAAACTATTGAAATAACTTTCTAATAAATTATTTATAGATAAAATTTGTTTACTGATTTTTTTTGATAATAAATTTTGTTTTCTCATATAAATTGAAACAAGTTATAATTTAATATAAAAAATGTTAAACTCTGAATATTTAAAAAATCTTAATAAAGCCCAAAAAGAGGCTGTTACACATCTTGATGGACCCCTTTTAATCGTGGCTGGTGCTGGTTCTGGAAAAACCAAAGTACTTACAACAAGGATAGCAAATATAATTAAAGAGAAAAAAGCTTATCCTAATCAAATACTAGCAGTAACATTCACCAACAAAGCTGCTAAAGAAATGCAAACCAGAGTAAGCAAAATTTTAGGCGCCTCAGCGACGGGGTTATCATGGCTTGGAACTTTTCACTCTATTTGTGCAAAACTTTTAAGGAAACACGCTCCAGCGGTTAATCTTAAATCAAATTTTACAATAATAGACTCTGATGATCAAATAAGACTAGTTAAAAATATATGTAAAGCAGAAAACATCGATATTAAACAATTAGCTCCAAGATATATTCTTGCAATAATTGATAAATGGAAAAATAAAGGATTTTATCCAAGTGAGGTGGTGATCAATCCAAAGGATATTTATGAAAAAACTATATTACCAATTTATAGGATTTATCAACGCAAATTGATTGATTTAAACTCATGTGACTTTGGTGACCTGATTCTTCATGCAGTCAAGATCCTAGAAAAAAATAAAGATTTGAGAGAAATTTACTCAAAAAATTTTAAATATATTTTAGTTGATGAATATCAAGATACAAATTTTATACAAAGTAAATGGCTTAAATTACTTTCAGAAACAAATAAAAATATCTGCTGTGTAGGAGATGATGATCAATCAATTTATAGTTGGAGAGGAGCAGAAATAAAAAATTTTTTAGAATTTGACCAAGTTTATGAAAATACAAAAGTAATAAGATTAGAAGAAAATTATAGATCCACTGAAAATATTCTAGCTGTTGCATCAAGCTTGATAGCGAATAATGAAAATAGGGTTGGAAAAACATTAAAAACAACTTTACAAGAAGGTGAGCTAATCAAATTAAATTGTTATAAAAATGGAAAAGATGAGGCCATTGGCATTTCAGATGAAATTGAAAAAACAAAGAAAGAATATTCATATAATAATATTACAATTCTTGTGAGAGCGATATTTCAAACTAGAGAATTTGAAGAAAGATTCTTAAAAATTGGCTTACCTTATAGAATTTTGGGTGGGATAAAATTTTATGAAAGAGCCGAAATAAAAGATTGTGTTGCCTACTTAAGATTGGTGTATCAAGAAAAAGATGATCTTGCTTTTGAAAGGATTGTTAATAATCCAAAGCGATCAATTGGTGATAGTTCAATAAAAAGTATTCATGAATTTGCAAAAATACAAAAAGATTGTTTAGAGATTTCATCTCGAAAAATGATAGAGGAAAACTTGATCAAACCTAAAGCTAAAATTGGCTTAATGTCCTTTTTAGATTTAATTTCAAAATGGAGAAATGATCTAAAAATAAAAAAAATGGGTCATGTTAAATTATTACAAACTATTCTTGATGAATCTGGATACTCAGCAATGCTTAAAAATAAAAAAGATCTAGAAAATGAAAATAGACTTGAAAATATTAAAGAATTGTTAAGCGCAATGAAAGAATTCGATAATTTGGAGAGTTTTTTAGATCATGTTTCACTAGCAACCTCAATTGATCAAGAATGGGAAGGTGAAAAAGTTAATATGATGACAATGCACGCCGCTAAAGGTCTAGAGTTTGAGGTAGTTTTTTTACCCGGTTGGGAAGAAGGACTTTTTCCTCACCAAAAGTCTATTGAAGAAAAAGGTCAAAATGGATTAGAAGAAGAGAGAAGGTTAGCTTATGTGGGCTTAACTAGAGCTAAGAAAAAAGTAGTAGTATCTTTTTCAATGAACAGATTTTATCAGGGTGATTGGATAGATAGCATGGCGTCGAGGTTTATTGATGAACTACCAGAAAAATATTTAGAAAAAAATTCTTTTTTTGGTGAAACTAAAGAAGAAATGGAGGAATTTGAATTCAATCAGGATATTGAAAATGAAAGTGGTATTAATAGTCCTGGATGGTTGAGGTATCAAAAGAGAATTAAATGAGTAATGATCGAATAAACACTCTTATTAGTAAATTTAATAGATATAATATTGATGGATATATTATTCCCAAAAATGACGAATTTTTTTCAGAATACTCTGCAAATGATAGACTTAAAGCTATCACAAAATTTTCTGGCTCTGCTGGCTATTCAATCATTTTAAAAAAGAAAAACTACTTATTCGTTGATGGGAGATATACAATCCAAGCAAAAAAAGAAGTGGGTAAACGCTTTAAAATTGTAGATTTGCATAAAATTATTAATTGTAATTTATTCCAAAATCTATTAATAGGTTTTGATCCAAAAATCTTTACATCTAGTCAAATTAAGAAATTTTTTCATAAAAATAATAAAGTCAAAAGTATTGAGCTAAATTTAATTGACCAAATTCATAAAAACAAAGTTATATCTAGCAAACCTTTTTTTTCTCTTAAAAACAAAATAGTTGGTGAAGACTATAAAACTAAAATTATGAAAATAAGGAAATACTTAAACAAAAATAAATCAGATTATTTATTTATCACAGCACCTGAAAATGTTGCATGGCTTCTTAATATAAGAGGACATGACAATCCAAATAGTCCTATTCCTAACTGCCAATTAATAATAAAAAATAAACAAAGTTTTTATTTGATTTCATCTAAGGATAAAGTTTCAAGGTTAATTAATGAAAAAAAAATAAAATCTGATCAAATAATTGAGCCAAAGAATTTTAGTAAATTTATTTCAAATCTTAAAGGTAAAAAAATTATTATTGATAAAAATTCTTGCTCAATTTTTTTTGAAAATATATTGAAAAAAAAATTCAAAATTTTAAGTGTTGAAGATCCAATTTATTCACTTAAATCATTAAAAAATAAAACAGAAATAAAAAGTATGTTAAAAGCTCATATTTTTGATGGTGTTGCATTAACCAAATTTATTTATTGGATCAAATATATAAATAAAAAAACAATCACTGAATTTGAGGCACAAAATAAATTGGAAAATTTTAGAAAAAAAAATAAAGATTATTTGTATCCAAGTTTTAATACTATCGCTGGTACAGCAGAGAATGCGGCTATTGTTCATTATAGAGCAACAAAAAAAAATACAAAAAAAATAAAAAAAAAAGATATTTTTTTATGTGATTCTGGAGGTCAATATAAATATGGTACTACAGATGTGACAAGAACAATTTGTTTCTCAAAACCTAAAAAGAATATAAAAAATATTTTCACAAGAGTATTAAAAGGTCATATTGCTGTCGTAAAATCAAATTTAAATAAGTTTTCTTCTGGCAATCAGATAGACATTAGAGCAAGAAAATTTTTAAAAGAGATCAACTTAGATTACCAACATGGAACTGGACATGGTGTAGGTTTTTTTTTAAATGTGCATGAGGGACCTCAGTCTATCTCTAAATTTAATAAGGTAAAGTTACGCGAAGGAATGATTTTAAGTAATGAACCAGGATATTATAAAAAAGATAAATTTGGAATACGTATAGAAAATTTAATTTATGTAAAAAAAAATAAAAATAAAATGTATTTTGAAAATTTAACTCTAGTTCCTATTGATAAAGATTTAATAAATTTTGATTTATTAACAAATGATGAAAAAAATTACCTTTGGAGATATAATTTGGATATTTATGCAAAACTTCATAAATATTTAAACCCTGGTGAAAAAAAATGGTTAGCTTCTTTAATCCAATAATTTAAATAGTTCTGACTGATCTATAATTTTTATTTTAAGCTCTTTTGCAGCTTCAACTTTCCGTTTAGTAGGTTTTTCTCCAATTATCAGGTAATCAAGTTTTTTTGAAACATTACTAATTATTGTTCCAGAATTTTTTTCTATTAAGGACTTAGCCTCCGCTCTACTCATACCTGTTAATTTTCCAGTAAACATAAATATCTTATCACTTAAAACACCGTCAGTTTTATTTTCAATTGTTTTCTTAATGTTTAAAATTTTTTGAAGATCTTGAATTACCTTCAAATTAGTCTTATGTGAAAAAAATTTTTTTAAAGAAGTTATTTGAGTTTCACCAATCCCATCAATATTTAACAAATCATCAATTTTATTTTCTTTAGAAAGATTTAAAAAATTTTCTGGACTTTTAAGTGTTTTCGCAATTAATTTAGCATTTTCAAAACCAATATGTCTTATACCAAGAGCGTATACAAATTTTTCAAAGGAAATGTTTTTTTTTTCTTCAATTGCATATCTTAAATTAGCTACAGATTGTTGTCCCCATCCATTCATTATTTTTATCTTTTCGTAATTCAGACCAAAAATATCTTGCGGTAATCTAATCATTTTCAATTTCCAGAAATTTTCTACAATCTTTTTGCCAAAGCCATCAATGTTAAAGGCCTCTTTTGACACAAAGTGTTTAATTTTTTCTATGGTCATCTTATCACATTCATATCCCTCACTTGAACATCTTCTAACAGCATCATTTTTTTTTGTAATAGAATTATATTCTTTGATTGTTTTACTACCGCATGAAGGACACTTGATGGGAAAAATATATTTTTTTGAATTTTTTTTCCGCTTTTTAAAATTCACTTCAATTATGTGTGGAATTACATCTCCTGCTCTCTCAACTACAACTACATCCCCTATTCTTATATCTTTTCTCAAAATTTCATCTTCATTATGAAGTGTTGCATTAGATACAACTACACCACCAATATTAATTGGTTTTATTTTTGCAACAGGTGTCAATGCCCCTGTTCTTCCCACTTGAATCTCGATATTTAAAATTGTTGAAATACCTTTATTTGCAGAAAACTTGTGGGCAATAGCCCAACGAGGTGAATTTGTAACGTTGCCTAAACGTTTCTGTAAATCAAAACTATTTATTTTGTAAACGATGCCATCTATATCAAAATTAATCTCATTTCTTTTTTTTTCTATTTCATGGTAATTTTTCATTAAATTTTTAATCCCTTTTATAGTTTTATTAAATGGATTTGTTTTAAAACCCCACTCACTTAATTTTTGTAAGTAGTTGCTTTGATTTTTTATTTCCATACTATTTACATACCCAAAAGTATAAGCAATAAACTTTAATGGAATTTTCTTTGTATCTTGAGGATTTTTTTGTCGTAATGATCCAGATGCAGCATTTCTTGGATTAGCGAACTTATCTTTAAAATTTTCAAAATCATTATTTTGAATAAATACTTCACCCCGAATATCTATTTCATCAGGAAAATTTTTAGCTGAAATATTTTTAGGAATATCATCAATTGTCATTAAATTCTGAGTAATATCCTCTCCTTCTTTCCCATCACCTCTTGAAAGTCCCATTACAAATTTTCCCTTTTTAAATATTAATGAAGCAGAAATACCATCAATTTTAGGTTCTGCACTGTACTCAAATTCATTTGAACTTTTTTGGTCTAAAAAATTATTAATTTTTTTTTCAAAATTTACTAAATCCTCCTCATCAAAAGCATTTGAAAGTGAAAGCATGGGAACTTTATGAAGAACTTTTTTAAAAGTTTTAGATGGTTTAAAACCTACTATTTTAGAGGGTGAATTCGCACTTTCTAAAAAATCATATTTTTTTTCTAAAGATAATATATCTGCTTTAATTTGATCATATTCATAATCATTTACTAAAGGCTTGCTTAATTCATAATAATATTTGTTAAGTTTTACAAAATTTTGAATTTTTTTATTGTATTTTTTCTTGAGTTTATTTTTATCCATCTCATTCTAAAAGAGTTTTAAATTTTTTTATTAGCCCCCCACTTTTTTTTTTAAATGTTTTTAATCTCTTTTTTTTTCTTTTTTCGTAATTTTTATCAAATAAACTATAAGAATTTTCATACCACTTTGAAGATTGGTAATTATACCCTAATAATTGGGCATATTTTTCAGCTTC
This sequence comes from uncultured Pelagibacteraceae bacterium, assembly GCA_902518155.1. GTDB lineage: Bacteria > Pseudomonadota > Alphaproteobacteria > Pelagibacterales > Pelagibacteraceae > Pelagibacter. The sequence continues at coordinate 14,774 of CABYFA010000003.1, forward strand.
ATCAATCAAACCAATTGAATAATGTACTTCAACTAACCTATGTAAAGCTTCTTCAGCATAAATGGTAGTGTCATATTTATCTATAATTTCTCTAAATCTATTTATTGCAGGTATCCATTTTTTTTTATCAAAATAATATCTTCCTAAATACATCTCTTTTGCGGCAAGAATGTCATTAATTAAATCTATCTTAAATTCTGCATCGATTGCGTATTCAGTATTTGGATAATTTTTAAGAATAATATTAAAATTTTTTTTAGCATTTATGATTGATTGTAAATCTTTTTTCTCATCAACAATTTGTTCATAATAGCAAATTGCTAATAAATAATATACATATCCTAAATCTTTGCTGGTTGGATACACCTTTAAAAATCTTTGTAATTCGGCTATAGCATCACCATAATAATCTTGGGTATAGTAAGAATATGCAGCCATTAAAGCTGATTGTGGTGCCGAGTTTGCTTGAGGAAATAATATTTCTGCTTCATTAAATTTTTTTGCAGCATACAATACGTCACCACTATCTAAAGCTTCCATTCCTTCTTTATAAGCTGCTTGAACTTGCAGTTCTAAACTTTTCTCCTTTATAGTTGAATTTTTTATTGTCTCTTTTGAACAAGAAAAAAATAAAACAAAAACAAAGAAAAAAACTAGAAACTTAAACATAATTGTTTTATACAGATTTAATTAAGAATTTTAAAGTTCAATATATGTTAAGCAATCGATCTTAATAATGTTTTATTAAGAATAGTATGAGGAAGATTTCTTTCTTGAATCTCAATTATTGAAAAGTTTTCTTTATTTTCAAACACTTTCTTTAACAACTGGTTAGTTAAAAAATGACCCCCTTGTGAGCAGTTTACACTTCCGATTATTCTATAACCACTTGTGTATAGATCTCCAATACAATCTAATATTTTGTGATTTACAAACTCTTTAGGATTTCTAAGCTTTTCAGAGTTTAAAATCTCATTACCTTTCACAACGATCGCGTTGTCCAAACTACCACCTTTTGCAAGTCCTTTTTTTTTGATTTTTTCTACATCGTCGAATAAACAATATGTTCTTGAGTTTAAAATATCTACCAAATCATCTTCGTAAACGTTTACTTTATTTTCTTGATTTCCAATTAAACAATCTTCATATTTCAACTTAAAACTAATATCTAAACTTAATTTAGAAGGCTCTATGGAAATAAATTTCTCTCCATGATGGCATGTTATTTTTTTTTGTATCTTAATTATTTTTATCGGCGTTTCGCTTTTTTTTAATCCACAATTTTTTAAAATTTCTATAAATCCTTTTGCTGAACCATCTAAAATGGGTACCTCCTCATTATTTATTTCTATCAGTGCATTATCAATCCCTAATCCAAATAAAGCACCCATTAAATGTTCAATGGTTGATACTTTTACTCCGTGCTCATTAGATATAGTTGTATTTAACAATGTATTAGTTACATTATTAAAACTTGGGTAAACATAATTGTTTGATTCTAAATCTACTCTTTTAAAAATAATTCCTGTATTTGGTTCGGAGGGCTTTACTGATACCTTGGCTAATTTACCATTATGAAGTCCAACTCCACTAAAAGTTGCTGTTTTTTTAAGAGTTTTTTGACTTAACAATGACACGAGGGAACTTTTAATATGTTAAGAAAAAAAACTGAAAACAACAAATATTACGATAAACTACTAGTTAATTAAAAAAATTAAAGAATTTCTCAAAAAAACCATATTTTTTGTTAGTTTTACCAATCAGCAAAATCTCATTGCTATTGTAGCCTGAAATAATTCTACTTGCTGTTGTAAAAATAGTGTCATCTGTATTATCTTTTAATTTTTCTAAATAACTAGCGCTTAAAATTTGATTTAACGAAATATGATATTTTTTTAAAATCTTTTCTATATTTTTAATTAAATTTTTTGAAAGGCAAATAAATTCTGTATCTAAAGAAAAAATATTACAATTAACATTTTCTGGTAAAGTTGTATAAAATTTATTGTCGATCACGTATCTTTCTATAAGAAAATGTATGATTTTTTTATTTTGTAAATTCGATTGACATAAATTTTTTAAGTCATTTAATGGATGAATTAAAGCTTCTGAATTTAGAAGATTTCCATTATTATCTTTTTTGATTGATAATTTTATTGAGTGAAATTCATTACTATCTAAAATCACATATGTATCTTTAACAAAACTATTTAATTTTTTTTCAATTCTAAATATGTTGGAATCTAAAAATTCATTCAATTTAGTTAATTTTATTTCTGTAGAATTTTCTTTTATTATTAATTTTTCAGAATAAATTTTTTCATTAGTTGAAATTTCAGCAACATAAATAATAAATTGATTATGATTTAAATAAAGATATGTCTGGAAATCTATTTTTTTAGTCATTTATGACAATTTGATTTTTTTGACGTATATCTAAAATTTTAATATTACTAAATTCTATATTATTAAGTAATTCAATTGATAAATCTAATGAATCTTTAATTCCTGTAATCGGTAATTTTATTAAAATTCCTGAGATCATTTCAATATCCCATCTTCCTGAGGGAAAATAGTAAAAATTCTTTATGTTATTATATTCAAGATCAGATTGAAGAATGATATTTTTAAATTCTATAAATTCTTCTGTTTCAAAGTTTCCAAAAACAAAAGGTAAATTTTTAGAATAGTTTTTTGTATTAATAAATTTTCCATTAGATCCAACCAAATAATTTTTTCCATTTATATTCGTAGATGCTAAAAAATTTGTTTTTTTAATTTTGATTTCAAGAGATGATGGATATCTTTTAAACACTTCATATTCTTCAATTAAATTATTAGAGTTTAATATTTCTTTTATTTGGGATTTTTGAATAGATAATAAATTATTTAATCTTATTAAATTGGTGATTTTAAGAAATTCATTATTGTTAAATTCTATTCCTTCTATACCAATCATATTAATTTTGGGAAGATCAAAATTTTTCAAATTTTTGTTATTGAAAGTGCCAAGAATGATTACTAAAGAAATATAAAAAATAATTTTCTTATTTATTTGTTGAGGCATCTTTTAAAATTAATTCAATAAGTTTAATAAAACTTATACCATGAAATGCGGCAATCTCAGGAACTAAAGAAAGTTTTGTCATTCCTGGCTGAGTATTAATTTCTAAAAGATAAAACTTACCCCTGAAATATTTGAAATCTGAACGGGTAACTCCTCGGCAACCTACCAAACTATGTGCTTTAGAAGAAATTTTCATTATTTGATCATATTTTTTTTTAGGTAAATCCACCGGTATAATATGTTCCGTTTTTGCTTTTGGATTATATTTTGCTTGATAATCGTAAAATTTTCTTTTTGGTTTTAATTCAATTGCACCAAGTTTCTTTGAGCCAATCATTGCAGCCTGAATCTCTCTACCTGGGATAAATTCTTCAATAATTATTTTTTTATAATCTTCTAAATACCTCAATTTTTTTTTGATATCTGTTTTTGTACATATAAAAACATTTACACTTGAACCTTCATTGATTGGCTTTATCACAACTGGAAATTTAAGTTTTTTTTCAATATTTCTAACAATATTTTTTTCATCTTTACTGAAAGAAAAGGTCAAGAATTTTGGGGTCAATATTTTGTTTTTTATAAAAATCTTTTTTGATAACACTTTATCCATCGCTATTGATGATGAAATCACGCCTGAGTGAGTATAAGGAATTTTTAAACTCTCTAATATTGTTTGAATATAACCATCCTCACCAAACTGACCATGTAACGCGTTGAAAATTTTGTTTGGTTTGAATTTTTTAATAACATCAAATAACTGAAAATTTGGCTCAGTTATTTTTACTAAATAATCATTTTTTTTTAATTCCTTAGCTACTTGTTTTCCAGTATCAATGCTGATTGATCTTTCTTTTGAAATACCACCCGAAATAATTAATATTTTTTTCAATTTATTTTAAAATTTTGATTTCTTTTTCTAATTTTATACCAGTTTTTTCTAAAACCTCTTTTGATACAAATTCAATTAAATTGTTCATATCATTGAAAGAAGCGCTACCCTTATTTACAAAAAAATTACAATGTTTTTCAGAAATACATGCATCTCCAAAACTTTTGTCTAAAGGAACTGACTCTTTAATTAACTCCCAAACTTTCTTATTTGTTTGTGATTTAGGATTTTTAAAAGTGCTTCCGCTAGTTTTAATTCTAGTGGGTTGTGCTTTTTCTTTTTTTTTTACTAAATTCTCAATTTCATTTTTTATTTGAGAAGAATTAGATTTTAACCCTTTAAATGAAGCGCTTAGAAAAATTAAATCATCGGATAAGTTACTTTTTCTATACTCAAATTTTATTTCTCTACTTGGGATAGTAATAATATTTCCAGATTTATCGATTGCTTGAACTGATATCAATATATCTTTAAATTCTTTATTAAAACAACCTGCGTTCATTCTAATTCCACCTCCTATTGTGCCTGGTATACAAGATAAAAACTCAAATCCACTAAGACTATTTTTTACAGCAAAGTCTGATAAAGACTTATCAGTCACAGCACTGCCAGCAATTATCACATCATCTCCAAGAAGTGAGATGTTATTAAAATTTTTTCCTAATTTTATAACTATACCATCAAATAAATCATCAGATATTAAAGTGTTAGAACCTGCTCCAAGAATAAATATTTTTTCCTGATTATTTACTATTTTCAAAAATTTAATCAGTTCATGAAGATTTTTAGCTTTGAAAAAAACTTTTGCTTTTCCACCGATGTTAAACCAATTTTTTTTTTTTAGATCATGCTCAAATGTTACATTTTCCTCAAATCCTCTAAATAATGTTTTTAGTTGGTCTAATTTCATTATATTAATTTTGGGAGTTCCCTCATCCAATTAGAGATGCTACCTGCACCCATTCCAATAACAATTTTTTTTCCAGTCATATTTTTTTTTATAAATTTGGCCAGTTGAAAATTATCACTTACTAAAAATAATTTTACTTTTGAATTTTTTATTATCTCTTTAGCAAAATTTATATAATTAAATCCTAACTTAATTTTTTCTCCAGCTGAATATACAGGGCATAGAACAACAATATCAGCATTCTTAAACGCAAAAGAGAATTCTTTTCTCAAATCTTTAAGTCTTGACACTCTATGTGGTTGAAAAATGCAAACTTTTTCGTAATCTTTATAAACCTTGTTAACACCATCCAAAACTACTTTTATTTCAGTTGGATGATGAGCGTAATCATCATAAAAATCAATATTGTTGTAAGTAAATATTTTATTAAATCTTCTTTGAACACCTTTAAAATTTTTTAATCCTTTTTTTATATCAGAAATTGAAATACCAATAGTAATTGCAACAGCAGTAGCTGCAACAGAATTTCTTACATTATGAACACCGAGTAATGGAATTCTTATTTTTTTAATCTTTATTCTTTTCTTATTTGGGACATTTACTAATATGTCAAATTCTGTAAAGGTTTTGTTTTGATTTATATTCTTAATTAAAAAGTTTGATTTTGAATGAAGTCCATAGGTATAAAAATTTCTATTCTCTAATTTTTTAATTATTTTATTATTTATAGGGTCATCTAAACAAATAAATGATTTTCCAAAAGAAGGAACTTTTTTTATAAAATTTATAAAATATTTCTCTAAGTCATCCATGGATTTGTAAAAATCCATATGTTCTCTATCTATATTTGTAATAATTGAATAAGTAGGAGGTATGTGAAGGAAACTTCCATCAGACTCATCTGCTTCCAAAACTGTCCAATCACTCTTTCCTAACTTAGCAGTATTTTTGATAGAATTAATTACCCCTCCATTAATAATTGTTGGATCTAATTTAGTTTTTTGCAGTATTGAGGTAATTAAAGAAGTTGTTGTGGTCTTGCCATGTGAACCAACTACAACAATATTTTTCATAAGAGAAACGATGTGAGCTAACATTTTTCCTCTGGTAATAATTGGAAGTTTTTTTCTTCTAGCTTCAATGTATTCTGAATTATTTTTTTTTATTGCTGAGGAAATGACTGCTATTGTTGCATTCTTTAAATTATGTTTTTTTTGACCAATAAAAACTTTTATTTTTTCTTTTTTCAATCTATCTATATTTTTATTTAATGATAGGTCACTACCTTGGACTTTAAATCCTTTACCTTTCATAATTAAAGAAAGTCCACTCATGCCAATACCGCCGATGCCAATGAAGTGAATAACCTCAGTTTTTGCTAATTCAATTTTCATTAATTATATTTAATATTTTTTGATTTACATTAATCCAAGTATTTTTGTAATTTAATTTTTTTAAATTTTCCTTTTTTTGTAAAAATTCAGAATTATCAGATAATATATTGGTTAAAAGTTGCTCTATATTATCCTCAAATGTCTCTTGATTAAGAATCCAACAACATTCTTTTTCTTTATAAAATAAAGCATTTTCAAATTGATGATTGTCCTTAGAATTTGGTAATGGCACCGCGATAAATGGTATGTTTAAAAAAGATAGTTCAGCTAAAGTTGAAGCACCTGATCTAGTTATACAAACATCTGAATTATTAATTATTTCTTCAAAGTTTTTGTTGAAACTGAAGATTAAACATTCAACATTATTTTCATCATAGAAATTTTTTAAATTGAGAATATTTTTTTTATTTGTTTGATGCAAAATTCTGATTGGGTGTTTTTTTGAAATATTAACAATTTTATTTTTTAGATTGATATCAAAGATATTTGCTCCCTGACTTCCTCCAACAATCAACAAATTTATTTTTTTATGGTTAAAATTTTTTTGTTTTAAAGTATAAAATTTTTCTCTTACCAAGGGAAATATAGTTTCAATTTTATTTTTATATTTTGATGGAAAATTTTTTACTTTTTCTTTGTAACAAATTATTTTTTTACATGAGCTTAAAAAAAATTTATTTGTTCTACCCAAAACTAGATTGGGTTCTAACAGGTAAATCTTTAATCTTAAGAATTTTGCTGCTAATAACAATGGAAGAGACATATAACCCCCAGTAGAGAATATTTTTTCAATATTATTTTTTTTTAATAATAAAAATGATTTTATTGTCAGTATAATTACTAATATGAAATTGATCGGAAATAAAAATATATTATTTAACCTTGGGGTATCAATAATTCTTAATTGATAATTTTCATCATTTAAATATTTTAAGCCCCTCTTATCAGTTGTGATTATTACTTTTGCATCTTTAGATAAATGTTCATAAAGTATTACTGCAGGGATTACATGGCCCCCTGATCCGCCTGTAGTTATCAAATAATTTTTATTCATTATGATTTAGATTTCTTTTTGTAAAATTCAAAATTATTCCAGATAAAATTGAAATACTAATTATTGAGGAACCACCATAACTTATAAATGGTAATGTCATACCAGTTGTAGGAAATAATCTAATGTTTACTCCAATATGAATTATAGTTTGCATTAATATAAGGCTTACAGATCCAACTAAAATTAATTTAATAGTTTCATCATTTTCAAAATTAACTTTTTTAAACACTGAGTAAATAAATACTAAAAACAATAAAAAGATTAAAATTATAGCAAGCACACCAAACTCTTCAGAAATTACTGAAATAATATAATCTGTATGTGCCTCTGGAACTCTATTTTTTAAAGTCCCTTCTCCTATACCTTTCCCAAAAAAGCCTCCACTCGTAATGGACTCTAAAGCTTTGTCTGATTGAAAATTGTAAGTTCCAGTTTCAGAGTCTATAAAAGATATTAATCTATTTTTAATGTATATAAATTTTGAAACAAAAAAAATTAAGTAAAAAAATATTAAAATAATCGATGAAAATAAAAAAAAAAGTAAAAATATACTCACACCCGAACTAAATATTAAAACTGACCAACTAAAAAAAACTAAAAAAGTTTGTCCTATATCTGGCTGCAACGATAATAAAAATGCAATAACTAAAGTTATTATAAAAGAAAATAAATATTTTAGATAAATGTTACTAAATTTCTGGCTACACAATATCAAGCTAATAAAAATGATAAGAAATGGTTTAACTAATTCTATCGGTTGAAATCTAGGAAGGAAGTGTGGATCTATCCATCTTTTTGAACCCTTAACCTCTACTCCAATTATAGGCACTAAGATTAACAATATTAATGATAACAAAAAGAATAGAGAAGAATATTTTAATAGTTGCTGTTTTTCTATTGAGGATAATACAAAAATTATAATTATCCCTAACAAAATAAAAACTAAATGTTTAAAAAAAAATTGGTAATCATTTGTATCTAATTTATCAGAAGCTATTAATGATGTGGAAACTAAGGAAAAAAATAAACCTGTTAAAAATAATAAAATAATCAGTGAAAAAAGAAACTTATCAATATTTTTCCACCAATCATAATAAATACCAAATAAAGTATTCTTATTTTCCATACATATACTTTTTTACTAGACGATTAAAATATAAACCTCTTTCTTCGAAGTTTTTAAACCTATCAAATGACGCTGCACAAGGGCTAAATAATATCGTATATTTAACAGATCTTTTTTTTTTAATTATAGAAAAAACGTTTTTCACTGCGTCTTGTAAATTTTTATAATTTTTAAATTTTACTTTGCTTTTTAATTGTTTATTAAAAAAATTTTTATTTTCTCCATAAATAAAAGCAGTAACATCACTTAAATCTTTTTTATTTAATTCTAATTTGTCACCTTTTTTATAAATACCACCTAATAACCATAATATATTGGAGGCTTTTTTTAATATTCCGGCAGAAGATGAGAAACTGGTAGATTTTGAGTCATTTATAATAGTGAGATTCTTTTTTTGGAGAATAATTTGTTGGCGATATTTCAAACCCTTAAAATTTTTTATCGTTTTTTGTAAAAGATAGTTTTTTAGTTTTAATTTTTTTGACAATTCAATAATAAAAGATAGATTTTCTTTATTTGACTCAGTTAAAAAATATTTATTTTTGATTTCCAGAAAATCATTGTAATTTTTTTTTGTATTTACTTTAACAATTTTACAATTAAATTTTTGAGTTTTTAATTTTCTCGAAATTAGTACGTCATCTTTTTTTACAAATGCTAAACAACTTTTAGATTGAGAATCTAAAAGTTTAAATTTAGCATCAACATAATTTTGGAGAGTTATATGTCTTTCAAGATGATCAGGTTTAATATTCAAGATTATTGAATACTTTGAACTAAATAACTGACTATAATCTAGCTGGTAAGAAGATGCCTCTATCACAAAAATTGTATTTTTTGATATTCTTTTTTCATTTAATGGAGGGTTGCCAATGTTTCCTATAAGTCTCACATCTTTTTTTTGATCTTTTAAAACTTCATATAAAATTTTAGCAGTGGTAGATTTTCCATTAGTACCTGTAATAGTAATACATTTATTTTTATAAAAAGTAAAAAATACATCTAAATCTGTATAAATTTTTTTCTTATTAAGTTTAAGAAATTTAGATAATTTACAATTAAAAATATTGATACCAGGGCTAATAATGATTAAATCAAATTTTATTTTTAATAATTTTAATTTAGAAATTTGTTTTGGATGTGTGTTTTTTAAATCATCAAATAGATAAATATCAGCTTTATTTCTTAAAAATTTAAAAGATGATATTCCACTTTTTCCAAGACCATAGATTAATATTTTTTTTTTCAAAAAAATATTTTCAACTTTTTTTTTCATCTCAGTTTTAAAGTAGCTAATCCTATCATTGCAAGAATTATAGAAATGATCCAAAATCGTATTACAACAGTCGATTCTGGCCAACCTTTTTTCTCAAAGTGATGATGGATAGGTGCCATCTTAAAAATTCTTTTGCCAGTAAGTTTAAATGAAATAACTTGAACCATCACAGAAACCGCTTCCAATACAAAAAGGCCTCCGGTAATTGCTAAAACTATTTCATGTTTTGTTATTATTCCTACAGCTCCCAAAGACCCTCCTAAAGACAATGAACCAGTATCACCCATAAAAATTTTGGCTGGAGGTGCGTTAAACCATAAAAATCCAAGGCATGAACCTATTATAGCTCCACAAAATATCGCTACCTCTCCAGTTCCCTCTATGTAAGGGATTTGTAGATAATCTGAAAATACAATATTACCAGTTACATAACTAATAAATGCGAAGCATGCTGCCACCAAAATTACTGGGACAGTTGCCAAACCATCTAGACCATCTGTCAAATTAACGGCATTAGATGAACCAATAATTACAAATATTGCAAAAGGAATAAAAAACCAACCAAGATTAATGATTAAGTTTTTAAAAAATGGAAAATATAAATTAGTTATATTTTGGTAATCTATAAAATTTACATAAATAACAACACCAATAATTGATAATACAATTTGTAAAATTATTTTAAATTTAGATGAAATTCCTGAAGAGTTACTATACTTTATCTTTTTATAATCATCAAATGCTCCTAAAAGTCCAAATGAAACAGCAACGTACACACAAAACAAAATATTAATATTTGATAAGTCTGCCCACAAAATTACTGATGTGAGTAAACCTAATAGAATAATTAATCCACCCATAGTTGGTGTACCAATTTTTTTAATTATATGTTCTTCAGGTCCGTCATCTCTTATAGGATTTAAAATTTTTAGATTAGAGAAGAATTTTATAAATGGCCCTCCAATTATTAAAACTAATATGAGTGATGTGAAAACAGATAAACCAGTTCTGAAAGTTAAGTATTTAAAAACATTCAAAAATCCAAAAGTATCTACATAGTTTAATAAAAATTGATAAAGCATCTACTTAATTCCTTTTAAATCATTTATCATCTTATTAAAACCTGTCGCATTTGAGGCTTTAACCATTAAATAATCGTTATTATTCAAATCATTTTTAATAAATTTAATCATTTGAGAGTTGGTTCTAAAAACTTTACCTCTTTTTGATTTTGTTATCTTTTTAAATATTTGACTTATATAATTTCCCTTTAAGAAAATTTTATCAATTTTTGTTTTATTAATTATTGGGACAATTGACTGGTGAAGTTTTTTAGAATGAGTTCCAAGTTCTAACATATCACCAAGTAAGAGATACTTTTTGAATTTTTTGCTCTTTACTTTATCATAATTTAATATCGCAGATTTAAGGGATAAAGGATTTGAATTATAACTTTCATCTATTAGGTTTATGTTTTTTTTATTTATTTTTAATCTTGATAAATCTCCTCTCCCTTGGGGAGTTGTAAAATTAAAAAAAACTTTTTTATCTAATTTTGTAATATCAATATTAATACTCATTATCGCTAAAGCAGCTAAAATATTATAAATATTATTTTGAAAGTTATTAGAAATCACAAAACTTTTTTTAAGATCTTTAGCTTTAATATTTATTTTAAAATTATTATCAATTTTAATAATGCTAATTAACTTCACATCAGATTTATGATTTTTGATCCCAAATGAAATTGTATTAATATTATTTTTGGTAGCTATCTTTTTATGTAACCTAAAAAAATTATCATCTGCATTTAAAATCACAAAACCATTTGGTTTCGTATTTGAAATTATTTCAGATTTTGCAAATGCAATATCATTTATATTCTTAAAATTTTTAGCATGAGCGTAATTTATATTAGTTATAACACTAATGTCTGGTTTGATAATTTTTGATAAATAATCAATTTCCCCTTTTTTATCCATGCCAACTTCCAAAACTCCATAATTATCTTTCTTACTCAAATTGAAAAGGCTTAGTGGAACCCCATATCTGTTATTATAAGATTTTGGTGAAATAGTTGTTTTAGAAATTTTTTTTAGAGTTTTGCCTAATAATTCCTTAAGTGTAGTTTTTCCACAGCTCCCTGTTATTGCAATTATCTTTGCATCAATATTCTCTCTGAAAATAGTTGATGTTTCAGTCAAAAATTTCAATGAATCTATTACTTTAATTTGTTTTTTATAATCTAATTTTTTTTTAACTTTATTTACAACTACTATGGAAGCTTTTTTCTTCAGAGCTTCTTCTACAAACTTATTTCCATCATTTTTCTTGCCTCGTATAGCAAAAAAAATATCATTTTTTTTAACTTCTTTTGAATTAATTCTAGCTTGTCCCAGAGTTAAATTTGTATTTAATTTTTTATCACCCGATAACTCTTTAATAAGATTTAATTTCAAATTATTAGATAAATTCAAATTTTTTAATTTAATTGCTTTTAAAATTATTTTTTTATCTGAAAAATAAATTTTACGATTACCAATTTCTTGAATTTTTTCATGACCCTTGCCAGCAACTAATAAGATATTTCCTGTAGTTAAATTTTTAATCGCTTCAGAAATCGCCTTTGCTCTATCAGAAATTTCTGATATTTTTTTACTATTTATCCCTTTTTTAATATCTTTTCTTATTTTGTTAGGATTTTCCAGTCTAGGATTATCATCTGTTAAATATATTTGATCTGCATATAATGAAGCTATTTTACCCATTTTTGATCTTTTATTTTGATCTCTATTTCCACCACAACCAAACAAAAGAACAATTTTTTTATTAGGAAATTGCTCTCTTAGTGAAAGAAGAGATATTTTTAATGCATCTGGTGTGTGTGCGTAATCCAAGATAACTTTAGATTTATTTTTAATATTGCCAATTTTTTCTAGCCTTCCCTCAACAGATCTTATTTTTGGAATAACCGCCAAAATTTTATCTAAACTTAAATTACTTTTTTGAGCGGCTATAATTGCCATCATTATGTTCTTAAGTTGTATTTTGCCTATAAGATTGAGCTTAATATTTTTTATAAAGTTTTTATATTTGATTATTAACATTTGTTTCTCACCTACAAAATTGTGAGATAAAATTTTGAAATGATTTTTCGGATTATTTATAGAATGAATCTTTAAATTTCTCTTTAACGCAATTTTTTTTATTTTTCTAAACTCAGGTATTTTTTCATCAGTAATTACATTACCTCTAATAGATAGAAGTTTCTCAAAAAGGTAAAGTTTTGCGATTAAATAATCTTCTAAGTTTTTATGATAATCTAAATGATCTTGCGATAAATTTGTGAATATTCCTGAATTAAATTTTAAACCATCCAATCTATTTTGTCTTAAACCATGACTTGAAGCTTCTAATATTACATTGTTTATTTTCTGATTTTTAAGATAATTTAATATCTTTCCTAATTGAATTGGATCAATAGTTGTATTAGATAAATTGATATATTTGTTGTTTGATTTAACACCCAAAGTTCCAATTGATGCAACTTTTCTTTTATTAAATTTTAATATTTGATAATAAAAATCAGCTACAGAGGACTTTCCATTAGTTCCAGTAATCGCTATAAGATTTTTTGGCTTTTTATTATAAATTTTAAATGAAACCTCAGCTAATAATTTTCTCACATTTTTTGAATGAATAATTAATACTCCATTAGTAGATTTTATTATTTTTTTTTCAGTTACGATAACTTTTGAACCTTTGTTTATTGCATCTAATATAAAATTATTTCCATCAATATTTGTGCCTTTAATTGCAAAAAAGACATTATCTTTTTTTACTTTTGAACTTTCAAAACAGATGTCAGAAAAAAAAGTGTTTTCAAATTTTTTTTCAATATTTGGGAAATAATCTTTAAGCAACATTTAGTAATTAAATTCACTATATTTTGTGGCTAAAATAGGCCCAATTTTTTCAACAATTTGACCCGTAGCTTCAACTGTTGTCCATCCAGCAGTATTAAAGGGTGTCCCTTTATACTTTATATTTGATCCATCTCTATAATGATAAATATAGTTTTCATTTATTTTTGGTTCATCCAACATAACAGCTAAAATAAATTTTGGTTTAGATGTTGGAAATACTGACACAAAAGAATTAATCTTCTTATTGGAATACTCTCCATCGGCACTTTTTTCGGCTGTTCCTGTTTTACCACCAATTTCATATCCATTTACATTTGCCAGTGATGCGGTTCCATCTTTTGTTGAAACAATTTTTCTCAAGATTGGTAAAATTTCTCTTGATAAGTCTTGACTTAAAATTTTTTCTTTTTTTTCATTGCTGTTATTTTTAATCAACTTTGGTTTTATTTGATAACCCCCATTAACAACAATAGAATAAGCTTTTGCTAATTGAAGTAATGTAGTTGTAATACCATGACCAAATGATGCTGTAGCAAGTGGACATTTTCCCCAATTGAATTGTATCGGTTTTCCTACTTCCTCAATATCAAAGTCAATTTTTTCTAAAACACCAATCTTTGATAAAAATGACTTAAATTTTTCTTCGCCCACTTGTTGAGCAATTCTAACAGATCCTATGTTGCCAGAACGAACTAATATTTGTTCAGCAGTAAGATTGGATGGGATTTTTTTGTCATATTCTCTTATCAGAAATCCTGCACACATAAGAGATTTTGGTAAATCAACATATTCTGTTTCAGCAGTAATAATTTTTTCATCAAGAGCAGCGGCTAATGTGAAAGTTTTAAATACAGATCCAAATTCATAGACACCTTTAGTGACTCGATTTATATAATTTTTATCTGAGATTTTTTTTCTCTCATTTGGATTAAAATCAGGAAGAGAAACTAAAGATAGTATTTCACCATTATTTACATCCATCAAAATTGCAGCACTTCCAATGGTATTAAAAATTTTGTTGAATTTAATTAACTCTTCTCTGATTAAAAATTGTAGATCTTTATCTACTGTTAATTGAATAGGTTCTTTACTATTTCTTAAAATTTTATCTAATGATTTTTCTAGACCTGAGACTCCGTTATTATCATTATCAATTTGACCAAGAATATGACTAAATAAGTTTTTTTCAGGATAAATTCTTGTTAATTTTTCCTCAGGTTGAATTGATTTATCACCTAGTTTCATTACCTTTTCATAATTTTCTTCAGATATTTTTTTTTCTAAGTAAAAAAATTTTTTATTTTTCAATTGATTTTGAATTTTGACAAAATCTTTATTAGGAAAAATATATTTTAAATTTATTAATAACTTTTTTTTATCAATAACTTTTCTAGTGCTTATGCCAATATCAATTGAACTTACTGTCTTGCTTAGGTATTTTCCATTTCTATCAATTATGTCTGCTCTATAAAGTTTATTGGAAGTAACACTTAATTTTTCATTCATTACCCTTTTTGAGTCTCTAGATCCAAGATATATTAAGTGTATAGAAAAAATTATAAAAATTATAAAGAAGACAAAAAAAATAAATGAAATCCTATTAAATGAGATATTAATATTTGACTTATTTTTTTGAAAAGAAAAATCGTTCCGATTATCTTCTAAAATAATTTGTGAATTATTATTTTTTATTTTCATTAAAACTTAATTGACCAATTTGGATTTCATTTTTTTTTCTAGTAATTGTTTGAATTTCCAGGATATCAAATTTTATCAATTCATTATCAAAATATAGATTTTGAAATTGAAGTAATTTTTCAGTGGAACTTAAATAATCAAACTCTAATTTAGTATTTTCAAAATCTTTTTTTAAATCTCTAATATTTTCTTTTAAGACAAATATTTCATCATCGACTCTTTTTGTTGAATTTTTAACTATTGCCGTTAAGAAAATTAAAGAAAATACAAAGAGTGTAACAAAAAACTTTTTCATAATTTTTCACCGAATCTCTCAATATCTAAAAGTGTTTTAAATTTTTTAGCTATGTCTGTCTCAAAATTATAAAAATCATTTTTCTTTATTACGTATCTGAGTTTTGCTGATCTTGATGGAATATTTTCTCTTAATTCTTTTGCTGATGGTGTAATTGGTTTTTTCTCAACCATCTTAAATAATATTTCAGGTTGTTTTATATTTGGCATATACCTGGATATGCTTTTTTTTTCAGATAAACTTTTAAAAAAATATTTTACAATTTTATCCTCTAGTGAATGGAAAGTTACAACTGCCAATATACCATTTTTTTTTAATACTTTTGTAGCTGCGATTAAACCATATATTAATTCACTAATTTCTTTATTAACAAAAATTCTAAGAGCTTGAAAAGTTTTTGTGGAGTTATTTGTCTTAAAACTTTTTCTTTTTTTTGATTTTTCTACCAATTCGACCAATTTTTTTGTATCAATCTTTTTTGTCTTTCTTTCTTTAACAATATTAAAAGCAATTCTTTTGGCTTCTAGTTCTTCACCAAAAAATTTAAAAATTTTCTCTAGTTCATGAACATCTAGATTATTTATTACATCACTTGCGGAAAAATTATTTAAACCCATCTGCATATTTAGATCTCCGACAGAATTAAATGATAAACCTTTTTTTGGATCTTTGATTTGAGTAAAAGAATAACCTAAATCTAAAAGTATCCCTCTGATTTTTTCATTTTTAAGTTTTAGGTTGTCTAATTGACTAAACTTTTTATGTTTGAAAATAAATCTGTTTGGGAACTTTTCAGAAATTTTATCCGCAATTTTTATACTTTCTTTATCTCTATCAATTGCAATTACCTGCGTGTCTTTATAACTTAAAATTTTTTTGGTGTAACCACCTTGACCAAAAGTACAATCAATAAATGTGCCACCATGTTGAGGGGTAATAATGCTAATTATTTCATTAAGCAATACCGGATAATGTTTTGGAGCATCCGATACCATGGTGGCTTCCATTTATTTTTTCGAAGACCATTAATTTTTTTGCCTTCGTAAAAATGCGGGTATTTCTAAATCATCTTCTTCTTGATCTTCATCTGATGATCCAAGCAAATCTTTAGATGTTGAAGCTTGATTTTCTGTGTTAAATAGATCTGGTTCATCTGTATCCACACCAAATTCCTTTAAATCATTTGAGGATTCCTCAGTGTTAGACGAGCTCAATGCTTCTTGTGAAAAAGAGGTATCATTGTCCTCTGAAATGTTTTCTACAATATTTTCAGCTTCTTGATTTTTTAACAATTCTTCGTGATACTGATGATTTACCTCATCAACACTCTCATTATTAATATTTTCTGATACAACTTCATTTTCTAACTTCAGAGCATTTGCACCATCAGACACTGGATTAGAACTTGCATTTGAAAAGTTAAATGAAGTAACACCATTGCTTGTTGTAAAATCTGAATATCCTGGATTTCTGTTTTGAATTCTATGAACCATATTGATAACAGATTTAGATTCGGATTGTTGACCATCTAATGCAGTTGCAACTATTGATACTCTAATTTTCCCATCTAAAGCTGGATCAATAATTGAACCATTTATTATTTCAGCCTCTGGATCAACTTCTGATCTTATCTTATTTACAATTTCATCTACCTCAAAAAGTTTTAGATCTTCCCCACCTGTAATGTTTATCAACAGTCCTTTAGCACCTTTTAAAGAATAATCATCGATAAGTGGATTATTCAAAGCTAATTCGGTTGCTTTCTCAGCTCTATTTTCACCTTCAGCTTCTCCCGTTCCCATCATCGCTTTACCCATTGAAGACATAACTGTCTCTACATCTGCGAAATCTAAATTTACTAATCCATCTTTAACCATGAGATCAGTTACACTTTGAACTCCATGTCTTAAAATACTATTAGATAATTGGAACGACTCTTTATAAGTCGTTTGCTCATTAGCAATTTTAAATAAATTTTGATTTGGTATCACAATTATAGTATCAACATGTTTTCTTAGTTCATCTAATCCTTGTTGTGCTCTTCGCATTCTTGATGGTGCTTCATATAAAAATGGTAATGTTACAACACCAACTGTTAGAATATTTAATTCTTTGGCAGCTCTTGCAATAACGTGTGCAGCACCCGTACCAGTTCCTCCACCCATTCCAGCAGTTATAAAAACCATGTTTGCACCTTTTAGAATATCAACAATATCATTCAAAGATTCACCTGCTGCTGCTTGACCTATTTCATGTTTTGCGCCAGCACCTAAACCTTTGGTTAAGTTTAGTCCAATTTGAATTCTTGTTTTTGATTTGCTGGTCTTTAAATCCTGAGCATCAGTATTTACAGCTACAAACTCAACACCGTCAACACCTGAATCTATCATTTCATTTATTGCATTCCCGCCAGCACCTCCTACACCAAGAACTAATATTCTTGGTTTAAGTTCTTTAATTTCTGGTACTTTAAAGTTAATTGTCATTTTATTTTCCCCCGTTATTTGTTAAGTTGATGCTCCCATTTAAGGCTGGCTCGATTTAAATTAGCTTTTTTTCTCGCATTAACCTTAAATTTTTCAAATATTGTTGGTTCCCAAATTTGGAATGTTTTACCCTGACCAACAAAGACCATGCTATTTTTGATTTTTGCATGTTTTAATAATTTTAAAGTAAGAGAAATTCTTCCTTCACTATCAAATTGTAAATTTGTGCTTTCAGATAAAATTGATGTTGCAAAAAAATCTCTTTTTTCCTCAAAAGGATTTAAAGAGTCTATAGAATTTGAAATTTTTTCTACTCTGTCTTGAGGCCATGCCTCTATAGATTGATTGTTAAATGATGGATAACAAATCACTCCATTATATCCTAAATTAGACAAATATGATCTATAACTTGCAGGCACCGACACCCTTCCTTTTTTGTCCAATTTGTTTTCGTAGGTCGATAAAAACATAAACCATAAAGTTCTATAAATCCCCTATTTGGGAATTTATGGGATCTTATGGGTTTTTTTGAAATGAGTCAACATATACTATTTTTAATTGAAATAGGCCAATTGAGGATGAGTGAATCAAAACGTGAACATTTAAGAGGTATTTATTTTTAATGAAAAGCCAGATGAACTATAAGCCGGGTTCTGTCGTTTAAACTTACCATTTGTCTAGGCTCAAGATCACTCTTAAGCTCAAGCAACTAACCCTGATGACGAGCCAAAGATAGCTTTTAGTTTTTCAACAATGTCATCTCTACTTAGTCTTGCTCCCAGTGGGGTTTTCCAGCGTTCATTGTTACCAATGGAACCGGTGCGCTCTTACCACACCTTTTCACCCTTGCCTTGTTAAGGCGGTATATTTTCTGTGGCACTATCCCTAGGGTTGCCCCTGCCAGGTATTACCTGGCACTGCATCTTTGTAGAGTCCGGACTTTCCTCTTTAAAATTTTAAAGCGATAAGTCGTTCATCTGGCATGAACAATCTATTGTTAAATTCTAATATTTCAAGCTTAATCTTTATTTTTAAAGAAGTTTATTGCTTATTAATAGACACTCTTTGTCAATTTTACCATTTACTAAACTTTGTCTGAAATGTCTTTGAAAAGCAATTGTAAGGCACTTTAAATTTTTACTAAATTTGTATCCCTTTACATCATTGTATCCAATTTTATGAAGATTTTTTAAAAATATTTTTTGTTCAATATTTGTTAAAAGATTTTTTTTTCTAAACTTTTTAATTTTTTTTTGATCTAAATTGTGCCAATGACCTAATTTATTTTTTGCTAGCATTTCCCAAGGGAATTTTTCACCTGGGTCTTTTTTACGGTCTGGTGATATATCGGAATGACCAAGTATACAATTTTTTTTAATTTTATATTTTTTAATTAGAAAATTGAGCAATTTTTTGAGTGAAAAAATTTGTTTAGATGAAAAATTTCTATATCCATACTGATGACCAGGATTAGTTATTTCAATTCCAATTGAATTTTTATTTATGGATTTAAAATGTTTCCAACTTGAAACTCCTGCATGCCAAGCTTCATAAAGATCTGGAATCAGTTTTATCATATCACCGTTTTTCCTTATCAAATAATGTGAACTAACTTTTGATTTTGGATCCTGAAGCCTTTGGATAGCCTCTGATTCTTTTTTCATGCCTGTATAATGAATAATGATAAATTTAATTCTTTTTTTTAATCTTTTAGGTAAATTAAAATTTGGAGAATAATTCGTGGCCATTTTTAAGCCAATTTTTCGATACATTTTTATATTTAATTAATAGTTAATTTACTTTATGATCGAATATATTATAAGGATCGCAATGATCAAAAAAATACTAATTGTTATTTTTACAACCCTCGCGCTAACTGTTAATGTTAACGCTGGATCTGATGGAAATTTAATTTTAAAAAAAAATGAACCTTCAGAAGTAAAGGATTGTTTTGAAAAACTTAACAGAGCAACCTTTGCTTTCAATCAAGCTTTAGATGGTGTGATTTTTAAACCTGTTGCGTCAATATATAGAAAACTACCTTCACCAGCTAAAACTGGGGTCAGTAACTCTTTAGAAAATATTTCCCATTTATTAACAATACCTAACAATGTTTTACAAGGAGATTTCAAACAAGCTGGAATTAATACTGGAAGATTTGTTATAAATACAACATTAGGTATTTTAGGAATTTTTGACGTTGCTGAATATCTTGGTCTTTCAAATTATGAAAAAGAAGACTATGGTCAATCTTTAGCAAAATTTGGCGTTGGTCCAGGCTGTTACATCGTGTTACCAGTTTTAGGTCCAAGTACAGTTAGAGATACAATTGCTTCAACTCTAAATTACCTAGGTGGTGACCCTTGGTACAATGTAACGATCAATAATGATACTCAATATTTTAAGAATTCAGATTATTATTATTCTAAAGGTGCAGCTGGGGTAGACTTTAGAGCTAAGAATTATGACTCAATTGAAAACTTAGAAAATAATTCATTAGACTTTTATGCTTCAGTTAAAAGCTTGTATTTACAGGACCGACAACAAAAAATTCTTAACTCAAGAAAAATAATTAATACCCAGGACGATAGCGACTGGGAGGAAATTAATCAATAAAATTATTAAATGTATTCTAGGAAGATTCTTTCAATAGTTTTTTTTTATTTTTTAATATTGGGTAACACCCATTCAATAGAACCAGATGTTTTTGTTCAATCAACAGTAAATAGGGCTTCCAAAATACTTTCTGAAAATTTATCCAAAGAAGAAAAAATAAATCAACTAAAATTAATTGCTGAAGAAACTGTGGATATAAATGGCATAGGTTTCTATACACTTGGAACTATAAGAAAAAACCTCGATAACAATCAAAAAAAGAGGTATTCAGAATTATTTAGGGAATATTTTTTGAAAAGCTTCTCTAGCAGACTTTCTGAATACACTAACCCAGAAATTGATGTTTTATCTAAAGAAGTATTGAGTGAAAATTATACAATAGTGAATAGCCTTTTAAAGGGTACATCAGAAAGGCCAGAAGTAAAAATTGATTGGAGAGTTTATACAAAAAATCCAGATAATCCTTTAATAAGAGATCTTATCATTGAAGGCTTAAGTTTAGCTAGAACTCAAAAAGAAGAGTTTGCATCCATTTTAAACTCAAACAATAATGATATAAATGCATTGTTTAAAACTTTAGAGGAATTTTCAAAAAATTAACATACAGTTTGGTGGGCCCGCCAGGACTCGAACCTGGGACCAATACATTATGAGTGTACTGCTCTAACCAACTGAGCTACAGGCCCTAAACAATATTTTTTACTTTGTTTTATAATTATTATCAATAAACAAATTATATTTTGGTGGGCCGTGTTGGTTACGCTCCAACTACCCCTGCAATGTCAATGCAGTACTCTACTATTGAGCTAACGGCCCAAAATCAAACTTAACTTTCTAGGAAACTTTTTAATTGTTTTGATCTACTAGGGTGTTTTAATTTTCTAAGAGCTTTTGCTTCTATCTGACGAATCCTTTCTCGAGTGACTGAAAACTGCAAACCAACTTCCTCTAGTGTATGATCAGTATTCATACCAACTCCAAATCTCATTCTTAAAACTCGTTCCTCCCTCGGAGTTAAAGTAGATAAAATCTTGGTGGTTGCCTCACCTAAATTTGATTTAATAGCTTGTTCAAGCGGAGCTAGCGCTTTTGTATCCTCTATAAAATCTCCTAAGCTACTATCCTCTTCATCCCCTACAGGTTTTTCTAAGGACACTGGCTCTTTAGAAATTTTTAAAACTTTTCTAACTTTATCTAATGGCATTCTAAGTTTTTTTGCCAATTCTTCAGGTGTAGCTTCTCTGCCAAACTCACTTAAAATTAATCTTTGTGTTCTTACAATTTTGTTAATTGTCTCAATCATATGAACTGGAATTCTAATTGTTCTAGCTTGATCAGCTATTGATCTTGTAATTGCTTGTCTAATCCACCATGTTGCATATGTAGAAAACTTATAACCTCTTCTGTACTCAAACTTATCAACTGCTTTCATTAACCCTATATTGCCCTCTTGAATTAAATCCAAAAATTGCAATCCCCTATTGGTATATTTTTTTGCAATTGAGATTACTAATCTTAAATTTGCTTCAACCATCTCTTTTTTTGCTATTCTTGACTCTTTTTCACCCTTTTGAACTCTGCTTACAAGTTTTTTGAAATCTGTCACAGACATTCCAATTTTGTGACTAAATTCAATTAATCTTTCTCTAATATCTTTAAATTTTTCTTTATTTTTTGAAAAAAATTGCTTCCAAGTTGAATTTGTATCTAAAAATTTTTTAAGGTTTGGGTTAATTTCATTTCCTACATAAAATTTCAAAAACTCATTTCTTGGAATTTTATTATCCATAGCTAGTCTCAAAAGATTCCCCTCTAAAGAAACAATCTTTTTATTTTCTACATAATGTTTTTGTACTAGTCCCTCAAGAACAGATGGGGATAACTGCAGTGATTTTATGTCTTCTAAAATTTCTTTTACAATTTTTTCATAGCCTTTTTCCTTTGCTGGAGAAAAAATTTTAGAATTTAAGACACAATCTAATTTTTCTTTTTGATATTTAATAAGTTTATTATAATCCTTAGTCAAATTACTTACAGTTTTAAGAACCTTAGGTTTTATTTCTGTCTCCATTGCGGCTAATGTTGGGTTAAAATCTTCATCACCTTCATCGCCAGAATTGTTATCAGTTTCAACTTCGCCAGAATTTTTTTGTTTTGCACTTGGACCAGTAGACTCATCTTCCATATAATTGGTATCAATATCAATAATTTCTCTAACTAAAATTTCATCTTTTTGAAGTTTTTCATTCCATTCAAAAAACTGTTGGCCGGTTATCGGGCTTTGTGATAAAGCAATTAGCATTACATCTTTTCCAGCCTCTATTCGTTTTGCAATAGCAATTTCACCTTCTCTTGATAAAAGTTCAACTCCTCCCATTTCTCTAAGATACATTCGAATTGGATCGTCACTTTTTTCAATAGTTTTACCTTCATCTTTTGATGAACTGTCTTTTTTTTTTAAAACTTTAAAATCTGATTTTTTTTCAACTAAGGTTATCTTTTCATCTAAAATATGAATAAAAGCTTGGGCTAGATTTTGATCTGAAAGATTTCTTTTTCCAAGAGATTTACTTAATTCTTCATGGGTAATAAAACCTCTATGGGTTCCACGTCCCATTAAACGAGCAAATGATTTTGTAATTATTCTTTCCACACTAATATATTTGGAAAGATGTATATAATGGTAAATTTTAAAAAATCCATTATTAATTTAATGGTATTAATTGATATTTTGCTTTTTTTTTAGCTCTTTTAGCTCATTAAAAGTTGTCTCACTCAAATCTTTTGAAAATTTCGATTCTAATTCTTGTATTCTAAATTCTAAATTATAATTATTTAAATCACGAGCGATGTCCTCTAATAACTCAATAATTTCATGATCCTTATTAGATTTTTTCTGTAAAATGTGTTTTATGGGTGCAAATTTTGTAATTTTATCAATTAATTGAACATCAATATCTAGCTGATCAACTGATAAATCATTTTCTGAGTTAAGTTTGAATACAATTTTTTCAAAAATTTGTTTATTTACCTCAGAAAATAATTTTATATCTTTCAGCAAATGAACCTGATCCCGCATCAAATTCAAGTTATTTACAACAAGATAAATTAACGAAAATTCTTTTAATTCTACGCCTGACAATGATTGACTTTCGTTAAAAAGCTTTTTAGTTTTCTCTAGAGATCTAGTTTTTTTTGTATAAAAGTTTTTTTGATTTTGACTTATGTATGGAGTTAATCCAGAAATTTTTTCTATGAAATACTCTAAAACGTATTTTTTTATGTAATTATCTTTTATTGTGTAAGCTATGGATCTTAATTTTTTCTCAAAAATTGCCATTGAAGATGGATTATTATGAGTATTTTTTTTATAATGATTAAATATAAATTGATGTATTGAAATTTTATTTTGTTTTGAATAATCAAAAAAATATTCTTTTCCATTTTTATTTACAAAACTATCTGGATCCTCTTGATCTGGTAAAAATAAAAATGAAATTTGCTTTTCAGGTTTCATGTCTTTTATAGAATTTTCTGCTGCTCTTAAGGCTGCCTTGTAACCACTTTCGTCACCATCAAAACAAATAATAATATCATTAAAAAACTGGTTAAGTGTAAATACTTGTTTATCTGTTAAAGAAGTACCTAAGTTAGCAACAGCGTTTTCTATTCCATTTTTACTTAAACCAACGACATCCATATAACCCTCAACTAAAAAAATATTGTCAAATTTATTAGACAATTTTCTTGCTAAATCTAAATTATATAAGTTGGATCCTTTTTTGAAAAATAATGTTTCTGGAGAATTAACATACTTAGCCAGAAAATCACTTTTTTCGATTATTCTTCCCCCTAAAGCAATTGGTTGTCCTGAAATATTATTGATTGGAAAAATTAATCTTCCTCTAAACCTTTCAACATAAATATTCTTTTTTTTATCTAAATAAAATAATCCTGTTTCTAACAAATCATCAATTTGATAATTCTTTTTTAATTCTTCAAATAAATTAGGATTTTTTTCTATAAAACCGATTTTAAATTTTTTAACTTGATCTTTATCAAGTGATCTATTTTTAAGATAATCTCTTGCTTTAGAATATTTTTCATTTTTCAAAAGTTGATTATGATAAAAGTCCACATATTCTAAGAAAATAGATGAGTATATTTTCCACTTTTTTTCTCTTTCTTCATCTTGTTTTGAAAAAATATAAGGTTGCATGCCAGCCAAATTTGCCAAGTGTTTTACAGCCTCACCAAATTTAAAATTTTGAGTTTTCATTACAAAATCAAAAATATTTCCATGTTCAGATGTTGCAAAACAATGATAAAATTCTTTTTCATCATTAACAGTGAAGGATGGAGTTTTCTCATTTTTAAATGGTGAAAGTCCAACATATTCTTTACCTCTTTTTTTTAAACTGACGTATTTTGAAACTACTGTTGACACTTTTAATCTTGTTTTAATTTCCTCTAAATATTCTTTTGGATATTTCATGACTACTTATTAAGTATTTGTTTAATCAGCGCTCCTGCTTTGGAAAAATCAATTTCATCGGCATGTTGTTTTTTTAATTCTCCCATAACTTTGCCCATATCTTTTACTGAATTAGCACTTACTTTAGCTATTATCTCTTCACATATTTTTTTTGTATCTTCCTCATTTAATTGTTTTGGTAAAAAACTTGATAAAATATCATATTCGTTTTGCTCAACTTCCAAAAGATCAGACCGATTATTTTTTTTATAAATTTCAATTGATTCGGCTCTTTGTTTCATCATCTTCTTAAATAATTTTTTAATATCTTCATCATCAGTCTTTTTTTTATTTGGACCGGATCTATTTAAGATATCCAAATCCTTGATGGAGGATAGAATTAACCTGTAAGTTGAGATTTTAGTTTTATCTTTTGATTTAAGCGACTTTTTATATTCAGTTTCTATGGTCTCTTTTAAGGACATAATTTTTAATCTACTTTAAAGAAAAAATTCTTCAAAAGAAAAATTGTTTTTTTACAATTTTATAATACATCTCTGTTGCGATAATAAACCTTTTATTGTATTAACCTTTAACTCATGAGTTGTAATTGATCAAAAAAGCAAAAAATAATAGCTCAAAAATTTCTCAAACAAATACAGGTATTTTAGTTCTTGAAAATAAGAAAGTTTTTAAAGGTATTGGAATTGGTTATGAAGGCGTTGCAACAGGAGAGGTTTGCTTTAATACGTCATTAACTGGCTATCAAGAGATCATATCTGACCCTTCTTATGCAGGTCAAATTATTAATTTTACTTTTCCTCATATAGGAAATGTTGGAACAAACTATGAGGATCATGAGTCAGATAAAATCTGGACCAGAGGAGTAATTTTTAATTCTGAAATAACTAATCCCTCAAATTATAGATCATTTTTACATTTAGATTATTGGCTCAAAAAAAACAAAATTATTGGTATCACTGGATTAGATACTAGAAACCTTACAAATTTTATTAGAGATAAAGGAGCTCCTAAAGGTACCATTTGTTATTCAAATAAAGGAAAATTCAGTATTAACAAACTCACAAATACAACAATAAAATGGAGTGGTTTAAAAAATTTAGATCTTGCCGAGGTCGTATCCACCAGAAAAAATTATATTTGGAAAGGGCTTAAAACTTGGAAAAAAGAAACTGGTTTTGAGAAAAATAAAAAAAAGTCTTTGCATGTTGTTGCAATTGACTATGGAATAAAAAAAAATATTTTAAGATATTTTTCGAACTTTAATTGTAAAGTTACTGTTGTTCCGTGTAAGACTTCTGCAGAAAAAATATTAAGTCTTAAGCCAAATGGAATTTTTTTATCTAATGGGCCTGGAGATCCAGCAGCAACTGGCAAATATGCAATCAATATTATCAAAGACCTTATTAAAAAAAATTTACCAATATTTGGTATTTGTTTAGGTCATCAAATTCTTGCACTGGCTCTTGGGGGTAAAACAAAAAAAATGAAATTAGGTCATAGAGGAGCAAATCATCCAGTAAAAAATTTAATTCATGATAATGTTGAAATCACTAGTCAAAATCATGGTTTTGAAGTGGTAAAAGAAACGTTGCCAAAAAATATTGAGGTTACTCATAAATCTTTATTTGATGGTAGTATCGAAGGCATAAGATTAAAGAATAAACCAGTATTTTCTGTTCAGTATCATCCAGAGTCAAATCCAGGACCGCAAGATAGCGTTTATTTATTTCAAGAATTTATTCATAACATAAAAAAAAATGCCAAAAAGAAAAGACATTAAAAAAATATTAGTTGTAGGAGCTGGCCCAATCATCATCGGACAAGCATGTGAATTTGATTATTCAGGAACACAAGCTTGCAAAGCTCTTAAAGATGAGGGCTATAAGGTAATTTTGATAAATTCTAATCCTGCAACTATCATGACAGATCCAGATGTTGCAGACAAAACCTATGTTGAACCAATAACTTTAGATGTTTTAGAAAAAATTATTAGAAAAGAAAGACCTGATGCAATTCTTCCTACAATGGGAGGTCAAACTGCTCTTAATCTAGCTATGGAGGCTGAAAAAAAAGGGATTTTAAAAAAATATAAAATTGAACTTATTGGAGCTAATTCAAAAGCAATTTTAAACGCTGAAGATAGAAAAAAATTTAGAAAAAATATGATAGAAATTGGTTTAGACTTACCTAAATCCGAAATTGTAAACAACAATAACCAAGCTACAAAAGTTCTAAAAAAAATTGGTTTACCCGCTATTATAAGACCTGCTTTCACACTTGGTGGACTTGGTGGAGGAATAGCAAAAACAAAGAGTGAATATCTCAAAATTGTGAAAAATGGATTACATGAGTCTCCTGTTAGCCAGGTTTTGGTTGAAGAATGCTTAGAGGGTTGGAAGGAATTTGAGATGGAGGTCGTTAGAGATAAGAAAAACAACTGTATCATTATTTGTTCCATTGAGAATATTGATCCGATGGGGATTCATACAGGTGACTCGGTAACAGTTGCACCAGCACTAACTCTCACTGATAAAGAATACCAGGTCATGAGAAATGCCTCTATTGCATGTTTAAGAAAGATTGGGGTTGAGACAGGTGGATCCAATGTTCAATTCGCAATTAATCCTAAAAATGGTCGAATGGTTATAATTGAGATGAACCCACGTGTATCAAGATCATCAGCTTTAGCATCTAAAGCAACTGGATTTCCAATTGCAAAAGTAGCAGCAAAATTAGCTGTCGGATATACTTTAGATGAACTCAAAAATGAAATTACCAAAGTTACTCCAGCATCATTTGAACCAAGTATCGATTATGTAGTAACAAAAATACCAAGATTTACTTTTGAAAAATTTTCAACCTCACCTGCAACTCTTGGTACTTCAATGAAATCTGTTGGTGAGGCTATGGCAATAGGGAGAAATTTTAAAGAGTCTCTTCAAAAAGCTTTGATATCTTTAGAAACTGGTTTTTCAGGTCTTGATGGAATTTTTAATTTATCAAAACAACAAATTGAAAAAAAACTAAAAGAAAATATTCCAAACAAAATTTTACTAGTTGCTGAGGGGATAAGAAAAAAAATTAGTTTAGATAGGATTTATAAATTATCAAAAATTGACCCATGGTTTCTTGGCCAAATTAAAGAAATTGTTGATTGTGAAATAAATTTAAAAAAAATAGGATTACCAAAAAACTTTACAGAATTTAATAGGATTAAATCTCTAGGTTTCTCAGACAAAAAATTATCAGAATTAACAAATATTTCTGAAGATGTTGTGAGAAAAAAGAGGATAGCACTAAAAATATTACCCGTTTATAAAAAAGTTGATACTTGTGCAGCCGAATTTAAATCTTTCACTCCATACATGTACTCAACTTATCAAAGAAATTTTTCAATAGTTTCAGAGTGTGAAGCAGAGCCGACTAATAAAAAAAAGATAATTATTCTAGGAGGAGGACCGAATAGAATTGGTCAAGGAATTGAATTTGATTATTGTTGTTGTCAAGCAAGCTTTTCTTTAAAAGACGCTGGTTTTGAAACAATCATGGTAAATTGTAATCCTGAGACAGTCTCTACCGATTACGATACTAGTGATCGACTTTATTTTGAACCTTTAAAAGAAGAATTTGTTTTTAATATCATCAAAAAAGAACAAATGAATGGAAACTTAATTGGAATAATTGCCCAGTTTGGAGGACAAACTCCAATTAAACTTGCTAAATTTTTACATCAAAACAAACTACCTATTTTAGGAACTCAATACGGCTCTATAGATTTAGCAGAGGATAGAGATAGATTTAGAAATTTATTAAATAAATTGAAATTAAAACAAGCAGATAGCGGAATTGCCAAAACTTATAAAGAAGCGATCAAAATTGCTGATAAAATTGGATTACCTTTAATGGTAAGACCTTCATATGTTTTAGGTGGAAGAGCAATGGAAATAGTTTATGAAAAAGGTCAATTAAGAAATTTTATTGAAGAAGCATTTAAAGCTGCAGAAAAAAATCCAATTTTAATCGACAAATTCATTGATCATGCAATGGAAGTTGATGTTGATGCAATATCTGATGGTAAAGAGGTATATGTGGCCGGTATTATGCAGCATATTGAAGAAGCTGGTATTCATTCTGGGGACTCTGCTTGTAGTTTGCCTCCAATATCTATTAAACCATTTTTAGTAAAGGAAATTGAAAATCAAACTAAAAAGCTAGCGTTAGCTTTAAAAGTCAAAGGTTTCATGAATATCCAATTCGCAATAAAAAAAGATGAAATTTATGTGATTGAAGTAAATCCTCGAGCTAGTAGAACTGTGCCCTTTGTATCTAAAGCAAAAGGTTTGCCATTAGCAAAAATTGCATCAAGAGTAATGGCTGGAGAGAAATTATCGAAATTCAATTTAAAGGAGAAATCAAAAGGAATGTATGCGGTTAAAGAAGCAGTATTTCCTTTTAACAAATTTCCTAATAGTGATTTACTTCTTGGTCCAGAAATGAAATCAACCGGTGAGGTAATGGGGTTTGATAAAAATTTTGGCATGGCATTTGCAAAAAGTCAAATTGCTGCTGCAAATTCACTTCCAAAAAACGGTCTTGCATTTATATCATTGAAAAACTCTCATAAGGATGAGGGGATAGGTCTGGCTAAAGATTTAATTAAATTAAATTTTAAGTTAAGTGCAACAAAAGGCACCGCAGAATACATTCGAAAACATGGAATGAAATGTAAAATTATTAATAAAGTCAGCAGTGGAACACCTCACATAGTAGATGTTTTAGACTCAAAAAGAATTGCACTTGTAATCAATACTGGTGGAGGAAATAGCGAGCATCGAATAAACGATGCTATTGAACTAAGAAGAGCAACTCTAAAAAATAAAGTTCCATATTGTACAAATATGTCAACTGCTCAAGCGTGTTTAGAGGCAATAAAATCTCTTAAAACAAAAAAACTTGATATCATTGCACTACAAGAACTCAAATAATATTACAATTTAAAGTTGTATAATTTTTTTTTCTAATAAAATAATTGCCCAAAATGAATAATCGTTAGGTTGTATTCACCAAATTTATTTTTTAAAATTTATTCATATGAGTTCAGAAGTTCGTAAATATATTATCGAAGATACATCTAAAAAAAGTGAAATTTTTAGTGCTCAACTATTAAAACTTCCTATCAAAAAAAAAATTTTAAAATCAAAGACCACTTATCTAGATAAATCTTGCTATTGGAAACTTTATGACAAAAAAAATATTCATGAAGATGGTGATCAGTTTAAAGCAGTAACAGGGATCTGTTTAGTATTGGGCGTATTTAGTTTTATTGGTTTATATTCGACTTTATTGAGTTAATCACTCAACTTTCCAATCAGTGGGAAAGGTAACATAATTTACCTGAATACATCTTCTTTCCTTATTAATCTTCTTTTTTTCCATACCATGCCAAGTATTAGGTCCACTAGTGAATAAATATCCATAATTATGTTTATAAGGAACTGTTTTAACCTTTTCTAATTTTTCATTATAAAAATCAGTGCCTAGATCCTCAGACTCTTTTGCATTATTAACAAAAATCAAACCTGACATTAGTTTTTCTTTAATATCGCAATGCGGTTTAAGCCAAAAACCTTCACGATCACATATAATTTCAACTCTAACATATGAATTAGATAAATCTTTATCAATCATTTTTGAAATTACATTACAAGTTTCCTTTGATTGAAGTTCGTTAATAAATTTTACCAAATTTGGAAATTGTGAAGCATTTTCTTTAGTGACAAAACATCTAAACTTGATTGCCTTTCCTCCAGATGCTATTCCTTCTCTAAATTCTGCTGCACCTCCATCGATAGCTCTTGTTCCATCATAATTAAGATTATGTTTACTGATGTCAGGGATATCTGCATTTTCAATTTCTTTAATTGCTTCATCAGTGAGAGCTTTATTATATTCCCAATGATTAAAAGGAGACTCATATTTTTTTGAGTTGTTTAAAATGGAATTAAGAAAAGTCATAATTTTGAAATCTTTTTTCTATATAACCTGCTATTCTATCAGTTTCATTAAGTTTTTTATAATCCCAATTCTCAACGGAAGAGTCTAGATTTCTTATAATATCTAAAGATTTGAACAACTCAAAAAATTTTTTGAAGCGATAATTATTCTTAATAGCTGGCATATCAGCTACATATATAGGTTTACCTGTTATTGCAGCTTCAGATATCATGGACGTTGAGTCACAAGTTACCACTATATGGTCTGCTAACTTGAGTGATGATAAATAAGCTTTTTTATCAACATCTGAAATTATGATTTGATCCCCATTATAAAAATCTTTAGCCTTATCAATAATTCTTTGAGGGGTTCTCATTGAAGGAATAAAAATTAATTGGTAACCATTATCAAGAAAATTTTTTTGGATTTTATGGAAAATTTTTTCAATTAAATTATCCCTAAAATTGTAATATTTATTTGGACCACCAACAACAAGTACAACTACTTTTTCTTTTTGAATTTTTGGTTTTAAATAATTTATATTATCATCTAATTCACTTTCTCGTAGATAGTGGATGGCTCCTTTAGTTGATAATACATTTTCACCCTTTAGATCATCATGTTCTGGAGCAATTACAAAATCGAAATTATTTAAAGATACCTTCGGATCTTGGATATGAATATTCATGATTTTATTTCCAAACTTTTTTTTTAAAAAAATTGAAGGAATTACACTTTTTCTGCCACAAGAGATTACAACATCAAACTTTTGCAAAATATCATTTTTAAAAACAAAGCTTTTAATTGGCGTGATTTTTGGGGGGATCATTTTCCAAAAATTATTCAGTTCAATTTTCTCGTGTATAAAATCTAAACTTAAAGCTTTGGCAAGTCCTTCAACTTGGCTAATCATGCCATGCATGCCCTCGGTCAATAATAAACCTTTTAATTTAGTCATTAATCACTATATAGCTTTCATATGAGTCAAAATCCAACTAAACACACAAAAGTGTTAATAATTGGGTCTGGTCCAGCTGGATATACAGCAGCTGTTTACGCGGCAAGAGCAATGTTAAATCCAATTTTAGTTTATGGTTCAGAGCCAGGAGGACAATTAACAACAACAACGGATGTTGAAAATTTTCCAGGGTTTGCTGATGTTATTCAAGGTCCGTGGCTTATGGATCAAATGAAAGAGCAAGCAAAAGCAGTTGGAACAGAAATGATTGAAGATCATATAAGTTCTGTCGATTTAAAAAAAACACCTTTTGAAGCTATCGGAGACACTGGTCAAAAATACACTGCTGATAGCATAATAATTTCAACAGGTGCACAAGCAAGATGGTTAAATTTAAAATCAGAGCAAGAGTTCAGAGGTTTTGGAGTATCCGCATGTGCAACATGTGATGGTTTTTTCTTTAAAGACAAAGAAGTTGCTGTAGTTGGAGGAGGTAATGCAGCTGTTGAGGAAGCGATGTTTCTTACGAAATTTGCATCAAAAGTAAAATTAATTCACAGAAGAGATAATTTAAGAGCTGAAAAAATGCTTCAAAAAAAACTTATGGAGAATAA
This sequence comes from uncultured Pelagibacteraceae bacterium, assembly GCA_902518155.1. GTDB lineage: Bacteria > Pseudomonadota > Alphaproteobacteria > Pelagibacterales > Pelagibacteraceae > Pelagibacter. The sequence continues at coordinate 47,578 of CABYFA010000003.1, forward strand.
AAAAATTGAAATTATTTGGGATAGTATTGTTGAAGACGTTATTGGTGATAAAGATCCAAAAAATGTTAAAGGAATTAAAATTAAGAATGTAAAAACAAATAAAATTGACGAAATTAAATTAGATGGTGTCTTCATCGCAATTGGACATGATCCAGCTACACAATTATTTAAAAATCAATTAAGCATGGACAAAGAAGGTTATTTGATAACTAAACCAGATTCAACTGAGACTAATGTACCAGGCGTTTATGCGGCTGGAGATGTAAAAGATAAAACATTCAGACAGGCAGTGACTGCTGCTGGTATGGGTTGTATGGCAGCACTAGAGGCTGAAAAGTTTTTATCACATTAAAGTGAAAAATAACCTTCATGTATTTTTAGGAGCAACAGTTGCTGATGCAGCTGCAAGACCATTACATTGGGTATACAATCAAAAAAAACTTAATTCCTATATTAAAGGTAAAAAAGACTTTACTTTTTTAAAAAAAAATAAAAGTCCTTTCTACAATATAAAAACTGGGAAAGTATCAGGTTATAATGAAATTGGACAAGTTATGTTTCAAACACTTCTAGAAAATTATGAAGATATAGAGAAAAAATTTAAAAAAAATATTATGAAGAATTTTGGTCCTGGAAGCAAATATTGGAAAAATTTAAATCTCAGATCAAAATATAAAAAAGTAAAAGATTGGCGTGGTATGATCAAAGGACCATGGATACACCAAAATATTATAGAAACTGTAAAAAATATTAAATCAAATAAGAAAATTTCGGGTGGTATAAAAGTTAATGAGTCTGATGGGTTTTGTGCTGCACTTCCATACTTTCTTTATGGTTATGATTTCAAAAGTTTAGAAAAAATCATAAGAATTGTGACTGCTTCAAAAATGAGTTTAAAATATGCATTAGCTAAATTTTATATAATTGATTTTGCTCTCAAAGGAGCCAAAGATCCAGTTCATGAATTTATTAAAAGATTTAAAAAAAACACATCATTTAAAGTTATTGTTAATGATATTAAAAAAATAAAAAGATTAAATTCAAAATTTCATCCTATCATTATTAAAAAGCTCGGTATGGCATGCAGTTATCCAGGAACTTTTAATAGTTCAATATATACAATAATTAATTCAAGAAATTATAAAGAAGCTATATTAAAAACAATAAAGGCAGGTGGTTGCAATTGCTCTAGAGCAAATTTTACTGGAGCATATTTCGCTGCATTAAAAGGATTAAATTCAATTCCAAATTCTTGGATAAAAAAAACAATTCCGGCAAAAAAGATTTTAAGTCAAAAATAATTATTTATTTAATCCTTCACAGAAAGATTTAATTCTCAACATAGCTTTTTTTAAATTATTCATTGACGTAGCATATGAAATTCTAAAATAACCATCTAAGCCAAAAGCTGATCCTTGAACGACAGCGACATTCTCTTTTTCAAGTAATTTTTGAACAAAATGAGTGTCTGTTTTTAATTTTGTTTTTTTATTTAATAATCCTTTACAACTTGGGAAGACATAAAATGCACCATTAGGAGTTAAACAATTAATTCCTTTAATGTTATTAAGACTTTTAACAACAAAATCTCTCCTCTCTTTAAATGCTTTTGCTCTAGTTTTTATAAAACCCTGCTTTCCATTTAATGCCTCAACTGCTGCTGCCTGACTTATTGAAGATGGATTTGAAGTAGATTGAGATTGAATTTTTCCAATTGCTTTAATTATTTCTTTAGGACCAGCAGCATAACCTATTCTCCATCCCGTCATTGCGTATGATTTACTTACTCCATTCATAGTAAGTGTCCTATCTTTCAATTTTGAAACTTGAGCTATCGTGAAAAAATTAAAGTTGTCATATCTAACATGCTCATAAATATCGTCACTTAAAATAAAAATTTTCTTATTTCGAATTAAAATCTTAGCTAAATCATAAATTTCTTTTTTTGAATACCCTGCTCCTGTTGGATTAGATGGAGAATTAAGAATTATCCATTTAGTTTTTTTAGATATTGCTTTTTTTAATTTTTTTGGAGTTAATTTAAAACCTTCTGCTGCTGTACATTTTACTATTTTTGGTTTTCCGCCAGCTAATAAAACCATATCAGGGTATGATACCCAAAAAGGTGCCGGTATAATTACCTCGTCACCTTTATTTAGAGTTGCCATAAAAGCATTATAAAGAACTTGTTTGCCGCCTGTGCCAACAGTTATTTGATCTAAGGTGAAGTTCAATTTATTTTCTCTTTTAAATTTTTTAATGATAGCTTTTTTTAGTTCAGGCGTACCATCAACAGCAGTATACTTTGTGTCCCCTCTTTTGATAGCTTTGATCGCTGCATTTTTTATATTCAATGGAGTATCAAAATCTGGCTCCCCAGCACCAAGACCTATTACATCTTTTCCAGCTGCTCTTAATTCTCTTGCTTTCTGAGTAACAGCTATTGTTGGGGATGGCTTAATTCTTTTTAAACTGTCTGATATTATGCTCATTGAAATATAAATTAATTCTACTACGTTCTTTAATATATGGAAAATACATATCAAGATTTAATTACAGATATTCAGAGTAAAAACCCAAAAATCAGTGGAAAACTTGAAGGTGGTAAAAAATTTAAAATTAAATCTGATTTTAAACCTGCAGGTGATCAACCCGATGCGATTAAAAAATTAGTTAGTGGTGCAAATAAAGAAGAGTTTAATCAAGTATTACTCGGGGTTACCGGTTCGGGTAAAACTTTTACAATGGCCAAGGTAATTGAGGCCACTAACCGACCAGCATTAATTTTAGCTCCGAATAAAACACTTGCTGCACAGCTGTATGGTGAAATGAAAACTTTCTTCCCTAATAATGCTGTCGAATATTTTGTATCTTATTACGATTACTATACTCCAGAAGCTTATGTTCCTAGATCAGATACATACATTGAAAAAGAAGCATCGATAAATGAGCAGATAGATAGAATGAGGCATTCCGCAACAAGATCTCTTTTGGAGAGAGATGACGTTTTAATTGTAGCCAGTGTATCATGTATTTATGGACTAGGTTCCGTTGAAGCTTATAGTAAGATGACTTTAACACTTCAAAAAAATTATGATTACAATAGAGAACAAATTATTAAGTCTTTGGTTGCATTACAATATAAAAGAAATGATCAAAATTTTTATAGAGGTACCTTTAGAGCTCGGGGTGAATATCTAGAAATCTTTCCATCTCATTTAGAGGATCGAGCATGGAGATTAAGCTTATTCGGAGACAAGCTTGAACAAATTGAGGAATTTGATCCATTAACTGGAGATAAAGTTCGCGACTTAAGCCTTGTAAAAGTCTACGCTAATAGTCATTATATCACTCCGAAACCCACCATTGAGCAAGCGATAATAAATATAAAAAAAGAATTAGATATAACTCTTAAAAAACATAAAGCTGAAAATAAATTACTAGAGGCACAAAGATTAGAGGAAAGAACTAAATTTGACCTAGAAATGATTGAAGCAACAGGCTCATGCGCGGGAATAGAAAATTATTCTAGATTTTTATCAGGGAGAAAACCAGGTGAACCACCTCCTACATTATTTGAATACTTTCCAGACAACACTTTAATTTTTGTCGATGAGTGTCATGTGACTGTTCCACAACTTAATGGAATGTATAAAGGAGATAGATCAAGAAAAAGTACTTTGGCAGAATATGGTTTTAGACTTCCATCTTGTATGGACAATAGGCCTCTTAAATTTGAAGAATGGGATTTAATGAGAACACAAACAGTATTTGTCTCTGCAACACCAGGACCTTGGGAACTGGAACAAACGAAAGGCAAATTTATCGACCAAGTCATAAGACCAACAGGCTTGATTGATCCACCTGTAGAAATAAGGCCTGCAAAAAACCAAGTTGATGATTTAATGCATGAGTGCAAAAAAGTGATTGAAAATAATCATAGAGTTTTGGTGACAACTCTTACAAAAAAAATGGCTGAAGATTTAACAGAGTATCTCCATGAAAATGGTGTAAAAGTGAGATATCTCCACTCCGATATTGATACACTTGAAAGAATAGAGATCATGAGAGATCTAAGAATGGGAGTTTTTGATGTTCTCGTAGGAATTAACTTATTGAGAGAAGGTTTAGATATTCCAGAATGTGCTTTAGTTGGAATTTTAGATGCAGATAAGGAGGGTTTTTTAAGATCTGAAACTTCACTAATTCAAACTATAGGTAGGGCCGCTAGAAACGTCGATGGCAAAGTAATTCTTTATGCAGATAAAGAAACTAAAAGTATAAAAAAAGCAATTCAAGAAACTGAAAGAAGAAGAAAAATTCAATTAGATTATAATAAAAAACACAAAATTGATGCGAAGACAGTAAAAAAAGAAATTAATGATATTTTGGAAAGTGTTTATGAAAAAGACTACGTTAAAATTAGCGAAGGCTCAAATGTTGGAGGAAATCTTAAAAAACACTTGAAAGCTTTGGACAAAAAAATGAAGGAAGCAGCATCAAATCTAGAATTTGAAGAAGCTGCTAAAATTAGAGATGAGATTAGAAAATTAGAAAGCACAGAGCTAGAGATCACATTAAATCCAAAAATAAAACAATATGATGTAAAAAATAAACTTTATCCAAAAGGTAGATCGACAATGGGAATGCCAGGAACTAAGGTTACTAAAAAAAAAGATAAAAAATGGAAGCACAGAGGATAATAATTACTGGTGGAGCAACTAGAATAGGTGCTGCAATAGCTGAAAAATTATCAGGACCAAATAAACAAATTATAATTCATTACAATAAATCAAAAGCAAAAGCTGAAAATTTAAAAAAGAAACTTCAAAATTATGGGTCTAAAATTTATTTGGTAAAAGGAAATCTTGGTAAAGAAAAAGATGTCATGAAAATTATGAAGTTTGCTAAATCAAAATTGAAATATTTTGATTGTCTAATTAACAATGCATCTTTATTCGAAAACGATAAACTAGAAAACTTTAGTTCAAAAAGTTGGGAAAATCACATTTCAACAAATCTTAAAGCCCCCGCACTTTTATCAAAAGAATTCTCAAAAAATATCAGGGGAAAAAATAACAATATTATTAACATTATTGATCAACGAGTATTTAAATTAACTCCATTTTTTTTTTCATACACAATAAGTAAAACTGGCTTATTCACTTTGACCAAAACTAGCGCTATGAGCCTTTCGCCAAATATAAGAGTTAATGGCATAGCACCCGGACCAACAATTAAAAATAAAAGACAATCTGAAAAACACTTTAAAAATCAATATTTAGCAACACCTCTCAAAAAACAAGTTGATGTAAAAGAGATTTGTGATGCAGTTGACTTTTTTATTAAAAACAGCTCTATTACTGGTCAAATTTTAGCTATAGATAGTGGTCAAAGTTTAAACTGGCAAACACCAGACATAATGAGAGGTAAGGAGTGAAAAAAAATAATCTTAAAATTGTAAAAATTGATAAGTCTAAAAGCTTATTTAATTATGAGAAAAAGATACTGATCAATGAATTAATTTTAGATTTAAAACTTGGGTATTACGATTTTGAAAAAGAAAAACCTCAAAAAGTTAAATTTAGCCTTGAAATTGACTATCAAGATAAAAAGCCTTCAAATGACAAAGATATTAAATCTATTGTCAACTACAGTACAATTGTCAAATTAATTACAAAACTAGTAAAAAAGAAACACTATAATTTTTTAGAAACACTCGCGGAATCTGTTTTTGATGAATTGTTTAAAGATAAAAGAATTGCAAAAATAATGCTTAAAATTGAAAAATTAGAAATTTTAAAACAATGCTCATCCGTTGGTATACAAATTACCAAAAAAAGAAGTCATGATAAGTTCTGAAATTGGAAAAGAAGTAATTAAAAAAGAACTACCATTAATACCAAAGCTTCCTGGTGTTTACCGCATGCTAAATGACAAAGGAGAAATTCTTTATGTTGGAAAAGCAAAAAATTTACCTAATAGACTTAAAAGTTATATTGCGGAAAAAAACCATATTATCAGAACAGAGAGAATGTTATCTCAAACAAAAAAACTTGAGATTACAACTACCTCGAATGAAAGTGAGGCTTTATTGCTTGAAGCCAACTTAATTAAAAAACACAAACCAAAATTTAATATTTTACTTAGAGATGATAAATCTTTTCCTTTTATATTTATTAGTAATAAAGATGTCTGGCCTCAGATAAGACGACACAGAGGAAAAAAAACCAAAGAAGGTTTTTATTTTGGTCCATTTGCATCTGCTGGCTCAGCAAATTGGACTATAAAGATGATACAAAAAATTTTCCATTTAAGAGTATGTGATGATACAGTTTTCAAAAATCGAGAACGCCCATGCATTCTTTATCAAATAAAAAGGTGTTCTGGACCTTGTGTTGGATATGTCGAAAAGGAGGACTACAAGAAAACTGTTGATGATGCGATAGAATTCGTTTCGGGAAAATCGAGAAAAATTCAAAAAAGTCTTTCAGATCAGATGGAAAAAGCTAGTGAAGATTTAGATTTTGAGAAAGCTGTAATTTTGAGAGATAGAATAAAATCATTAAATATTATTCAATCTTCCCAAAGAATCAATGAAGCAAATTTAATCGAGGCCGACGTGATTGCAGGTTATAAAGAGTCTGGAAAAACTTGTATTCAGGTTTTTTTTTATCGTTCAAAACAAAATTGGGGTAACCAGGCATTTTTTCCAAAACATGATCCAGATGAAAGTCTAAGTAACATACTTAATTCTTTTGTTTCACAATTTTATGAAAATAAAAGTGTGCCTTCGTCGATAATAATTTCCGAAGAAATTAAAGAAAAAAATCTGATTGAAAAAACTCTCTCTAAAAAAGAGGGTAAACAAGTAAACTTATCTGTTGCAAAAAAAGGGTCAAAACTAAAAGTTATCAATCAAGCAATAAAAAATGCAAAAGAAAGTTTAAATCGAAAACTTTATGAAAGTCAGAATAATAGAGAATTATTTGACTCAGTTGCGAGTAAATTTAATCTTGAGACAAATATAAATTTAGTAGAGGTTTATGATAATAGCCATATTCAAGGAACAAATAGTGTGGGGGCCTTAATTGCATTCGGCGAAGAAGGTTTTATTAAGAAAAGATATAGAAAATTTAACATTAAATCTAAAAAGAATGAACAAGATGATTATGGAATGATGCGAGAAGTATTGAGCAGAAGGTTTAAAAGAGCAATTCAAGAAAAAGACAATTATCTCACCTTTCCTGATTTAGTAATAGTTGATGGCGGAAAAGGTCAATATTCTGTTGCAAGAGACTCTTTAAATGAATTAGGACTTCACGAAATACCAATTATCGCGATTGCTAAGGGAAAATTTAGAAATAGTGGCAATGAAACTTTTTTTCATAATGGCAAAGAATATAAATTCAAAAAACACGACCCTACCCTTTTCTTTCTTCAAAGAATAAGAGATGAATCTCATCGTTTTGCGATTAGTGCTCATAGAGCAAAGAGAAAAAGAGGGATTAGTAAGTCTTTGCTAGATCAGATTGAGGGTATTGGATCTATCAGAAAAAGGGCTTTATTAAATCATTTTGGATCTGCTCGAGCAGTAGAGTCTGCCAGTCTAGATGAAATAAAATCAGTTGAGGGTGTTGAGGAAAAAGTTGCAAAAAAGATATATAACTTCTTTCACGAATAAAGATTATGCTAAGAAAAATACCTAACATACTAACAGTAGGTAGAATTTTAATTGTACCTTTTTTTGTTTTAGCTTTCTATTTACCTGGATTTTATGGAGATCTAACTGCTTTAGTATTATTCATAATTGCATCGTTTACAGATTTTTTAGATGGAATGTTGGCTAGACTACTTGGAGAAGAGTCTAAATTGGGCGAATTATTAGATCCAATTGCAGATAAAATTATTGTAGCTGCTGCACTAATTTTATTAGTTATGGATGGCACAATTAAACATTATGAGGTTATTGCTGCAATTATAATTTTAACAAGAGAAATATTAATATCTGGTCTTAGGGAATTTTTAGCAAAAGGTAAAATTAAACTACCTGTCTCTAATCTAGCAAAATTAAAAACAGTTTTACAAATGGTCTCAATTGGTCTTTTACTTTCTGGGGATACAGGAAATAAAATCATCAATTTTCAAGACTATAACGCTCAAACTATTGGTATAATTTTATTGTGGCTATCAGCAGCTTTGACTTTGTTCACAGGTTATGAGTATATACGTAAAGGAATAGACCATGCTATATCAGAAGACAATAAAGATTAGGCAGCTTTTTTCTTTTTAACCAAAGCTAAATAGCCCTCATTTAAATCAATTATTAAATCGCAAACTTTAAATTGATAATCTGCTATAGTAGATACAGGGGTTACTTCAGCTGCAGTGCCTGTTAAAAAACATCCAACAAAATCTTTTAATTCTTCTGGTTTTATTTTTCTCTCATGTACTTTGATATTTTTAGATTTTGCAATTTGAATTACAGTTCTTCGAGTAATTCCATCTAAAAAAGAGTCTGGTATTGGAGTGTGTAGCTCACCATTTTTATCTTTGAAAAAGATATTTGCTCCAGTTGCCTCTGCAATATTATCCTCGTGATCTAACATAAGCGAGTCTGTATAACCTTGTTTTTCTGCTTCGTGTTTTGAAAGAGTACAAATCATATACAATCCAGAAGCTTTTGTGTCCCAAGGAATAGTATTAGGGGCGGGTCTTCGCCAGTTAGAAATATTTAATTTGATACCTTCAATCTTAAGTTTAGGATCAAAATATGAACCCCACTCCCAAGTTGCAATTGCTACATGAATTTTTGTTTGCTGAGCTGAAATAGCCATCATTTCACTGCCTCTCCAAACTACAGGTCTGACATATCCATTCTCTACTTTTTGAGTAGAGATTATTTTATTGCTCGCTTTATTAATTTCATCTTCGCTATATGGTATCTCAATTCCCATTCTCTTTGCTGAGTAAAATAATCTTGAAGTATGTTCCTCTAATTTAAAAATTGAACCATCATACACACGTTCTCCCTCGAAAACACAGCTCGCATAATGTAATCCATGGCTGAGAACATGAACCTTAACATCAGACCAATCGACTAATTCGCCATTGTACCATATTTTACCTGATCTTTTATCGTAGGGTATCATTATGAAATAAAAAATTCTTACTGAAAAAATATCTTTGTATCTGTAATATGTCAATATAACTTACCAATAATGAAACAACTTTTATATCTAAAAGATGATCAATTAAAAGATTTGATCGAAAAGCTTTTTATAGGTTACAGAGAAACATTTTCAGACTCAAAAAAAATATTAAATAAGTATAAAATTGGCCTAGCGCACCAAAAAGTCATTCATTTGTTATCTATGTATGAAGGGATAACTATTTCAGAATTACTCAAAAGACTTAAAGTGACCAAGCAAAGCCTTAATAGAGTTTTAAAAGATCTAATTAAACTAGATATAATTATTTTTAAAAAAGATGAGCAGGATACAAGAATAAAACACGTATTTCTTAATGATAAAGGAAAAAAAATATTTAATGAAATTTTTGAAATTCAAAAAAAAAGGATTCATAGCGCGTTACTTAACTCAAGCTCAGAAGAAGTCATTAACTTTGATAACGTTTTAAAAAAAATAATTAATGGATAATTTTGTAGCCCATATTTTAGTTGTTGATGATGATGAAGGTATCAGAACTCTTGTTAAAAAATATTTAAATGAAAATAATTACCTAGTTACAACCGCAAATAGTTCTGAAGATGCTTTTGAAAAAATACAAATAATTAAATTTGATCTAATCATACTAGATATTATGATGCCTGGAAAAAGTGGCTTAGAGTTTATTAAAGAAAATCAAAAAAAATTAGATACACCTGTGATTTTATTGACTGCGAAAGGTGAAGCAAATGAAAGAGTTGAGGGTTTAGAAGTTGGTGCTGATGACTATCTTCCAAAACCTTTTGAACCTAGGGAGTTAATATTGAGAATTCAAAATATAATTCAAAAAACAAAAAAAAGTGATCAAAAACGAGTAATACAATTTGAAAATATTAAAATCGATTTAAATAAACAACTAATAATCAAAAAAAATAAAGAGTACAAAATTAATAACACAGAGAAAAAAATTTTAGAAAAAATGATTAATAATCCCGGTAAAACTTTTTCGCGGGAAGATATTAGTATTTTAACTGAGCTTGATAAAGAGAGATCAATAGATGTTATTATCACAAGACTTAGAAAAAAAATTGAAATTGATCCAAAAAATCCAAAGTTTTTACAAACAATAAGAGGAGCTGGATATGTTCTATGGATTGAGTAAATTTTTTAAGAATATACTTCCAAAAAGATTATTTTACAGAGCTTTATTAATTGTTGCTGTTCCAGTCATAGTTTTACAATTGGTAATTACTATTGTTTTTTTTGATAGCCTTTGGATCAAGACAAATAAAGGTATGACTAAAGCGTTAGTAAATGAAATTAATACTTTCATTGAAGTTTATTCTGATGAAATTTATAAAAAAGATGAAATTAAAAATGTTTTTTCAGTTTACCAAGACTTAAATATAGATTTTGTTGATAACAAAGATTTTATTTATACTTTTGATGAAAGATGGTTTAGCCCGATAGATAGGACTTTAAGAAGAGAACTCAAGTCAAAATTTGGGAATGGAAATTTTTGGTTTAATACAACCTCATACAAAGAGTTAATTGATATTAGAATAAAATATCAGTCTGGGTATTTTAAGTTTTTAGTTCCAAGAGATAGAGTGACGACTTCCTCAGCTCGTATCTTTGCACTTTGGATAACAGTTCCTGCAATCATAATGATTTTAATTTCATTAATTTTTTTAAAAAATCAAACGAGACCGATAACTAATCTTGCAAAAGCAGCTGAAAAATTTGGTCGGGGAGAAGAAATTGATGAATTTAAACCCTCTGGTGCAGCAGAAATCAGACAAGCTGGTTATGAATTTGATAGAATGAGAAAAAGAATTTTAAGACATCTTAATCAAAGATCAGAAATGTTATCTGGCATTAGTCACGACTTAAGAACTCCTTTAACAAGAATGAAATTACAAATAGCATTTATAAAAGATGAAGAATTAAGTAAAAAATTATCCGAAGATATTAACGAAATGGAAAAAATGCTAAATGAGTATTTGCAGTTTACCAGCTCGTCATACCTTGAAAAAGATGAGGAATTTAATATTAGCGAATTAGTTAATGAAATAGTAAAGAAGTATGAAAATGAAAACATATCATCCAAAATTACACCAAGAATTTATATAAGCGGTAGAAAAAACTTAATCAAAAGATGTGTTAATAATCTAATAGATAATGCAATTAAATATGCGAAAAAAGTAAATGTAGATATTACTAAAAGTAGTAACAACTTATTCATTAAAATTGAAGACAACGGTCCTGGTATACCAGAGACAGAATATGATAATGTTTTCAAACCTTTTTACAAAATTGATAAAGGTCGAGCTGAAACAAAATCAAGCGTTGGACTTGGATTATCTATAGCGTCTGACATTATCAGATCACACGGGGGAAATATAAAGTTAGCTAAGTCACCCATGGGTGGTTTGGAAGCTAAGATCTTTTTGCCTTTTTAATTTTCTTTTTTTTTGTAAATTTTAATTGATCAATTTTTTTTTCTAAATTTTCAACTCTTTTTGAGAGAACTTCAAATTCATCTTTACTTGTTAACTTCATTTTAAAAACTATTTCATCTCTTTTAGATTTTAAAATAGTCATAATTTCATTAGCTATATCTTTTGATGATACTAAGCCTTGTTCAAATAATTTACCGAGTTTTTCAATTACAAACTTTGAGTTTTTCATATATTAATTTAATAACTTATTATAATTATAATTTATATTTAAAAATAAAAATGTTCATTAATAATTTTGACCCAGTTGCATTTCAAATTTTTTCATTTGAGATTAGATGGTATTCTCTAGCTTATATTGTTGGTATTTTATTAGGGTGGTTTTTAAGTAAAAAATTTTTTATTTCTGAGCTGAAAGTAAAGGAAAAATTTGACGATTATTTAACTTATCTAATTTTAGGTTTAATTATCGGTGGCAGATTAGGTTATGTTGTATTTTATAACTTTGAATTTTATGTCAATAATTTATTAGATATCTTAAAAATTTGGCAAGGCGGTATGTCATTTCATGGGGGAGTTATAGGGATCATAATTGCAAGTTACTTTTTCGCGAAAAGAAATTCACAAAGTTCATTTAGTTATTTAGATATCGTGTCTTTTGTTGCACCCATAGGTATTTTTTTTGGCAGAATAGCAAATTTTATAAATTCAGAACTTTATGGTATCGAAACAAATGTTTCTTGGGCAGTCCAATTTACAAAAGTAGATAATTTATATCGACATCCTACTCAGTTATATGAAGCATTTTTTGAGGGTGTAGTTCTATTTTTAGTTTTATTATATTTCAAAAATAAGAGTTTCTCCAAAAAACCTGGTTTTATCTCTAGTATATTTTTAGTTTTTTATTCAATTTTTAGATTTGCAATTGAGTTTCTAAGAGTTCCTGATGACCAACTAGGCTATTTATTATTCAATTTAACTATGGGACAACTTATAAGTATCTTTTTTTTAATAATCGGATGTTATTTATTAATCTCTAAATATGAAAACAAGCAAAATAGTTAATTTACCCTTAGATAAGTTTATCAATATCTCTTTATATAATAAAAAGTCTGGTTACTACATAAAAAAAAATCCATTCGGCAAACAAGGGGATTTTATTACAGCTCCTAATGTATCAAGATTATTTTCTGAAATTATTGCTATTTGGATTGTAAGTTTTTGGAAAAGTATAGGATCACCAAAAGAATTCAACTTAATCGAACTTGGAGCAGGTAATGCTGCAATGATGAAAGTTCTTATAGAAAGTTTTAAAAAGTTTCCATCGTTTTTCAAATCCTGCAGGTTGGTAATTTATGAGATAAGTCCTACTTTAAAGAAAATACAAAAAAAAGAATTATTAAATTCAGATGTAAATTGGATAAACAATTTAAAAAAGATTAAAAAAATTCCTAGTATATTTGTTGCAAATGAGTTTTTTGATGCACTTGCGATTAAACAATTTGAAAAAAAAGGAAATCTTTGGTTTGAAAAATTTGTAAGTTTAAAAAAAAAAAAAACTTTTTTCTCGGAAAAAAAGATTAATATGAAAAATTATGAAAAAAAGATTAATTTTAAAATATCTAAAAACCAGAGTTTTATAGAATATTCAGAGCTTGGTATTAATTATCTGAAACAAATTTCTAAAATAATCAAAGTGAGATCTGGAGGAATTTTAATTATAGATTATGGATATAATGAAGATAAAATGAAAAATACTTTACAAGCATTATATAAACACGAATATTCAGATGTTTTAACTAATATTGGTAACTCAGATATCACGCATAATATTAATTTCCGACTATTTGAAAAAATAATCAAAAAACTGGGTGGATTAAAGCATAATTTAACAACACAAAAAGAATTTCTTACAAAAATGGGTATCCATGAAAGAGCTGAGATGATTGCAAAAAATCAAAACTTTTTAAAAAAAGCAGATATTTATTACAGATTAAAAAGACTAACAGATGATAAACAAATGGGAAGATTGTTTAAAGTTATGTTAATAAAAAATCAAAAAAACAATTTTAATTTAGGGTTTTGATTTGATCACCTCTCGAAAATTATTAAAAAACAAAAATATTAGTCATGGTTTTTTTAATAAAAATGGAGGAAAATCAAAAGGGATATATAAAAGTCTAAATTGTGGTCCCGGTTCTCACGATAACAAAAATAATATTTTAAAAAATTTAAAGATTGTCAAAGATAAAATAGGAAAAAAAACAAAAAATATTTATTTAGTACATCAAGTACATAGCAATAAGTTAGTTTTTCTAAATGAAAGCTCTAAATTAAAAAAAAAAATTAAAGCTGACGCGATTATAACTAATCAAAAAAAACTACCGATAGCTGTATTGACCGCTGATTGTGTACCAGTGTTATTATATGACTATAAAAAAAAAATTATCGCAGCTATCCATGCTGGTTGGAAGGGTGCGTATAGAGGGATAATCAGAAATGTTATTAATTTTATGCATAAAAAAGGGTGTAATCCAAAAAATATCATAGGAGCAATTGGTCCGTCAATTACTCAAAAAAACTACGAAGTAAAAGCTGACTTTAAAAAGAAATTTATTAAAAAACACAAAAAAAACAAAATTTTCTTTAAAAATAAAAATGAACTAATTTATTTTGATTTACCAAATTATGTTAAATCTCAACTTAAATCACAAAAAATCAATAAAATTGATATGATTAAAATTGATACATTCGATAGAAAAAATAATTTTTTTAGTGCAAGAAGATCATTAAAATTAAATCTAAATGATTATGGTAGAAATATTTCAATAATTATGATTAATTAAACTTTTCATGAAATTATTAACTGGAAATAGTAATAAAATCCTAAGTAAAAATATCGCTAAATATTTGAAATCTAAACTTGTCAATTCTAGTATAAGAAAGTTTGCAGATGGAGAAATTTACATTGAAATAAATGAAAATATAAGAGGGAATAGCATTTTTATAATTCAATCTATTTCTTCACCAGCTAATGACAATTTAATGGAATTATTATTATGTATTGATGCTTTAAAAAGATCATCAGCAAAAAATATAACTGCCGTAATTCCTTATTTTGGTTATGCAAGACAAGATAGAAAAGTTGTACCAAGAACATCTATATCAGCAAAGCTTGTTTCAAATTTAATAACTCAAGCTGGGGCAGACAGAGTTGTGACAGTCGATCTCCACGCTGGTCAAATTCAAGGTTTTTTTGATATTCCTGTCGATAACCTTTTTGCAACTCCAATCTTTGCAAGACACATTAAAAAAAAGATTAAAGGTAAAAATATAATCTGTGTTGCCCCAGATGTTGGTGGTACAGAAAGAGCGAGAGCACTTGGTAAAATTTTAAATATTGGTTTAGCTATTGTTGATAAGAGAAGACCAAAGCCAGGACAATCACAAGTAATGAATATTATAGGAGATGTAAAAGGTAAAACATGTATCTTGGTTGATGATATAATTGACTCTGGTGGCACCATCGTCAATGCCGCTAAGGCATTAAAACAAAGAGGTGCAAAAGAGGTTTATGTTTATATTACTCATGGAGTATTAAGTGGGGACGCGGTTAAAAAAATAAAAAATTCAGTTATTAAAAATTTAGTTATTACAGACACGATAGATAACAGCGAAAAAACCAAAAATGTCAAAAACATAGAAGTTTTACCAATTTCCGCTCTTATGGGAGAAGCTATAAAAAGAATTTCTAATTCAACATCAGTTTCAGATTTATTCAAATAATTACCTTGATTATTTATGAACATGGGTTAAAAACCTCTGTTTTATGAATTCTTTAGAAGCAAAGATCAGGGATAACAAAACTAAAGGTCAACTCAATGCCATCAGGAATGATGGTGGTGTTCCAGGGATAATCTATGGAGGTAAAGACCAAAATCAAAAAGTTTCTATATCAAAAAAATTATTAAAAACCTTGATTGAGAAAGAAAACTTTTTATCAAACATTATTACTTTAAATGTAGATGGAAAATCTCAAAATGTATTACCTAGAGAAGTAAAATATCACATCATAAGTGATGAACCAACTCATGTGGATTTTCTAAGAGTTCTTCCTGGAGTAAAAATTAAGATTGAAGTTCCAGTTAACTTTATTAACCATGAAAAATCTCCAGGTTTAAAAAGAGGTGGAGTGCTTAACATTGTGAGAAGAAAAGTTGAATTAAAATGCCCAAGTGAAAAAATACCTGAGAGTATTACTTTAGATTTAGATGGTATCGATATTGGTTCAAGTTTTAAAATTTCTTCAGTTAAACTAGATGCAGAAGTAACACCAACTATTCAAGGAAGAGATTTCGTAATTGCAACCTTAGCAGCACCGACAGTAATGAAAGAACCAGAAAAACCAGCAGAAGCAGAAGCTGCTGAAGGTGAAGAAGGTGCTGAAGGAGCAGAGGCAGCAGCAGCTGAAGGAGATAAACCAGCTGTGGAGGGCGATAAAAAAGAGGGTGACGATAAAAAACCTGCAGACAAAAAAGCTCCGGAAGAAAAAAAATAATCCACTAAATTTGAAAAACTAATTTTAACAGTTTATGCTTTTATTTGTAGGTTTAGGTAATCCAACTCCAGATAGTGAAAATAATAGACATAATGTTGGTTTTAAAATTATAGATTCCATCAATAAAAAGTTCGGGCTTACAAAACAAAAACCAAAATTCAAAGGTTTGTTAACAACTGGTAATATTGATAGCAAAAAAGTTTATGCCATTAAACCCTTAACTTTTATGAATAACTCTGGAATATGTATTAGAGAACTAATTGAATACTTTAAAATCGAACCTGAAAATGTAATTGTTTTTCATGATGACCTTGATGTTGAATTTGGAAAAATAAAAGCGAAATTTGGTGGATCAAGTGCTGGCCACAATGGAATATCTTCTATAGATAAATTTATTGGCAAAGATTACTCAAGAGTAAGAATAGGTATAGGAAAACCAAAAGGACCCATTGAAGTATCTGATTATGTTTTGCAAAATTTTGATGATGAAGAAATTATGGGTGTAGAAAAAATATCCAAAAATATAACTGAATCACTTTCGATACTTGTAGAAAAAAAATTAGATTTATTTTCAAGCACAGTTAATAATAAATAATGAGTTTTAAATGTGGGATCGTTGGATTACCTAATGTTGGTAAATCAACCCTTTTCAATGCTCTAACTAATTCCAGTAAGGCACAAGCCGCTAATTTTCCTTTTTGTACAATTGATCCAAATATTGGAGTTGTACTAGTTCCTGATGAAAGATTAAACAATTTAGCTAAAATCTCAAAATCAAAAAAAATAATCAATACCACTATCTCTTTTGTTGATATTGCTGGACTGGTAAAAGGTGCATCCAAAGGTGAAGGTTTGGGTAATAAATTTCTTTCTCATATTAGAGAGGTCGATGCAATTATTCACATGATCAGGTGCTTTGACTCTAATGATATTCAAAATGTAAACCCCTCTGTTGACCCAGTTAGAGATATAGAAATTATAGAGACAGAGATGATGCTTGCAGATCTTGAATCTATTCAAAAAAGGTTAGAGAAAAATAATAAAAAAAATGTTGATGAGGATCAAATCAAAATTCTTGAAATAGCTATGGATTGTATAAATAATAATAAAAGTTTTGATGATTTAAGAACCCAATTTAATAAGAAACAACTTAATCAATCTGGATTATTATCCCTTAAACCTAAAATTTTTGTTTGTAACGTAGATGAACAAAGTGTTCAAAATGGAAATAATTACACTCAATCATTTATTGATAAGTATGGAAACAATAATACTTTAATCGTTTCTGCGGATATAGAAAATCAAATAAATGAATTGGATAGCAACGAGAAAAAAAATTATATGGAAATGATTGGATTAAATGAAACAGGATTAAATAAATTAATTAAGAAAGGTTACGAAATTCTTGACCTAGAGACATACTTTACATCTGGGCCCGAAGAAACTCGAGCATGGACAATTGAAAAAAATTGCACTGCTCCAAAAGCTGCAGGTGAAATTCATACTGATTTTGAAAAAGGATTTATTCGAGCTGAAACTATTTCTTACGATGATTTCATATCCAATGATGGTTGGGTAAATTCAAAAAATAACGGAAAAATGAGATTAGAAGGGAAAGATTATATAGTTAAAGATGGAGACGTTCTAAACTTCCGTTTCAATACGTGACCATATTCTTTTCATACTAAAATAAACTAGGATTGTTAAAATAATTAAATACACGATAGCTTTAAAACCCATTTGATGTCTTGACTCTAAATGGGGTTCAGCTGACCACATCAAGAATGTTGTTACATCTTTTGACATTTGCTCAACAGAAGCTGTTGTACCATCAGAGTATTCTACTAATCCATCTGATAACTGATTAGCCATTTTTATTTTATTCCCATACATGTATTTATTATAATACACACCATCATCTAAAGTAACACCAGCTGGCGGGTCTTCATATCCTTGAAGCAATGAGTAAATATAATCTACCCCACCCCCTCTTGCTTTAACTAGCACAGACATATCTGGTGGATAAGCACCTCCATTTGCGGCTTGAGCAGCTTGAACGTTATCATATGGCATTACAAACTTATCTGATAATCTGCCCGGACGAGTAAACATATCACCATCTGAATTAGGTCCATCTTTGACTTCAAAAGATGCAGCAATAGCTTTTGCTTGCTCTATAGAAAATTCTGGTCCCCCTTTTTCAGCTAAGTTTCTATAACTTAAATATTTCATTGAATGACAAGAAGAACACACCTCTGTGTAGACTTGGTAACCTCTTTGAAGTGCAGCTCGATCAAACTTTCCAAAGAGTCCTTTAAAGCTCCAATCAGTTTTTAGATATTCAACTTTTTCTGCAGCTTGAGTGCTCAATGAAAGTCCAGAAAATAAGATAATAAATGAAAATATTTTAAAAAAATTTTTCACTTATTTATTTAAACTTTCCTTGTTCTTTGCTGTGGCTAAATTAGGTGAACCACCTAATATCGGCTCGGTAATACTTAATGGAATTGGAAGAGTTTTTTCTTTCCAACCTAAAACTGGAAGTATCACTAAAAAGTGTAAAAAATAGTATGCTGTAGCTACTCTAGCAACTAACAGATATAATCCCTCTGCTGGCATAGCACCAACATATCCTAGGATCAAAACATCAGCGACAAGGATCCAATAAAATTGTCTATATAAAGGTCTAAATACAGCTGATCTAATTTTTGAAGTATCAAGCCATGGAAGAGCTGCTAAAATTAAAATAGCAGATAACATTGCAACTACTCCTAAAAGTTTATCTGGGACCGATCTTAAAATTGCATAGAATGGTAATAAATACCACTCTGGAACAATATGTGCCGGCGTAACTAATGGATTAGCCTCAATATAATTATCTGCATGACCTAAAATGTTTGGCGTGTAAAAAACAAAAAATGCAAAAACAATCATAAACATTAGTAAAGCAAAACCATCTTTAATCACAATGTATGGATGGAATGGTACTGTATCCTTTGAAGGTTTTTTAATGTCAATTCCAACTGGATTATTATTTCCAGGGACATGAAGTGCCCATATGTGAAGAACAACTAAACCTAAAATCAAAAAAGGTATTAAATAGTGAAGTGTAAAAAATCTTGTTAAAGTAGGATTATCAACTGAGTAACCTCCCCATAACCAAGTGACAATACCCTCGCCTACTAAAGGAATTGCGCTGAATAGATTTGTAATTACAGTTGCACCCCAGAAACTCATTTGGCCCCATGGAAGTACATAACCCAAAAATGCAGCTGCCATCATTAATAAATAAATGATGATACCTATTATCCAAATTATTTCTCTAGGAGCTTTGTAAGAACCATAAAATAATGATCTAAATATATGAATATAAACAGCCAAAAAAAACATTGAGGCACCATTTGCATGAATGTATCTAATTAACCAACCATAGTTAACATCTCTCATAATATGCTCAACACTATCAAAAGCCATATCAGCATGAGCAATGTAATGCATTGCAAGAACTAAACCTGTTACAATTTGAGTAATCAAACAAAAAGTTAATATTCCACCAAACGTCCACCAATAATTTAAATTTTTAGGTGTTGGATAATCAGTTAAGTGATTTGCAAGAGTCAATAATGGTAAACGATCGTTAAACCATTTTCCAAATTTTGATTTCGGTGTGTATTCGTGATCACTCATAATAATTATCCAATTTTAATTGTATTAGCATTAACAAATTCATATTTAGGGATCTCCATATTAGTCGGAGCTGGTCCCTTTCTAATTCTTCCAGAGATATCATAGTGAGAACCATGACAAGGACAAAACCATCCATTGTATTCACCTTTTTGATCTAAAGGAACACAGCCTAAGTGAGTGCACACTCCAAGCATAACTAACCACTCGGGGTTTACTGCACGATCTTCATCTTTTTCAGGATGTTTTAAATCTTCTAACTTTACAGATCTTGCTTCAGCTATCTCGTCTTGTGTTCTTCTACGAATAAAAACTGGTTTACCTCTCCATAAAACTGTAATTGTTTTACCTGGATTAACCGCACTTACATCAACCTCGGTGCTCGCTAAAGCTTTGACTGACGCGTCTGGGTTCATCTGATCAATCATTGGCCATATCGTTGCACCAACACCAACCGCACCAACTGCATAAGTTGCTGTGAATAAGAAATCTCGTCTATTAGTTTTTTTTTCTGACATCAATAATAGTTAAATATACTCAATAATGCTTTTTTCTACTTAAATATATGATTTCATATAATATAAAATGATAAATTTACTACTGAAAGAATGACACAGAATTTGATAAATCATGGCCCAAAAATTGCTTTATTTGAACCAGACATACCTCAAAATACAGCAGCAATAATCAGAACCTGTGCGTGCCTGGGTGCAAAACTTGAAATAATAGAGCCTTGCGGGTTTATGCTAAATGACAGAAGATTTAAGCGAGTCGTTATGGATTATATGAATGAAAAAGACATAAAATTCCATCAAAGCTCAGACGATTTTTTTAAATCGAAAAAAGATCAAAGAATAGTTCTAATGACCACAAAAGCCTCTGTTTCTTACACAAAATTTAAGTTTAATAAAAATGACACTATTCTTTTTGGTAGAGAAAGTGCCGGAGTTCCAAATGAGGTTCACAAAAAAATTAAAGATAGACTCAAAATTCCTATGAAAAACAATAGGCGCTCACTTAATATTGCATCTTCTGTTGCAATCATATTGGCAGAAAGTTTAAAACAAACTAAATTAATCTAATATGGATTTAGAAATTAAAAAAGACATCGCAAGTAATTGGTTCAAAATGCTACAAGAAGCTATTTGGCATACTATAACTAACCTTGAAAGAAAAGATGCGGATATCAAAACCACTGTTTGGAACAGAAGTAAAAAAAGAGATGAGGGAGGTGGGGAATTTAGAATTTTAGAAAATGGAAAAATATTTGATAAAGTCGGAGTAAATTTTTCTAAAGTTCATGGAAAATTCCCAAAACAATTTCAAAAAAATATTTTAGGTGCAAAAAAAAATCCCAGTTTTTGGGCTTCTGGTATTTCCGTTGTGATGCATATGAAAAATCCCATGATCCCTGCCATGCATTTTAATACAAGATATATCTGCACAACTCAGGACTGGTTTGGTGGTGGTATGGATGTAACCCCATCAATAAAAGATAATAAGGAAAAAAAAGAATTTCATAAAACCCTAAAAAAAATGTGTGATCAACACAATAAGAAATATTACACAAAATATAAGAAATGGTGTGATGAATATTTTTATTTACCACATAGAAAAGAACCGAGGGGTATTGGTGGAATTTTTTTTGATTATAAAAAAGATAATTTTGAGAAAGATTTTAAATTTGTAAGAGATGTGGGGATCACTTTTCAATTTATTTTTGAAAAAATCATTAGAAAAAAAATGAAGAAAAAGTGGACTAAAAAACATAAAGAATTACAATTCATAAAAAGAGGTCGTTATACAGAATTTAACTTACTCTATGACCGAGGAACAAAATTTGGTTTGCAAACTGGTGGAAACGTCGAAGGTATTTTAATGTCATTACCTCCGTTGGCAAAATGGAAATAACATGGACAAAGAACCAATTACTTTAAATGGCCTAAATAAACTCAAAGATGAATTAATCTTTTTAAAAGAAAAAAAAAGACCTGAGATTGTAGCGGCGATCGCTGAGGCGAGGTCACATGGTGATCTAAAAGAAAATGCAGAGTACCACGCTGCAAAAGAAGAGCAGTCTCATAATGAGGGAAGGATTACTGAAATTAATGATATCATTGCTAGAGCAAATGTCATTGATGTTACGAAATTAAATAATGATGGAAAAGTTATCTTTGGCTCGACAGTGTTTTTAGAAAATTTAGATACTGGAGAAAAAATAAATTATAAGATTGTAGGAAAAGATGAAGCTGATCTCAATCAAAAATTAATTTATTTTCAATCGCCTATAGGTAAAGGTTTAATAGGAAAAAATAAAAATGATTTAGTTGAAATTAAAACTCCTGCTGGGGTCAAAAATTTTGAAATTAAAGACGTAAAATATATCTAATTGTTAACAATTTGACTTACTTGTTTATCTGAAATTTGAAAATTATTTTTCACCCATTCTTCCTCAATTATTTTTAATTTTGCACCCAATTGTTTACCCTCAGGAATATTGAATTTTTCCATTAAAAATTCTGCACCCACGGGCATTTTTGGTATTGTTTTATCTTTGTAGAAATCAATTAATCTTTGAATATTTTCAGAATTTTTTTTTGATTTTATTAAATGATAATTGAGAATATCAGTTACAGCTTGTTTTCCATTATAATAAAAAATACCATTAAAGTTTTCCTCTCTAAAAGTTTTTGGACCAATTTTTTCCTTAAAAAAATTATCAATAATTTTAACTCTTTTTTGATCTTTTTTAGAAATATTAAATTTGTACATAAAATAATCTGCATTATCTGTCTCATCAATAATCATTAAAGATAATAGAAAGACAAAATCAGCCTTATTAATTATTTGTTTTTTTTTTGGGTTTAATTTTGAAAAAGTTTTTAAATTATTTAATTCAGGAAAAACAATTAAAAATAATTCTGAGCTCAATTTATCATCAGCTAATTTTTCTAATATTTCTAAGTGAGTTATTTTTTTTAGCTCATCTAATAGTCTCTCTTTAGATAATTTTGAGATACCACTGATATTAATTTTAAGTTTTCTGATTAATTCTGGATTATGCGGATGCTTTGAGTAATGGGCGAAAAATCTTAAATATCTTAAAATTCTCAAATAATCTTCTTTAATTCTTTTATCAGCATCTCCTATAAAATTTACGAAACCGTTTTCTAAGTCTTTTTTACCCTCAAAAGGATCGAACAAATTTCCATCTTCATCCGCATAAATAGAATTGATGGTAAAATCTCTTCTTAATGCATCCTCTTTCCAGTTTTTTGAAAATTTCACTTTTGCATGTCTACCATCTGTAAAAATATCTTCTCTCAATGAGGTAATCTCAAATTTGTACCCTTCTATAAGTGCTGTAATTGTTCCATGTTCAACACCAGTTTCGTAATAATCAATTTTATTTTCTTTCAAAACTTCACAAACCTTTTGAGGATCAAGATTTGTAGCCATATCAATATCATTTACTATTTCTTTATTAATGATTTTTCTTATGCAACCTCCTACAAATCTTACTTCACTATCTGATGAATAAGAATTTATGGCTTTAAATATTTTATTTGCTGGAGTATTTTTTGTTAAATCTCGAATACTTTGACTTATATAATTTAAATTATTTGATCTAAAAAAAATTGTATCTAAAAAATTTTTCATACTTGGCTGGGGCGCTAGGATTCGAACCTAGGATGCAGGTACCAAAAACCCGTGCCTTACCGCTTGGCTACGCCCCAATATTAAGTTCGTATAACACAAAAAAATCAAATTTATATAGTTTTTGAGGCTATACACCAGATATTTTTGTATTTTTGAATAAACCTTTTTTTCGCACGTTCACATCTTTTTTTTGTTTGAAAATATGCAACTAAAGCTGATCCCGATCCAGTCATTCTTACAAAAACTGGGTTCAGAGAATTCTCTAAATAAAGTTTCATATTTTTTAATCTTGGGTATTTTAAAAAAGCTATTGTTTCTAAGGAATTTTTCATATCTTTTAAAAAATTAATATCAAACATTTCTTTGGCTCCCTTGCCAAATTTTGCTTTGTCAAACTTTCTAACCTTTGAATAAATATCCTTAGTCGAACAACCAAAATTTGGTTTTACGATTAATGGGTAAATTTTTTTTACATTATTGAAATACTTTATTTTATTTCTTGAATTTAAAATCTTACTTTTATGATTTAAGCCTAACATCACATCTGAACCAATTAACTTAGAAATTTTTAACATTTCCTTATTTTTGATATTGATTATTCTCTTATAAGCCAAATATCTTAATATACTTGCTGCATTCATTGAGCCACCGCCAAGACCAGCTTTATCAGGTATAGATTTTTTGATTTTGATTTGAAATCTTTGGTTTTTCAAAATTTTTTTTTTTTCTAAGATTTCAAATAATTTAGAAACAGTATTTTTCTTACCTATCCTTCGAGAAAATTTTCCATTGAATGAAATTAAATGTTTTTTTGATTTAATTTTTTTGATCAAAATTATGTCGTGCAAATCTACGAAGCTTATTATGCTCTCTATATTGTGCAAAGATTTACTTTTGCTTATAACATTTAATGCCAAATTTAATTTCGCGTGTGATTTTATTCTTGAAAAAGGCATTAAGAGCTTTTAAGACCTTCGATCATCTTAATATTTATTTTTTCAATTAATTCTTTTTCAATATCTTTCATTTTCAATACATTGGTCCAAAAATATCTAGCCTGGATTTTTCTATTGAGCTTCCACAAAATATCACCGTAATGGTCATTCACTATCGGATCATCCGGCATCAATTCTACGGCTCTTTTCAAAAATTTTTCAGCTCTTGGATAATCATCAGTTAAATAATAAGCCCAACCAATAGAGTCTATTATATATGGATCATCACTCTCGAGTTCGTAGGCTGTTTCAAGCATTTTAATTGCTTCATTAATTTTATAATCCCTCTCAAGCCATGAATAAGCAAGGTAATTTAGTATATAAGCATCGTCAGGTGTAATCTGGAGTGCATCAATTAAATCTTTATCGGCTTTTTCATAATTTTTAATTCGTTCATATGTACCTCCTCTTCGATAAAGAATATCTGACTTGATATCCGAATTATCATCTAAATTTTCAATAATTTTAGAGTAATATCTTATTGCTTCTTCGTAATTTTTTGCTTTTTTGTAAAAATTAGCGACATCGAATAATATTTTTTCATTTGGATTTTCAATTTTATCAAAATTAAATTTAATAAAGTTAAGAGACTCTTGATTATTTCTCTGTGCTGAAATTATTTGCGCTTCTTTTTTTAATCTAAACCAATAGTAAAAATCATCATCCTTTTTAAATTTTTTAAGAACCTTTTTTGCCTTTTCATAATCTTTATTAAAATAATGATTTTCCGCAACTAATGATAAATTAAATACAAATCTTGGATTAAGAAAATTTGATAGATTTAAGTAAAAATTAGACATCTCGTAATTGTCTTGTGCAGAATATAGATTTGATATTAAAAACAAAAATTCAGCAATTAAATCATTATGATTTTTACATGAAAAGACCTCTTTAAATTTTTGTAAGTTTCCATTGTCAATCCAACTTTTACCTTGTGATAATAGCAATGTTGAATTTAAAAATTCTATTTCATCAGTAATTACTTTTGCTTCGTTTATGTTACCATTTTCAACTAAGTAACTTATATAAAAATAAATATACCTAGTAAAATCCGACTCAGGATCATTAATCAATTTTGAGAAATATCTCCCTGTATTAGGATCATCCAAATAACACTTTTGAAATGTTTCTGAAATATAAGATAGTCTTCCAAAGTTTTTCTTATCGTCTAAAAATTTTTTTTCTTTAAAGAGGTAAACATATTGTTTTAAGCTTTCTAAAATTGCTAAATTAAACCTATCCTGTTCTGTAAAGTTATTTGCAATAGAAATGTATTCATAGGCAATTTCTAACTCATTTTTTTTTAAACTATCAATTATTAATAATAAATAAGAGTCGAAAAAATCTATATTTTCATTTTCATAATTTTGTTTAATAATTTGTATCGCTTGCAATACTTTATTCTCCAATACTAATGAAGATACATACTTCTTTAAAAATGGATCATGAGCATTAATCAAAATTTTAGATGAATTAAAAAAATCTAAAGCTTCAGAATTTTTTTTATTACCAAAAGCAACTATACCTGAAAAATATTTTGATAAATTTTTAGAATCAATTTTTTCAAAAGAATTACTTTCGGTAAACAAAGTGTTCTGATAAAATAATAATATAATAAGTATAAATTTTATATTTTTAAAAACCATTACTACATTGTATGATTAAAAAGACTTTAAATCAAAATGCTAAATATACTCAAGAATTCATGAAAACAATTGAAACTGATTTTATTTTTGGCGATAAACCAATCAATAGATTTAAAGTCGACTCAGCTGAAAATAATGAAACTTTAATAGATAAAAATAAATTGCTGAATGATCTTAAAACAAAGATTAATTCAATTGAAAATTGTAATTTAAAAAATAATTCTAAAAATTTAGTTCTGGGCGAAGGCAACATAAATGCTGATGTGATGTTAATTGGAGAAACCCCAGGCGAAATAGAGGATAAAACAGGTTTATGCTTTCAAGGAGAAGTGGGCAATCTCTTAAGCAAAATGTTACTAGCAATCAATATAAAAAGAGAAAATATTTACACTACCTACTCAATTAATTTCAGACCACCAGAAGATAGAAAACCCACTGCACAGGAGATAAAACGTTATGCAATATTTTTAAAAGAACACATTGCGATTATAAATCCAAAAATTTTAATTTTAATGGGTAGCACAGCAATGGAGGCAATTACAGGATTGAGCAAAATATCTAATGAAAGAGGTAAGTGGAAAGAAATAATTTTAAAGAATAAAACTATTCCTATCATGATTTCTTTTAGCCCCTCTTATCTAATTAGATTTCCAGAAAATAAAAAATTTTCATGGGAAGATTTAAAAAAAATTAAACAAAAAATTCAAGATTTAAATATTAGGATTTAATGAAAACTATTGCTGGAGTTGATGAAGTTGGCAGAGGTAGCTTAATTGGACCTGTTTATGCAGCAGCCGTAATATTGAACAAGTCAATCAATAAGAAATTATTGAAAGACTCAAAAAGTTTAAGAAAAAATAAACGAGAATTTTTAGCTAAATACATTAAAAAAAACTCTGTTTGGGCTACAGGTAAAGCTTCTGTCTCAGAAATTGAAAAGATAAATATTCTTCATGCAAGCCTATTAGCTATGGAAAGAGCGATTAAAAAACTCAAAAAAAAACCAAAACTGATTTTGGTCGATGGAAATAAAACTCCAAATTTAAAAAATTATAAACTTCAATCAGTCATTAAGGGTGACCAAAAAATACCTTCAATTTCTGCAGCATCTATCATAGCAAAAGTTACACGTGATAAGATGATCTCTAAGTTAGGGAAAAAATTTAAAAATTATTACTGGAGTAAAAATTATGGATATGGAACTAAACAACATCTTAAAGCTATAAAAAAATTTGGGATTACTTCTCACCATAGAAGAACTTTTTCACCGATCAGCAAGTTAAAATAGGTTTCACGTAGAAACACCAGATGTAGTTGTTGTGAACCACCGTCATACAAATGGAATCCAAATAATTCAATCCTAGGTTGACCCAAGAATCTTTTTGGAGTCTAATTTATTTTTATAAAATGAATTTTGATTTTAGAGACAAATTAATTAATGGAGATAGTTTAAGGGAACTTAAAAAGATCCCTAGTGAGACTTTTGATTTAATTTTTGCTGACCCTCCTTACAACTTACAATTAAGAAATGAGCTTATAAGACCCGATAGATCTAAAGTAAATGCAGTTAATGATAAGTGGGATCAATTTGAAAATTTTAAAAAGTATGATGAATTTACCTACTCGTGGTTAACAGAATGTAAAAGAATTTTGAAAAAAAACGGCGCTATTTGGGTGATCGGCAGTTACCATAACATTTTTAGAGTTGGCACCGCTATTCAAAATTTAGGTTTTTGGATTTTAAATGACGTTATCTGGAATAAAAAAAATCCTATGCCAAATTTCAGAGGGACACGTTTTACTAATGCGCATGAAACCTTGATTTGGGCATCAAAATCGGAAAAATCAAAATACACTTTTAATTATCAATCTTTGAAATGTTTAAATGATGATCTTCAAATGAGATCGAACTGGGAGTTGCCGATTTGTAATGGTTCTGAAAGACTTAAAAAAAATGGTAAAAAAGTTCATTCTACTCAAAAACCTGAGGCTCTACTTCACAGAATTTTATTAGCAACCTCAAACAAAAATGATTTAGTTTTAGATCCTTTTTTAGGATCAGGAACAACAGCAACAGTTGCAAAAAAATTGGGTAGAAATTATTACGGAATTGAAAAAGAAAAAACCTATTATAAGGCAGCTGAACAACGACTTAAAAATACAAAACCTATAGAAGATGATTATTTAGATACTTTGCAAAATGGTAGATCTAAGCCAAGAATACCTTTTGGGTCATTGGTTGAATTAGGAATAATTAAACCAGGCACTACTATTTTTGATAATAAAAAGAAAATCAGTGCAAAAATTATGGCTGATGGAAGTATAAAACATGCCAAAAAAGAGGGCTCAATTCACAAGGTAGCTGCATCAATATTGGGAGCAGAAAGTTGTAATGGCTGGACTTATTGGCATTATAATCTTAATGGGCAAATAGTGCCTATAGATAATTTAAGACAAAGATTAATTTCAAAAAATTAATTATTATAAATTTTACCTAAATAAGAATCTAAAAACTTTTTGTTTTTAATAAATTTTTTCAAAAAAATATTTCTAAAAAAAACAGCCACAGGATTAGATAAATGAAATGCGAATTGATTTAGTTTAGATCTTTTATTAACCATTTTAGTTTTATTAACTCTATTCTTAAAGAAATCCCCTTCTAAGTTATTTTCAATACTTTTAAATAATTCATAAGCACCCTCTATGGATTGAGATGCCCCTTGAGCAAATGAAGGTGGAAAAGCAAAAAAAGCATCACCTATAAAATTAATGTTATCATTATTTGTTTTAAAAAAGTCTTTACTAACAAATACTGGGAATATTTTTAATTCCTTAATTTTATCAAAAAATTCTTTATTTTCTTTTGGAACCTTTTCTAAAACTTTTCTAATGAAGGAATTTTCTTTGAATAAAGAATAATTTTTTTGTTGTTCTAAAGTAAGTTCATACTTCATAATTGCTATAAAATTTAAGTCTCCATTTTGATTTACTGGATAAATTACCTGATGAAAATCAGAGCCTAAAAATAATGAAATATTTTCATTATCGATTTCGGAAGAATTTGTTATCTTTCCTCTAATCGCTAGTGTGTTATTGTATTTTAGTTGACTTTTATTGTTAGAAATCAAACTTCTACTTTTTGAAAAAACTCCATCTGAAATGATTAGATAATCACATTCGAAAATTTCATTATTTTCAAAAGTAAGTTGAATTTTCTGATTTTCTTTATTTATACTCGAAACATTATGATTAAATTTAATAAAATTTTCTATATCCTTTTTCAAAAAATTTATTAAATCAGATCTTTTCAAAGTAGTGTACTGACAATTCTCTGAATTAAAATCAGAGATATTCAAATCACATATCTTTTTGAAGTTTTTAGACGAAAAAAAAATAATCTTTTTTGGATTAAACTTTCTTGCATTTTCAAATTTATTAAATTCAATTTCATTTAAAAGCTTCACACTATTGACGGATAATTGAATTCCATAACCTTCCTCAAGATTAATCGAATTACTTTTCTCATAAATTACCACTTGATAATCTGAGTTTTTCTTGAACAAATTAGCAATAAATAATCCTGAAATACCAGCTCCAATAATGGCTATTTTTTTCATAAGTTGCCCTCTAAATACTTAAAAACTTTTTTTGTAAATGTTGGCAACATAGAATTACCAATTTTTTTTTGATCAACCCAACAGGAAAAGGATATTTCTTTAAAATTTTTTGGATATTGAATTTCAATATTCATATTCATGTTGGACATTTTAAAATTTATCGTTTTATTAAATTTTTTGGGTTTAGATAATTCCTGCATTGGAAATATTCTTAAGTTTTTGAGAAATTTAAATTTTGTATTTTTAACCAATAGATATTTTTTATCTTTTTTATAAACATTTAAAATAAAGTACTTATCTATATTTTTTTTACTATTCTTTATAAGTTTGAAATCTTTTTTAAGAAATGATTTACATTTTTTTGAAATTGGACATTTTAAACAGTTGGGATTTGTAGGTTTACAAATCAAAGCCCCTAATTCCATCAAAGCCTGCGCATAATCGCTAGACCTTGGAGATGTTCCTAAGATTGATTTTTTTTTGTGAAGATTTTCCTTAGTAATTTCTTTTTCTTTTTTAAGAAAAAGATATCTTTTTAAAACTCTCTCAACATTTCCATCTAGTGGTATAAAAGACTTATTAAATGCAATCGCCAAAATTGCACTTGCGGTATAATTTCCAATTCCTGGTAAAGAAATTAAATCATCAAAAGTATCTGGCAATTTCCCTTGAAAATTTTTTTTAACAACTTTAGCAGTTTTTCTTAAATTTTTTACTCTAGAATAATAACCAAGACCTTCCCAGAGTTTATATAGTTTTTTGTCACTAGTTTTGGCAAGTGAACTGAGATTTGGAATGTTTTTAATGAAGCGATTAAAATAAGGAATAACTGTTGCAACCTGAGTTTGTTGTAACATAAATTCACTTACTAATGTAAAATATTGCTTTTTAGTGGGTGAAACATTTTTTCGCCATGGTAATGATCTTTTATTTAAATCGTACCAATTGAGAATTTTTTTTGTTACAAATTGATCTTTCATATGCAATATAAAAAATATATTAAGCAGAGAACTGGTAGCATTCAAGGATTAAGGTCTTTCAATGACACTTTGCCAAAAAATATTAAAAAGTTTATTAATAAAAGAGGTCATATTTATTCCGAAACACTCAATAATTGGAAATTCATTGCTGGTGAAAAATTATTTAAAGTTTGTTATCCAAAATCTTTTAAGAATACTAACAAGTTCAGTGTAAGCACGCTCTTAATAATGGTGCAAAGAGGTCATGAAGTTGAGTTAGAATATTCGAAAAAAGAAATTATGGATAGAATGAATGCTTTTTTTAAAGATGAGGTTGTAAAACGGATTAAATTTACAAGTTTTAACGATGAAAATAAAATAGATAATCAGAAGATAATTCAGAATAAACCTGTGACAAACAATAAATATAAAAATAAACTAAATGATGTTAAAAATGAGGAAATCAAAAATTCTTTAATTGAATTATCTAAAGTTTTTAAGGAAAAATGAATAAATTATTTCTATTTTTAATATTAATTTTTGGATTAAGTACTAGTGCTAACGCAGAAATAAAGAGAATAGTTTCAGGAAATCAAAATGCAAAGATTACAATAATTGCCTACGAGTCTCTAACATGTAGTCATTGTGCAAATTTTCATAAAGATGTTTACCCCTCTCTTAAAAAAGATTTCATAGATACAGGACTAGTCAAAATAGAATTTCGACACTTTCCTTTAGATATTGCTGCTTTAAATGCTTCAAAAATTTCTCTGTGTAAACAAGATCAAAGCTTAGAAATTTTGGAAAAACTTTATTCTAATCAACAAGCTTGGATTAAAGGTAAGGAAATAGAAGAGGTAAATAATAATTTAAAAGAATTTCTAAAAAACGCTGGGTTTGATATTGATTTTGAAAAATGTATTAACAATAAAGAAATAGAGGATTATGTTTTAAATGATCGAATCGAGGGGACAAAAAATTTTAAAGTTAATTCTACTCCTACGATAATAATTAATAACAAAAAGTTCGAAAAATCTCTTAATTATAAAAATTTAAAAAAAACATTAGAAAAACTGATATAAGTTAATCCATGGAGTTTAAAAAAATCCAACTCAATGGATTTAAGTCATTTGCAGATAAAACTAATTTCTTAATTGAAAATGGTTTAACAGGCATTGTTGGCCCAAATGGTTGCGGAAAATCAAATATTGTTGAATCTTTAAGATGGGTAATGGGTGAAACATCTGCAAAAAGCATGCGAGGATCAGGCATGGAAGATGTCATATTTTCAGGAACATCAAATAAACCCTCTAAAAATATTGCTGAAGTTTCAGTAACTGTTGCCAATGAAAATAACGAGGGTCCAGTGCAATTTAGAGAGTTAGACGAAATAAATGTTAGAAGAAAAATAGAAAAAGATAAAGGTTCGAAGTTTTATATCAATGATAAAGAAGTTAGAGCAAGGGACGCTCAAATGTTTTTTGCAGATTTATCAACTGGAGCTCACTCTCCATCAATGATTAGTCAGGGCAGAATTGGTGCCCTTGTTACTGCAAAACCTACTGATAGAAGAGCAATTTTAGAGGAAGCTGCAGGGATTTCTGGATTACATGTTAGAAGACATGAAGCTGAACTAAGGTTGAGCGCTGCTGAAAATAATCTAAAGAGAGCTGATGAATTAAGAAGGCAACAGGAAAGGCAACTAGCAAATTTACAAAAACAGGCTGAAGAGGCTACAAAATACAAAAATATTTCTGATGAAATAAAAAAAATTGAAGCAGGACTATATTATCTAAAATTACTAGAGATCGATAAAGAAATCAAAATAGAAAATGAAATTAATACGGAAGCAGAAACTGAAGTCAGTGGTTTTAATAATAAAATTAACGAATTAGAGAAACTGATTAAAACTGAGGTTGATAAAATAACTCCTCTACGAGAAAAAAATATTGAAAATTTATCGAAGATACAAAGGCTAAACTTAGAACTAAAAAGTTTAGATGAGGAAAATAGTAGAATTCAAGACGAAATAGAAAACGTAAAAAAATCTCTACAAACAATAGATGATGATATTAGTAGGGAAAGAGGAATAGTGATTGATGCAAACTCAAATGAGAAAAGACTGAAAGAAGAAAAAAGTGAGCTTATTGAAATCGACTCAAAATATTATCAAACTGAGAAACAATCGAATGAAGATTTGGAAAACAGCAAGAATAAGTTAAAATCAGAAATCGATAAAATTAAACAATTAATTAATTCACAAAAAAATGATGATGCAATTAAATCACTAGATGATTGCCAATTTGTCATCGAAGAATATGCAGATAGTTATAGTAAAAATCAAAATATCAAAAGAGAGTCTGTCAAAAGAAATGAGAGAATTGCAATAATTGATAAGGAGATTGAGAGTTGGAAAAATCTTTTATCCAATTCGGAAAAAATGGTTGCAGAATTAAGTGATAGAAAAAATAAACTTAATGTGCAACGAGATAAACTTGATAATCAACCAAAATTTCAGGCAGAAAAAAAAGGGCAAATTTCAGAAAATTTGAGAATTTCCGAAAATGAAAAAAATGATAATGAGCAAATTATCAATACCACAGATGAAAAAATTGACACTCTTAGAAATCAACTAAACGAGATACAAGAACAATCTATTCAGATAAGAGAACGAAAAGCAAGTTCAGGGGCAACAATTGAAGGACTTAAAAAAAGAAAAAATGATTTAGTAGATAGAATTATTTCTGAGCTAAATCTTACAGATGAAAACATTTTAGAAAATTCAAATTTATTTGGTGTCGAAGAACTGCCAGATGCTGTTAATCAAGAAGACTTATTAGATAAAAAAAAACAAGAGAGAGAAAAGTTAGGCTCAGTTAACCTAAAAGCCGACGAAGAGACTGTAAAATACGAAACAGAAATTAAAAAAATGGAACAAGATAGGGCAGACTTAGTTACAGCAATTATAAAACTTAAAGATAGTATTAATGAATTAAATCAAAAAGGAAGGGAAAGACTCATTGAGGCTTTTGATAAGGTAAATAGAAAATTTAATGAGGTTTATACAAAATTATTTAATGGTGGAAATGCTAAGCTTGAATTGGTTGACTCCGATGACCCTTTAGAAGCTGGTTTGGAAATGTTAGTAAGTCCTCCTGGAAAAAGACTCCAATCAATAACTTTATTGTCAGGTGGTGAGCAGGCTTTAACTGCACTATCTTTGATTTTTGCTGTTTTTTTAACTAACCCCTCGCCTATATGTGTTTTGGACGAGGTTGATGCACCCTTAGATGATGCCAACGTAACAAGATTTTGTGGCTTACTTGAGGAACTAATAAAAATTACAAATACCAAATTCATCATAGTTACTCACCACGCTTTAACAATGTCAAAAATGAATAGACTTTATGGCGTCACCATGCCTGAAAAAGGAATAAGTCAGCTTGTGGCTGTTGATTTACAAAAAGCAGAAAGCATGGTTGCTTAAGTAATTAATTAAAATGTCCAAAGATCCATTCAAAACTCGCTTAGAGATTGCAAAGAAAAAGGTTTCAAAAAGAGATCTAGAAAATAAAAAAGATAATCAATCTCCAATTGGCACTGCTTTTAAGCTAAGCACTGAGCTAGTTTCAGCAGTCGCCGTAGGGACAATTATTGGGTTTCTTTTGGATAAGACCTTTGGTACTAAACCATGGTTAATTTTAATATTTTTTTTTGTAGGGGTAGTTGCAGGGATAATTAATGTAATTAGATCCGCAAAAAAAATGCAAAAATAGATAAGGATTTATGGCAGCTAACCCAATGACACAATTCGAAGTTTATAGGATTGGTCCAGAAATAAAAGTAGGAGCTTTTGATATTTCTTTTACTAACGCTAGTTTATTCATGGTCATAAGTTCTCTTGCGATTTTAATAATATTCAACCTTGGTTCAAAGAAAAACTCAATACTTCCGAATAAGATCCAACTCTTAGCTGAATTAAGCTATTCATTTGTCTCAAAAATGATCAGCGATACTGCTGGTTCAAAAGCTAAACCATATTTTTCATTTATCTTTTCATTATTTATGTTTGTTTTGTTTTGTAACATGTTCGGCATGATACCTTACACTTTTACAGTGACTAGTCATATCATTGTGACTTTCATATTAGCTGCATTTATTTTTATTGGAGTTACAATTATTGGTTTTATAAAACATGGATTTGGTTACTTAAAACTATTTGTTCCAAGTGGTGTTCCTATCGTACTTTTACCATTAATTGTGGTCATTGAAATTATTTCATATTTAAGTAGACCTATCAGCTTATCAGTAAGATTGTTTGCAAACATGATGGCTGGACACACTATGATGAAGGTTTTCGGGGGCTTTGTTGTAAGCCTCGGAATTGTTGGTGGATGGCTTCCACTAAGTTTTTCAGTTGCTTTAACTGGTTTGGAGATACTAGTTGCTTTTCTTCAAGCTTATGTTTTTGCAATTTTAACATGCATTTATTTGAATGATGCATTAAATTTACACCATTAACTTATAAGGAGGATATAATGGAATTAGAAGCAGCAAAAATGATTGGAGCAGGACTTGCAGCAATAGCTTTAGCTGGAGCTGGAGTAGGTATCGGAATAATTTTTGGAAATTATTTATCTGGTGCAATGAGAAATCCATCTGCAGCCCAAAAACAATTTCCTAATTTGCTTTTAGGATTTGCTCTTGCAGAAGCAACAGGATTATTTGGATTAGTTGTTGCATTGATTATTCTTTTCGCGTTTTAATTAATGTTTAAAAAACTATTTTTAAATTCATTAATTGCAAATTTCTTTTTTACAAATAAGATTTTTGCGGCGGAGAGTGGAGGAATGCCTCAATTAGATCCAGAGTTTTGGATTTCACAAATTTTCTGGCTCGTACTCACTTTTGGAGTGTTGTATATTGTTTTATCTAAACTTATATTGCCCAAAATAAGTGCAAACTTAGAATTAAGAAAATCACAAATCCAAGAAAATATTGAGGCAGCTGAAAAACAAAGAGAAAGTAGTGAAGCTAAATTAATAGAATTTGATGGGATTATTCTTAAGAGTAAAATTGAAGCAAAGAACATTTTTAAAGATGCTAGAGAAAAAGTAATCAAAAATATTAATTCTAAAAAAGAGATTTTAGATAAACAAATTGATGATGAAATTAAAAAAGCTGAAATAGAAATAGATACTTTAAGACAAAGTGCTCCAGAAAAAATTAATAAAATTGCAGTTGTAACATCTACTGAAATTTTAAAAAAATTAATTGGAGCAGAAGTTAATAATAGCAGTATCTCTGCGATTGTTGATGATCTAGTAAAAAAAAATAGAGATAAATATTATGGTCATTGATTCAACTTTTTGGGTTGCAGTTTCTTTTGTAATATTTTTCGGGGGTCTGATATATTTAAAAGTACCTCAAAAAATTAATACTATTCTTAATAAATTAATCTCAGACATAAAAAATGAGATTGATGAAAGTGAGAAACTAAGAGGTGAAGCAAAGATATTATTAGATGATGCTCAGAAAAAATTAGACACAGCGCAATCTGAAAGTAAGGAAATACTTGATCAGGCAAAGAGAGATGCTGATAAATTAATCATTGAGCTTAATGACAAATTTCATAAATCTTCAGAAATTAAGAAAAATTTGGCTAAAAATAAAATTAATCAAATGAGAGAAGTGGCGATTAAAGAGATTAAAGATGCATCTGTTAAAATAGCTATAGACTCTGTAAAAAAAATAATAACAACTTCAGTTGATAAATCTAAACTTGATACGCTGTTTCAGAAAAATTTGGAAGAAACTAAAGAAGAGTTAAAAAAAATTAACTCATAATACTTTTTACAATTTATCCAAAAAAATATAAATTATCATGATGAATTCTGTAGTCATAGGTTCTGGTTTTGGTGGTATAGCAGCCGCTCTTCGCCTTAAAGCTAAGGGTCACAATGTTACATTAATTGAAAAACACAAAGACCTAGGGGGTAGAGCAAGAGTTTTTAAAAAGAATGGGTTCATATACGATGGTGGTCCAACAGTAATTACAGCTCCATATTTAATTAATGAATTATTTGAATTATTTCAAAAAAATCCAAATGATTATATTAAATTAACACCTCTTAAAGTTTGGTACCAATTTATTTTTGAGGATAAATCAAAGTTCAACTACTCTGGTGACGAAAATGAAATGAAAAGACAAATTGAGCTTATTAATAAAGAGGATGCTCAAGGATATGAAAAACTAGTTAATTTCACCAAAAAAATTTTTGATAAAGGTTTTACAGAACTAGCTGATGTACCCTTTGACAAGCCTTCAGTGATGATGAAACAATTACCCGCATTACTTAAACTCAAAAGCTATAAGTCAGTATATTCACTAGTATCATCTTATATTAAAAATGAAAAATTAAGAAGAATGTTGAGCATGCATCCTCTTTTAGTTGGTGGAAATCCATTTACCACAACTTCAATATATGGATTGATTTTATACTTAGAAAAAAAATGGGGCATTCACTATTCTATGGGTGGAACAGGAAATATCATAAGTGGTTTTGAAAAATTAATGAATGAAGAAGGTATCGAGGTAATAAAAGGTTCTGAGGTAACTCAAATAATTTCAAACCAAAATGAGATTACAGGTGTTCAATTAGACAATTCAAAAAAAATAAGCGCTAACAAAGTTGTTTGTAACGCAGATCCACCGGGTGTTTATGAAAAAATGTTAAATGGCCAGAGTAATAATTCTTTTATGTTTAAATGGAAAAAAAATAGAATGGAATATTCAATGGGTTTATTTGTTTATTATTTTGGAACCAAGAAAATTTACGATAAAGTTGAACATCACACCATTAAATTTGGCAATAAATATAAAGAGCACCTAGATGACATTTTTAATCATAAAAAATTAAACAATGATATAAGTTATTATCTACATAGACCCACTGCCACTGATAAATCCATGGCACCAGATGGACATGATTGTTTCTATGTTCTAGTTCCTGTTCCTAATAACCAATCAAAAATTGATTGGTCGTTAGAAGGTGAAAAAATGAAAAATTTAGTAGTGGAGAAAATGGAGAAAGACTTAATGCCAAACTTAAAAGAAAATATTGTTGAAGATTTTTATCTGACTCCTGACTATTTTGAAAAAGATCTCAATACAAAATATGGTTCTGGTTTTTCTATACAACCAAAATTCTCACAATCTGCCTACTTTAGGTTTCACAACAAATCTGAAATTTATAACAATTTATATTTTGTTGGTGCGGGAACTCATCCTGGGGCAGGTGTACCTGGAGTTCTTTCCTCAGCAAAGGTTTTAGATAAAATTTTATAATGTCGTCTAAAAATTATTTATCTATTTACGCAAAATCGTTTAATTGGGCTGGTTTTTTTTTACCAAAAAAAACTTATAAAAATTGTTCTTATTTATACGATTTTTGTAGAGTTGTAGATAATATTGCAGATGATGAAGGCGAAATAGAAATAAAAAAAATAAAATTCCAAAAATTTGTAAGTGATTTTAAACAAAAAAATTTCGAGGATCCTGTTATTCAAAATATGTGGAATATCATTAATGAATTCAATATTTCTCTGGAAATAATTTATGATTTATTTGATGGGATAGAGTCCGACATAAAACAAAATGTAAAAATAGATACTAGAAAAGATCTTTTAATCTATTGTTATAGAGTAGCTGGAACAGTCGGGCTGATGATGGCAAAAATTTTAAATGTGAACAAAAAACAATCTCTTAAATCTGCAATCGATCTTGGTATAGCAATGCAACTCACTAATATATCCAGAGATGTGATTGAGGACTCAAAAAAAAATAGATCTTATATAAATGGAAATTTTGAGGAAATTAACTCAACTATTAAACTTGCAGATACATTTTATAAAAATTCATTTTATTCAATAAGAGAAATTCCACTTAGCTTTAGATTTAGTATCTTAGTTGCTAGAAGAGTATACAGAAAAATTGGATATAAAATTTTGAAAAAGAAAACCTTTGAAAATTATAGTAAATCTGGAAAAATTTATGTTTCAAACTTTGAAAAAGTTTTGGAGACGATTTTATCAATTTATGATCTAATTATACTTTCTTTATTAAATAAAAATGATGATCTAATTGAACACGATCATTTATTGATTAATAAAGAAATTAATCTTGATGAAAGAATTTGATTACATAATTATTGGGGGTGGTTGTGCTGGTTTATCTCTAGCCTATGAATTAGAGATTCATAATAAATTAGAAAATAAAACCTTAGCAATAATCGAGCCTCGAGATGAGTACAAAAGAGATAAGACCTGGTCTTTTTGGAGAGTATCTGAGCATAATTTTGATGATTGTGTCATAAAAAATTGGAAAAATTTTTCAGTTAATGCACCTAATAAAACTAATTTTCTTGAATGTGAAAATTATCCATATCAGAGCATCGATAGTGGTTTGTTTTATGAAAAAATAAATAACTCATTAAAGAAAAATAAAAATATCTTTTTTTTAAAAGAACTGAAAGACATCAACACCAAAAATTCATTTATATTCAATAGCGTTCCTTCTATCAAAAAAGACTTTAGAAATTTATGGCAACACTTTTGTGGAGTTGAAATAGAGACAGAGAATAATTATTTCGATGAAAAAATTTTTAATCTAATGGATTTTGATTGTGATCAAAGAGAAAGTGTCCATTTTTTTTACACACTTCCCTTCTCAAAAAAAAAGGCATTGATTGAGAGTACTTGGCTTTCAAAAATGAATGATGACTCTCAAAAAGATTATGATCAACAAATTAAAGAATATATAGAAAAGAAATTAAATTTAAAAAATTATAAGATCACTTATAAAGAGATAGGCGCAATTCCACTTTTTTACCCATCATTTAAAAATGAAAAAAGTAAAATTAATATTGGAACTGCTGGTGGTATGACAAGATTAAGTACAGGATATACTTTTTTGAATATACAAGAACATAGTAAATTTATTAGAAAAAATATTGAAAATATTCATAATACTAAAAAATTTGAAATCGGTAAAAAATATCAATTTTTGGATGAAATATTTTTACGTGTTCTTGAAAAACATCCAAAAAAAATGTCGGAAATTTTTTTTAAAATGTTTCAAAGTTCACCTAAAACAATTATCAAATTTCTTTCCAACAAGAGTAATTTTCTTGAGGATTTGACTATAATTTTAAAAATGCCAAAATGGATTTTTATCAAAGCTTTATTTTATTAAACCTAAATGAATATGAATATAAAAAAAATAAATCTTAATCATTCTTTTATTTTTTTTTTATTCTGTAACATTTTTTCTTTAATACTATTTAAATTAAGTAACTTTATATTGTCACCATTATTTTGCTTATTTTTAATTTTAATTATTGGTGTATCACATGGGTCTTTGGATCATGTCAAAGGTGGTAAGCTTCTAAAGATTTTTAAAATTGAAAATATATCTCTATTTTATCTTTCATATATCTTATTAGCTGTAATGGTTGTAACACTTTGGATTTTTATACCATCTATCTTGTTAATAATATTTCTACTGGTTGCCTCATATCATTTTGGTAAAGAGGATACACAATTTTTGCATAACTATAATTCACACTTCATGGGGATGCTGTATTTTCTAAAGGGATCTCTCGTTATTTTGGCACCATTATATTTTCATTTTGATGAAACTATATCAATTTTTAAATTATTATTAATTGATAATGAAAATTTTTATTCGAGTTTGAGTTTTATTGAGAATAATAGATTAATAGATCTAGGGATAATCTTAAGTTCTATTTCAAGTATTATTTTGTTTATTAAAAAATTTACTTTTAAAAATTTTTCTATTTTTTTTGATTATTTTTCTATATTGATTTTAAATTACTATCTCTCTCCTTTAATAGCATTTACTGCTTATTTTTGCTTTTTACATTCTGTAAGACATAGCATCACATTAATTTACGAATTAGATAACACTAATATTAAAAATGGATTATTGATTTTTATTCAAAAGGCTATGCCACTTACTCTATTAACTGCTATTATTTGTTTAGTTGGTATTTATTTGCTCAATTTTAAATATGATTTTGATAACTCAATTATTAAAGTCATTTTTATAGGTTTGGCGTCTTTAACATTTCCACATATATTACTTGAGTATCTTTTAGATAAAAATGAAAAACAAAGAACTTAAAATATTGTTATCTGCTCCACGAGGATTTTGTGCCGGTGTTGAACGGGCAATTGAAATTGTTGAAAAATCAATTCAAAAGTATGGTTCTCCAGTTTATGTTAGACATGAAATAGTACACAATAAATTTGTTGTTGATGACCTAAGGAATAAAGGTGCAATATTTGTGGAAGAGCTTGAAGAAATTGAAGACAAAACAAGACCAGTTATTTTTTCTGCACATGGTGTTCCAAAAAAAATACCACAAGATGCAAAAAACTATAATATGACTTATGTTGATGCAACATGTCCCTTGGTTTCTAAAGTTCATAGAGAGGCTGAAAATCTTCATAAGGCTGGATACCATTTAATCTTAATAGGGCATGAAAATCATCCTGAGGTAATTGGAACAATGGGGCAACTGCCTAAAGGATCTATCGATCTTATCCAAAATGAAGACGAAGCCAATAATTATGATCCAAAAAATTTTGAAAAGATTGCCTATGTTACTCAAACAACTCTATCAGTAGATGATACAAAAGATATAATATCAATACTTAAAGAAAAATTTTCAAATATTAGAGAGCCTGCAAAAGAGGATATTTGTTATGCAACAACTAATAGAC
Source organism: uncultured Pelagibacteraceae bacterium (assembly GCA_902518155.1). Classification (GTDB taxonomy): domain Bacteria; phylum Pseudomonadota; class Alphaproteobacteria; order Pelagibacterales; family Pelagibacteraceae; genus Pelagibacter. The sequence continues at coordinate 89,129 of CABYFA010000003.1, forward strand.
AAATGGCTGTTAAAAACATTGCAAAAAAGTGTGATCTGTTTTTTGTTATTGGCAGTCGAAATTCATCTAACTCAGTAAGACTTGTAGAGGTTGCTAAAAAGTCGGGGTGTGAAAACTCAATACTGATCCACTCACAAAGTGAAATTCCATTCAACTTAATTGAAAATTCAAATATAATCGGAATTTCATCTGGTGCGTCTGCCCCTGAAATACTTGTCGAAAATTTCATTAAAGAATTGAAAAATAAATTTACAGTCACTATAGAAGAAGTGGAAATTATAAAAGAAAACGTTGTTTTTCGCGTTCCGAAAAAATTAAATTAAATGGCTGTTTACACTAAGATAAATAAGAAAGATATTTCGTATATTAATAAAAAATTTGAAAATCAAAAATTTTTAAGTTTTAAAGGTATAAAACAAGGTATTGAAAATACTAATTATTTATTAAAATCGAAAAACAATAAATTTATATTAACTATATTCGAAAAAAGAGTCCAAAAAAAAGAAATACCTTTTTTTATGAAATTAATGGATCAACTAAATGATCTAAAGATAAGATGTCCAAAACCATTGAAAAATCATGATGGAAAATATCTATTTAAAATCAAGAATAAGGTTGCTTGTGTTGTTTCATTTCTTGATGGAAAGGATAAAAAAAATCTTAGTTTGAAGAATTGTTATGATATTGGAAAAACTGTTGCTCAAATGCACTCTTCCTCGAAAAAAATAAGATTGTTTAGAAAAAACTCAATGAATATAAAAAATTTAAGTCCACTATTAAAAAGTATTAAATTTAAATCAAAAAAATTCATTAATTTAGAAAAATTTCTCAAAAGTAATTTTAAAGAAATTAAAAATAAATGGCCAAAAAAATTGCCTAATGGAATAATACATGGTGATCTTTTTATCGATAATATATTTTTTAAAAAAAATAAGATCTCTGGAATTATTGATTTTTATTTTGCTGCAAACGATTATTTTATGTATGAAATTGCAATATGTGTCAACGCTCTTTGTTTTGATAAGAAAAAATCACAATTTAAATTAAATAAAAAAAAGGTTAAAAATTTAATTAGAGGATATGAGAGTATTAAAAAAATCTCTGGAATTGAAAAAAAATCATTGAATATTTTATGTCGAGCTGCTGCGATGAGATATTTTCTTACAAGACTTTACGACTACACAAATACTCCAAAAACTGCTTTGATTAAAATTAAGGATCCAAGAGAATATTATCAAAAACTGATAATTCATAATAATTTAAAAAACTATAGAGATTATTTAGGTTAATGATTAAAATTTATACCGATGGTTCATGTCTTGGTAATCCAGGTAATGGGGGTTGGGCAGCAATAATTTTAAATGATGGGAAAAAAACTGAACTCAAAGGAAGTAAAAAAGATACGACAAATAATCAGATGGAATTGTTAGCACCTATAGAGGCGCTTAAAAAAATTCCAAAAGGAAGCAAAGTTCAAATTTTTACAGATTCTAAATATGTTAAGTCTGGAATAACAGAATGGATACACAATTGGAAAAAAAATGGATGGAAAACTGCAAACAAAAAAGAAGTGAGTAATAAAGCTCTTTGGACAGAATTAGATCTATTAAATAATGAGTTTGAAATAAGTTGGAACTGGGTAAAAGCTCATTCAACTGATGAATTGAATAATGAAGTAGATTTACTTGCTAGAGATGCTGCCAACTTATAGTTGGGGCACCTGGCAACAGAACGCCCCTTCTCATTAAATAACTAAAGTGAGTCAATATTAATTTGTTTTAAGACAGCATACACTAAAGCATACACCTAAAAAATACACTAAACAAAATTAGAACTCTCGGAACGAAAGTTTCGGGAGGTTTATTTAATTAATATGAGTTCTCATCCAATTGTCTACTTCTTTTTTTGAAATCGAAATAGAGAGATTATCTACCCAATTATTTTGAATTTTTAAATTTTTTTCATATTCCGCACAAGAAACTGCCAATGTATCTCCTGAATTAAAAGTAAAAATGATATTTAAAACATTACTTTTGCCGGTAGGATCCCATGGAAATACAAATTTGCCTTCTTCTTTTCTGGCATTCTCATACGATAAAGAAAATTCTTCTACGATTTCTTTTTGCTTTGCATAGCATTGTTCAATGTTATCATCGTATTCAACTAACCCTCTTATATCATAGATTATAAAATTTTTATCATTTGGTTTTACAAAAAATGATAATGTGTCATAAGTTTCAAAATTACCACTCAAATATACTTCTCCAAACTCATCAGTTAAATAATTGTACGTAGGTTTGTTCACTTCAATTTCATTTGCTATTTCTTCCTTAGAGAGATGGTCTAATAAACTATCCCCAATACTAATCCCTTCAATTTGATATTCGGATATATCATCACCAAAAGAAGGTGTTGAAAAACTGAAGAGAATTAAAAACAGATAAGTAGATAGTTTTTTCATAATCATTACTATAATTTAGTCTATCACTTGACCACTTTCAACGAAGTAGAAAGGCAAACCTTGGACAAAATAAGGAGATCTCTCAACGAAGTTTTCAACGAAGCAATTTGATTAAGTTAGCAAATATACTAATTTCTAATCAATTGCCTGGCAACAGAGCTGCCCTACTTAAATTAGATTATTTAATAAGTTTTCTGCTGAAGTTAAACCACATTCTTTAGTTTCTTTTTCAACATGGATATTAACGACTGTGAAATTTTCAATCACCATTAAATAACGATTTGATCTAATTCCCATACCTTTTGCATTACGATCAACTTCTGCCCCAATTGCTTTCGTAAATAATAAATATGGGTCAGATAACATTTTAATTTTATCTCCAGTATTATTAATCTCTCCCCAACCATTCATTACGTAAGGATCATTTACTGATAAACAAAATATATTTTCTATTCCTTTTGCTTTAATTTTTTCTGCATTTGCTACAAAACCTGGTAAGTGAAGTTTGGAGCAAGTTGATGTAAACGCCCCAGGTAAACCAAACAAAACGACTTTACCATTGCCAATAGTTTCTCTTAATTTGCTTTTTTGAGGTTCTCCATCAACAAGTTGAAAAATCTCTGTATCTGGGAGTTGATCTTTTATTTTAAGTTTCATATCGAATTCATTACATATTTTTTAACTTTTTCAATATCATTTGATAAAAGTTCAAATTTTTCTTTTCTATCATTAACGTATTTAAGACTATCTGGTAAATTTTCAGTTTTTGAAATTGCATCTTCTATTGCTTTTGGAAATTTACATGGGTGTGCAGTTGATAATACAACACAATTTTTTTCCAATCCTAATTTTCTTACAGCACCAATCCCTACTGCAGTATGTGGATCCACTACCATCTGATGCTCATCATTAATGGTTTTTATCATTTTAACAGTTTCGTTTTCATCAAGCATTTCAGATATAAAATTCTTTTTGATTTTATCTAAGTCGTTTTTATCAATCTTATAAGTGTTATTTTTTATTTCAGCCATTACATCTTTTGTAACTTCAGAGTTACAATCTTTGACGTCGTATAAAAGCCTTTCGAAATTACTTGCAATTTGTATATCCATACTTGGAGTATTTGTTTCCTCAACTTTCTTTTGACTATAATCACCACCAGATATTGCTCTGTGCAGTATGTCATTTTTATTTGTAGCTACGATTAGTTTATCAATTGGTAGACCTAGTTTTTTTGCTAAATAACCGGCATAAATATCACCAAAGTTTCCTGTTGGAACAGAAAAGGATAAAGGTTGACCATTTCCAACTTTAAAGTAAGCGTAAAAATAATACACCGATTGAGCAACTATTCTTGCCCAATTAATTGAATTTACACCCGACATATTGATTGCTTTAGAAAATTTTTCGTCATTAAACATTGCTTTAACTAAATTTTGGCAATCGTCAAAATTGCCCTCTACCGCAATGTTAAACACATTATTCTCTTCATGTATGGTCATTAGTCTTCTTTGTACTGGTGAAATCTTATTATTAGGGTGCAATACAAAAACATTTAAATTGTTTTTTCCCTTTAAAGCGTCTATGGCAGCAGCACCCGTATCGCCTGAAGTTGCAACAATTATATTAATTTTTTTTTGATCACGGCCTAAATGATATTGATAAAAATTACCTATTAATTGCATTGCGATATCTTTAAATGCAAGTGTAGGTCCATGAAATAATTCTAATACTTTTAAATCTCCTAGATCTGATATTTTTACAACATCGTCGGATCTGAAATTTGAATATGATTTTGAAATCAAAGAGATTAGATCATCTTTAGACATGAAATCTCCTATAAATGGATAAATTATTTCAGCAGCCAAATCATTGTAACTCAGGTTTTTTAGATTATCTAATTCTTCCTTTTTAAAGGGTTTAATTGATTTTGGAACAAATAGCCCCCCATCATCTGCCAAACCTTTGAGGAAAACATCTTTAAAAGTAAAGTTTTTCTGATTATTTCTTGTACTTATATAATTCATTTAATAATTCTTTTTTCTAAAATATAGATATAGCAAAAGAATTGAAATCGCTAATGAAAACCATGTCATTGCATATTTTTTATGATTGTTGGAAATATTAGCAGTAATTTTTTTTGGTCTAGGAAACTGATAATTTCCATCTAAATATATTATGTACTTAGAAAATTCTTTACCAGTAAATTTTGAGATATCTTCTCTATTCAAACTAAACCAGTAATTTTCTTTTATATCATTATCTGGTTTAAATATATTTTTTCTTCCCTGTGTTTTAAGAGTTCCTTCTATATTGTTTTGATCCAATATATTTATCTCTGGTGTATTTTTTTTTTCAAATGGTATCCATCCTCTATTGAGTAAATAGTTTTCACCATCTATTAGAATTGGATTTAAAACTTCAAACCCAGGTGTTCCAGAGTCATTTAAATTATATAAATAAATCTGTTTCTCAAAATCAACGCGACCTGATGTTTTGATTTTAAGATAATTTTGTTGATTAGATTGTGAAAGTTGAACTGGAGGATTTTTCAATGAATTTTCAATTTCTAAAATGAGATTATTCTTCCAATTTAAACGAATTACTTGCCAAGTACCTAAAGCAATAAAAACAAAGATAAAAAATATAATAAAAACTGAAAATAAAAATTTATGTCTCAAGGTTCAAAATTAGCTTCCCCAAATATAGATCGCAGCAAATAAGAATAACCAAACTACGTCAACAAAGTGCCAGTACCATGCTGCCGCCTCAAAACCAAAGTGATGATCTTTATTAAAATGACCTAACTTTCCTCTCCACAAACAAACGGCCAAGAAAATTGTACCCACGATCACATGAAAACCATGGAATCCTGTTGCCATGTAAAATACTGAACCATATATGTGATCTGAAAATGCAAATGTTGCATGATGATATTCGTAAGCTTGTAAAGCAGTAAAACAAACTCCTAATATAACTGTTAAAACTAATCCTTGAATAAATCCTTTTCTATCATCCTCTAAGAGAGCATGATGAGACCAAGTCACAGTAGTTCCAGACAACAAAAGAACCAATGTATTTATTAATGGTATATCCCAAGGATCAAAAGTTTCTATATCTTTTGGTGGCCATACATTTCCAACAAAGTCGTTTGGGAAAAGACTCACATCAAAGTATGCCCAAAACCAAGCAACAAAAAACATTACCTCTGAGGCAATGAATAAAGTCATTCCATAACGATGATGTATTTGAACCACAGGTGTATGATGTCCTTGATGCTCAGCTTCAATAACTACATCTCTAAACCACATGTATGCTCCATAAATTAATAAAGCAAATCCAAGGTACATTCCCCATGAAACCTCATAGTGCATGTAGTAAACAGCTCCAACAGCTAAAACTAAACATGAAAATGAAACATAGATAGGCCAAGGACTTGGATCTACTAAATGGTAATCGTGTTTTTTTTCAGCTGACATTTTTTTGGATTATGATTGTTTATAGTAATCTGTCGAGAAAAAAGTATACGACATAGTTACATCCTGTAAATTTTTTACTGTTGCATCATTAACCATTTCTGGGTCTAAATAAAAAGTCATCACATATGTTGCAGTTTCACCAGCTTTTAATTCTTGTTTTTCAAAGCAAAAACAACCAAGTTTACTATAATATTTTCCAAAGCTTGAGGGTGAAACATTAAAACTTGCTACACCTGCAGTTGGTTCATTGCTATTATTGGTTACCTCAAACTCAATTTTGTTTACTTGACCCACTTTAACATCCATCACATTCGATTTTGCTTTAAAATCCCATGGTAAATTATTAACATTGGTATCAAATCTTACACTAACTACTTTATCTAAAACAATTTTTGGAGCTTTGTCTGCTACTTGAGTAGTTCCTCCAAAACCAGTAACTCTACAAAAAATCTCATAAAGAGGGACTGATGCATATGATAAACCTAACATCAAAACAAAAATCCCAGCTAAAACTAATGGTGTTAATCTCTTTTTTTCTATCATATCGACCTATCAAATACGCCTGTATTATATAAAGTAAAAAAGAAAAGAAAAATCATAAACGCAATAATAGCTAATGCCGTAAGAATATTTTTTCTTTTTGTTTTTTTATCTGGTGTAATCATATTATTTTATCAATCAAAAATAGAACAAAAACTAAGAATAAATACAATATTGAATATCCAAAGATAGCTTTTGCTTTCTTAGAGTTAAATCTATTTTTTTTATAATCCAACAATTCATAACATAAAAAATTGTAATAAAAAGTTAATAGCA
>CABYFA010000004.1 GCA_902518155.1 uncultured Pelagibacteraceae bacterium
ATAAGATATTAGAAGAATATTCAGTTGAAAAATCAGAAATAACACAGATTAAAAAAGAATTAAGAAAAAAAATTAATTTAGACAAATTAAACGTTGATCAAAAATTTCAATTTACAATAGATCAATCAAGCTCTCTTATAAAAGAATTCATATTTCAAGTTTCAAACACTGAAAAAATTTTTCTTACGAGGGAAAAAAAGACCAACAAATTTGATCAAAAAATTGTTGTCACCAAGTTAAATAAAGATATTGTCTATGATGAAAGTATAATTTTAGATAGTCTTTACAAATCAGCTACAAATAAAAAAATTCCAGCCAATATTATAATTGAATTTGCAAGGATTTATGGTTTTCAGGTTGACTTTCAAAGAGACATTAGAAAAAAAGATAGTTTTCAAATCATGTTCGAAGTTTTTTTAGACGATAAAAAAAATATAATTGAAACCGGCAATATCCTTTATGCAAATCTAAAATTAAGCGGCGAGGATAATTCACTTTATTATTTTGATTCAAAAGAAAATAAGGGACATTATGATAAAAGTGGAAAAAGTGTTCAGAAAGCTTTGATGAAAACACCGATTAATGGTGCGAGACTTTCTTCCTCTTTTGGAATGCGAAAACATCCGATAGATGGTTTTAATAAAATGCATAGAGGAACTGATTTTGCTGCACCTATGGGAACTCCTATAATGGCATCTGGAAACGGTATAATAAAAAAAGCTGGATGGTGTGGAGGTGGAGGTAATTGCGTAGTGATTAAACACAACTCCACTTATCAAACTGTTTATGCACACATGTCGAAATTTGCTAAAGGCATTAGAAAAGGAACAAGAGTCAAACAGGGACAAACTATTGGGTATGTCGGCTCTACTGGTAAATCAACTGGACCACATCTTCATTACGAGGTAATAGTTAATGGTAAAAGAATTAATTCTCAGACATTAAAACTGCCATCAGGTAAAACTTTAAAAGGTTCAGAAAGAAAAATCTTTGAAACTAAAAGAATTAAATTAGATGTATTAAAGTCTGAAAAAATAATTGGCTTAAATTAATTTACTTCTGAGTGTTCATCATCTTGACTATTTTCATTTTCCGGTAATCTCTCAATTTTTTTCACTTTTTCAACATTTAAATTATTGCTGTCCTGTAAATTATGACTTTTAAAATCCATCTTTTTTTGAATTTCTTTTTCATTCAAAATTCTTGTGAAATGATCGGCATGCTGAAAATAATTTTCTGAGAGAATCTTATCACCAACTGATAAGGCTTCCCTTGCTAGATTGTTGTATTTATCAATTAATTTAGATGCATTATGGTTGTTTCTACCAGGAGCCTTTCTTTGAAAATTTTCAGTATTTGAGTAATTATTATTAAATTTATTTCTTTCCCCAGAGGGTTTAAATCCTCTATCGTTTCTTCTGAAGGTATTTCTTCTTCCGTTATTGTTTCTAAATGTAACCATTTTTTAAATTATATTTTAATACTTACTATACATCGATCATGATTTGACAAATCTTTAATGACCTTTTTAATATAAAATCCATTATTTTCTAATATTTTTTTAACTTTATTTTTTTGATCAAAACCTATCTCTAAAAATAAATAACCTTTTTTTTTTATCAGTTCAGACGATCTAATTATTATTTTTCTCGTTTCTGATAACCCGTCAATTCCACCATCTAATGCCTCTACAGGCTCATAGCTAACATCTTTTTCCAAACATTTTAAGAAATTTTTTTTAATGTAAGGAGGATTAGATATAATTAAATCATATTTGCCTGTGTTGAAATTGTCAATATTTGATTTGAATAATTTTAGCCTTCTATTTACTCCTAATTTAAGACTATTAATCTCGCTAATTTTAAGTGATTTAGCACTTATATCTATTCCAGTGCCAAAAAATTTTTTTTTTTCTTTTAAAATTGATAATATTATACAGCCAGAACCAACTCCAATTTCTAGTATTCTCATGCTTGCTTTATTTTTTGTTAATTCAAGAATTTGTTCAACTAAAACTTCAGTGTCAGGTCTAGGTATTAATACATTCTTATCTATTAAAAATTCGTATTTCCAAAAATCTTTTTTTTTTGTTAAATAAGCTATCGGCTTTCTTTTTACTCGTTCTTGAATTAAAAAGTCAAAATATTTTAGATCTTTTTTATTTATTTTTTTATTATAATTTAAAATTATATATTTTTTATCCTTTCTTATTGCTTGAGACATTAAAATTTCACTATCTAATTCTGCTGATTTAATCTTATTGTCTTTTAATATCAATTGACCTTTTTTTAATGCAGTTTCAATATCCATGAATTAAAGTTTACTTAAACTTTCTTCTTGTGCCTTTAAAGATAAAGACTCTATTATCTCATCAAAGGCTTCTCCCTCTAAGAATTCCTCTAACTTATGAAGTGTTAAATTAATTCTATGATCTGTAACTCTTCCTTGAGGAAAATTATAAGTTCTAATTCTCTCAGATCGATCTCCACTCCCAATTTTACTTTTTCTATCAGCCGATCTCTCTTGATCTATCCTTGATCTTTCCAATTCATATAATCTTGCCCTCAATATTTTCATTCCTTTAGCTTTATTTTTATGTTGTGATTTTTCATCTTGTTGGGAAACACTCAAACCTGATGGAATATGTGTAATTCGTACCGCACTATCAGTTGTATTTACAGATTGACCACCAGGACCTCCTGCTCTAAAAACATCAATTCTTAAATCAGTCTCATTTATCTTTAAATCGACCTCCTCCGCTTCAGGCAAAACAGCAACTGTTGCTGCTGAAGTATGCACTCTGCCTTGTGTTTCAGTATCTGGGACCCTTTGAACTCTATGAACACCACTTTCATATTTAAGAGTAGAATAAATATTAGTACCCTTAATAGAAGCAATAACTTCTTTTAATCCGCCAGCATCACTTCTTGAAATAGATATTAATTCTAATGACCATTTTTTTTTATGACAAACTTTTTCATACATTTTGAATAGATCACCAGCAAATAAACTCGCTTCTAGACCACCAGTGCCAGCTCTTATTTCTAAAATAGCATTTTTTTTATCAGCTTCATCTTTTGGTAGTAAAAATAATTTTAACTTTTTCTCATTTTTCTCAAATTGTAAATTAAGGTCACTTAATTCATTATGAGCCATCTTCATTAACTCCTCATCAGAATTTTTATCATTTAGAATTTTTTCTAGTTCAATTTTATCATTTTTATATGAAGCATATTTCTTTGCGCTATAAACAATTTCATTTAAATCAGAATATTCTTTTGATTTTTCTGCAAACGATTTCTTGTCTACATTTCCTGATGCTAAATCTTTTTCTAAAGAAGAATGTCGAGTAATTAATTCTTCGATAGTTTTTTCTGGTATCATTTTGAATTATTCTCTAATTCAGAAGCTTTCTTTTCAACTTCATTAATCACTCTAGTTATCATTTCCTCTGTCATAACTTTTTCACTTTGAACACCAGAAAGGTAAAGCATATTACTTCCTTTTTGCCCACCTGTAATTCCTACGTCTGTCATCGCAGCCTCACCAGGACCATTAACAACACATCCAATAATTGAGAGAGTAATTGGTGTCTTGATATGTGATAATTTTTTCTCTAAAACCCTAACAGTATCAATTACTTGAAAACCTTGTCTTGCACAGGATGGGCAAGAAATAATTTTTACACCCCTATTTCTAAGACTCAATGATTTTAATATCTCATTTCCAATCGTCACCTCTTTTACTGGATCATCAGAAAGAGACACCCTAATCGTATCTCCGATTCCCTCTTTAAGGAGAATTCCTAAGCCAATTGAGGATTTGATACTTCCTGATATAAAACTACCAGCCTCGGTAATTCCTAAGTGAAGTGGATAATCTATTTTCCTTGAAAGTTGACGATAGGCCTCTACGGATAAAAAGACGTCAGAAGATTTTACACTTACTTTTAAATTTGAAAAATCCATGTCCTCTAAAATTTCGATATTTCTTATTGCGCTTTCTACCAATGCTTCTGGACAAGGTTCTTTAAATTTCTCTAATATATCTTTTTCTAATGAACCAGCATTAACGCCTACTCTAATCGAACAATTATTATCTTTAGCAGATTTAATTACCTCAATAATTTTTTTTTTATCTCCAATATTTCCAGGATTTATTCTCAAACAACTTGCTCCATTTTCTGCAGCTTCAATTGCTCTCTTATAATGGAAATGGATGTCTGCAACTATTGGCATATCGATGTGTTTTGTAATTTCTTTTAGTGCTTTAGATGATGACTCATCAGGACAAGAAACTCTAACGATGTCAGCCCCTTCGGATTGTATTTCTTGAATTTGTTTAATTGTACTCTTAACATCTGATGTTAAAGTATTGGTCATCGATTGTACAGTTATAGGGTTTTCACCTCCAACTTTAACATTGCCTACATTTATAGTTTTGGTCCTTCGTCTTTTAATATCTCTAAAAGGTCTGATGCTCATTTTTTATTTTTGTAATTTAAATTCTTTATGCAATGTAGTTAAAGCTTTTTTAGCATCTTTTTTATTAATCAAAACAGAAATTTTAATTTCAGATGTAGATATAACTTGAATATTAATTTTTTTATTTGCTAAGGCTTGAAACATTCTAAAAGTAACACCAGGAGTTGTTATCATTCCGACACCAATTATTGATATTTTAGAAACTCCTTTTTGGAATAACACTTTTTTAAAATTTATGCTTTTATTTTCTTGAATTATCTTTTTTGTTTTGTTGAGTTCTTCAGCTTTTATAGTAAAGGTTAAATCAGTTTCTTTTCCGTTCGGTGAAATATTTTGCACTACCATATCAACGTTAATAGAATTGATTGACAAAGGTTTAAAAATTGATGCCGCTACACCTGGTCTGTCTTTTACACCAACTAAAGTAACTTTTGCATCATTGTGAGTTGAAGTAATTCCTGTGATAATTCTATTATTATTTAAATTGGTTCTTTTTCTAATTAATGTTCCAGGTTTTTTAATAAATGATGATTTTACCTCAATATTAATTCTATTTAATCTAGCATCTTGAATTGAAACAGGCTGCATAACTTTAGCACCTAAAGATGCCATTTCTAACATTTCTTCATAAGAAATTTCTTTAATTTTTTTTGCTTTTTTTAGTTTATTTGGGTCAGTGGTGTATACACCTTCCACATCTGTATAAATAATACATCTTTGCGCTTTAAAGGATTTTGCAATCATAATTGCACTTGCATCCGAACCCCCTCTACCTATCGTGGTTACTCTCTCGTTCATATTTACTCCTTGAAAGCCAGTTATAATAGGAATCCCTCCTTCTTTTAGAAATCTTAACAATTTATTTTTATTCACTTGTTGAATTCTTGAGTTTGTGTAAGGACCGTTAGTAAAAATTGGTATTTGCCAACCTAGCCAAGATCTTGATTTGAAGCCTTTATGGTTTAATCTCCCAGCTATTAAGGAGCATGCGACTTGCTCACCTGATGATACTAAAACATCATATTCGGAGTCTAAGAAATTATTACTAATCTGTTTTGATTTTTTGATTAAGTCATTTGTCACACCACTCATAGCTGAAGAAACAACAATTACTTTGTTTTTTTTCTTTTTATATTCGATGATAATATCAGTAACTTTTTTAATTTTTTCAATTGTGCCCACCGATGTTCCACCAAATTTTAATACGACAATTTTCATGATAAATATTTTTTTAATTAAAATTTATTGATTAAATACATCTTCAATATATTGTTAGTCTTGTAATGAAAACTAGCACAATAAATAAAAAAGAAATAGAGAAATTTTCTAGAATTGCAGAAGAATGGTGGGATCCTACTGGTAAATTTAAACCTTTACATAAATTTAATCCTATAAGAGTTTCATATATAAAGGAAAAAATAATCAATAGTTTTAAACTTGAAAATTCAGATAAGCCATTACGAAAAATTAGATTATTAGATATTGGGTGTGGTGGTGGTTTACTATCAGAACCTATGTGCAGATTAGGAGCAGAAGTTACTGGCATAGATGCATCCGAAAAAAATATACAAGTTGCAAAGCTTCATGCAAAAAAGAATAATTTAAAAATTAACTATCTAACTGCCTCACCAGAAAATTTAAAAATAGATAGAGAATTTGATGTAATTTTGAATATGGAAATTATTGAACATGTTGAAGATGTTGATATTTTTTTAAAATCATGTTCATCACTATTAAAAAAGGGAGGTATAATGTTTGTTGCAACAATTAACAAAACTTTAAAATCTTATTTATTTGCAATAATAGGTGCTGAATATATTTTAAGATGGCTACCAATTGGAACTCACGAATGGGATAAGTTTATAGATCCAAATGACTTAATCAAAATTTCTAAAAAATATAACCTTCAATTACAAAATCTAGACGGAATGAAGTTTAATATCATTACCGACAAATGGTCGATAAGCTCAGATAAATCAATTAATTATATTGGAAAATTTAATAAAGTTTAATTAATCTTATCTTCAATCCATGGTATCATTTCCGCCTCAACTCCTTCTTCCTTAAGTTCTTGAATTTCATTTTTTGTAGCTGTACCGTAAATACCTTTTTTCTTATTTTTTTTGTTATAATGTAATGATCTTGCTTCGTAAGCAAAATTTTCACCCACATAATCAAAATTACTTTTGATAAATTTTTGATACTCTTTAATCTTATTTTTTATCTCATTAAATTTGGTGTTATTTTTTTCAAGATCATCAATGCTATTTCTATTTATTAATTGAGGAGCCATTAAAGTTTTTTCAATTTTTTGAGAATTACATTTATGGCAATTTAAAAAGTTTTTACTTTTGAGTTTTTCATACTCTTTAGATGAGGCAAACCAGCTATCAAATGAGAAATCACAATTTTTGCAAATTAACTTATATTTGATCATAGTAATGATTTAGTAATAATTCTGTAAATTTCAATAGAACAAATCTAACTTCGATAATCTCCGTTAATCTCAATATATTTTTTTGTCAAATCCATAGTGTAAACTTTGAAACTTTTGGAACCGCAAGAGATATCAATATTAATATCAATGCTATCACTTTTCATATATTCGGATACTTCATCCTCATTATAATTAGAATTTAGCTTTCCATTAGAAACAACACTTATATCGCCAAATTTAATAGATAATTTTTCATGTTTAATTTGCACACCTGCTTTTCCTATTGCCATTACCACTCTGCCCCAATTGGGATCTTCGCCTGAGATAGCTGTTTTTACTAAAGGTGAATTTGCAATTGAGAAACCTATTTTTTTTGCGTCATTTTCATTTTTACACCCCTGAATATCAACAGTTATAAATTTTGAAGCACCTTCACCATCAGCTACAACTCTCTTAGCTAAATTTAATAAAACCTTATTTAAAGCAATATCAAAATTTTTAATTTTTTCATCATTAGCATTTTTAATTTTAGGATGTTTTGATTTTCCTGTTGAAAAAATTGAAACCATATCATTAGTGCTAGTATCACTATCACAGCTAATAGCGTTAAAAGTATTAGAAATATTTTTCCTTAAAAGTTTTTTAAGCACGTCATTTGGTAGATCAGCATCAGTAAAAATATATGCTAAGGTTGTAGCCATATCAGGTTGTATCATGCCTGAGCCTTTAGCGACCCCAAATATCTTTACATCACTTCCACCAATTGAACATTCTTCCATTGCCATTTTAGGCTGAGTGTCAGTAGTCATTATCCCTAATGCGGACTTCATCCAGATATACTTGTTTTGTGTATATTTTATTTTCTCAATTAGTTCAGGAATTTTATTGATTATTTTTTCCTCAGGAAAAATCTCACCAATAGTTCCGGTACATCCAAAAATTATTTCCTTTGAATTAATTTTTTTTGGTTGATCTTCATCCTCTTTCTGTTTTTGTGATAATTTCTGAGAGATAATTTCTGCAATTTTTTCGAGACTTTTATAACCATGTTTTCCAGTGAAACAATTAGCATTTCTTGTGTTCACTATTAAAGAAAAAATTTTTTTAGCCTTTTGATTTAAGTTCCATTTTATATTTTCAGAAATTATTTTAGATTGGGTATAAACAGACGCATAGTTAACTCCATCTCTAAAATAAAACATAACTAAATCATCTCGAGAACTATTATATAAATCAGCACTAATCGTAGAAATTGCTACACCATCAATATGATCCAGATCTTGAAATTCGTTTAATCTCTTGCTTTTTGATTTAGATGATAGAAAATTTGTTAAATTAATACCCATTCTATTTAAAATAATTATTTAATGATTATATAAATGGTTATAAGTAAATAATAAATCAAAAACTGATGCTAAATCCACTTAATTTTTTCTCGAAACTAATTAAATCCAATAATCAAAGAGAACTTGATAGAATTGCTAAAATTGTAAACAAAATTAATTCATTAGAAGAAGAAATCAAAAATTTAAAAGATGAGGACTTTCCAAAAAAAACAATCGAATTAAAAGAAAAAATTAAAAAAGGAGAAAAAATTGAGCAGATATTGCCTGAAGCTTTTGCATTAGTCAGAGAGGCATCAAAAAGAAAAAGAGGAGAAAGACATTTCGATGTTCAGTTAATAGGCGGAATAGTCCTTCAAGAGTCAAAAATTGCTGAAATGAAAACTGGTGAAGGAAAAACACTTACTATTACTCTTGCAGCATACCTTAATGCTCTTCATGAAAAAGGAGTTCATATAGTAACTGTAAATGATTACCTTGCTAAAAGAGATTCTCAAGAAATGGGTGAGATTTATAACTTTTTAGGATTATCATCTGGTTTCATAAACAATGATCAAGATGATGCTCAAAGAAAACAAAATTATAATTGTGATATTACTTATGCAACTAATAGTGAATTAGGTTTTGATTATTTACGAGATAATATGAAATTTTCAAAAGATGAAATGGTGCAAAGAGAACACTTTTTTGCTATAGTTGATGAAATAGACTCCTGTTTAATTGATGAGGCCAGAACACCACTGATTATTTCTGGAGCAGCAGAGGATAGAACAGCCCAATATTTAGCTATAGATAAATTAATTAGATTTTTAAAAGAAAAAGACTACGAGGTTGATGAAAAAGACAAAAATGTACTTTTAACCAATGACGGAATAAACAATATTGAAAAAATTTTTTCAAATGCAGGTATTTTAAAAAATAATAACTTTTATGATCCTGAAAACTTGAGTTTGGTTCACCATGTAAATCAAGCTTTACGAGCAAATCATTTATTTCAAAAAGGTAAAGATTACATCATTCAAGATGATGAGTTAAAAATTATAGATGAATTAACTGGTAGAATTCTTGAAGGAAGAAGATTTGGTGATGGGCTTCATCAAGCCTTAGAAGCAAAAGAGAGAATTCCCATAAAAGTTGAAAATCAAACTTTAGCTTCAATTACTTATCAAAATTATTTTAAATTATATGATAAAATTTCTGGTTGTACTGGAACAGCAGTAACAGAATCTCAGGAGTTTTACGAAATATATAATCTTCCAGTAGTTGTCATTCCAACTAATAAAAAAATGATAAGAAATGATTTTAATGATCAAATATTTAGAACAGAGACTGAAAAAAATGATGCTATCATTAGAAAGATAAAAGAGTGTCATCAAAAAGGTCAACCATTATTGGTGTTTACCTCTAGTATTAATAAATCTGAAATATATTCAAATCTATTAAACAAAGAGAATATCAAACATGAAGTGCTTAATGCTAAAAATCATGAAGATGAGGCTAAAATAATTGCAGACGCTGGCAAAGAAAATTCTGTAATTATAACTACCAGTATTTCTGGTAGAGGAGTAGACATTCAGCTTGGCGGAAAGAAAGGCTCAATTCCAGATGAAGAATTAAGGTTGAATAAGGAAAAAATTAAATCACTTGGTGGATTATTTGTAATTGGAACTGAAAGAATGGAGTCTCGAAGAGTTGACAATCAAGCAAGAGGTAGATCAGGACGTCAAGGTGATGAGGGAAATTCAATCTTTTATGTAAGTCTTGAAGATGATTTAATGAGAATTTTTGGATCAGACTCAATGAATAATATATTACAAAAACTTGGTCTTAAAGATGGAGAAAGTATTGATCATCCTTGGATAAATAAAGCTTTAGAGAGAGCTCAGCAAAAGGTAGAAGCTCGAAATTTTGACATAAGAAAAACATTAATTAAATTCGATAACGTTTTAAATGACCAAAGAAATGTAATCTTTAGTCAAAGAGAAGATGCTATGAATAGTGACACAATTTTTGATTATTCTAATAGTTTTTTAAACGAAATAATTGATGATATTATTAGACTTAAAATAAAGAAAAAATCTAATCCTAAAAGCACTGATTTTGAAAATAAACTTAAATCAATTTTAGGAAAGAATTTTATATATTCATACCTAGAGGAACTTACAAATTGTAGTGATAAAGAGTTAAGGGAATCATTAAATAAAAAATTTCAAGACTCGAGGGAGGAAAGAATAAAATTGTTAGGTAAAGATCAATCACAAGATATAGAAAAAAGAATTTTTTTACAAACTATTGATATAAATTGGAAATCCCACATTCAGTATTTAGAACAACTTAGACAAGTTATCGGATTAAGATCTTACGGTCAAAGAGATCCTTTAGTGGAATATAAAAAAGAAGCATTTCACTTGTTTGAAAGTTTATTAAATAGATTGAAACTTGATTTAACAACAATATTAATGAATCTTACCTTACTTCAATCACAAACAAAAAATTCACAAGAAACTAAAATAAAATCTGATAACCCAAAATGCTTATTGGCCTTAAATAATGACAGAAAAATTTCAAGAAATGAAAAATGTGAGGCTACTGGAAAAAAATTTAAACATTGTTGTGGAGCTTTATAAAAAGTAAAAAATTAATCCTATAACAAAAATTGTTAGTCCTAATCCTGCAACAAATATTTTTTTGTATTTTAAAACTTGGTTAAAATTACTTTTATCCGAATTTAATGAGCTTAATTCATCTAAATTACTCATAAATCCTTTACTTCTACCTATTCTTAAAAATTTATTTTTTCTACCATCAAATATTTCCTCTGGAGACATTTGTTTAAAATTTTCTAAATTTTTATTTAAAGCATTTCTAACATTTTCGAGTATCAAATCTTTGTCTCTGTGTGCACCACCAGATGGCTCTGGTATAATTTCATCTATTATCTCAAGCTCTAGTAAATCTTTAGCTGAAAGCTTCATTGCTTTAGCAGCATCAAGCATTTTTTT
This sequence comes from uncultured Pelagibacteraceae bacterium, assembly GCA_902518155.1. Taxonomy (GTDB): domain Bacteria; phylum Pseudomonadota; class Alphaproteobacteria; order Pelagibacterales; family Pelagibacteraceae; genus Pelagibacter. Next base: position 11,267 of record CABYFA010000004.1, read on the forward strand.
TGGATCTCGCCATAAAATTGTTGCACATCCCTCAGGAGAAATAACCGAATAAATTGCATTTTCTAACATTAAAACTTTATTTGATGATGCTAGAGCGATTGCACCTCCCGAGCCACCTTCTCCAATGACAATTGCAATCGTTGGAACTTTTAATTTCATACAACATTCTATTGATTTTGCGATGGCCTCCGCTTGACCTCTTTCTTCAGCACCAACACCAGGATAAGCACCCGGAGTATCAATAAATGATATGATTGGTATATTAAATTTATCAGCCAGCTGCATTAAGCGAATAGTCTTTCTGTAACCTTCTGGCCTCATCATGCCAAAATTTCTTTTGATTCTTGAATCTAAATCCTCTCCTTTTTCCTGTCCAATAACTAAAACTGATAAACCGTTAAACTTTGCAAATCCACATATTACTGAAAGATCCTCCCCATAAAAACGATCCCCTGATAACGGGATGAAATCTTCAAACAAATTATCTATAAAAAATTTTGACTTTGGCCTATCCTCATGTCTAGCTACCATTGTAGTTTGCCAAGGGTCTAAGTTTGCATATACCATTTTTAATTTTTCATCTAACTCGTTTTGTATCTGAGAAATTTTTTGTGTATCTACTTCTGATAGACCGCTTTGATTATATGGATCTTTAAGTTTATCTAATTCATCTTCTAAATTCTTTATATCACTTTCAAAGTTAAGATAATTTTTCATATTCTATGATATTAACTATGGAAATTGACAACAAAATGTCAATGCTACTATTAATTATTTGACTTAGTTTTATGGGGGTTTTAGAAATTATTTATGTCTAAAAATTATCAAAATGTGAACAATCTAAAAATTTCAGAAGAATTGCTGTCATTTGTAAATAAGGAGTTACTAAAAGATTTAGATATATCCTCTGAAAAATTTTGGGAAGGTTTTGATAATGCTGTACATGATTTAGCACCTAAAAATAAAGAGCTGATCCAAATTAGAGAGAATTTACAAAAAAAAATAGATGATTGGCATATAAATAACAAAGGAAATGGAATCGAAATTGAGCAATATAAAAAGTTTTTAAAAGAAATCGGTTATTTAAAGGAAGAGGGATCAGATTTTAAAATAGAGACTAAAAATGTAGATGATGAAATTACTCAAATTGCCGGACCTCAACTAGTCGTTCCAATAATGAATGCTAGATACACTCTCAATGCAGCTAATGCTAGATGGGTAAGTTTATATGATAGTTTGTATGGTACAAATATTATTGAGTCAGAAGAAGGGGGGAGTGAAAGATATGACCCAAATAGAGGACAAGAAGTAATAAAATATGTCAGAGAGTTTTTTGATAAATATATTCCAATTGATGGGACTAGTTGGAAAAATATATCTGCACTTAAAATAAAAGATAAAAATCTTATAATTTTAAAAGAAGATAAAGAGTATAAACTTAAAGATGAAAATAAATTTGTAGGTCACAGAGGTGATGTAAATAAGCCATCAGCAATAATTATAAAAAATAATAACTTACATTTTGAAATTATAATTAATCCAAAAGCTTTCAGTGCTGCTCATGATATAGCTGGAATAAGTGATGTAATAGCAGAGTCTGCTGTTTCGACTATTTGTGACAATGAAGATAGTGTTGCGGCGGTTGATGCTGAAGACAAAGTAGCATGTTACAGAAACTGGCTAGGTCTAATGAGGGGAGATCTAAAAGTACAATTTGAAAAAAATGGAAAAAAATTAGAGAGAAAACTTAATCCTGACAGAAGCTACATTTCTAAAGAGGGAAAAGGTCTTAAATTACATGGAAGAAGTTTGCTTTTAATAAGAAATGTTGGTCACTTAATGACCAATTCATCAATAATTCTAAATGATGGTAGCGAAGTGCCAGAAGGAATAATGGATGCTTTTATAACAACCACTGCTGCGTTACACGATTTTAAGAAAAAGAAAAATTCAAGAACTGGATCAATCTATATTGTTAAACCAAAAATGCATGGACCAGATGAAACAGCATTTACCGACTCAATTTTTTCGAAAGTCGAGGAATTACTTGGCTTACCAAAATACACTTGCAAAATAGGTATTATGGATGAAGAAAGAAGAACTTCTGCAAATTTAAAGGAGTGTATAAGAACTTTGAAAAATAGAGTTTTTTTTATAAATACTGGATTTTTAGATAGAACTGGTGATGAGATGCATACCTCCATGGAAGCTGGTCCAATGATTAAAAAGGGTGATATGAAATCATCCAAATGGATTTCTGCTTATGAAAATAATAATGTTGATATTGGTCTTAAATGTGGTTTTTCAGGTAAGGCACAAATAGGTAAAGGTATGTGGGCAATGCCAGATAAAATGAAGGAAATGTTAGATGAAAAAATCAATCATTTAAAAGCTGGTGCAAATTGTGCCTGGGTTCCTTCCCCGACTGCAGCATCATTACATGCTCTTCACTACCATCAAATAAATATTTTTGATGAACAAAAAAAGATTATGAAAAGAGAACAATCTAAATTAGATGATCTATTGACGATTCCTGTGGCTGATAGACCTAATTGGTCAGTTGATGAAATCAATAAGGAAATTACTAACTCAGCACAAACGCTACTAGGTTATGTTGTGAGGTGGATTGACCAAGGAGTGGGTTGTTCAAAAGTCCCTGACATAAATAATATTGGACTTATGGAAGATAGAGCCACCTTAAGGATATCTTCACAACATATTACTAATTGGATACATCACGGGATCACAACAAAAATTCAAGTTATGGAAATCATGAAAGCCATGGCAAAAGTTGTAGATAAACAAAATGAGAATGATAGGAACTATGTAAGGATGTCAGATAATTTCGAAAATTCTTTAGCATTTAAAACAGCTTGCGACTTGATATTTAAAGGAAAAGATCAGCCGTCAGGTTATACAGAACCTCTTCTGCATTTAAACAGAATAGAAAAAAAATCTAGCTTGAATTAATTTCAGATCTGTTTTTGAAAGCAGAGAATAATGTTCCATCATCAAGAGTTTCTATTTCACCACCAACAGGTAAACCTTGTGCTAATCTTGTAACTTTAGTTTTTGTTTCTTTAAGACTATTTTGGACGTAAAAAGCTGTAGTTTGGCCTTCTACAGTAGCACTCGTAGCTAAAATTACTTCTTCAATTTTGTTTTTTTTAACCCTTTCTACTAAAGAATTAATCAATAAATCCTCTTTGTTTTGTCCAATAGAGGAAATGGTTCCTCCTAGAACGTGAAAATAACCTTTATATATATTTGAACTTTCTATGCTCCATTGGTCAGAAATATTTTCGACTACACAGATTCTTGCATATTTTTCTTTTTCAATTTTACAAAGATCATAATTACACGCAATCGAAGTAGCCTTTAAAATCCCACAAATTTTACACCTAGAGATGTTTTTATATACATCTACGAGTGATTTGGTTAAAGGTTTTACCAACTCATCACGATTATTTATTAACTTTAAAACAATTCTTTTAGCTGATTTTGGTCCTAAACCTGGCAACTTTGAAATTAATTTTATTAGCACGTCAATTTCACTTGTATTTTGCATTTATTATAATGGCCATTTAAAGCCAGGAATTCCAAATCCTCCAGCTGTTTTAGAAATTTCTTCGTTAGTTTTTTCTCTCAATTTTGATTTTGCATTATTGTGAGCAGCAGTAATTAAATCCTCTAAAACAGATTTATTTTCTTTTAATATTTCATCTGAGATTTCTATTTTTTGCATTACGCCCTCTCCATCCAAAATAACTTTTACTGAATTGGCTCCTGATATACCTTCTACTCTAATCTTTTTTATATTTTCCTGACTTTCTTTCATCTTTGCTTCAAGTTCTTTAGCCTTATCTAATATTTTAGTAAAATCTGTCATCTAATCATTTTCTTCTTTTGGGTTGACATCGATTAAATCTGCATCAGGAAATTTTTCTATTAAATTTTTATATAATTTAGATTGTTTGGCAGAATTGATATTTTTAATTTTTTTATTTTGTTGCTTGTCTTTTATTGATAACTCACCTTTTGATTTACTTAATGTGATAATCCATCTGTCTCCAGTCCATTCAAAGAGTTTTAAAGATAAATCTTTAATAAAATTTTTGTCTAGATTATCATTAAAAGATATTTCAATACGATTGTTTTCAAAATGAACTAAATTTACATTTTTTTCTAGTTCATACTTAAGTTTAATCTCTTTTTTTTCATTACAAATTTTTAAAAGTTGGTCGAATGAATTTATATCTATCTTTTCCTCTACTTTAACTCCTTTATTATTTTCAATTTTTACTTCTTGCTCTTGTGAAATATTTTTAACCTGACTAATTGTTTCATTTTTTTTTTCGTTCACTATGATTTCTTCATCAGCTTTCTTTTTTAATTGATCGATTTTATCCACACTCAAAGGCGAGTGCTCTTTAATTGTTGAGGACTTTAAATACATTAATCTAATAAGAAACATTTCAATTGATAGACTTTGATTGTTAACAATTTCTAACTCTCCAAGAGTTTTTAAAGTAAACTGCCAAAATAATATTAATGTTTCATCACTAACTTCGTTAGCAATTTTCTTTATTTTTGAAAACTCCTCATCATTCAAAGTAAAATTCGTACTCTCCATATTTAATGAATTAATATTTTTAAAGTAATACACCAGCTCTAAAAAGTCATTTATAAATACTTTCGGTTCAACCCCTTGCTCATAAATTTTTCTGTAAATTTCTATGGCTTTTTTTTCTTCTCCCTTTAAGATTAATTCAAATAAATCGATTAATTGTGATTTATCAAAATATCCAAAAATTTTTTGAGCGGAATTTAAATCTAATTCTTCATCTTTATCCAAACTTAATAAAGCTCTATCGAGTAAAGATAATGCGTCTCTAACAGAACCCTCTGAAATTTTTACAATTAGTTTTAAAGCATCATCTGATATTTTTCCCTTCTCTTTATCTTTTATTTTTTTTATAAATTCAAACAATTCACCCGATTTAACTCTTGATAAGTCAAATCTCTGACATCTGGAAACCACAGTAATAGGAATTTTTTTAATTTCTGTAGTAGCAAAAATAAATTTTAACCCTCCCCCATTCTCATATTGTGGAGGTTCTTCTAAAGTTTTTAACAAAGCGTTAAATGCCTGTTTGCTTAACATATGTACCTCATCAATAATGAAAATTTTATATTTAGCTGAAGATGGTCCATATCTTGAAAATTCAATTAAATCTCTAACATCATCTACTCCTGTTTTACTAGCTGCATCCATTTCAAGTACATCTATGTGATTTGAATTGGTGATCTCATCACAATTATCACACTTAATTTTACATTTGTTTTCTACACCATTTGTGCAATTAAGAGCTTTAGCAATAATTCTTGCTATTGTGGTTTTTCCAACTCCCCTTATTCCGGTAAACAAATACGCATTAGGTATTTTGTTTGCCTTAATTGAGTTTACAATAGTTTGTGTAACAACTTCTTGACCAATTAAATCATCAAAATTTTGTGGCCTATACTTCAGAGCTAAAACTTTAGAATTTTTATTCATAATTAAGTGAGGAGACTAGACCCGTTCCACTTTTAGTTCGGCTGCTGAATTTCTTCCCTGACCGGTTCCATGAAGCAAACGCCCTAGCCCCCAAAACTATTATAGCAGGTATAATTTCTAGTCTACAAGAAAAGATTATTTTTATTTTCCTCTTATTTTGTCTGCCTCAAAAACACCTAAGACGTGAAAATCTTGGCAATGCAATCCTAATTCCTCTAAGGATTTTTGAACTTTTTTATCCTCAATATGTCCATCAAGATCACATAAAAAAAAGAAAGAGTCGAATGTATTTTTTTCTGGATAACTTTGCAGTTTTGTTAAATTCACACCATTAATAGCAAAACCACCTAAAGATTGGTATAAAGCTGCAGGTTTACTTTTAAGCTTGAATAAAAAAGATGTAATATATTTTTTATTTCCAAATTCTGGTTGAGATATATTTTTTCCCATAATTAAGAATCTTGTTAGATTGCCTTTTTCATTTTCAATATTCTTTTTAATTATTTCTAAATTATATGTTTTAGCACTCAAAGATGAAGCTATTGCAGCTTTTGTCTTATCTTTTGTTTTTGAAACCATTTCTGCAGACCCAGCTGTATCAGCCCTCACATGCTCAATTAGGCTATTAGATTTAATAAATTTAGAACATTGAGAAAGTGCTTGTCCATGAGAGTAAACATCCTTTATGTCTGAAATTTTCGTGCCAGGTAAACCTAATAAATTATGTTCTATTTTCTGAAAATATTCAGAATAGATATTAAGTCTATATTTAAAGATTAAATATTCAATTCCAATATTGCCTGTAATTCTATTTGACTCAGGAATAATAATTTTTGAATTATCATCTTTTGAGGCTTTTAAAAAACATTCATCAAAAGTTTTACATGGAATAATTTCAGCATCTTTAAAAATTGATAATGCTGCAAGATGTGAATAGGCTCCAAATGTACCTTGAAAATAAATTTTGTTCATTAAGATTTGTTTTCCATGATTTTTTTAACAGCTTCTAAATCCTCTATTGTGTCTACACCTATAGGGGCAAACTTTGCAAAAGCAACATTAATTTTTATGTTATTATCTAACGCCCTAAGTTGCTCAAGTTTATTTTTGATCTCACTAGTCGATTGATTTAAAGAAACAAATTTCTCAAGAGTGTCTTTGTTATATGAATATATACCTAGATGATGATAAATATTTTCTTTTTCTTCAGTAATATTTCTCATAAAATTTAATGCCTCTGGAAAATTTGTTTGATCTAAATTTTCTTTTGTCAAAACCTTTACTACATTTAGATTTTTTAATAGAGTTTTGTCCTCAATTTTAGAAGCTAAAGTTCCTAATTTAGAGGAACTTTCAATCATTTTTTTATTTAAGTTTCTAATATCATCTATGTTTATTAAAGGTTCATCACCTTGAAGATTCATTACTAAATCAATATCCGCAGAATTGATTTTTTGAAAGACCTCATAAATCCTATCTGTCCCTGTTTTATGCTCATTTTTTGTTAAAATTGCTTGTCCACCATTTTGTTTAACATCGTCAACTATCTCTTGGTCCTCTGCTGCAACTATTACCTCTCCAATATTTGCTTCCTCTGCTTTTTTAAAAACATGCGAAATGATTGACAATCCTCTAATTTTCATCAAGGGCTTACCTGGCAATCTCTGGGCAGACAATCTAGAGGGAATTATTACCAAAGTTTTCATTATTTTTTTAACTATGAGCACAATATAAACAGAGGCAAAATTGTACATCAAAATATATGAGCAATTTTAAATTTATAGTGTTATATGTTCGAAATTAAATGGATTCATTTGAACTAAACAAGATAATCGCTGCTGTTTTATTGGTTGCTCTAATCATTATTGGTATTGGAAAACTTTCCGATGCTATTTTTTACGTAGAAAAACCTAAAACCCCAGGTTATGTCGTAGAGGTGGAACAAGCGGTAACAGCTAGCACGGAAATGAAATCAGATACAGCAGAAGAAAAAGTTGATATTGCAGCCTTGATGGCGATGGGAGATCTTGCCCATGGAGAAAAAGTTTTTAAAAAATGTGCTGCATGTCACTCGATTGTCAAAGGCGGGAAAAATAATATTGGTCCTGCACTTTACAATGTAGTGAACAGACAAGCTGGTGTTGTCTCTGATTATAAATATTCTAAAGCACTTACCGAATATGAAAAGAATTGGACCTTTGAAGAATTAAATGGTTACCTAATAAGACCAGCAAAATGGATTAAGGGAACTAAAATGGCTTTCGCTGGATTGAAAAAAGAGAAAGATAGAGCCTCAGTTATTTTATATTTAAATCAAAATTCAGATAACCCACTTCCTTTACCTTAATTTTCCAAGACAATAAAGTAGTATCGATTTTTGTACGTGAACTCTATTTAAAGCCTGTAGCCAAACTTTTGATTGTTTGCTTTTAAAAACATTTTCATCAACTTCGCTTCCTCTTGGGAGACAGTGCAAAAATATAGCTCTTGGACATTTTTTTAGAAGATCTTTATTAATCTTAAAATTTTTAAAATCTTTTAATTTTTTTTTTTTATTAACTTTATCATTCATTGATATTACTTTGTCTGAAAAAATTACATCAGCTGCTTCAACTGCTTTTTTTGGATCATTAAAAATCGTGATTTTATTTTTATTTTTTTTAATGTAATTCATAATACTTTTATTAGGTTGATATTTTTTTGGACAACCAACTTTTAATCTAAAAGAGAATTTAATTGAGGCAACAATCAAAGAATTTAAAACATTATTTGAGTCTCCAATCCAAGTAATATTTAATTTAGATATTGGTTTTTTTTTGATTTCCTCAACTGTAAATACATCTGATAAGATTTGTGTTGGGTGAGAAGACGGGCTTAATCCATTAATAATTGGAATTGTTAAATGCTTTTTAAATTCTTCCAACTTTTCATCGTTGTCAGTTCTTAACATAAAAGCATCACCAAAATTTGACAAAATTTTTGCCGTATCTTCAATGCTTTCACCTCCTTTAGATAAATGCAGTTCATCTGGCCTCAATGTCAAAGTTCTTCCCGAAAGTTGAGAGATAGCTAAAAAAAAGGACAAGCGAGTTCTTAAACTCGTTTTTTCAAACATTTGTATCAATAATTTTCCTTTTAAAGGAGTACCTTTATCAGGTTCAAGATTATTAAGTTTTTTTCTTGCTTTTTTTCTTTTTTTTGCATCAATTAAAATTCTTCTAAGATCTTTTGCCGGAATATCTTTAAGATTAATAAAATGTTTCATATTATTTATGTTCTGTACAAACTTTATTGATGATCTTAAGTGCTTGATCTATTTCTTTTTTTTTAACATTTAGTGGAGGTAAAATGCGCACAACATGGTCAGCTGCCCTTATAGTTAATAATTTATTATCCATCAATTTTTTGATAAATTTTGTTTGATCTTTATAAAGTTGAATTCCAATTAATAAGCCTCTACCTCTTATTTCTTTAATAATTTTAGGGTACTTTTCTTTAAGCTTATTTAAATTTGAAAGAAAGTATTTAGAGGATTTTTTTACATTTCTTAGAAATTGCTTGGTAGAAACTATATCCATTACTGTGTTTCCAACTGCCATTGCTAAAGGGTTTCCTCCAAAAGTGGAGCCATGTGTACCCGGTGTCATACATGCAGCAACTTTTTTATTCATCAGAACCGCCCCAATTGGAAAACCTCCTCCTATTCCTTTTGCAATTGGAGCTATATCAGCAAAAATTTTAGATTTTTCAAAAGCCAAAAAATCACCTGATCGTGAAATTCCACATTGTACTTCATCCAAAATAAGTAAAATTTTTTTCTTGTTACATAATTTTCTTAACTCTCTTAAGCAAAAGTCAGGAATCACGTTGATCCCACCTTCCCCCATTATTGGTTCAACCATAATAGCTGCGGTATTTTTAGTAATCTTTTTTTTTAAAGATTTATGGTCTCCAAATGAAAAATGATCAAATCCAGGAACTCTAGGTCCAAAACCCTCTGTCATTTTTTTAGATCCACTCGCAAAAATTGCTGCAATTGTTCTTCCATGAAATGAGTTTTTTACGCATAAAATTCTTGTCTTATTAGGTTTACCTATCGAATAAAAATATCTTCGAGCAATCTTGATAGCAGCCTCTGTTGCTTCTGCACCACTATTTTGAAACATCACATAATCCGCAAAAGTCTTTTGACATAGTTTTTTTGCTAATTTTTCTCCCTCTGGAATTTGAAAAGCATTTGATACATGCCAAAGTTTTTTTGATTGCTTTTTTATAGTTTCAACTAGTTTCGGATGAGCATGACCCAAACAATTGACGGCTATACCTTGGACGAAATCTAGATACTTAATTCCACTAACAGTATAAAGATAAGATCCTTTACCTCTTACAAATGAAATCTTTTTTCTATTATAATTTTTTGCTAAATAACTCATAAATTTTAATTCTCTAAAAACTTTTTATAAACAATAATATTTTATACAAGTTAGGATTGAATAATTTTATTTTAATCAATGCGCAATTATTGTTGATAAATCCTAAAAATTACTTGTTTAAACAAAACAAATAACATTATATTGTGTTTTTATATGAATATTACACATAATATAGAATTTAAATGAGTTGGACTGAGGAAAAAGTTGCAAAATTAAAAGAATTATGGGGCAAAGGAAACACAGCCTCTCAAATAGCGGAGATTATTGGCGGCATTTCACGTAATGCCGTCATTGGGCGCATTTAGCCCCTCTAACCTAGAGGGGCATAAGCGCAAATGGAAAAGCTCATAGATTAAATCTTTCAGCAAAAATAAAAACTAGGTCTGCAACCTCTAATGAAAACTTTGAAAGTTCAATTGATAATAAAAATTTAAAATTAAAAAGGGGACGAAGGAGTAAATTTAAATCCCTAATAATTGAAAAAGATTTTGAGCCTGAAAATCCTAAAACACTCGAGGAATTGGATGAAAACTCTTGTAAGTGGCCGATTGGTCATCCAAATGAAAAAGATTTTTATTTTTGCGGAAGGACCTCATTGAAAGATTTTTCTTATTGCAAACTTCATTTGCTTTATGCTTACCAACCTAAAGGTAAAAAAGATGATGTCACTGATAAAGATAAAGATGAAGTGCCAGAATTTATAGAAAAAAAAATCAAATCAGCTTAAAAAGCTTAATAAAGTTTCACTAAGAAATATTTTTTTTTGAGAATTGTCCACCCTGTCTCCACATATAAGAATACTTTTCCACTTCTTTTTCAAATAAACATTTAGCTGGAAAGCCTATGTCAGAGTTTGTTTTATATTTACCTGATAAAATATTATCATATTTTAAAAGTTTGAGCTGATCTTCAGTAAGTAATGGCTTAGGAAATAATTGAAAAATTTTTGCAGATAATTTTCCAAAAAACAAAGGAACGGGTAATAAAATTCTCCGTTTATCTATTAAATTAAGTAATTTTTCAATTATTTCTTTGAGTGTTAGTGTTTCGGTCCCGACACACTCAATTATTTGTGAATAAATATTTTTAGAGATGATATTAAAAATTATATCAACTAAATCAGAAGAATGAATAGGCATGAATTTTGTTTGTCCATTATAATAAAGTGGAAATATTGGAAGCCTATTTAACAAAGTCATAAAGTTAGTGGTAAAATTATCATCAACAGAATAAACAACTGATGGTCTTAAAATTGTCGATAACGGAAAGTTTTTTAAAATTTCTTTTTCGCCATCTAGCTTACTTCTAGCATATTCAGATTCTGATGCCTCACTAACACCTAATGCTGATAAGTGAATAAAATGTTTCAATTTATTTTGCTTGCTAAGTTTTGCTAATAGAGATGGGAATAAAGTGTGAATATTTTTAAAAGAGCTTCTTTTTGTTTCATACAAAATACCAATCAAATTTATACAAATATCAGAGCTTTTAAATAGACTTTTGATTTTAGCTTCATCAAAAATATTTGCCTCCACAATATCAATATAACCTGCATTTCCTTGGGTTTTTATAATATGACCTTTCTGATGAATGTTTCTTGTAACAATAGTAACCTTATAATCATTTTTCGTTAACTTTCTTATAAGATGACGACCAATTTGACCACTTCCACCAAAAATTAGACAATTTTTTCCTTTCATATATATAAGACTTAATAATGAATATTGATATCAAACTTCATAAAAATGACTTACCAGATGATTTAGATTTAGGCAATGTAATAGCTGTCGATGGAGAGTTTATGGGTCTAAATGTCAGACGTGATCCTTTGTGTTTAATTCAAATTTCATCAGGTAATTCTGATGCACATATAGTTCAACTTGATAGATCAAATTATCAAGCACCAAATTTAATAAAGATATTAGGAGATCAAAAAGTGACTAAAATTTTCCATTATGGTAGAGCTGATCTGGCACATATAAAATATTATTTAAAAACAGAAACGAATAATATTCTTGATACTAAAATTGCAAGTCGTTTAGCTAGAAGTTATGCTGATAACCATTCTCTTAAAACGCTGATTAGAGAGTTTATTAATATTGACATCAGTAAACAATTTCAAAATTCTGATTTTGGAGGTGATTTAACACCTGCTCAAATGAAGTATTGTGCTAATGATGTTATTTACCTGCACAGAATTCACTCCGAATTAAATAAGATATTGGAAAGAGAAAAAAGAATTGAATTATATAAAGATTGTCTTAAATTTTTAAGAACTAGAGTAGAACTTGATTTAGCTTTATTTAAGGATGATATATGGTCCCACTAAATGAAAAAAAAAAAATTTATTAAAGTTGCTAAAGAAGTAATTGATCTTGAAATTAAAGCATTAATAAGATTAAAAAAAAGTATCAATGAGTCATTTAACTTAGCGGTCCAACAAATTATAAAATGTCAATCTAAAATCATTTTGTGTGGTGTTGGAAAAAGCGGATTAATTGCAAATAAGATTGCATCTACATTATCATCAGTTGGTACTCCAGCATTTTTCCTTTCTGCGAGTGACTCTTCTCATGGAGATTTGGGAAGTATTTCAAAAAAAGATATTTTGATTATAATTAGTAATTCGGGAGAAACTAACGAATTGAAAAATATAATTCAATTCGCAAACAGAAATAAGATTTTACTTATTGGTATAGTTTCTCAAAAAAATTCGGTACTTTATAAATCTGCTGATATAAAACTTTATATACCTAAAGCAATTGAAGCTGGAGGTATCATACCAACATCTAGTACAACTTCACAATTAGCATTAGGTGATGCTTTAGCGATAGCAACTATGAAACAAAGAAATTTTAATAAAAAAGACTTTAAAAAAATTCACCCTGCAGGAAGTTTGGGCTCACAACTAAAAACTGTCGAAGATCTTATGCTTAAAGATACGGCAATTCCTTTCGTAAATGAAAATCTTAAAATGAAAGATGCATTAAAAATTTTAAGCTCAAAAAAATTAGGATTTTTGCTTGTTAGAGATAAAAAAAATAACACGAAAGGTATTATTACTGATGGAGAGCTTAGAAGATTTAGTCAGAAAAATCAAAATCTACATAGCGTTTTAGTAAAAGAAATTATGACAAAAAATCCAATTGGTATTGATAGGAATGAACTAGCAGTGAAAGCTTTATCACTAATGAATAATAAAAAGATTACCTCTTTATGTGTTTTTAATAAAAAAAATAAACTTAAAACCATTGGAGTGCTACATATTCATAATATACTTCAATCTAATATCTCTTAATGAGAAGAAAAACTATTTTAGGAATCACCATAACCACCTTTTTTTTCTTTATTTTATTTTTTTTATATTTCAAATTAAACCAAGAAGAAAAAATAGTTGAAAAAAAGATCGAGCCTATTGAAAATGAAAATCAAAAAGATTTAGACGAAAAACTTGAAAGTTTTAATACAATAGAAGATGTAAGTTATTCTGCAAAAGATATTAAAGGGAATGAATATTTTTTAAAAGCAAGCGAAGGGACGATCGACCAAAACGAGAACAATTTTATTTTCCTAAAAAATGTAAATGCAACTATAAAATTGAAAGATTATAGATTGATAGAGATATCATCTGACTTTGGTAAGTATAATATCAAAAATTATGATACAATATTTTCCAAAAATGTAATAATTACTTATTTAAATAATAAAATTTCTGGAGATTATCTTGATTTCTCGTTAGATAAAAATTTGATGATAATTTCTAGAAATGTAGTTATGATAAATGAAAAGAGTTCTCTTAAAGCTGATGTAATAGAAGTAAACATTGAGACTAAAGATATAAAAATATTTATGTACGAAGAAAATAAAAAAGTAATAATTGATACTAAGAATTAAAATGGCCTTAATAAAGAAATTTCGAATAAAATCATTTAAAAAGATTAAATCAATAATTGAGTTTGATAATGTAACCTTATCATATGGCAATAGAATAATTCTAGATAATATAAGTTTTAAAATAAATGAGGGTCAGATATTTGGAATGCTTGGTCCTAATGGTGTAGGAAAATCAACAATTTTTAATTTAATTACAGGATTGATAACTCCAAAATATGGAAAAATTAGAATAAATGGTGAGGATGTATCACAATACCCAATATATTTAAGAACAAAAAAATTTAAAGTTGGTTATGTTCCACAATATGGTGGGTTTTTCAGTGACTTGACTCTTCTTGATAATCTGAAAGCTATTAGCGAAATAGTAATAGAAGATAAAAATTTGAGACAAGAAAGAATTGATTATTTATTATCAAAATTCGAACTTGAGAATATTAAAAATATTAAAGCAAAATTTTTATCAGGTGGACAAAAAAAGAAATTAGTTATTTCTTTATCACTTTTAAGTGATCCCAAAGTACTTTTATTAGATGAATGTTTTGCAGCTCTGGATGTTTTGACAATAAAAATGTTGCAGGAAATAATAGTAAATTTACAGCAAGAGAATCAAATTACTATTTGCATATGTGATCATCAAGCTAGAGATTTACTTGCATGTGTGGATATTGCGATGATTTTAAGTAATTGTAAAATAATTGCACAAGACACACCATCTAATTTAGTAAAAGACATAAATGCTAAAAATGCATATTTTGGTAATAGTTTTAAATTTAATTAATACTAAATGCCAAATAAAATCATTTTAAAAAATAAAGTTTCTAATTTTAACAGAAAGATTTTGATACCTGGTGATAAAAGCATCAGTATAAGATGGGTGCTTATTTCTTCTATTGCAAGCGGAGTCTCTAAAGCCAAAAATTTATTAATGTCTGATGATGTCTTAGCAGCTATCAAATCAATCAAAAAATTAGGAGTAAAAGTTGTAAATAAAAAAGGTGTTTGTAAAATATATGGTGTTGGTGTTAATGGTTATAACTACAAAAGAAACATTGTTATAGATGCAAAAAATTCTGGAACACTTGGTAGACTGATTTCAGGAATTTTAATTGACACCCCTTTTCCTATAAAGATCATTGGGGATAAAAGCTTATCAAAAAGAGATTTTAAAAGAATAACAAAACCTTTAAGTAAATTTGGAGCCTCTTTTCGACTTCGTAATAACTATAATTTACCTCTTATTGTGAGAGGATCACAAAAATTGAAATCAATTTCATTTTTTGAGGATAAAGGTTCAGCACAGTGCAAGAGCAGTGTTATTTTTGGTGGAATAAAAGCTGATGGAAAAACATTAATAAAAGCAAAAAAATCTAGAAATCATACAGAGCTTCTATTCAAACATTTAAAATTACCAATTAAAGTAAAAAGAAATCAAAAATTTGACCTTATAGAAGTTAATAAAGTAAACAAAATCAATCCAATAAACTATAGAATTCCATCAGATATCAGTTCAGGAGCTTTTTTTATTGCACTGACAGCACTTTTAAATAAATCACAACTTATCATAAAGAATGTTAATGTGAACCCAACCAGAACAGGTGTCATTGTAATTTTAAAAAAAATGGGAGTAAAAATCTCTCTACTTAACAAAAAAATTTACAAGGGGGAAGAAATCGCAGACATTTCGGTAAAAAGTCCTTCGTCTCTTAAATCTATTAATTGTCCTACCAAATTTAATAGTGAAGCTATAGATGAATTTTTAATTATTTTTTTGATTGCTGCAAAAGCCAAAGGTATATCAATTTTTAAAAATTTAGATGAGTTGAATAAAAAGGAAAGTCCAAGATTGAAATGGGGCTCAAAAATTCTAAAGATGATGGGTGTTAAAGTTATTACAACTAAAAATTCTATCAAAATATTTGGTAATCCGAAATTAAAGATTAATAAAAGAATTGAAATACAGGAATACTTAAAAGATCACAGAGTTTTTATGACAAGTGTAATAGCTGCATTATCTTTTGGTGGTGAATGGCATATACATGATAAAGATTCGATAAAATCTTCATTTCCATCTTTTTTAAAAATTATAAATTCACTTAAAAATGCCAAAAAAGAAAAATTTAATTAAAATTGCTATTGACTCTCCTGCTGCAGCTGGAGCAGGAACCTTAGCTAAAACTATCTCAAAATACTATAACCTTTTATATTTAGATACTGGAAAAATTTATAGATTGATAGCATTTATAAAAATAAATCAAAAAAAAAAATTTAATAAAAAATTTTTAAGAAAGAGAATACAAAAACTAAATTTAAAAAGTCTTCAAAATAAAAATTTATTATCAGATGAAGTAGGGAATGAAGCTTCTTTTATAGCAAAAGACAAATATATAAGAAAACTTGTTTATTCTTTCCAAATTCAATGTGCTTACAAACCACCAAAGAAATTTAATGGCTCTTGCTTAGATGGAAGAGATATTACTTATAAAATTATTCCAGATGCAGATTTAAAATTTTTTATTACTGCAAATTTAAAAACCAGAGCTAAAAGAAGATATCTAGAGTTAAAAAATCTAAAAAAAAATGTTTCATATTCAGAAATCCTTAAAAGTATCAAAAATCGTGATAAAAGTGACTATAATAGACGTATATCACCTTTGAAGAAAACTGAAGATTCTATATTGATAAATACCTCAAAGTTATCTAAAAAAGCCTGTTTTTTAAAAATTAAAAAAATTATAGATAGAAAAATAAATAGCTAATGGAAATTTATAAAGATTTATCAAATCCAGCATCTAAGGAATTTGAGAAATTATTAAACTCAAAACTTTCAAAGATTCAAATAGAAGAAGGGAAAATAATTGAGGGAAAAATTAATAAAATTACAGATAAATTTGTTTTTCTCTTTGTAGAGGGTCTAAAAAGTGAGCCTGTTATAGATATCAACGAGCTTAAGAGCATGGGTTTACAGGACAAAATAAAGCTTGGTGAGACAATTCCAGTTCTTTTAGAAAAAATTGAAGATAAAAATGGAGAAGTATTAGTTTCAGCCAATAAAGCTCAAAAAATTAAAGGCTGGGATAAACTAGTTGAAGCCTATGAAAAAAATGAACCTATAATGGGTAAGATCACTTCTAAATGTAAAGGAGGATGTATTGTTGAACATATAGATACAGGTTCTCTAATGTTTTTACCCGGATCACAAATTAGTGATAAGCCATTAAAAGATATTTCACATCTTATGAACGAACCGCAAAAATTTGCGTTAATAAAATTGGATAAAGTGCGTGGGCGCTGGGCCCCCAACCTTTAAGGTTGGGGGCACCAGTCCTTTTGGAAATGCTTGTGTTTCAAGAAGAGAAATAATTTCATCTTTTAAAAAAGAAGATAAAGCAAAAATTATAGAAAAATATAAAGTTGGCGATATCATTAAAGATGCAGAGGTAAAAGGGTACAGCACTTTTGGATGTTTTTTTAATGTAAATGGTGAATTAGATGTCTTAGTACATCTACAAGAAATATCTTATTCAAGAGTTAATCATCCCGATGAAGTTTTTAATATTGGAGAAAAACATGACCTTAAAGTTATATCGGTTGATAAAGAAAAGTTACAAGTAGGTTGTAGTGTAAAACAATTATCGCCTGACCCATTTGAGCATATAGAGAACTATGATTTGAATAAGGTTTATAAAGTAAAGGTTGTAAAAATAATGGACTTTGGAGCTTTTTGTGAACTAGAACCTGGACTTACGTCATTACTTCACTCAAGTGAATTAAGCTGGAGTAAAAAAAATGCATCTGCAAAAAAAATGTTTAAAATAAATGATACGATAAATTGTGTCATAACTGAAATTGATAAAGAAAAAAGAAGAGTTGCTATATCACACAAATTGACTTTAGAGAATCCTTTTGAAGTTTTTGACAAAAAATTTCCAGTAGGATCAATTGTTGAAGGAGAAGTTGTAAACAAAAACGAATATTCATTATTCCTTAAAGTTGAAAATTTAGAAGTAGACGCATTCCTACATTGTAATGATTTAACATATTCAAATAATGGTGAGCAAGAACTAAATAAATATAAAAAAGGTGATAAAATTAAAGTTAAGGTTTTAGAAATAAAAGTTTCTGACCAAAAAATAAGAGTGGGATTAAGACAGACACAAGCAGATCCTTTCGATTGGTTTAAAGACAAAAAGATAAAGCAAACAATCACAGTTAAGATTATTTCAACAGATTCTAAAGGATTAATTGTTAGACCAGAGGGGTGTGAAATGGATTTCCCAATAAAGAAATCTAATATTGCAATAAATGCTGCTGACACAAGAACTTCGAGATTTACTGGTGGAGAAAGAATTGATTGTGCCATTGCTGACCTAGATATAAATAAGAGGAAAGTGACCTTAAGTATCAAACTTTTAGAAGAAATAGAAAAAAAAGAAGCTTTGGAAAAATATGGCGCAGAAGGTTCTGGAAAAAATTTACCTTTTTCCTCATTGTCAGAGGACTTAAAGAAAAAAGATAAAAAATAATTTGAATTAATTAAAATAAATTGGCTATTGTAAAATCAAAGCTTATAAAAGAATTAAAAAAATCCTATCCAAATTTTTTAATTCGAGATCTTGATAAAGTAGTAGAAATTATTCTTAAAGAAATTAAAGAAACATTAAAAAGAGGTGAGGGAGTGGAGCTAAGAAATTTTGGAACTTTCCGAGTTAATATTCAAAATGCTTCAATTAGAAGAAATCCAAAAACTGGGGAGAAAGTAAGTGTGCCAAAAAAAAGAACAATAAAATGGAAAATGTCTAAAGATCTGTTTAAAAAGTTAAATAATGAAAAAAAATAGAATCTTTGTAGCTTGTGATAGCACCAATATTTCAAAAATTAAAAAAATTATTACCAAAACACAAAATTCAAAAATTAAAGTAGGTTATAAATTTGGACTCGAATTTCTTAACTCAAAAAATGGTAGACTTTTTCTGTCTAAATTAAAGAATGAGACAATATTTGTAGATTTAAAACTTCACGATATTCCAAATACCTGTGCATCAACAATCAAAGCGATGAAGGATTTAAAAATTAATTATTTAACTATACATATAAGCTCTGGGTTAGAAGCCTTAAAAGCAACCAAAAAAGTTTCGGGAAAAATAAAATTAATTGGGGTGACCATTCTTACATCATTAGACAATAAATCATTAAAAGATATTGGGTTTAATAAAGATGTAAAAAAATTAGTTCTTCATCAGGCAAGAATGGCAAATAAAGCAAAGTTAGATGCAATAGTATGTAGTGCTCAAGAAGTAAAACTAGTTAAAAAAGTATTTAAAAAAGAAATTATAACTCCAGGTATAAGATTTAATTCTAAATCAAATGATCAAAAAAGAGTTTTGACACCTAAACAAGCATATAAAAATGGTAGCGACTGGCTTGTAATGGGAAGGCCTATAACCAAAGGGAATATCAAAAAAAATATTCAAAATCTAATCGATCACTTAAGCCAATGATCAAAGGTTTAAAAATTTGTGGGGTCTCAGATCCTGAAACTTTAAACTATATTTTAAATCACAATCATAAACCAACAATGATAGGTTTCATTACAAACTTTGAGAAAAGTAAAAGATTTGTTGATTTTGAAAAATTAAAAGATTTGATAAATGTAGATAAAAAACAGGTTAATTTTGTTTCTGTGCTTGTGAACCCCAACGATGTAATTTTAGAGAAAATAAAAAATTTAGATTTTGATTATTATCAACTTTACGATGTAAACCCCTATAGAACAAAAGAAATTAAATCTAAATTCAAAAAAAAAATAATCACAGCTCTTACTATTTCAAATAAAGATGATGTAATTAAATATAAGGGTTACTCAGAAATTTCAGATATAATTTTGTTTGACTCAAAGGGTTACCATAAATCTGAAAGTTTTGATCATAGTTTATTAGATGAAGTACCAAGTGAATTAAATAAAATGATTGCAGGAAATATCCAAATAGATGATATACCTAATCTTAAAGATAAAAACTATATTGTTGATCTCAGTGGAGCATTAGAGGACAGAAATGGGAAAAAAGATATTAATAAAATTGATAAATTGTTAAATTTATTTGAAAAAATATGAAACTTAAAAAAAAAATTCCAGTTATCGATCAAGGAAATTCGCTTGGATTTTGGGGTGGTAAATTTGGAGGAAACTTTGTTCCAGAGACTTTAAAAAAACCAATCGAAGATTTGGAAGTTTTATTCAATAAACTAAAAAAGGATAAAAAATTTATTTCCGAAAGAGATAAATATTTTCAAAATTGGGTTGGGGCTCCCACAAGATTTATAAAACTAGAAAATCTTACAAATCACATTGGTGGTGCTCAAATTTGGTCTAAAGTTGTGTCAGATGCAAATGGGGGGGCGCACAAAATCTATAACGCAACTGTTCATTGTTTGCTTGCAAAACGGTCTGGTAAAAAAATTATATGTGGAGATACTGGTGCTGGCTATGCAGGTAAAATGTTGAGTATGGCAGCTAAAAAGTTTGGTTTGAAATGTAAGATATTCATGGGTGCAAAGGATATTGCTAGACAAAAGCCAAATGTAAAAGCAATGAAGAAAAATGGAGCAGAAATAATACCAGTCTACTCGGGAAGTCAAACACTTGTAGATGCTGTCTCAGAATGTATGAGATTCTGGGTTGCTAATTGTGATACAACAGCAATGTGTGTTGGTAGTACTGTTGGCCCAGCAGTTTTCGTTCGTATATGTGGGTGGAGTACAAGCCAAATATCAAGAGAGTTAAAAATACAGCTCATCAAAGAATTTGGATCAATTCCAAAAAAACTTAAGTTATACAATTGTGTAGGAGGTGGAAGTTCAAGCTTTGGTTTTTGGAATGAATTTATGGATTATGACAAAAAACAAGTTGAGTTTGTTGGGGTAGAAGCTGGTGGACCTGCAAAAAGTAAAAAACATGCAGCACCTTTAACCTATGGTTCTAAGATAGGTATACTTCATGGTGCAGCTCAGTACGTTAATCAAAACTCAGATGGACAAATTGAGGAAACGGAATCGATTTCAGCAGGACTCGATTATCCTGGAATTTCTCCACTTCATTGTTTTTTAAAAGATACCAAAAGAGCTAGATATACAGCTGCAAGTGATGAAGAAGCTCTAAGTGCCTATAAACTTGTGACAAAATTTGAAAAATTAAGACCCTCCTTAGAACCAAGCCATGCTTTTTTTGTTGCTCTCAAAGAGGCAAAAAAGCTTAGCAAAGATACTGTGGTGGTAATTAATAGTTGCGGAGATGCTTACAAAGATCGTGGAATTATAGAGGAAAGATTAGGAAAAAAATATGTCAAATCCAATTAGTGCTGCATTTAAAAAGGCAAGAGCAGAAAATAGACCAGCTTTATTAACCTACACTGTTGCTGGTGATAGCTCAAAAAAACAATCATTGGATATATTAAAATCTATATCAGAAAATGCAGATATTTTAGAAGTAGGTGTGCCTCACAATACTCCTGTTGCAGATGGAAGCCAAATTCAAACTAGCGCGTATAGAGCAATTAAAAAGGGTATTAAAATAAATGATATATTTAGGATTGTTGGAGATTTTAAAAAATTTGATAAAAACAAACCTATTATATTGATGGGTTACTATAATATGATTTTTCAATATGGAGATAATAACTTTTTAAACAAATGTAAAACCTCAGGAGTAAATGGATTAATAGTTGTAGATTTACCTTGGCCAGAAAATAAAGATTTTGCTAAAAAATGTAAAAAAAAATCAATTTATTTTATTCAGCTTTTATCACCCACAACAACAAATAAAAGACTTAAAAAAATTATACAAAACTCTCATCCAATGAATTATTTTATATCAATGCTAAGTACTACAGGTGGCAAATTAAAAGTATCACCTCGAGAAATACTTAAAAATTACAATAGGATAAAAAAAATTAATCCTAAAAAAGAGATTGTTATTGGTTTTGGAATCACAGGTAAAACAATTGGAAAGCTTAAATCTGCTGACGGATTAGTAGTGGGAAGTGCTATTTGTAAAGAAATTACAAGAAGTTTAAATAGTAGACAAAATCCCGTCACAAATGTAGGTAAGTTAGTAAGAAAATTAAAAAACAAAATAAAATGAATTGGATTACACGCATTAAAAACGCATCTGAGAGAATAAAGTCAGCTATAAGAAGAAGGGCTACTAAATCTGAGATATCCGCATCAAAATATATAAGTTGTCATGGTGTTCCAACTGAAAAAAAAATTATTGAAGAAAATAACTACGTCTGTCCGGAATGTAATGCTCACCATTTTATAAGCCCAAGTCAAAGATTTACAATGATGTTTGGTGAAAATAATTGGAGAAAAATAGATTCTCCTTTAGTTAAAGATCCAGACCCTTATAAATGGGTAGATACAAAAAAATATAAAGATCGATTAAAAGAGGCAAAAAAAAATACAGGCCAAGATAGTGCTATACTATCTTGTGAGGCAAAAATAAATGATATCGATGTTGTTGCTAGCGCTGTAAACTTTAAGTATATCGGAGGATCAATTTCTATGGATGAATCTGAGAATGTACTTGCATCAATTAAAACAGCCATAGAAAAAAAATGTCCATACATTTTTGTGAGTGGTTCTGGCGGAATGAGAATGATGACAAACATGCTAAGTTTAATGCAAATGACGAGAATGACAATTGGTATTAATGAACTTAAAAAAAATAATCTACCCTATATCGTTGTCATTGCATCACCTTCAACTGGGGGATTACAAGCAAGCATATGTTCAACTGGTGACATCTGTATAGGTGAGAAAAATGCAACAATGGCTTTTGCTGGAAGAAGAATTGTAGAGGCAACGAGTCAGACCGATCTGCCTGAAAACTTTCAAACTGTTGAATGGCAAATGGAAAAAGGTCAAGTTGATATAGTTTTAGAAAGAAAAGACATTGCACCAACTATTGGTACTCTATTAACAATATTGTTAAAGAAAAATTCTGTTATAAGCACTGAACAAGATGAAACTACAGAAAATACTCAGTCGCTTTCTAAAATTGCATAAAAAAGAGATTGATCTAAGCTTAGATCGAATTATTTACCTTTGCGAAAAACTGGGGGATCCTCAGGATAAAATCAAAGCCATCAGCATTGTTGGGACAAATGGCAAAAACTCTACAATTCAAGCTTGTTATTCAATTTTAAAGGAGGCAGGAATTAAGTGTAATGTTTATACCAGTCCTCATATTCAAAAAATAAATGAAAGATTTGTTTTTAACAACCAACAACTTGGAGATGATGAGTTAGCTTCTTTATTTGAGGAAGTTGAGAGAGTAAATGCGAATAATCCAATAACATTCTTTGAAATTTTAACTGCATGTTTTTTTCATAAAGCAGCTCAATTTCCTGATAATCTTAATCTGATTGAGGCAGGTTTATTTCATAGGTTTGATGCAACCAATATCTTAAAAAATAATCTTGCAAGTATCGTAACTTCTATATCAAAGGACCATTTAGACTGGCTTCCAGAAAATGAGAGAACAATCGATAAGATTATTTTTGAAAAAACTTCAAACCTTTTAAATTCAAATATTATTGTTGCAAAACAATACCCTGTTTCAACGTTAGAAAAGATTAAAAAAACTATTCATCAAAATTTATCTAATAAGTATTTTTTTGATGATGATTTTTCATTCTCAAATGGAGAAAATGAATTCTTTTATTATGAAGATAAATTTGGTGGATTAAAACTTCCAAAACCAAATGTATTAGGTCAATTTCAACAGGAAAATATTTCAACAGCTATCGCAACCTTACGAATTTTAGATCTGGGCATTGAAGATCATCATGTAAAAAAAGGTATTCAAAAAATCGATAATATTGCGAGACTTCAAAAAATTGAGTCAGGTAAATTAAAAGATTTAGTTAAAGATAATCTTTTTTTGATATCTGGAGATCATAATGAAGATGGAGCAAGAGTATTAAATGAATATTTAAAAAGCCTAGATTGTAGAAAACACATCATTATTGGTATGATGGAAAATAAAGAACATGAAAAATATATTAACCACTTTAAAGATATTGCTTCAATAACAACTGTAGATATTAAAAACCAGCCAAATGCAATTAGTGGACTTAAATTAAAAGAAAAATTTAAAAATATGCCAAATGTAAATTATAAAGAGAATATTGAAGAGGCGATCAAGAGCATAAATCTAAATCAAGGAGATCTACTGCTAATAACTGGATCTTTATATCTTTGTTCTGAGGTTTTGAATTTAAATTAAATGTTTTTATCCAAAAATTCTTTCATGTGACTTTCGGGAACACCTCCAACAAGTCTGTCTACTTCAACACCTTTTTTGAAAATTATAATCGTAGGCACAGCTCTACAACCAACTTGTGATCCAAGATTGATTCCATCGTTCTCGACGTCAGCATAATAAAAATTTGCTCTATCCTTGTATTCGTTTTCTGATAGCTTATCCATCAATGGCTTCAATACTTTACATGGGCCACAATAAGATGCACTTAGCTGAACAACAGAAGCATCCTCTTTTTTAATTTTGTTTTCGAAATCTTCATCTTTAAAATCTATAAGCATATTATCTTTTTATAAATTACTAATACAAAGTCAACTAGGCAATTTCATATTTTTTTTCAATTGACATTATAAATTCGTTTATTTCATCTAGTTTTTTTAATTCCACCTCATCATCTCTGTTGGAAGCTTGATCTCTTAAGTAATCAATTTCAGTATAAGCCATATTAACAGTTTGCCACTTTTCATTATTTTTACTCAAAATTCTTCTAGCAATTTCACTTTTGATATTTTTGTAAAGATCAGGTGGTAAAATTTGTGGTGCTTCTTGATAAATAATTTTTTGGCCGAACCAGCTACATCTTTTATCTTGAAACTTATCCAATAATCTCAATTTATCTTCCCAAGATGAGCTATGCCAAGTTTTAAATAATGCAGTATCTTTATTTGGAATAAATTTCTCATAAAGAGTTTCCTCTTGGACTATATCTTCCTGTGATTTAGTTTGTTCTTTTTCATCTGCAATTTCTCTATTAATTGTTTGAATATTTTTGCAAAATTTTTCATTTTCTCTGACCATTTTTGCTCTTTTAAGAATAGTTGATAATTCTAAATCTGAATAAGGTTTTTGTTTTAACGCAAATTTTTTATCTAAAACAATTGGCGCTTTATTTGTTTTCAAAACCCGCAAAGCTTTTGGTGAAAATTTTTTTAGAGTATCTCTAAGTTGATTTACAGATAAATCCAAAAATGGCTCTGGATTTCTTCTACAATCCCATAAATATCCCCATGACTCATAGCGTTCATGGAAACAATGATTTGGATGCAATGTACAAGCAAGATACATCATATTTCTTCCTTTAACATTCTCAAAAATTGAGTAAATACCTTCTCTTTTTAAAAGAGTTTCAACGCTAGCTTTAGTTGATGTTTTTAAAAATGTTTCCCAATTATCTTTATGTTTGTTTTTAATAATCCTTAAAATCATTAAGGAATTGTAAGCGTCTGCATAAGCTGTGTGGCTAGCTGAAGTGTCAAAACCTTGCATTCTGGCTAATGACTCTAGAGCTAAACTTGGATTCCCAGCATCTGTTAATTCTGTTTTTAAAGTCTCAGGATTTAAGGTTTGGGCTGCCCTTGCTATATGCAAACCATCGTGCTCTTGATTGGGCGATACATGGGTAATATATGGATATCGATTATTTCTAAAGAAATTATGATGTAGCATGCGACGGTCGAAATTAGTGTTATGCCACCCCATAATTAAAGAAGGAGTATATTTAGAAAAAAATCTTTCAATTGCCCCCATAAAATCATAGTGTGAAAAATTTCCTTTTGTAAGTAAATCAACACTTGTTGAATTGACTAATAAAGCTTTAGCAGACGGTACTTCACCTTCTGGCAAACGGCCACGAATACTAACTTTTTCTAACTCTTTTAAATTTTTATCAACTACAACTGCTCCGAACTCAATAATAGATCCAAATATTGAACTGTTTGTAGTTTCTGAATCATAGAGAATTATTCTATCCATCTTTTTATATTAAATTTGATATCTCATTAAATTTTTTTAATCTACCTAAAAACAAATTTTGATAAGTGATTAATTCAGTATCTCTTATTTTAAACTCCTGAAATAATTTATCTACTGTGCAAACTAAAATTACACAAGAAGTAATATTTGAATTATACACATTATTGTGTGCTAGAGAGTAAGCTGCGGTTTGTAATAACCAAGAGTCGATATACTCTATTTTTTTTGGCTTATTAGATTGTTTAAAATCTATTATGCTTTCTCTGCCCTCATAAATTCCAACACAATCAGCTGTGCCAGCATATTTTTCTGGATAATGTAGAGTGCATTCAACTCCCCAAATTTCCTCTAATCTATTTTTTAAACCCTTTTCTATAATTTCTTTGGCCATTAATTTGTATTGTTCACTATCTTCAAAAAAACTTAAATTTTCTCTACCTAATAAATAGGTTTCTAAATAGTTATGCATTTTAGAACCTCTGCTGCTTGCAGCTTTTACTATTTCCTCAGATTCTTTATGTCCAGTTCTCTCTTTCCAATTTTCTAATGCCGCTCTCTCCTCATTTGATTTAGTTGCATCAAGTATTGACGTAACGCCAGGTAATCTTACTTCTCCTAATAAATACCTTCTAATTCCACTCTCCATTACTCTAGAAGATGAGGGATAATTATATTTCTTGTTCCAAAACATGTATTTTCTTATAATTTGTTTTATCTGAAAAAAAATAGTTTTTTGAGATGATTCGCTAGATTTATTATAACCGATTTTTATGGAATTATATCTTATTTTAAAAATAATATTTGGTTTTGGTTTTCTGATAGCAATGTACGCAATTATAAGGAATTTAGATATTATTAAAATTATTCTAGTTTACTTTAAAGACAAGTTACTTGGTAAGTAATCTTATTAAACTTTTTAACCCTTTTTTTTTCTTACTTTTCTTTGAACTAAATATACAAGCTTGAGATTTTAAAATTAATCCATCATTAAGTGGGCGTAATTTATTCTGTTTCATAGTCAAACCACTGGAAACTATATCAGATATCAATGTTGCAGAGTTTACTGTTGGCATTAATTCTGTACTTCCTAATGACCTCACACATGAAAAATTAGTAACGCCTCTTTCAAATAAAAAAGTTTTTGTCAGTGAGGGATATTTCGTACCAATGCGAATAAATTTCTTATTTTTCTTAAAATACTCCTCTGCAACTTCATCTAAATCTAATGTTGTAAAAATATCAATAAATTCCTCTCTAACTGCTAAGACCAAATTAGCAAAACCAAAATTCAATTTTTTTTCAACTTTTATATTTTTTTGAATATTAATTTCTGACTCTTTTAAGAGATCTAATCCACTTATTGCTATATCTAAGTTTCCAGATGAGAGTTGTTCTAAAAGTTCTCTAGCATGATATAAGTATACTATTAAATTTGGTTTCCCTTTAATTTTTCCTATTAATTGTCGTTCTCCTCTTTCTGAATAAATGTGTAGTTTTTTGCTCTTTAAAAGTTTTTGACTTTCTAAAAACAAGCGTCCCTTGCTTACCAAACCAATATTTATAGTATTTTTATTCATATACTCCTAAATTTACCGCAGCACCTACAGCAGGTATTTTTTTTAAGCCAAGGTTTTTATGTGCCATATTGTTGTAGCGACCCCCTGCAATATAAGTCTTTGTCTTGTTTGTTAATTTTACATCAATTGAAAAATTAAATGAGTCGTAATACTCAACCTCTTTACCTCGACCATTGCTGGCTGAAAATTCATACCTAAAATTTTTTTGACTGAAATTAGTAATTGGAAAAAAATCTTTACCAACAAATATATTCAAATTATATTTTTTAAAAAATCTATTCAATTTATCTGGAGCATCTTTTAAAGATGTTTTTATTTTGAGAAATTCTTTAATAACTTTGGCACTATACTTTCCAGTTTTTGTAATTCTTGGATTTTGAAGTTTATTTTCATATCTAAAAATTATTTCTTTATACGACCGTCCAGCAATCATCTTATTAGGATTATCCTTTTTCATTTTAAGATAAATTTTATGATCAGCAGAAACAACAAAGGGATCAATATCTAAATTACTTTCTAATCTTTTTAGGAGTTCTGAAAAATACTTTTCGTTCCAGTAAAATTTGATGAGACGATTTTGCCACCGAGTAACAATTGGAAGTTTTCTAATTAAAAGCTCAAATAATTTAAAATTTCCAATTTTTATAGTTGCTCTATTAAATCCTGAAATTTTCAACATTTTTATTGAAGTATCAATTATTTCTTTGTCATCTTTATTTTCATCTTTGGATGAAAAAATCTCTATTCCTATTTGGTCAATAACTGTTTTTTTATTGTTATAAGACTTTCTAAAAGCGTTTCCTGAGTAAAAAATTTTTTCTTTTTTATCTGAGTCTTTTTTTGCATAATGCAAAATTGCTGAAAGACTCAGATCGGGATTTAAAGCAAATTCTTTACCTTTAGAATTATTGAAAGAAAACAAATATTTTCTAAAATTTTCACCTGATCTTTGAAGAATATGATTGGCTTCTATCACCGGAGGTAATTCAATAAACTTAAATCCTCTAGACTTAATAGCTTTAAGGATTTTATTAGATAAACTTTTGGATTTCATTTACTAATTTTTCTTTGGTGGTTGTAAATTCATTCTTATCCTTTTCTCCTTGGATAACTTTAAATTTGATTAAATCTTTTTCAATTTCATCTTGCCCTATAATCACTGCTACTGGACTAAAATTTTTATCACAATACTGAAACTGTTTTGATAATTTTAAATTATTGCCTGGATAAATCTCGCTATTAATATTTTTATTCCTAAGAATTTTTAAAACTTCATAATACTGGGGATAAAAATTTTCATCTAAAACCAAAATAACCACTGGCTTTTGAATTTCATTAAATATTTTATCTTTAAATTGATCAGCAATAAAAGCTACTCGATCAACTCCAATAGATGCGCCTGAGCCATCTAAATCTACTCCAAATCTAGAGGTTAGTTTAGAGTATCTGCCACCACTTGCGCAACTGATACCCCCCATATCTATTATTTTTCCTTTATTATCTTTCAATTGTAAATTTTGTATATTTGTTTCAACTGCGAAGGAACTGTAGTAGGAAAGTCCTCTCTGAATATCCATTGATAATTCAATAAAATTAAGAAAGTCCCCATAAGATGCCTGATCTAAAAGTTTAGAAAGTTCATCAATACCCTCTATAGATAGAGGATTTTTCAAAAGTGACTTTAACTCTTTTAAATTATTTATTTTTAAAAAATTTATAATTTCATCAATTTGCCCCTCTGAAAGTCCACATCCTTTAGTAAAGGCCCCTGAACTATCGGTGCGTCCTTTGCCTAATAAATCTTTTACTGATTTTAACCCTAGTCTTGATTTTTTATCTATTGATCTTGAGATTTGTTGGATTTTTTTAGGATCGCTAATTTTAAGATTATTACTAATTAAGCCCTGAATAATTTTCAAATTTGTTATACCAATTTTGAATTGATTTTTTTTAAAACCAATTTGAGTAAAAATATCTACGATTAAATTACAAATTTCAGCATCAACTTGTGGCTGATTTGAATTACCTAAAATATCAAAATCTGCTTGGAAAAATTCTCTCAATCGCATATTTGGGCTTGGCTTTTCTTGTCTCCATACATTTCCCATTCTGTAGTTCTTAAAAGTACCTGGCAAATCTCTATAATTAGAAGCTACATATCGAGTCATTTGTGATGTCAAATCATATCGAAGCATCAACGACTCTTTTTCATTTTCAAATAAGAATACATCGCTCATCTGATTAGATTGATCTTCAGATAAATATGATCCAATTTGAGAGGATATTTCCAAAGATGGCTGACTAATCTCTTGATAACCATATTTTTGATAATTATCCTCAATAATTTGAATAATTCTTTTTTTTGTGTAAAGAAAATCGCCACTTAAGTCTCTAAAACCTGGACCTATAGTTGGTTTAATTTTTTTTCTATCACTCATTTTTAACGTCCTCCAAGACGTTGTGGTACCGCCTCTTGGAATTGAACCAAGATTGAGAGTTCCACAAACTCCAGAATTAACCATTATTCGAAGGCGGCATCCTTTATTATTTTATATTATTTTATGTGGATTTAAAATTATTTTTATATGATCAATGCAAGCTTTAGCTTGCGTGGAAGTGAGTGTGCGCAACTCTAGTAGTTCCTTTAAGAGCTTTTCTTAAAGTACTTTTTATTACTAATTTGTTTAACTCAAATTTTCTCATTGAATGCTTTTTAGACAAAAAAAATGATAATGCAACCCCAAAAAAAAAGGACGTATATCGACTAATAGATATATCGCCCTTTTAATGATTTTAGAAAATTAGTCTAATTTTTTTAAATTTACAGCCGCTGGACCTTTGGGACCATCTTCAAGGGTAAATTCTACTTTATCACCTTCATTAAGATATCTCATTCCTGCAGCTTTAACAGCACTGGCATGAACGAAAGCATCTTTTTCTTTGTCTTCCCTTTCAATGAAACCAAAACCCTTCTTACCGTTAAACCATTTCACGGTTCCTTTTAATGTACTCATTTATTTTTTTGTCCTTTTATTATTTATTATCCATAAGTTAGATATCTTTTAAATTAATTTCAAGATGTTTTGGTGGTGCCTCGGGAAGGATTCGCACCTCCGACACAAGCCTTTTCAGGGCTCTGCTCTACTCCTGAGCTACCGAGGCAAAAGGTCAACCCCTAAAGATTATTCTGCCTTTTGTAAGGTCATATGGTGTCATCTCTACTGTCACATTATCACCTTGTAATACTCTAATTCTATTTTTTCTGTTTGTGAGACTAGTCCCCAACTAATTAAAGTTGGGGACTAGCCCCGTAATTTCCCTGCAGTATGGGCAGTTACCGTATGCCCATTTTCTAATTTAACCCTAAACATTGCATTTGGAAGCAAATCCATTACGACCCCTTTAAATTGTAGTAGATCTTGTTTTGTCAAAATTATTTTCTCCTAATTCTTTTTTTTACAGATTGAGCATGACCTGCAAGCCCTTCGTAATTTGCAAGAGTTATAACTGATGGCCCAAGACTTTCAATACCCTTTTTTGATAAGTTTATGTAAGAAATTCTTTTATAAAATTCGTTAACACTTATACCACTAGAATATTTTGCTGAGCCATTAGTTGGCAATATATGATTTGATCCAATGTTATAATCTGTCATTGCCATAACAGCATATTTTCCTAAGCATATTGAACCAGAATTTTTAATTTTTGGTATAAAAGATTCATAGTTTTTTACGTTCAATTCTAAGTGTTCAGGTGCAATTTTATTTACGATATTAATTATTTTACTATCGTTTGCTACATACATTAAAATTCCATTTCTCTTTAAACTTTTTTTTGCCACAGATTCTCTTGGAATACTTTTTAATTGCTTTGAAATTTCCATTTGAACTTTATTAATTAGTTTTTTGTCTTTTGAAATCAATATACATTGTGCTTGAGGATCATGTTCTGCTTGACCGATTAAATCACTTGCAACCCATTCAGGATTTGAGAATTTATCACACACAATAGTTATTTCAGAAGGTCCTGCAGTCATACTTTCGATACCAACATCTCCAAAAACTTCCTTTTTTGCAGCTGCTACATATGAATTCCCAGGTCCAACTATTTTATCAACTCTTTTAATTTTTTTAGTTCCATAAGAAACAGCTGCTACAGCAGATGGACCGCCAATAGAGTAAATTTCTTTAATTTTACATTTTCTTGCTGCATATAAAACAGCCGGATTTTGGTTTCCCCTAAAACCTGGGTTTATCATTACAATTCTTTTAACTCCCGCAACAATTGCTGGTATAGCATTCATAAGCACACTTGATGGATAAGATACAAGTGAACCAGGAACATAAATTGCCACAGACTCTAATGGTAAATATTTATATTCAAGTTTGTTTTTAAATTTATCCGTATAAGAAATATTCTTAAATTTTTGCAAAGAATGAAATTTGTAAATTCGATTATAGGCTGTGTCGATCGCTTTTTTGACCTTAGGATTTAAAGACTTTATTAACTTAGAAATTTTTAAAGCACTAGGAATGATTGTAGAATTTTGATTAAATTTCTTTTCATATTTAATCAATGCTTTATCACCATTTTTTTTTACGTCATTGATAATATTAGTTACAGAGACTTTGTCAGATTTAATGCTTTTTCTCCTCTTAAAAAGTAAATAATCCAAATTTTTATCGAAATTTTTAGTTTTGCTATTTAATATTTTCATAATCATTTTATTTCGTTTTGATCCTCAAGCCGCGCCTCAATAGTTTCTGTTGTTAAAGCTATGTGTGCATTATTATTAAAGATAAGATTTATTTCATAATCATCATTATTTTTCAAATAATCAATTCCAATTAATTCTAAAACTAAATCTTTGTTTGATTGATTGATATTTTTTGATCTTACTTTATCAACAAAATCAAATCGACAGATACTATTGATTTTCTTACCCTCTTGATCAGTTTCAATTTTAGTTCTTTCAATTGATAAGAAAAAAACCTTATTAGATGCCAGATACTTTATATCTGTCACTTTAACTTTTGCGCCAGAACTACAAGCAGAAATCATTTGTAGCCCCTCTTGATCACTCGCAATTATTTTTGCTAAATATTTACTCATTATTTCAATCTTTTAATTTTAACACCAATTTTTTGTAATTTATTTTCAATATTTTCATATCCTCTCTCCAAGTGATAAACTCTTCCAACAATACTTTTACCATTCGCCACTATTGCGGCTAATACTAAAGCAACACTGGCTCTTAAGTCACTAGACATTAATTCAGCACCAATAAATTTGGTATTGCCCTCAATCAACGCTTTATTGTTTTGAATATTTATTTTCGCACCTAGTCTTTGCAACTCAGCAACATGCATAAATCTATTCTCAAAAATACTTTCAGTTATAGAACTTTTCCCAACGCTCTTGCACATTAGAACCATTAATTGAGCTTGAAGATCTGTTGGAATACCTGGAAATTCTTTAGTTTTTATATTTTGAATAGGTTTGATTTTGTCAGGTCCTTTTATAAAAATTTTGTTACCCGAAGTTTTAATCTTTGCCCCGACTTTTTTTAATAGTTCTATTTCAGTATTAATTATTTTTGGATCTAAATTTTTAATTTGTAGATTACCTTTAGTAAGCGTAGCCGCTACACAAAAAGTTCCCGCCTCTATTCTATCAGCCATAACTATATGACTTGTTGGGTTGAGAGAATTAACTCCTATAATGGTGCAGGTTCTTCCAGACCATTTTATATTTGCACCTGCTTGACTTAAGAATTTTGTTAAATCTTTAATTTCAGGTTCCACGGCACAATTTTTTAAAATTGTTTTGCCTCTAGCTAAACATGCAGCTATTATAGAATTTTCTGTAGCGCCTACACTAATTTTAGGAAACTTTATTTTTTTGCCTTTAAGTCTTCCATTTGATTTAGCTAAAATATAACCATCTTGTATTTTATATTCCATTCCCAACTTCTTTAATGCACTAAGGTGATAATTTACAGGTCTCGCACCTATAAGACATCCACCAGGCAAAGATGTTTTAGATTTATGAAATTTAGAAATTAATGGACCTAACACTAATATTGAACCTCTCATTGTTTTTACAAGTGAATAACTTGCAAAAGTTTTCATATTCTTTTTATTAATAATTTTTGCAGTTTTTCTGTCTTTAGATAAAATTATTTTTGATCCAAGAGATTTTAATAAATTAAGCATAGTATCTATATCTCTTACTCTAGGTAAATTTTTAATAATTACTGGTTTGTCAAACAATAAAGTTGCTGCAAGAATTGGTAGAGATGCATTCTTAGAACCTGAAATCGAGACTTTACCCTTGATTTTACAAGGACCATTGATCAGAAATTTATCCATAAATTACTTTTTTATTTTAGCAACCTGTATGGTGGTTTGTCCCTGATATTTACCGTTTTTTGATTTATATGTTGTTTCTGGCTGGGTATCTGATTTAAAAAATAAAAATTGAGCAATACCCTCGTTTGAATAAATCTTTGCAGGATTGGGAGTTGTATTACTTAATTCGATAACAATATTACCTTCGAATTCATTTTCAATTGGCGTTACATTACAAATAATTCCTGTTCTCGCATAAGTACTTTTTCCAACACAAATACAAAGAACATCTTTTGGAATTCTAAAATATTCAACAGTCTTAGCCAATACAAATGAATTTGGTGGAATTATACAATAAGGCCCCTTTCGCTCTATAAAGTTTTCATCTGAAAAGTTTTTTGGATCCACTAGCGAACTATTGACATTTGTAAATATTCTGTACTCATCAGAAATTCTGACATCGTAACCCATACTACTTAGTCCATATGATATTTTCCCCTCAGAGACTTGATGATCCAAAAACGGTTCAATCATCTTATGCTCTTTACACATTTTTTTTATCCAAGAATCTGGCTGAATGGACATTATTTTGTTTTCTTTTTATTTTTTTTTTGAAAAATTTTTCTCTTTTTTAAATTTTTCCTAAGCGCAATGCTTAGGCGCTCATTTTTATTTTTAGTAATCATTCTTTATTTGGATTGGTAAGGAAATCTAAAGTTATTGGTTTAGATGCATCTAAAGCTTTATCCTTATTTTCATCTTTTTTAGGGCCTTCTTTTGCTAATCTTTTTGCTTTTTTTTCAGCAAGTTTTCTTTCTCTTTTCGCTTGCTTTTCCATGAGCTTGGCACTTTTAGTTGATTTATAATCGTAATGAATACCCATAAAATTTCCTTGGTAAG
Organism: uncultured Pelagibacteraceae bacterium; assembly: GCA_902518155.1. Lineage (GTDB taxonomy): Bacteria > Pseudomonadota > Alphaproteobacteria > Pelagibacterales > Pelagibacteraceae > Pelagibacter. Next base: position 46,051 of record CABYFA010000004.1, read on the forward strand.
ATATAAATCATATTAATCAAAAAATTAAGGCAATAATTTGGAAAAAATGCTCTATTATCAATAAAAATAGAATTGATCCAAATGCTCCTATAGTTAAATGGCATAACGTGTCCATGGTAAGGATAAATTCCAAGTTCGATTCTTGGTGGGAGCACCACTAATTTTTATAAAAAGACTTTCTAAGAAAAATTGTAATCAAGACTAAACTAAAAAAGGCTAAAATTGGAATATATATTTCAGGTGAAAAAATTATATCTGTAATTTTTGGAACTTGCGAATTTTGTTCTATTACTTTTTCCAAACCACTACCTAAAGAAACAGCTAAAAAAATTTGAGGTATAATTCCTATTAATGATGCTAAAAAAAAATTTTTTACCCTAACATCAAAAATTGTAGGCAAAATGCAACTAAGTTGCCAAGGTATTCCTCCAATAAATCTATATATTAAAAGATAATAAAATTCAGACTTTTTAAATTTTCTCTCTAGATTTTGATATCTATTTAAAAATTTATCTCTAATTAAATCTTTTAAAAAATAGTTTCCAAAAATATAAAGAAATGTTGCGCCAACACTCATACCTATTACCACAATTATAGTACCCAACCATTTACCAAAAATAAATCCTCCTAATAGTGCAATGGGAGAACCAAAACCTAAAAATGGGAAAACCCATAATATTGTGAAAATTAAAAAAATTATGGATATTAAAAACAAATTAGAATTTTTTAATTTTAGAAAATACAATCTGTTTTCTTTGATGAAGTCATAAGAAGTAATTTCTTGGATACTAAATTTTGAAAAAAACAATAACACAAATATAGTAAGTAAAACTAAGTATGATAAACCTATTATTATTTTAGTTTTCTTAGCTTTTTCCATCATGGTTCATGGTATTTATAAATCTTCTATTTGCTATTTATATATTTAATTATTATAAAGGGCGAAATTTTATATAAATTTAACCGCTTTTATGAAAAGAACATATCAACCATCTAGGAAAAAAAGAAGCCGAACCCATGGTTTTAGATCAAAAATGAAAACCAAGGGAGGCAGAAAACTTTTAAAAAGAAGAAGAGCTAGAGGAAGAAAAAATTTAACAGTATCCTCAACTGTTAAAAGAAAAAGAAAATAAAGCCAATTCAATGAAAAGCAAAATTGTTGCTCTTTCAAAGAATGAAGACTTTAAAACTTTGCTCAAAAAGAAAAAAGTATCAAACAGATATGTAACAATTTTTTTTGGTAATATTAATAAAAAAAATAATCAGAAACTTAATATTTCTTTTGTAACTAAGAAGAAGATAGGAAATGCCGTAAAAAGAAACAAGATAAAGAGGAGACTAAGGAATATTATGAATGATGCTGTTAAAGAAATATCTCTAAATTATCACTATTCATATCTTGTTATTGCTAAGTCAACTATGCTAAATAATGAATTTAAAATTATAAAAGAAACCTTATTTCAGGATTTTAAAAAAATTTAATAATGAACATTTTTACAATTATATTTATTAAATTAATTCAGGCTTACAAATACCTAATAAGTCCATTACTAGGTAACTCTTGTAGGTACTTTCCATCTTGTTCCGATTATAGCATTGAGGCATTAAAAACTTATGGTTTTTTTAAGGGTGGATATTTGAGTTTAAAAAGAATTATTTCATGCCACCCTTTTAAAGAAGGTGGAATTGATCCTGTAAAAAAAGAAATAAAAGTTAAAAAATAATGGACTCTAAAAATACAATAGCAGCTATAGCTTTATCATCTGCTGTAATTGTTTTATGGGCATTATTCTTTGTTCCAGAAAAATCAACAGTGGATCAAAATATTGTTGAAAAAGAAAAAATTGAACAAAGCGGTGATGCACCAAGTTTAGAACAAAAGGAAACACAAATTACAATTTCACGAGATGATGCATTAAAACAAAGTGAAAGAATTCAATTTGAAAATGAAAATATTATAGGTTCAATATCATTAAAAGGTGCATCAATAGATGATTTAACTTTCAAGAATTATAAAGTAACCCTTGATAATGAAAAAAGAGTAACTTTATTAGGACCTCGAAATATCAAAGAAGGATATCTAATAGATAGTGGTTTTGTTACTTCTGATAAAAATGTTGATGTTCCTAACTCAGATACAATTTGGTCAATAGAAGGTAACAATAAACTCACAGACGAGTCTCCAATAAAACTATCATGGTCCAACGAACAGGGCCTAAAATTTGAAAAAATAATATCGTTAGATGATAAATATCTTTTTACAGTTAAACAAAAAATAATTAATGAAAGTAAAAATAAGTATGATTTTTACTCATATGGACAAATAATAAGAAATGAAATTCCGGAAATAATTGATTTTTTAATTCTTCATGAAGGACTCATTGCAACTTTGGATGATGAGTTAATAGAGGAGGATTATGATGATATTCAAGAAAAGAAGTTTACTAAAGTAGCTAATAAAGGGTGGTTAGGGATAAGTGATAAATATTGGATTACTTCCTTAATACCGCCAAAAGATAAAGAGTTTAAAACAACATTCGACTATAAAAATAAATTTAGAGCAAATTTTATTTCTACAGATCCTTTGGCATTAAATGAAAACACTTCAATTGAAGAAGAGTTACAAATTATCGTTGCTGCAAAAAGAGTGGATGTGATAGATGGATATGCTGAAAAACTCAACATAGATAAATTTGATTTAGTTATTGATTGGGGATTTTTATACTTCATAACCAAGCCTCTATTTTATGGAATTGATTATTTCTTTAAACTACTTGGAAACTATGGTTTAGCAATTATAGCTATCACTATTTGTATTCGTTTAGTTTTTTTTCCATTAGCTAACTTTTCATTTAAAAGCATGGCAAAAATGAAAGTTCTTCAACCAGAAATGGTTCGTCTAAAAGAGTTGCATAAAAATGATAAAATGAAACTTCAACAAGAAATGATGGCTCTTTACAAAAAGGAAAAAGTAAACCCAATGTCAGGTTGTTTACCAATTCTTATTCAAATACCAGTATTTTTTGCATTATATAAAGTTTTGTTTGTAACTATTGAAATGAGACAAATGCCATTCTATGGATGGATTCATGATTTAAGTGAGAGAGATCCTACAAGTATATTTAATATTTTTGGTTTATTACCCTACGACGTTCCAAGTTTCTTGGTTATTGGAGCTTGGCCAGTAGCAATGGGAGTTTCAATGTGGGTGCAACAAAAATTAAATCCCGCACCTACTGATCCAATGCAGGCTAAAATTTTTGCTTTCTTCCCGCTTTTCTTAACTGTAATACTCGCACCATTCCCAAGTGGGTTAGTAATTTACTGGACTGTTAATAATATTTTAACAATGGCTCAGCAAGTATTCATTATGAGAAGAACAACAGTCAAAACGACAACCTAAATTTTAATTTAAAATAAATTAATGGACTTAAAAAAAATTCTTCCTGAAAACGGACCCCCAATAAACGAAGTTAATAAATATATAGAAAAATATAAAAATGACTTGATAGTCATTAAATATGGAGGAAATGTTTTAATTGATAGAAATATCTTTGATAATTTTATTACTGATTTAAGTATTTTAAATAAATTAGGTCTTTCAGTTATTGTGGTTCATGGTGGAGGTCCAAGAATCAAGAGAGAGTTAGATAAATCTAATATTCAATCAAAATTTATAAGAGGGCTAAGAGTCACTGATGAAAAAATTATAAACATTGTTGAGTCAGTCTTAATAGATTTTAACAATGATATTGTTAGCTCTTTGGACAAAAAAAATACAGAAGCAGTTTCCATTCACACAAAAAAAGATAATATTATTGAGGTCGTACCAGAGGCAAAAGAACTGGGGTTTGTTGGCCTACCAAATAAGATCAATAACGATATTTTATTGAATATAATTCAACAAAATAAAATACCAATTATTTCACCATTAGGCTTGGATAAAAATAATCAAACACATAATATTAATGGTGATACTGCGGCAATGGCTGTAGCCAAATCTGTCAAATCAAGGAGATTACTATTGATGACAAATGTTGATGGTGTTTTAAATAAGGAAAAAAAACTTATAGATGAAATATCCTCATCAGAAATATTAGAGATGGTAAAAGACGAGACAATTACTGAAGGAATGATACCTAAAATTAATGCTTGTCTAGATGCTGTTAATAATGGAGTTACAGCAGCAGGTATAATTAATGGTACAAAACAGCATTCTTGTTTATGGGAAATTTTCTCAGACAAGGGATCAGGTACATTAATAAGAAAATGAACTTAAAAGAAAAAAAATATCTGCTACTTGATCTTGATGGTGTTTGTTATGGAAAGCACAATAACTATTCTTTAGAACGTGTATTTGGTCAAGTTTCAAAGAGGATGACTCAATTTATATCTGAAAAACTTAAAATTGATAAAGATAAAGCTAAAGAATTACAAACAAATTATTTCTATAAATATAATACATCATTAAGAGGATTAATGGTCCATAATGGAATATCACCAGATGAATTTTTATCTTACGTGCATGAAATTGATTTGTCATTTATGAAAGAAGATAAAATTATGAGAAAAGAGCTTAAACAATTAGATATGGAAAAATTTATCTTTACCAATGGTAGTGCTGAACATGCTGCTAATATTTTAACTCACTTGGGTGTGTATGATTTATTTGGAAGAGATAAGGTTTTTGATATTAAAGACGCTGGTTATGTACCTAAACCTGAAGCAGAAACCTTCGACTTAATGGTAAAAAAATTTGGTATAAATCCAAAAGAGACTATTTACATTGAAGATATAGCTAAAAATTTAAGTATAGGTCACGAACGAGGTTGTACAACTGTTTGGTTAATTAATGATGAGCATTTTGGAAAAATGGATGCAGACAAAGATTTTATTTCACACAAAATTGAAAATCTGTCTTTATTTCTAAAAGAAATAAGGCTATTAAAAAGTAATTAATTATGTCTTTAGAAAAAATTATCAATGACGCTTGGGAGAATAAAGATCAGGTAGGCCCTGATTCAGACAAGTCTTTGAAGGATGCTATAAATCAAGTAATTGCAGATTTAGATTCCGGTAAATCAAGAGTGGCTGAAAAAATAAACGGAGAATGGGTAACTCACCAGCACCTAAAGAAAGCAATTATGTTAAGTTTTAGAGTTTATGAAAATGATATTCTCTCAGGACCGTACTCAGTTTGGAGAGACCGACAAAATTTATTAAAAGGTAAAACTGCTGGATGGACAAAAGAAGAGTTCGAAAAAGCAGGTTTTAGGATGGTTCCCAACTCCCCTGTTAGAAAAGGATCCTTTATTGGAAAAGATGCTGTTCTTATGCCATGTTATGTAAACATTGGTGCATGGATTGGGGCAAAAACTATGATGGATACGTTTAGTCGTGCTGGAAGTTGTTGCCAAATTGGAGAAAATTGTCATATATCAGCTGGCTCTGGAATAGGAGGCGTTTTGGAACCCGCTCAAGCACTACCAACAATCATTGAAGACAATGTTTTTGTTGGAGCCATGTCCGAAGTTGTTGAAGGTGTTATTATCGAAGAAGGAAGTGTTCTTTCAATGGGCTGCTATATAGGGCAAAGCACTAAAATCATAAACAGATCTAATGGGGAAATAACAAAAGGTCGTATACCTCCATATTCGGTTGTTGTACCAGGCACACATAAAGATCTTTACGCTGTTCATATAATTAAAACTGTAGATTCTAAAACCAGATCAAAGACATCAATTAACGATCTTTTAAGAGATTAATTATGCAAAAATTGAATGAGCTACAATTAGCCAAAGAGCTAATCAGATTTCCTTCCATCACCCCAGTTGATGCTGGAGTAATGAAATTTTTAGAAAAAAAATTAAAAAAATTGGGTTTCAAAACAAAAATATTGGAATTTGAAGAAAGAGGATTTCAGCCTGTGAAAAACTTGTATGCAAGATTAGGATCTAAGAAACCGAATTTTATGTTTGCAGGACATGTTGATATTGTCCCTCCAGGAAACATTAAGGATTGGACAGTAAATCCATTTAAACCATCTATCAAAAAAGGCCATTTAATTGGGAGAGGTGCAAATGATATGAAAAGCTCTGTTGCAGCATTTGTGTCTGCTGTGAGCACTTTTTTATCAAAAAATAGAAAATTCAACGGGTCAATAAGTTTACTTATTACAGGAGATGAAGAAGGTGATGCAGTAAATGGCACTAAAAAAGTTGTGGATTATTTAAAAAAAAGGAAAGAGAAAATTAACTTTTGTCTTGTTGGTGAACCAACAAATCCAAATAAATTAGGTGAAATGATAAAGATTGGTCGTAGGGGTAGTTTAACTGGTAAATTAAATATTTTTGGTCAGCAGGGCCATGTTGCATATCCTCATAGAGCTAATAATCCCTCAACTATAATTATAAAAATTTTAAAAGAATTAAAAGATATTAAATTTGATAGAGGATCAAAAAACTTCCAACCTACAAACTTAGAGGTTACAAAAATAAATATAAATAATAATGCTGATAATGTTATCCCGGCTATGGCTGAGGCAACATTTAATATAAGGTTTAATAATAAACATTCGTCAAATTCTATTAAAAATAGACTTAATAAAATTTTTAAAAAAATAACTAAGAAAAATAAATCAAAATTTAAAATTGATTATAAAGTTTCAGGCGAGGCGTTTCTAACAAAGCCAAATGAAACAACGTACATGATACAAAATATCATAAAAAAAGTTACCAAAATTAAACCAAAGCTATCTACTACAGGCGGAACCTCAGATTTAAGATTCATAAGAAAAATATCACCCGGATTAGAATTTGGGCTTGTTGGAAAAACAATGCATAAAGTTGATGAAGCTGTATCTTTAAAAGATTTAAAAAATCTTAAGAAAATTTATGAAAACATTTTAATAAATTATTTTAAATGAAAACAGCGATCATAAATTCTGACTCCTATGAGAAACATAACACTGGCGATGGTCATCCTGAGCAGCCTAAAAGAGTAATTGCTATAAAAGAAAAATTAAAAAAAAGAAAAGACCTAATCTGGGATAAGCCAGATAATGTTCCTGATGATATATTGTCTATGACACATTCAAAAGACTATATAAATAATTTAAAAGATTCTTTTCCTCAAAAAGGCCTTAAGTTTCTAGATGGCGATACTGTTGTATCACCCGAAAGTAAAAAAGCAGTTTTTGATGCTGCAGGCTCAACAATAAGAGCAATAGATGGAATAGAGAATAATCAATTTAAAAATGCATTCTGTTTGGCTAGACCACCTGGGCACCATGCTGAAAAAAATAAAGCTATGGGATTTTGTTGTATATCAAACGCGGGAATAGCAACAAACTATTTAGTGTCAAAATATAAATACAAAAGAATTGCCTGTGTAGATTTTGACGTGCACTGGGGTAATGGAAATTATGATATCATGCGTAATAATAGAAATTCATTATATATTTCTACGCACCAATATCCTTTTTATCCTGGGGGTGGAACAGATAAAGATAAAGGAGACTTTAATAATTCATTGAATATCCCTTTGCCCGCTGGGACGAACTCAGAAGAATATTTTAATGCATTTGATAGGGTGTTAGAAAGATTAGTTCAATATAAACCAGATTTTCTCATATTTTCAGCCGGTTTTGATGCACATAAAGATGATCCATTAGCTCAATTTCAACTTAGTTCAAAAGATTTTTATGAAATTACTAAAAGAACATTAGCAGCTACCAATAAATTTACTGCGGGTAAAGTTGTTTCTATACTTGAAGGTGGATATGATTTAAATGCTTTAGCAGAAAGCGCTAACGAACATGTCAATGCATTAGTAGAATTCAATTGATAAATATCTAGCCCATCATAAATCGACTTCATGAAACTATACAAAATAAGAAAATCAAAAATTGATAATAAAGGTCGTGGACTTTATGCTACTAAAAATATTAAAGAAGGTACAAAAATTATTAATTACTTAGGAAAAATAATTACAAATAAAGAAGTTGAAGAGTCAAATAAATATGACAATAAAAAACCTATTTATCTATTTACTCTAAATAAAAAATATACCTTAGATGGTGATTTCTCATTTAATATTGCTGGATTGGTAAATCATAGTTGTGATGCGAACGCACGTTATGATGGTAAGGGTTTAAAAATTTGGATAACAGCTGATAGAGATATTAAAAAGGGCGAAGAGATAACTTGTGATTATGGTTTTAGTTTTGATAAGGAAGATTACAAGCAATTTCCTTGTAAATGTAAATCAAAAAATTGTTGTGGTTTTATAATTCGTGAGGAAAGTAGATGGCGAATACACCGAAAGTTTGCGATGAGTAATAAGAAAAAATTAATAAATAACTTTCGTTAAATAGAGACCTTGAGGTGGTGCAGGTGGTGCACATAATTCTCTTTTTTTAGACTGCATTACTTTTACAAATTTTTTTAATGTCCATTTTTCTTCCCCAACATATTTTAAACAACCAACCATAGACCGAACTTGTTGTTGTAAGAAAGATTGAGATCTGAATTCTATTTCAATCTTATTTTTTGTAGATCTAATTTTTACAGATTTCATAGTCTTTATTGGACTTTTAGCCCTACAACTCGATTTTCTAAAAGTACTGAAATCTTTAGTACCAATCAATTTTCTTGCAGCACCTTTCATCAATTTTAAATCAAGATCTTTTATAATATGCCAGCCTCTATTTTTATCTAAAACCGGTCCACTAATCCGATTAATAATCACATAATTGTAAACTCTCATTTTAGCTGAAAATCTGGCATGAAAATTATTAGTTCTTTTTGTAATTTTAAGTATTGCTATTCCATCTTTATTTAAAAAATGATTGATTGATTTTAAAAATCTATCAAATTTTACAATCTTATTTTTACAATCAAAATGTGCTGACTGTTCTTTTGCATGTACACCAACATCTAATCTTCCAGCCCCATATATTATGATTTTTTCTTTTAAAAGTTTTGAAATTTTCTCTTGTAATAATCCCTGGACAGTTTTTCCTTTTTTTTGAATTTGCCAACCCCTAAAATTAGTGCCCTCATATTCAATTAATATTTGATACCTAAACATTTGATAACTTTGAGCCCTTTTTAATTTGAGAGCCCAACATGAATTCGCTAATTTTTTGCGGTCTTTTTCCTTGTCTTTGAATTTCGAGAATCTTAATAGATTGGTTATTATTACATGCTACTTCTAACTGATTTGAAATAATTTCACCTACTTGACCTATGCCATTACCAATTTCGGCTTTCAAAATTTTATATCTTTCGCCGTTAAAACTAAAGGAAGCTCCCGGGGCGGGAAATAATCCATTTATTTTTCCAATAATTTTAGAGGCATCCTCTTCCCAATCAATCTGTGACTCCTCCTTATCAATTTTTTTTGCATAAGTTGCTTTAGAATGATCTTGATCAATAAACTTCGCCTTATCTTCAAGTATATCATCCACATTATCTAAAATTTTTTCAGCAGCTAAAGCGGATAGTTTTTCTGAAATTTCTTGAGCATTTTGGTTATGATCTATTTTGATTTTATAAATATTACTAACTGGTCCGCTATCCAATTCTTTTTTGATCTTCATAATACTTAAACCGGTCTCAGAATCTAAATTCATAATTGATCTTTGGATCGGCGCTGCCCCTCGCCAACTAGGAAGAATTGAGGCGTGAATATTCACAAAACCTTTTTTGGTTAGGTTTAAAAAATTTTCAGGAATAATTTGTCCATATGCACACACTATTGCAAGATCAGCATTTAACTCCTTTAAAAATTCATACTCCTCTTGATTATCCTTAAGTGTCTTGGGTGTTCTATAATCTATATTTAAAGTTTCAGAGATACCCTGAATTGGACTCTTGTTTATTTTTTGTCCTCTATGAGATTTTTGCGGTGGTTGAGTAAAAACCACAGAAATATTATAACCATTTTGATATAGAGATTTTAAGATAGGAACACAAAATATCGGTGTACCCATAAAGATAATCTTATTTGCCATCTTTAAACTACTATTCTGTCTGGATTTTTTTTAATTTTTGAAATTTTTTTAATTATAAAATCTTTCTTTAATTTTGATAAATGGTCAATAATTAATTTTCCATCTAAATGATTTATTTCATGTTGAATACAAGTAGATAATAGTCCATCACATTTAAGATTTTTCTTCTCTCCCTTTTCATCAATATATTCCACCTCACAAATTTTTGGCCTCTCAATTTCAATAAAAGTTTCGGGTATTGATAGACAACCCTCTTCGTACACTGATGTCTCTTCGCTTAAGTCTTTTATAACAGGATTGATTAATGCAATTGGTTGATTTTCTTCATCCTTATTTGAAACGTCAACAACTAAAACTCTTTTTAATATACCTACTTGAACTGCAGCGAGGCCAATTCCCTTGGAGTGATACATTGTTTCAAATAAGTCTTCAATTAATTTTTTTTCGTTTATTCCAACTTTTTCAATTGGATCAGAAATTTTTTTCAAAATTTCATCTGGAACAGTAACAATTTCTCTAAGCATAATAAATAATTAAACTAATTTTTAAACTTTTAAAGGAAGAACTTTAAGCAATATCTTATTTCTTATCCAATCAATATTGAGCTTATTGAGAGCTGTAATTATAAAATAAATTGTATCTTCATCTATTCTGTCAATCTCATCTTGTCCAATCACTTCAGCAATTCTCAAAAGTACTAAACCAGTTTCACTATTATTAATCATAATTTGTATATCTGTAGGAATTTCATTTTCATCAATTTGATACAAATCATCGTATTTTTCTGAAATTTCAATTCCATCATATCTTAACGACTCTAAAAATATAATATCTTTTTTAGAAAGAAAATATTTTTTGTTTTTTTTTATCTTTTTTAAAAAATTATTTGTGTCTTTAGAAATTTTGGAACTAGCATAATCACCGTTAAAGTAATTAATTAGTTTTGATTGATGCATTATATCACTATTAAACTTAATTTTTTTATCTTCGTCCTTTTCAATTTGAATATTTGTATAATAAAAACTGGTTAAATTATCTGGTATATCCACTGGATTGATTTTCTCGAGAAAGATTTTCAATTCTAAATCAAACGCTTTGTCTAAATCATCATCTTTAAAGGAATCTTTTAATACTCTTAACAACTTTAATTTTTCTACCATTTCTGACTCGAGTAAAATTTTCTGATAAATAAGAGCCCTGCCTTCAATTTTAGAGAGTTTTTTATATTCATTTTGAGCATTGAGAAGTTGATTAAAATTAAATTGAAATCTTTTATATAAATCAAATAATTCTTTTTCTGGATAATTCTTATTATGAACAGCTTTTTCTATAGTTCCTATTTTCTCAATTTCTGAAACATTAATTTGTTTAAATGAATCTAGCAAATTTGCAGATGAAAGGTATTTCCAAATTATTTTTTTGGTTTTATCGTTAGGTTCGAAATTAAAATTAGGATTTGTTTGATGGGCTAAATAAAAATCAAATATTGATTTTTCAGATACTGAATCATCTATTTTTTTTGTATATTTTAGTAAATAATTTATTTTTTTTTCGAAATATTCATCTTTAAAACCCGTTTCCTTTTTTAAATCTAAAATTAATTGAGCTTCCTCTCTTTTATTATTTTTAATCAAACAATAGATGTTAAATTTAGATAAATACTCATCTGTAATTAATTCATTATTTTTTGAAAATATGCTGCAAGCTTTGTCAATTTTTGAATTAGAGATATGTTCATCCACAAGATATTTTGTGAGTTCTGGGTGTAAATTAATTATTTGATTTTGGATTAAATATTCTTCGATTAAATCTAGGTTTAAGTTTTTAATTAACCAATCTGATTTTAACTTTAGAAACTCCTTATCTGATATATTTTTTTTTGGGCTATGAGCGTTAATTAAAAGTGAAGTATTAATGATTTCAATTGCATCATTAGAAAGATCCATCTTATTTAGTTTTGTAAGCAAATTTTTTAATTGATCTCCATCTGAGTTAGCCCACATATCCACATTGAGACTATAGTCTTCAGGGTCATATAATCCGATTATTTTAATTTCTTTTGTATCAAACTTTTCATCAAGATTAATACTTGATTTTTGATTTTGATTTTGCATTCCAAATACACTTGGCTCGATATTCTCTTGTAATATATTTTCCCCATTTGAAATTTCTGAATTATTTGTTGCTTTTTTTTCTTCAATTTCTTTTTTATCTAAATTCCATATATCAACAGGTTTTTCTTCTGCATTGGCAATGCAAGTGAAAAATAAAAAAAATAAGATGGAAAAATTTTTTTTATTTAACAATTTTAAAATTTTCATTAGGAATAGTTTTTTCTATATCTTTTTTAGGTGCTGGAAAATCAATCTTGTTCAGTAGAAAAATAATTAAAAAAAAGACAAGCAAAAGTAAAACTAATTTAGTAACAATGCCCACAATACTTCGGCTTGAACTTGTTTTTTTTATAAATTGCATATACTTTTAACTAATTTCAAATTAAGACATATTTGTGGTTTTTCAATAAAGAAAATTATGAAATCTGATAGAAATATTGTTTTTTTAGGTATGATGGGATCTGGTAAGACATCTATCGGATTTTTAGTTTCAAAAAAACTAAAATTAGATTTTTATGATGTTGACCATTACATAGAAAATAAACTTAAAATGAAAATTTCAAATATATTCAAAAACAAAGGTGAAAAATTTTTCAGAGAATACGAAGAAAAAATTACTTTAGAAGTAATGAAAGTTAAAGGAATAGTAGTGTCACTGGGTGGTGGTGCTTTTTTGAATAAAAATATAAGAAACGAAGTTTTAAAACACCACATATCTTTTTGGCTTAAAACTAAGAATGATATTATAATCCAAAGAATAAGAAAAAGTGCTAAAAGACCATTAGCTTATAATGTTTCTAATAGTGATCTAGAAAATATGATAAAAAATCGTAATAAATATTATGCAAAAGCGCAATATAAAATTGATTGTCACAATAAAACTAAAAAAGAAATTGTAGATACAATTTTAGGTATTGTATGAAACCAATTAAATTAATAATTAAGACTAATTCTGAAAAATATCCAATATTTATTGGAAAAAATCTTATTTCAAAAATATCAAGTTTGATGATTAATAATTCCATTAAATCAAAAAAATGTTTATTGGTAATTGACAGAAAAGTTCCTAAAAAATTTATTTCTGAAATTAAAAAAAAACTACTAAATAAAAAAATATTCTTATTCAATTTTAATGCTAACGAAAAAAATAAGAATCAAACTACTATAAATTCAATCTTAGAAATTTTACTTAATAAAAATTTTTCTCGAGAAGATAGTCTACTAGCAATAGGGGGAGGTATAACTGGAGACGTTGGTGGTTTTGCTGCAAGTTTATTTAAAAGAGGATTGCATTTTGTAAATATTCCCACAACTCTTCTGGCTCAAGTAGACTCATCGATTGGTGGCAAAACAGGAGTAAATTCTAAATATGGAAAAAATCTCATTGGTAGCTTCTATCAACCAAAATTAGTCATAAGTGACATAGATACTTTAAAAACACTCAATAGAAGAGAAGTCGTTTGCGGTTATGGCGAAATTCTGAAACACTCTATAATCTCTAAAAAGAAATTCTTTAAATATTTGAATCAGAATTTTGATCACATTATCAAACTTAAATCTCCTTATATAGAAAAGGCAATATTTGAGAGTTGTAAAATTAAAAAAGATGTAGTTGAAAAAGATGAAAAAGAGAGCAACTTAAGAAAAAAGTTAAATTTTGGTCACACTTTTGGTCACTCATTTGAAGCTTCATTAGGATATTCTAAAAGATTAAATCATGGTGAAGCTGTTATTTTAGGAATGATGATGGCTTTAAAATTTAGCAATAAGAATAAATTCCTAAATATTAATGATTATAAATTGATTTCTGATCATTACAAAAAATCAAAATTACCCTCGGATATTAAAAAATATTTTAAACGTAAAGATCTTGGTAAAATTATTAAATTTATGAAAACTGATAAAAAAAACAATTCTGATAAAATAAAGTTGGTATTATTAAAAAAAATAAGCCAAACAATTTTGAATCAAGAATACTCAGTAAAAAATTTAAATGGATTCTTAAAAAATGAATTAATTGATTAAAATTTGAATAGAATGAATATATTTTTTTAATTCTTCATTTAAAATTTTGTAAATCTTTTTATCACTATCAATTCTTTTCATTTCCTTAAGTTCCTTTGATACTAAAGAAATTTTAAGATGAAATTTACCTGCCTGGTTTCCAACGTGATTTTTATGAAGAAAAGATTTATCTTCAATTAATATACTTTCCAAAGCAATTTGATTTTGTAATTTTTTTTTTACGATTGCAATTAAATCATTTATATTCATAAGTATAATTATATTATCATGAAAAATATTTGCGACTGGAATAATTGTAAAGAAATTGGTGAATATAAAGCGCCTGTTGAAAAGGATAATAGTAAAAAATATAGGATGTTATGTTTAGAACACGTTAAAGAATTTAATAAAAATTGGAATTATTTTTCTGGTATGAATGATGATCAAGTAATTAGTTTTTTAAAGTCAGATATGATTTGGCATAAACCTACTCAAAGTTTTAGTTCGTCTGATAATTTTTTTAAAGTTTTATGGAATAATACTTTAAAAGATGAAATGGATAATGATAAATTTAAAAGTGAATTCAATCATATGCGTCAATTTAAATTTGACCATAAGGATATTAAAGCGTTTAGTATATTGGGTGTTTCCGTAGGTTTAAAATGGCAAAAAGTTCAAGAAAAATTCAAAACACTTGTCAAAAAATTTCACCCTGATATGAATGCCGGAAATAAAAAATATGAAGAAAAACTAAAGTTAATTACTTTAGCTTACACGCAACTAAAAAATACATATAGGAAAAAAATTGACACCCAATCTTAACATTCAGCCAGATATTAAAATTTCATTAAAACAATCATTTGGGATCGATTCTGAGATGGAAGTAGACGCATTCTCTAAAAAAAGCGAATATGTACCAGAAATAGATAAAAATTATAAATTTGATAGAGATACTACACTTGCAATTGTCTCTGGATTTGCACACAACAAAAGAGTTCTAGTGCAAGGTTATCATGGTACAGGAAAATCTACACACATAGAACAAATTGCTGCTAGATTGAATTGGCCCTGTATAAGAGTAAACTTAGATAGCCACATCAGCAGAATAGATCTAATTGGAAAAGATGCTATCGTTCTTAAAGAAGGAAAACAAGTTACACAATTTAATGAAGGTATTTTACCATGGTCAATTCAAAATCCAGTAGCTTTAGTTTTTGATGAATATGACGCTGGAAGACCTGATGTAATGTTTGTCATTCAAAGAGTTCTTGAAGCTGAAGGTAACTTTACTCTCTTGGACAAAAATAAGGTCATAAAGCAAAATAAATTTTTTAGATTATTTGCTACATCAAATACAGTCGGTTTAGGAGATACCACTGGACTTTATCATGGAACACAACAAATCAATCAAGGTCAAATGGATAGATGGAATATTGTAACAACACTTAATTACCTTAGTCTAGATAAAGAAATGGATATTATATTAGCTAAAAATAAATCTTTAAATAATCCGAAAGGAAAAGAAAAAGTTTCAAATATGATAAAAGTTGCATCCTTGACTCGAAAAGGATTTATAGCTGGCGATATAAGTACTGTTATGAGTCCAAGAACTGTATTGCACTGGGCTGAAAATGCAGAAATTTTTAAAGATGTAGGTTACGCGTTTAGAGTCACTTTTTTAAATAAATGTGATGAAATCGAAAAAAATACAATTGCTGAATACTATCAAAGATGTTTCGGAGAAGAACTACCTGAGTCACTCGCAAATATTCAAATTTAAATGAAAAATAACAAGGCTGAAAACTTAAGAGAAAAACTTAAGCAAGCTTTAACTTCAACAGCTCGAGTGATTTCTGATGATATTCATCAAAAAAATATTGATGAAAGAAACAAAAAAGATTTGAATTTTGTTGATATTGAAAATCTTAACTCAAAAGGAGATTTCATTAAGGCTAGAGCAGAGTCCGACTCATCTGCTTTAAAAAAAAAGTTTTCAAATGATGAGATTTATAAAAAGAATTTACCTTTAAATTCCTCATATAAAACTCTTTATTCTATCGCAGAAAAAGTAAGATATGAATGCCTAGGCTCAAAAATGTTAAAAGGTATAGCAAAAAATCTTAAAGAAAATTATGATCAAATAATCCAATTAAAAAGAAAAGACCAATTAAATTCGAAAGAAGATGTTCCTGTGGTGGAAGCTTTTGAATTGTATATGTTAAAAAAATTTTTAAACGTTAAATTAAATACATTAACTGGTAATATGTTAAATTTTTGGGAAAAAGACTTCGATAAAGTAATGAACAAGCACATCGAATTTTTAAAAGAAAACTTAGAATATCAAAATGAATATTCCTCAAAGTTTTTAGAAATATTACAAGAAATGGATATTTTTAAAAATGAGGACAATGAAGAAACCAGGGAAGAAAACCAAGATGATGGTCAAAATAATGCTTCTAATGATGACCAAGACAACAATTCAGATGATTCTAGAGATGAAAATGATAATGAAGAGACTGAGGCAAACTTAGACTCTGAATATGACATAGATGAATACAAACTTGATGAGCAACTAATTGATAGTGAATCTGATCAAAAAAATAACGAACAACTTATTCAAAAAAAATCAATTAATGATTTAAATACAGACTATAAGATCTTTACAACCCAGTTTGATGAAATAACAAAAGCAGAAAATTTAGAAAATTCTGATGAAGCTTCAAAATTAAGAAAAACTCTAGATCAACAATTAATAGGTTTTCAAGATGTCATAACCAAACTTGCAAACAAACTTCAAAGACAACTTCTGGCAAAACAAAACAGGGCTTGGGAGTTTGATTTAGAGGAAGGGTTATTAGATAGTTCAAAATTACCAAGAATAATAATGGACCCTTATAATTCATTATCTTTTAAAAAAGAAAAAGATTTAGATTTTAAAGACACTGTCGTTACTCTTTTAATAGATAATTCAGGATCTATGAGAGGGAGACCAATTACAATTGCTGCGATTTGCGCTGATATTTTATCAAGAACCCTGGAAAGATGTTCTGTCAAAGTTGAAATATTAGGTTTCACAACTAAAAATTGGAAAGGTGGAAAAAGTAGAGAGTTTTGGAATAAAAAGGGTAAACCAAAAACACCAGGTAGATTAAATGATTTAAGACACATAATTTATAAAGGGGCTGATACTCATTGGCGACAATGTAAAAATAATCTTGGTTTAATGTTAAAAGAAGGATTATTAAAAGAAAATATTGATGGAGAAGCAATTTCTTGGGCATTTAATCGATTAAAAAAAAGAAAAGAAGAAAGAAAAATATTAATGGTAATTTCTGATGGTGCACCAGTTGATGACTCAACTCTGTCAGTCAATTCAGGAGATTTTCTTGAAAAACATTTAAAGAAAATTGTGAAATTTATCGAGGAAAAAACTGAAACTGAAATTTTAGCGATTGGAATAGGCCATGATGTATCAAGATACTATAATCGAGCGATAAAAATTACAGATGTCAATGAATTGGGAGATGTCATGATTTCTCAATTGAGTGAACTTTTTAAAAGTAAAAAAAATTTACATTAAAGATTGAACAAATCTTTATTTTTCCACTTTATTGTCACTTCAGCTCCACTTCTTGTTTGAGAATTCCAACAATTAACAGAGGCAAAATTTTTTTCTAATAAAGTCTTTCCTATGAATAATCCTAAACCTAATCCACTATTTTTATCAGATGATTTGAGATAAGGTTCTCCAATTTTTGATAAAATATCATTTGGATATCCATCACCATCATCTTCAATTGTTATTTCAGTAAAATTATTATCACTTTTCAGAGTTATAAAAACTTTGCTTTTACTAAACTTATTTGCATTACCTATAAAATTTCTTAAGCCATAAACAATTTCAATCGATTTATAAATTTTTTTTGAATTAAGATCTTGTTCTAAGTTAAGACTAAATTCTTTTTTACTTGTTTCCTTAAATGATGAAATTATTTGTCTTAAATATTCTCTCATTGATAAGTCCTCATCAATAAATTCATCCTCTTGGTCAGGATTTAAGGATAATCTTTTTAATATTTCATTACACCTTTCAACCTGACTTGCTAAGAGTTCAATATCTTGTGAAACATCTTTTTGATCTTTTAATTGTTTTGATAATTCCTGGGTAATTACTTTTATTGTTGATAATGGTGTTCCTAATGAATGTGCAGCAGCAGCAGCTTGTCCACCTAAAGATAACATCTCATGCTCTTTAGCCATAATCTCTTCCATCTTATTTAAAGCATCTTTTCTTAACTTGCTCTCTGCACCAAATATAATTGCAAAATAATTCAAAAAAAGAAGAGCTATTATTAAGGCTAAAGGTATCGCATAGATATAATAGTTACTAACATGAAAATGATCATTCAAAGGTTCGGGTAGATCTTTTGAAATAAAAGTTAAACCCAAAATAGATAGGGTAGTTAATAATACTAACAATGAATTAGTTCTAAAGCTTAAATTTGAAGAAGCAAATACACTAGGTATTATTAAAAAAATGATAAATGGATTTTTAATACCTCCAGTCAAATAAATAAGTCCACTTAATTGAATTATATCAATTAATAGATGAATGAACGCCGACCTATCTGTTAATTGCGTTTTTTTGTAAACAAAAATTAAATATAAATTACCAATTATTCCAATAGAAATAAATAAATTTGCGAAAAAAAAGTTGAAGTCAAAATCAAAATAAAAATACACAAGATATACTGATATCAATTGGCCTATAATACCAATCCACCTTAAATTTATGTAAATTGACTTTTTTAAAGAATATTGTTTTGAAGTTTCAAAAAACTTCATTTTTAAACATCTAAATTTTGTACATTTATTGCGTTAGATACTATAAAGTCTTTTCTTAAAGAGACATCATTTCCCATGAGTGTATGAATCAAGACTTGATCTTTTTTTAAATCTTTTGAGTACTGAACTTGCAATAAGTTTCTTGTATCTGGATTTAATGTTGTACTCCATAATTCCTCTGGATTCATTTCTCCCAAACCTTTAAATCTTTGAATGTTTAATTTCGACTTTTCAGACTCCATTAATCTATTAAATTCTTTTGATTCCTTTTTGATTTTTTTAAAATCTTTATTGTTATTAATAATATATTGTTCAAGCTCTTTTTCGTCTTTAATATAAATTCCTTTTGATCCTTTATTAATTTTAAATAATGGTGGCTGTGCTAAATAAACATGCCCATTTTCAATAAGTTTATTAAATGGTTTGTTATTAAAAAAGGTTAATAGTAAAGCTCTTATGTGTGATCCGTCAACATCTGCATCCGTCATAATTATAACTTTACCATATCTCAGATCCTTTAAATCTATTTCTTGAGATTTCGGATCTAATCCTAAAGCATTTATCAATGTCAAAATTTCATTTGACGAAATCATCTTTGATAAAGCTTTTGTTCTATGATCTGAACCATTATTACTATTGCCATTTTTCTTGCCATCGTTTGCATCTACGTATGTATTGAGGATTTTTCCTCTCAAAGGCAATACAGCTTGATTAGCTCTGTTTCTGCCTTGTTTCGCTGATCCACCAGCTGAGTCTCCTTCTACAATAAATAGTTCCGTTCCCTCTTGTTTACCAATTTGACAATCGGCTAATTTTCCAGGAAGTCCACTTAATTCTAGAGCACCTTTTCTTCTTACGCTTTCTCTTGCTTTTCGAGCAACATCTCGGGCTAACGCAGCTTGAATAATCTTTGCTAAAATAATTTTAGCAATAGATGGATTTTGATCAAACCATATAGAAAGTTTTTCGTTAACGATACTTTCAACTATCATTCGCACCTCTGAAGATACAAGCTTATCTTTAGTTTGAGATGAAAATTTAGGATCAGGGATTTTAGCTGATAAGACACAAGTTAATCCTTCTTTAATATCATCACCTGATATGGTAAATTTGTTTTTTTTTAAGAGGTTATGCTCGTTCGCATATTTGTTCACAACTCTTGTCAAGGCACTTCTAAAACCAAGCAAGTGTGTTCCACCATCTTTTTGATGAATATTATTGGTATATGGGAACACATCTTCGCTATAGGAAGCATTCCATTTGAGAGAGCACTCTATTTCTACATTTTGTTTCTTACCCTCTATATAAATGGGCTTTTTAAATAAATCATTACCATTTTTATTCTGCAATTTTTCCCTTTTTTCGTCTAAAAAATTAACAAACTCTATTACACCACCATCAAATTTAAAGATGGTTTTCTTTTCCTTTTTATTTGTAAGGTCTGAGAATGTAATTTTTATTCCTTTGTTCAAGAAAGCTAATTCTCTCATTCTTTTTATGAGTGTATTTGAATTAAATTTGATAGATGAAAAAATTTCCTTTGAAGGTAAAAATGTTATCTGAGTACCAGTCTCTTTAGATTTCCCAATTTTTTTCAGTGGCGATTTAGCATCTCCCTCTTCAAACTCAATAAAATATTTTTGTCCATCTCTATGGATTTCTAATTTTAATTTTTCTGAAAGAGCATTAACAACTGATACACCAACTCCATGCAGTCCTCCTGATACTTTGTATGAGTCATGATCAAATTTACCTCCTGCATGAAGTTGGGTCATTATTACTTCTGCTGCAGATTTTTTTTCTCCTTTATGAATATCTATGGGAATACCTCTACCATCATCTTTAACAGTAATTGTGCCATCAGCATTCATGAAAACATCAATATTTTTACAATAACCTGCTAACGCTTCGTCTATTGAATTGTCAACAACTTCATAAACCATGTGATGTAGACCTGTGCCATCGTCTGTATCACCAATATACATCCCAGGTCTTTTTCTCACTGCTTCTAGACCTTTAAGAACTTTAATCGAGTCTGCCTGATATTTATTTAAAGTCGTCATTTTTATTTTACGGAAAAATTAACTATATCATTTTTTACACTAAATTGCTCATTTTATAATTTTATCAATTAACAAAAAATGTCAAATTGACCGCATAAAATAAAGATTATTTATGGCGGAGAGAATGGGATTCGAACCCATGAAAGAGTTACCCCTTTACACGCTTTCCAAGCGTGCGCCTTCAACCACTCGGCCACCTCTCCTATAAAATTAATATAATAGCTAAACTATAAACTCATTATACTTATTTTTATTTTTTAATAAATAATCGGGAAAATTATTATTTAACTCGACTTTTTTAATAACAATGTTTCTTTCGAAAATATCTTCACAATTATTTATTTTTTTTATTATATAATTTTCATTTAACATATAGTCTTTTACAAGTTCACTATGTGCAAAAGATTTCATTTTTGTAATAATCTCTAAAGGTTTTTTTACTGAACTAAAATGCCATCCACCATTTTTTAATATTTGCTGATTATTAAAAATTTTATTGAATAAATTATCTTGATTTTTCACTTTGATATTTCTTAACCATTGAGGTGATTTTAAATATTTTTTTACACACAAACGGGAGCCATACCATGGAGGCTCAGACATACATTTCAAGTTAAATTTATAATAAAATAATTGTTGCTCAAAAAAAGAGTATTTATTTCTGACATCAAAATGCTGAATTATATCAGGATTGGGTAATTCATCTATGTCAGAAATAATAATCCAATCATTATCCGAAGCATCAGTGATATAATTTGAAATTGAGTTTCTTATGGATTGATCAACTAAATGGTTCTGGGACCAGTTTTTTTTAATTTTCAAATTTTTATCAATTAAAAGATTTTCTATTGGATGATAACTTATTTTTTTTTCAAACTTTTTAAATTTATTTATATCAAATTTAAATTCTTTTAATTTTCCAGTATGTGTAAGATTTGACTCAACTATTACAAATTTATCTACAAATTTATCTAAGATGTTAAGTCGCAAATCTAATAACAAATCTTCATCAAAATACATGAAACAATCAAATATCTTCATTTTATATTTGCAAAATTTAGGGCTTTTAAATAGTTTATTACATCATTATACAACAAATGAAAAATAAATTAAAAAAAATTTTTATTACTGGTGGAGCTGGATTTATTGGCTCACACGTATCAGAAGCTTTTTTTAAAAACTTTACTAAAAGTAAAATAATAATCCTAGACAAATTAACTTACGCAGGAAATAAATCTTTTATTTCCTCAATTTTAAAATCAAAAAGAGTGAGATTTATTAAGAGTGATATAAATGAAACCAAAAAATATACAAATTTTTTAAATAATTGTGATTTAGCCATAAATATTGCTGCAGAAAGTCATGTTGATAATTCTTTTATTTCCCCACTAAATTTTACAAAAACTAATTCACTTGGTGCTCATGCTTTCTTTTTAGAATGTATTAAAAAAAAAGTTAAAAAAATTCTACATGTAAGCTCAGACGAAGTATATGGTGAAAAAGTAACTGGCACCTGTTTTGAAAACCAATTAGTAAATCCTACTAACCCATATTCTGCATCGAAAGCTGCAGCTGAAGTATTGATAAATAGTTATAAATATACTTATAAAAAAGAAATAATAATTGTAAGAGCTAATAATATCTATGGCATTAGACAATATCCAGAAAAACTTATTTCAACTTCTATTGTTAATCTAATTCATAATAAACCAATCCCTATTCACGGAAATGGTAAAAATATCAGATATTATTTATCTGCAGAAGATTTTGCAAATGCACTAATACTTTTAGTAAAAAAGAGAGATAAAGGCACATTTAATGTTGGAAGTAATTTTTTTGAACAGAATATCAACATTGCTAAGCATATTTGTAAAATCTTCAAAAAAAATCCAAAAAAATTTATTAAATTTACCAAAGACAGATTATACAATGATAAAAGGTACTCAGTTTCATCAAAAAAAATAAAAAAATTAGGGTGGAGACCAAAAAGAAATTTGATAAAGGATCTTCCAATGATAATTGAGTGGTATAAAAGAAATTACAAAATATTCAAAAAAATATGAAAAAAAAATTTAAGTTTGTTCATAAGACAGGAAAAGTTTTTGAGGACAAAAGAGGTTACTTGTTGAAAATATTAGATAAAGGCTTTTCATCATCAATAGAAATTTTTTCAAAAAAAGGAACCATAAGAGCAAATCATTATCACAAAAAAGATGAGCATTTTTGTTACATATTAAAAGGAGAAATATTATTTTTTTACAGAAATAGATCTAAAGGATCAAAGTTGAATTATAAAGTTATGAAAAAAGGCGACTTATTTTTTACAACTTATAATCAAGATCATTTAGCCTACTTTTTAAAGAATACACACTTTCTCTCGTATAGTAGTAGAAAAAGAGACAAGTTCGATTATGAAAAAGATTTGGTTAGATTAAACATGGATAAAGAACCAAAGATAAAAAAAATAATCTCAAAATATAAATAGTGCAAAAAAAAGATTGCGTTCAGATAAAATGTTGTCGTTTATGTAATTCTAAAAATTTAAAGAAAGTTATTGATTTAGGAAAAACTCCGCTAGCAAACGCGTACTCAAAAGTTAAAATAAGTAAGAAATTAAAAAGATATCCTCTAGGCCTAAAATATTGTTTTAATTGTGGGCACTTACAATTAAGCCATTCTATAAAGCCGTCTAAAATGTTTAGTAATTACCTTTATAAAACAAATACCTCCAAAAAAAATTTTCTACATTTTAAAAAATATGCTGATGAAATAAAAAAAAAATACAAAAGTAATGGTGGCAAAATTTTGGATATTGCCTCAAATGATGGAACTTTTCTAAATTTTTTTGAAGAAAAGAAATATTTTAGACTTGGAATTGATCCAGCTAAAAATTTAAAAAGATTGTCTGAAAAAAAAGGAATAATACAAATAGATAACTTTTTTACTAAAAGAGAAAGTGATAAAATAAAAAAAAGATATGGTGATTTTGATATAATAACTGCTAATCATGTGTGCGCTCATGTGGAAAATTTAAGTGACTTTTTTAGTGGGGTTCAAAATCTACTTAAAAAAGATGGATTATTTATATTTGAAATTTCTTATAGGGCCTCAGTATTAAAAAAAAATACATTTGATACAATTTATCATGAACATTTAGATTATCATGCGCTGTATCCAATTTGTAAATTTGTAAAAAAATTCAATCTCAATGTTATAAATTTTAAAACGCCAGATGCTCAAGGAGGCTCGTTAAGAGTCTATGCTTCAAAAAACAAAAATATTAAAATTCAAAAGAATATAAAAAAACAAATCTTTAAAGAAAAAAAAACACTAAATTTATTCAAAACTGTGACCTATAAAAAATTTGAAAAAAAAATTGCAGATTGTAAATATAAATTGCACTCAATTATTCAAAATTGTAAAAAAAATCATATGAATTTTGCAGGCTACGGTGCTGCAGCCAAAACAACTACTTTTTTAAATTATTTTGATATTTCTGAAAAAGATATTCAATTTATTTTTGATGATAACAAATTAAAACATGGCTTGTGTATTCCTGGTACAAAAATTAATATTTTAAATCCATCTGTTTTAGATAGAAAAAAAATAAACGTTTTAATTATATTTGCATGGAATTATGCAGACATAATAATTAAAAAAAATAAAAAATTTCAGAAAAAAGGAGGAAAATTTTTAATCCCCTTTCCAAAACCAAAGTTACTTTAATGAAGGTATATAACATTGGACTAATAGGCAGAGGTAAAATGGGTAAGGCTTTTCAGGGAGAAATTGAAAAGTCGAATAAGTTTAATTTAGTTAAAATTTTTTCAAAAAGGGACATACGAAAAAAAAAATACAATATTAGAAAATTTTTTAGATCAAATATATTTGATCTTATTATAATCACTTCACCAGTCGACTCGCACTATCAGTACCTAAATTATGCTATGAAAAATAAAAAACATATAATTGTTGAGAAACCTTTAGTGGAAAATTTCAATGAGCTTAAAAAATTATCAAAATTGAATAGAAATTTTAAACAAAAAATTATGATACATCATAATGATATTTTAAATTTTGAAAAATATAAAATTTTTAAAAAAGGTTACAAAAACTCCAAAAAAATTGAAATGATCTATGGTAAAAAAGATATAAAAAATAGCACCAAAAAACCTTATTTTGATTGGTTGCCTCATCCACTTGCTTTAATAGTAAAATATTTCGGTTTTCCAAAAAAATTTAAGATTTTGAATTACTCTAAAACAAAGAAAGAAAGTGGGCTTTTTGAGGAATTAAAGATTGAATTTTCATTTAAAAGATTACAAATATATTTAATGTTTTCAAATTTTCTTAAAAATAAAACAAAGAAAATATTCATTTTTAAAAATGTTAAAAAAGAAATATATGATGGATACAAAAAAAAGAATCGAAGAAGTATAAAATTACTTTTAGAAAAATTTTATAAAAAAAATAAAATTAATGAAATATCATTATTTTTTAAAAGTTATGATTTATTATTTAGGATAAAAAAAGATATTGAAAGAAGAAAGATAAACTAACTTTTATCAATTCTTAAGACACCAATAAATGCTTCTTGAGGAATCTCAACTTTTCCAAATTGTTTAGATCTAGCTTTTCCTTTTTTTTGTTTCTCTAATAACTTACGCTTTCTATCGGTAGCACCACCACCATGAATTTTTGTTAAAACATCTTTTTTAAATCCTTTGATAGTCTCTCTAGCAATAATCTTACCTCCAATGGCTGCCTGGATTGGTATCATAAAATTGTGCCTTGGAATTAGTGTTTTTAATTTTTCACATACCTCTCTTCCTGTTTTCTGGGCAAAGTCCTTATGTATCATTATTGCTAAGGCGTCTACTGTCTCACCATTTACTAATATACTTAATTTTACTAAATCGCCCTCACGATGTTCTAATATTTCATAATCAAAACTTGCATATCCGCTAGTCATTGATTTAATTCTATCATTGAAATCAAAAACAACTTCATTTAATGGTAGCTCATAACTCAATACAGCTCTATTTCCAGAATAACTTAAATTTGTTTGAACTCCTCTTTTGTCCTGACAAAGTTTGATAATTGATCCAAGATATTGGTCTGGTGTTATAATAGTTGCCTTAATCCATGGCTCTTCAATAAAATTTATCAAAGTTGGGTCAGGAAGACTTGAGGGATTTTGTAAATCAATAATTTCTCCGCTATTCAAATTAATCTTATAAACAACCCCAGGAGTTGTAGTAAGTAAATTGACATCAAATTCTCTTTCTAGTCTTTCAGTAATTATTTCCAAATGAAGAAGGCCCAAAAATCCACATCTAAAACCTAAGCCCAAAGCAGAGGATGATTCTGGTTCAAAAGAAAAACTAGCATCATTCAATTGTAATTTTGCCAATCCATCTTTAAGTTTTTGATATTCAGAACTATCAACTGGAAATAACCCACAAAATACGACAGGTTTACTTGGTTTAAAACCAGGTAGCGCATCTGGAATTGGTTTTGAAGCGTCACAGATAGTGTCACCAACTTTAGTTTCTGAAAGAATCTTTATTCCTGTTGTAATAAAACCAATTTCTCCAGTATTTAATTCATCTATATTTTTTGCTTTTGGAGTAAAAACTCCAACTTTTTCAACAATATAATCTTGATTTGTAGAAAGCATTTTAATTTTCATATTTTTAGTTAATTTACCATTAATAACTCTAACTAATATTACAACACCTAGATAAGTGTCATACCAGCTGTCAACTAACAAACATTTTAAATCTTTTTCAGAATACCCTTTTGGGCTTGGTAATTTATCTATAATTTGTTCCAAAATATCATTTATACCTTCCCCTGTTTTTCCTGAACAAGGAATTGCATTTTCAGTGTCGATTCCTATCACATCCTCAATTTGTTTTTTTGTTCTATCCAGATCGGATGCAGGTAAATCAACTTTATTTAAAACTGGAATTATTTCGTGATTAATGTCTAGAGCTTGATAAACATTAGCTAGTGTTTGAGCTTCTACACCCTGAGTACTATCTACAATTAATATTGACCCCTCACAAGCATACAAAGATCTGCTAACCTCATAACTAAAATCTACATGACCAGGGGTATCTATTATATTTAAAATATAATTTTTTCCATTTTTTGCTTTATAGTTTAATTTTACAGTCTGTGCTTTTATTGTGATACCTCTCTCCCTTTCTATATCCATAGAGTCAAGTACTTGTGATTTCATTTCTCTCTCTGTCAAACCACCACATTGATGGATTATTCTATCAGCTATTGTAGATTTCCCATGATCAATATGGGCAATAATTGCAAAATTTCTGATATTATCGATTGTACTCATTTTAATTTCAAGATCGTATTTTAGCGCCAGTTTTATTTTCCACTGCTTCTATGATTGAATTATTAATTTTCTCTAAGTCCTTATCTTTCAAAGTTTTTTCTGATGACTGAATTGTTATACTGATCGCTATAGACTTTTGGTTGTCTGGAATATTTTCACCTTCATAAACATCAAAAACTTTTATATTGCTAATAAGATTTGGATTCACATTAGAGATTACGCTTATTAACTCTTGGGCTTCTACATCTTTATTAACTACAAATGCAAAATCTCGCTCTGATTTTTGAAAATCCGATACAGAAAACTTTAATTTTTGATCTTTCAATGTTTTTCTTGAAAGTTTTAAGTTTTCTAAAAAGATTTCAAAACCTATTAAATTTTCAGTTTTAATATCAATTTTTTTTAGAATATTAGGATGAATTTCACCAAAATAAGCTGCAACTTTATCTTTACTATGATCTAAGAAAATTCTACCAGACTTTCCTGGATGATAATAATTGGGTGTTTTGCTATCAATAAAAAAATGATCAGAATTATAACCTGCTTCACTCAAAGTTTGCACTACATCCCTTTTTGCATCAAATAAATCAATATTTCTCTCTTTATCGATCCAAGAAAGTCTTGATTTTTTACCAGCTGACAAACCACAAACTACTGTCTTTTGCTCACCTGGATTTGAACCAGTAAAAACAGGACCTATCTCAAATATAGATAAATCTTTAAAGCCTCTATCCAAATTTTTACTCATATACATGATTAAATTTGAAAATATGGAATTTCTTAAAACTCCTAATTCAGAACTTATAGGGTTTACAATTTTTATTTCTTTACCAGCTTCTCTAAAGTGATTGTTATAACTTTGATCTGTAAATGACCATGTTATTGTCTCTAAATAACCCTTCGAAGCAATTGCTCTTTGTAAGAAATGAAATAATCTTTGAGTTTGAGTTAAAGTGGATTTAGATCTATCCTTTATTGGGTCAATTGTTTTTATTTTATCATAACCACTTATTCTCACCAACTCTTCAATAATGTCTATTTGCTGTGAAATATCTGGTCTCCAGGAAGGAACTATCAACTTTAAAGAATTTTTTTCTTTTTTAATGATAAAACCAAGATCAGTCAAAATTCTTTGGATTTCCTTTTCAGAAATTTTAAATCCAACTATATTTTCAAAAGAATTTACATCAAAGTTTATAATTTTGGTTTTATAAGACTCAGTTTTTTGAATATCGATTTTACTAACTTCACCACCACAGATTTCTTGAATTAGTGATGCCGCTTTCTTTAAACCAGTTTCGATGGATAATGGGTCAATTCCTCTTTCAAATCTAAATTTTGCATCTGTATCTAAATTTAGTTTTTTTGCCGTATTTCTAATTGATCTTGGATCAAAATAAGCAGACTCTAATAATATGTTTTTTGTATCAAATTCCGTGCCCGATCTTGTGCCCCCAATAATTCCACCTAATCCTAAAACTCCTTTGTTGTCACTAATAACACACATACCTTTTTCTAACTTATAAATTTTATTGTCCAGTGCTGTAAACTCTTCTCCAGATTTTGAGTTTCTTACGAATATCCCTTTTTCAATTTTGTCAGCATCATATGCGTGTAATGGTCGATTAATATCTAGCATTACATAATTTGTTATATCAACAATAGCTGAAATAGGTTTTTGACCAACTGAAATTAATTTATCTTTGAGCCATTGAGGACTCTCGGTATTTTTTACATTTTTAATTAAACAACTTCCAAAAGCACTACACCCTTGTCCTTTCTCCTTATTAATCTTAACTTTTAAAGTTTGTTTTGTTTTTAATTTAATTTTTTTTTCTTTAGATACTATTAACCTTCCAAAACCTGAAGCTGCGAGATCTCTAGCTATTCCCTTCACACCAAGACAATCTGGTCGATTAGGTGTAATAGATAAATCAATAAGATTAGACTTTGATTTTGAAAAATAACTTTTACCAATATTTTTTTCATGTTTTTTAGATAATTCGGTAATACCATCACTCTCATCAGATAAATTTAACTCAGACTCAGAGCAAAGCATTCCGTAAGAAGTTACACCTCTAATCTTTGCTATTTCTAATTTTGTATTAGTCTTCGGGATAATTGCACCTGGAGGTGCATATATAGTGATAAGTCCTTCACTCGCATTGGTCGCACCACACACAACTTTTTTAAGCTCTTTCTCACCGACATTTACGTCACAAACTTTAAGTCGATCTGCGTTTGGATGTTTTTCTGTCTTGATAATTTTTGCAATTTTAAATAGTTGATTATCAGATGAAAGACTTTCCACGCTTTCTACCTCTAACCCTATATTGGTAAGTTGTTCTAAAAGATTTTTTTCTTTCAGATTAGTTTTTAAATGATCTTTTAACCAATCAAATGTGATTTTCATCTACTTAGGCCTCTATAGTTCGTGGGTACGTCTAAAGGATCAAATCCAAAATGGTTTAACCATCTATAATCACAATCAAAGAAAGCTCTAAGATCATTAATTCCATATTTCAACATCGCTAATCTATCAATTCCTATTCCGAACGCATAACCTTGAAACTTAGCTGGATCGACCTTAACATTTTTTAAAACATTTGGATGAACCATCCCGCAACCTAGTATTTCTAGCCACTGATCGCCTTCCCCTATAATAATTTTTCCATCTTTGATTTCATATCCAATATCGACTTCGGCAGATGGTTCTGTGAAAGGAAAATGACTTGGCCTAAATCTCATCTTTATTTTTTTAACTTCAAAAAATTCTTTGATAAAATAATTCAAACAACCTTTTAGATGACCCATATTTATATTTTTGTCTATATGAAGACCTTCAACTTGGTGAAACATTGGTGAATGTGTTTGGTCACTATCCGATCTGTATGTTCTGCCAGGTGCAATTATTTTAAAAGGTGGTTTGTCTTTTAACATTGTTCTAATTTGAACAGGAGACGTATGAGTGCGTAGCAATCTTTCTTTTTTTTCATCGAGATAAAATGTATCATGCATATCTCTCGCTGGATGATTGTCTGGAGTATTTAATGCAGTAAAATTGTTATATTCATTTTCAACATCTGGTCCTTCCTCTACACTAAAGCCTATTTCAGAAAATATAGAGGATATTTCATCAATTGTTTGTGAAACAGGATGGATTTTACCTCTTACAAATGATCGCTCTGGTAAAGTAACATCAATTTTTTCTTTTTCCAATTTTTCATTAATATTAACTTTTTCTATTTCGTTTATTTTTAAATTTATAAGATCTTGAAGTTCATCCTTAATAATATTCAAATCAGATGCGAATTTTTTTCTTTCTGAGGCATCAATAGTACCTATTTTTTTAAATTGAGATGAGATCAACCCATTTTTACCAAATAGATCAGATTTTATTTGATTAAGTTCTGCTAGATCTAATTTACCTTTTAACTTTGATACAAATTCGTCTTTTATTTTTTTTAGATCAGACATTTTTACAGATTATTTCTTCAGCGAAATAAAACAATAGTGAAGATTAATTTAAAGCAGATTGTGCTTTTTGGACAATAGTTTTAAAGGCTTCTGGGCTATCATAGGCTATCTCAGCTAAAATTTTTCTATCAATTTTAATTCCACATTTATTTAAACCGTAGATAAACTTGGAATATGTCAAACCTTCAGCTCTTACACCCGCATTGATTCTTTGTATCCACAATGATTTGAAATCTCTTTTCTTATTTCTTCGATCTCTGTATGCATATTGCATAGCTTTTTCCATAGCTTGCTTTGCAACTCTAATAGTATTTTTTCTTCTTCCCCACTGACCTTTTACAGCTTTTAAAACTTTTTTATGTTTAGCTCTACTTGTTACACCCCTTTTAACTCTTGCCATTTTAACCTCTTAAGCTGTAGGGCATATACGATTTAACAATCTTACCGTCTTGTTTTGACATCGCAGTAGTACCCCTAAGTTTTCTAATCTGAGAATTAGTTCTTTTTATCATGCCATGCCTCTTTCCAGCTTGAGCCATCATAACTTTCCCTCTAGCTGAAATTTTAAATCTTTTTTTTGCTGAGCTCTTTGTTTTTAATTTTGGCATAATTGAACGAGGTTATACAAAGAATGTTGAAAATTTACAACCTATATTAAAGCCTATAAAGGTTGAATTACCATAATCATTTGCTTCCCATCAAACTTGGGGTGCAATTCAACTTTACCAATATCTTTCATATCCTCTTTAATTTTGGCCATCAATTCATTCCCTAAATGAGAGTGTTGAAGTTCACGTCCTTTAAACCTAATGGTAAACTTTACCTTGTCACCTTTAGCAATAAATTTTTTAGCATTTTTTACTTTAAATTCATAATCATGCGTTTCAGTCACTGGTCTCATTTTAATTTCCTTTAAAGCAATTATTTTTTGTTTCTTTTTTGCAAGGTTTGCTTTTTTTTGTGCATCATATTTATATTTTCCCATGTCCATAATTTTACAAACTGGGGGATTAGCATTTGGGGCAATTTCGATTAAATCCAAACCTTGATTTTTTGCCATTGAGATTGCCTCATTAGTATTTAAAACGCCTAAGTTTTCTCCATCACTTGCAATAACTTGAACCTCAGGTGAGGAAATTCTGTTATTTGATCGAGGTCCGCGATCCTTGGTTCTTCTTTGAAAATAGTTTTGCTTAAAATCTGCCACTTAAATATTTGAAGGTGCTTTGTTTAAAGCAGAAAATTTTTTTAGAAATGAGTTTAGTTCCATATTTTCTTGTTTATTTGAGTCCAATCTTCTAATGGTTACTGAGTTACTGTCAACTTCTTTTTTACCACAAATT
The DNA here is from genome assembly GCA_902518155.1 of uncultured Pelagibacteraceae bacterium. Classification (GTDB taxonomy): domain Bacteria; phylum Pseudomonadota; class Alphaproteobacteria; order Pelagibacterales; family Pelagibacteraceae; genus Pelagibacter. Next base: position 78,273 of record CABYFA010000004.1, read on the forward strand.
ATTAAAAGAGGTATTTTTGCTAATGAATGATCTCTTATTTTATAATTTAAATTATGATTTTTTAAATCAACCATTGATGTAATACCAGCTTCTCTTATCTTAGTGGAAACTTTTTTTGCGTATTCTTCGAAGTCTTCAGAAATAGGTATTACAACTGTTTGTAACGGAGATATCCAAAATGGAAATTTTCCAGCATAGTTTTCAATCAGAATACCTATAAATCTCTCGAGTGATCCAAATAATGCACGATGTAACATTACAGGAACTTTCTTAGTGCCATCTTTATCTACATATGATGCATCTAATCTACCTGGTAAATTTAAATCAACTTGGACAGTTCCACACTGCCAATCTCTTCCTATTGCATCTCTTAAAACAAACTCTATTTTTGGACCGTAAAATGCTCCCTCACCTTTATTTATACTGTACTCAAGTTTAGATGCTTTGACTGCCTTTAACAAAGATGCTTCAGCCTTATCCCAAATTTCATCCTCACCAACTCTTACCGCTGGCCTATCAGCATATTTAAGAATTACATTTTCGAAACCTAAATCTTTATAAATTTCTAATATCAAATTTGTAACATTTAAACATTCACTTGTGATTTGATCTTCGGAGCAAAAAATATGAGCATCATCTTGAGTGAATGCTCTTACTCTTAATAACCCATGTAAAGCACCAGATGGTTCATATCTATGAACTTTTCCAAACTCAGTAATTCTTAGAGGTAAATCTCGATAACTTTTAAGACCTTGATTAAAAACTTGTATGTGTCCAGGGCAATTCATTGGTTTAATCGCAAAAACTTTTTCATCAGGAGTTTCTGAGGTATACATGTTTTCCCCATATTTTTCCCAATGACCTGATTTTTCCCACAATAATCTGTCTAATACCTCTGGTGTGTTCACCTCTTTGTATCCGGCTAGGTCCTGTTTAGCTCTCATGTAATTAATTAATTTTTGAAATAACGTCCAACCTTTCTCATGCCAAAAAACTGATCCTGGACTTTCTTCTCTAAAATGAAACAAATCCATTTCTTTGCCTAATTTACGATGATCTCTTTTTTCTGCCTCTTCAATTCTTTTTAAATAATCGTCTAAATCTTTCTGGGAGGCCCAACTTGTTCCGTAGATCCTTTGAAGCATTTCATTTTTTGAGTCACCTCGCCAATATGCACCTGAAACTTTTGTAAGTTTAAAGGCTTTACCAATTTTACTAGATGATACTAAATGAGGTCCTCTGCATAAATCATACCAAGTATCACCATGATGATAGACTGAAAGTTCTTCAGTTTCCGGAATACTCTCAATGATTTCTGCCTTATATTTTTCTCCAATTTTTTTAAAATGCTTAATTGCTTTATCTCTTTCCCATACTTCTCGTCTTGTTTTTAAATCTTTGTCAATTATTTTTGACATCCTTTCTTCGATTTTTTTGAGATCGTCATTTGTAAAAGGCTCCTTTCTGGCAAAGTCATAATAAAATCCATTTTCTATAACTGGTCCAATAGTAACTTGGGTACCTGGATATAATTCTTGAACTGCCATAGCCATAATATGTGCAGCGTCATGTCTAATAACTTCTAAACCCTCTGGGTCTTTTGCTGTAAAAATTTTAACGGAACAATCTTTATCAATCGAAAAATATAAATCTTTTAATTCTCCATTCACACTCATTATCAAGGCTTGTTTTGCTAGTGATTTGCTAATTTTTTCAGCAATCTCTAAGCCTGTCACTTTTTTAGGAAAATCTAAATTGTTTCCGTCTGGTAAAGTAATTATGGGCATTTAATTTAGTAATCTCTTATACTCTGAATAAGTAGAAAAACACATTTTTTCAACATTAAATTTTTTTATAATGTTTTTTCTTCCCTCTTTACCCATTAATTTTAAGGAAGTTTCATCCATTGTCATTGCTTGAATGATTTTTTTACTCAAGGAGCCAGCGTCACCAGATTCAAATAACAACCCAGTTTTTTCGTTTAAAATTGTCTCATTTGATCCTCCAATATTACTTGCAATGATTATTTTTTCCATAGATTGTGCCTCTACCGCAACTCTTCCAAAAGCTTCTGGTTCAATTGATGCTGAAACTATAATATCAGAAACTTTATAAGCTAAAGCCATATCCTTACAATGGTCTATGAATTTTACTTGATTAGTCAGATTATATTTTTCAGTTAATTTGATAAGTTTTTCTTTATAAGAATCTCTTCCCTGATCATTGCCTAATATTACAACATGAAATGCTTCGTATCCTAATTCAATTTTAACTAAATTTATTGCCTCAATAAATAATTCTTGACCCTTCCATGACGTAAGTCGACCTGGCATAAGAATTATTTTTTTTTCATCAATAATATTCCACTCATTTAAAAGTTTTTTTTCATCAGTTTCAATTTTGGTTGTTGGATCAAAATAATCTACATTTATCCCCCTAAAAATTACTAAAAATTTTTTTTTAGAATTCAAGAATTCCTGATAATTCTCTTGAATATGTGAAAAGATAAAGTTTGATCCTGCTATTACTAAATCTGACCTTACCATTACTGAATTATAAAATTTTTTTAATCTACCTCTAAAATTATAAGTCCCATGAAATGTAGTAACAAACTTTCTTCTAGTTAATTTTGTTGCAAATAAACACGACCAAGCTGGTGCTCGACTTCTTGCGTGAACAATTGAAATGTTAAAAATCAAAATTATTGCTATTAAAATAATTGAATTTATCAAAATCAATAATGGATTTTTACTATGTACAGGAAGCCTTATTAATTTTACTTTTTTTTTATCAATAAACTTAGTTAACTCTCCGCCACTTGTAACAATGTAAGATTTACAATTATTTTCAGGTAAAAAATGTGCAATATCATAGCAACCAGTTTCTGCACCTCCGTAACCTAATTTTGGGATTACTTGCAAAACATTTAAATTAGATGACATTTAGAATAATTATATAATAATAGACAAAACTAATAAACTTTTATGACAAATTTTAATTACTTAAAAATTTCCACTACCAGAAAAATAAGATATTTGAAACTACATCAAAAAAATGCCCCCTACATTGTTTTTTTACATGGTTTTATGTCAGATTTGGAAGGTAAAAAACCTCAAGCATTTTTAAAATTTGCAAAACAAAATAAACTAGGTTTTCTTGCTTTAGAATATTCAGGTCATGGTAAATCATCAGGAAAATTTATTAATGGTAATATTTCAAAATGGACTAGGGATACTACTTTAGTAATTCAAAAAATCGTCAAAAAAAACGATATTATATTTATTGGATCAAGTATGGGGGCTTGGATTTCTTTAAACCAGTTTAGTCTTATCAAAAACAAAATTAAAGGTTTTTTAGGAATAGGTTCAGCGCCAGAATTTCTTGATAAACTAATGTGGAATAAATTTTCTAATAAAATGAAGATTGAAATCAAAAAAAAAGGTTTCATAAATTTAAAACATGGTGATTATGAATACCCAATCACTTACCAATTGATTAAAGATGGAAGAAAAAATAAAATTTTAAATAAAAAAATAAGTCAAAATATAAGTGTAACAATGGTTCACGGGAGTAAAGATAAATCTGTACCTGTAATTTACTCAAAAAAAGTTTTAAAAATATTTCAATCTAAGAAAAAGAAATTAGTAGTTATAAAAAATGGTGACCATAGTTTATCTTCCTCAAAATGGCTCAAGATATTGAAAAAAGAGTTAAAATTAATAATTAACTAACTTTTTGTATTTTTGTTTTTGTAGAGATTGGATTTTTAAGCTTATCTAACATTTCTTTAGGACAAACCTGTACAAAATTCTTTAACTCGTTTTCAAAGTCATCAATTATTTTTTTTGATAAACTTGACCCTGTTTCATTACTATGTTCGAGTACCAATTCTTTTAAAAATTTTGACCAATACTCAGTTTCAACATTTTGCCATACAACTGAGTCCGGATTAACTTTTTTTTCAAATTCTTTTGATTTATCGTAAATAAAAGCCATTCCTCCTGTCATGCCGGCTGCAAAATTATCTCCAACATCTCCAAGAATTACTGCTGTACCACCGGTCATATATTCACAACCATTTGAATCACAGCCTTCGATAACAGTTGTGGCACCAGAATTTCTTACCGCAAATCTATCCCCAGCTTGACCAGCTGCAAAAAGTTTACCTGACGTTGCACCATAAAGAACTGTGTTGCCAATAATAGTATTCTCATTAGAAATTAAATTGCTTTCATCAGGTAGTTTTATTGAAATGGTTGCTCCTGACAAACCTTTCCCAACATAATCATTTGCATCGCCTTTTAAATTAAGTTTAAGTCCTTTTGCTGTAAATGCACCAAACGATTGTCCGGCTGAACCTTTAAAATCTAGAGTTAAAAAATTTTCCTCTAATTTTTCATAACCATATTTTTTATATAAGTGATGTGAAATTCTAGTACCTACAGCTCTATTAGTATTTTTAATTAAAAACTCGTTATTTATTTTTTCTGAGTTATCTAAAGCCTTTTCTACTTGAGGCCAAATTTCTTGATCTAGTGTATTAGGAACTTGATTAATTTCTGATATCTCACAATACCTCTTATTATTACCGGGATCTGCTTGGACGAATAATGGATTAAGATCTAAATCATCTAGATTAGGCGAGGCTTTACTTACCTGCATTAATAAATCTGTTCGACCGATAACCTCATTTAAAGATTTAAAACCAAGTGAAGCTAAAATTTCTCTTACCTCTGTAGCAATAAATGTAAATAAATTTACAACTTTATCAGGAGTTCCAGTGAATTTTTCTCTCAATTTTTCATCTTGAGTACATACTCCTACAGGACAAGTGTTAGAGTGACATTGCCTTACCATAATACAACCCATCGCTACTAAAGCAGTAGTTGCTACACCATACTCCTCTGCACCCATCATTGCTGCGATAACAACATCTCTTCCAGTTTTAATACCTCCATCGGTTCTTAAAGTAACTTTATGTCTTAGATTATTTAATGTTAAAACTTGATTGGCCTCTGTTAGTCCCATCTCCCACGGAATACCTACGTATTTTACACTTGTTTGAGGTGTAGCTCCGGTTCCTCCATTATGTCCTGAAATTAAAATTATATCAGCTTTTGCTTTTGCAACACCGGCTGCAATAGTACCAACGCCAGAAGATGCAACTAGTTTAACTCCAATCCTTGCCTTAGGATTGATTTGTTTTAAATCATAAATAAGCTGAGCTAAATCCTCAATTGAATAAATATCATGATGCGGAGGTGGGGAAATTAGTGTTACACCTGGTGTTGAATGTCTTAGCTTGGCAATCTCATCTGTTACTTTAAATCCTGGCAATTGACCACCTTCACCGGGTTTTGCACCTTGAGCAATTTTAATCTCAATTTCATTACAATTGTTTAAATAATTAACTGTTACACCAAATCTTGCTGACGCAATTTGTTTTACTCTCGAATTTGCGCTATCACCAGAGTCCATGATCTTAAATCTATTTGCATCTTCACCACCTTCACCGCTACAGGATGCACCTTTAATTCGATTCATCCCAATAGCTAATGTTTCGTGTGCCTCCTTAGACAATGCTCCGTGAGACATACTTCCACTACCAAATCTTTTTAATATTTTTTCTATTGGTTCAACTTCAGAAATTTGAATAGATGGTCCTAATTTTTTTTTTCTAAAATCTATCAAATCCCTTAGGTTAATTGGTGGCAAGTTATATATTCCCTCAGCATATTTTTTATAAGCTGTATACGAGTTTGATCCCACAGCACTTTGTAATAAGTGGATTAATCTGCCCTGATATTGGTGTGTTTCTCCATTTTTTCTGTATCTATAAATCCCACCAATAGGTAACACCGTATCGGTGCTCTCAAATGCCTCTTTATGTATTGCACGTATTTTTTTTTCGATTCCTGACAATCCAATACCCGAAATTTTTGAAGTCACTCCCGGAAAATAATCATCAACTATTGATCTGCTTAGACCAACAGTTTCAAAATTACATCCGCCTCTATACGAACTTAAAACAGATATACCCATTTTTGACATGATTTTTAATAATCCTGCATTCACTGATTTGATATATCTTTCAACACATTCATCAAAACTATACTGGCCAAATAACTTTTTCTCATGCCTTTGGTATAAACTATCAAAAGCTATATATGGATTAACTGTTGTTGCTCCAACACCTATTAATGTTGCAAAAGAGTGGGTGTCCAAAGCTTCGCCAGATTGAACATTAATTGAAACATATCCTCTTAATTTTTTATCAATTAAAAAAGTATTAATCGCACCAACGCATAACAACATTGGCATGGGCATACTTGTATCTGAAATAGCTTTATCGCTTAAAATTAATTGTGTAACACCCTGTCTAACGGCAATTTCTGACTCTTTTTGGATCCTTTTAATAGAATCAAATAAACTTTGATCATTCGAGAAAGTACAATCTATAGAGACAGAATTTTTTCCAAAAAAATTAATAAATTTGTTAAATTGTGAATTCGATAATATCGGACTATTTAAAACATAAATATTTTCTTTGGTTAAAGTATCAAAATCTAAAATATTCCCAAGATTACCAAATCTAGTTTTCAAACTCATAACTTTATTTTCTCTTAAAGAGTCAATCGGTGGATTGGTCACTTGGCTAAAGTTTTGTCTAAAAAAATGATAAAGTGGTCTGTATTTGTCCGATAAAACTGCTAAAGGCGTATCATCACCCATGGAACCCGTCGCTTCTTTTGCATCTTCAGCCATTGGATGTAAGATTAGTTCTAAGTCTTCTAAACTAATTCCAAAAGTGTGTTGTCGTCTCCTTAGATCTTCACCATCAAAATTATGTTTCTCATTTAAAATGGATAATTTTTCATCTAAATCTATTATCTGAGAATTGAAATGCTTATATTCTTTTGCCAAATAGTCCTTAATTTGATTATTCGTAAACACTTTACCTTTTTCAATTCTCACGCCAATTATCTCCCCAGGGCCAAGTCTTCCTTTTGATAGAATTCTTTTTTCATTTAATTCAATCATTCCAGTTTCAGATCCGGCAAAGAGAAACTTATCTTTTGTTATTGCATATCTTAAAGGCCTTAAACCATTACGATCATTTGCTGCAATGACCCACTCATTATCTGTTGCGGCAATTGCGGCAGGACCATCCCAAGGTTCCATAGTACTATTTAAAAAATTAAATAATTGCTGATGGCTTTTTGGAAGAGTTTTATTTCTTTTTGACCAAGCATCAGGGATCATCATTAATTTTGCTAAAGGTGCAGGTTGGCCAGATTTATTTAATAACTCAAAAACATTATCTAGTGCCGCAGAGTCAGAAACCCCTTTTTGTATAACTGGCTTTAAATTTTCTACATTTTCAAAAAGAGGGCTGCTCATCTCTTGCTCATGAACTCTCATCCAGTTTTTATTGCCTTTGTAAGTATTAATTTCACCATTATGGGCAACTGCTCTAAATGGTTGTGCCAAACTCCAGCTTGGAGCAGTATTAGTTGAAAATCTCTGATGAAAAATTGCAAATCTTGAAATAAATCTTTCGTCTTTTAAATCTAAGAAAAAATCTGAGATAGCCTCAGCTAAAAACATGCCCTTATAGATAATTGATTTAGAACTTATTGAGCAAATATAAAAATTATTTAATGATAAATTGAAAGCTTTATTCTCAATTTTTTTTCTTGTTTCATAAATTTTTCTTTCAAGATCTTTATCAAGCAAATTTTTATCATTCGATTTAAAAAGCACTTGAATTATCTCTGGCATAGTTTGGAAAGCTTTTTCTCCTAAAACTTTTGGATTAACAGGCACCTGTCTCCATCCATAGATACTAAAATCATTTTTGGTTAACTCACTTTCTACAATCGTTTTACAGCTTTCTTGTGAGGAGTAATCATTTCTTGGTAAAAAAATCATTCCAACACAAATATCAGAGCCATCATGTGTGTGACCTGTAACTTCTATTTTTTCAATAAAGAAATCTTTGGGTATTTCTAAATGTATTCCTGCCCCATCACCTGTTTTTCCATCAGCATCAACAGCTCCTCGATGCCATACAGCCTTTAAAGCTTCAATTCCATATTCTACAACCTCTCTTGATTTTTTTCCCTCTGTTGATGCAATTAACCCTACTCCACATGCATCATGTTCCATTTCTTCAGAATAAACATTGTTTTTAGTAAGTAATTTTAAATTTTTTTTGTATGTACTCATTATGCAACTTTAGATTTTTTTAATTCGATATTTTCAAGATAAGATTTGATTGATAAAGCAGCATCTCTACCATCTTTAATTGCCCAAACAACTAAAGATGCACCTCTAACAATATCTCCGGCAGCAAAGACACCTTTAATATTAGTTTCCATAGTATCAAAGTCAGTTTTAATTGTTCCCCATTTTGTAACTTGTAATTCTTGTGTTTCAAATAATAATGGCAGGTTTTCTGGATCAAATCCTAAAGCTTTTATTACCATATCTGCTTTAATTTCAAATTCAGATCCTTGTTTAATTTCTGGTCTTCTTCTACCTGAGTCATCTGGATCTCCAAGTTGAATTTGATCTACAATTAATTTTTCAATTTTATTTTTTCCTCTAAATTCTTTTGGACTAGACAACCAAACAAATTCAACACCCTCTTCTTCAGCATTAGCTACTTCTCTCGCAGATCCAGGCATGTTATCTTTATCTCTTCTATATAAACATTTAACTGAATTAGCTTTTTGTCTTATTGATGTTCGAACACAATCCATTGCGGTATCTCCGCCTCCAATAACAACTACATCTTTACCTTCAGCGTTTAATATACCTTTATCGAACAAATCAACTTTGTCACCCAACCCCTTTTTGTTTGATGCGGTTAAAAACTCCATAGCAGGAAAAATATTATCTAAATCATTTCCTGGTAGATTAATTTCTCTTGGTTTATAAACTCCAGTAGCAATTAAAATTGCATCATGTTTTTTTCTCAATTGCTCTAAAGTTGCATCCTTACCAACCTCAAAATTTTGTTCAAATTTAATTCCACCATCTTTCAATAATTTTGTTCTTCTCTCGACCACATGTTTTTCTAATTTAAAATTTGGAATTCCATAAATTAACAAACCACCCGCTCTGTCGTATCTATCATAAACAGTAATTTGATATCCATTTTTCCTAAGTTGTTCAGCGGCTGCCAGTCCAGCGGGTCCAGCACCAATTATTCCAACACTTTGGTCTTTTTCGTGTTTGATTGATATAGGCTTTACCCATCCGTTTTCCCAAGCACTATCTGTAATATATTTTTCGACTGATCCAATTGTTACAGTGCCATGACCTGACTGCTCAATAACACAATTACCCTCACATAATCTGTCTTGAGGACATATTCTGCCACAAACTTCAGGCATATTATTTGTACTTTGAGATAATTCATAAGCTTCCTTCAATCTGCCTTCAGCAGTCAATTTAAGCCAATCAGGAATGTTATTACTTAAAGGACAATGAACTTGGCAAAAAGGAACTCCACATTGGGAGCATCTACTTGACTGCTCTTGTGCTTTTTGAGTGATAAATTCATCATAGATTTCATTAAAATCATCTTTCCTATTATCAACTCCTCTTTTAGGTGGGGTTTGTTGACCTATTTTTACGAATTTTAGCATTTTATCAGTCATAAATTTTTATAAATTTATCGCAAAATATACATAGTTTTTGTTAGTAAAAGAAATAAATAGGTCAATTATTATTACCTAATTACAATAATATTTAGCTTAAAATCTACTTATTCTGATTTTTGCATACCTAATATGATTAAATCGAATTGTTTAAAATGGATATTTTTTAAGCTACGACACATGTATGTTGCGAGATTTTATAGAAATTTTAATTCTTTCTGCTGTTCAAGGAATTTCTGAATTTTTACCCATAAGTTCTTCTGCTCATTTAATATTGGTATCAAATTTTTATAATTTAGAAACAAGTTCTTTATTAATAGACATAAGTCTTCATTTAGGCTCATTAATTGCAGTAATTTTTTATTTTAGAAAAGAGCTATTTGATCTAAGAAATAATAATAGGTTATTAAGTTTAATAATTATTGGCTCCTTGCCTTTAATATTTTTTGGATACATTTTATATTCCACTGAATTTATTCATCTTTTAAGAAATACAAAAGTAATTGCATCAACAACAATATTTTTTGGATTCATACTTTTCTTTGCTGATCAAAGAAAAATTGATCGAAATATTTCTACAGATTTAAATATTAAATCAGTTTTATTAATTGGTTTATTTCAAATATTAGCGTTGATACCAGGAGTTAGTAGGGCTGGAATAACGATTACGGCAGCAAGATTTTTGAATTTCAATAGAACAGACGCTAGTAAAATTTCTTTTTTACTATCTATACCTGCATTAGCAGGAGCAAGCTTCCTAGGTTTAAGAGAGGCCTTTGAACAATCAATAGAAATAAATTATTTATTATTAATTGCTACTTTTTTATCATTCATGTTTTCATTTTTTACAATTAAATATTTTCTTAAATTTATAAGTAAAATTTCTTTTAATGTATTTGTTATTTATAGGATAATTCTTGGCTTAATTTTATTTTATATAATATATAGTTAACTTGCTTTCCTTAATAATGGAACTAATTGAGATAACAAAACTCCACTTAATATAAAAAAACAACCAAGTAAATTATTAATACCTAATATTTGATTTAAAAGAAACCAAGCAGCAATTGTTGCAAACACACCCTCCAAAGAAAAAATTATTGCCGCTGGTGCTGGAGTTATATTTCTTTGAGCATATATTTGTAAAACAAATGCAAAACCACCTGATAAAATACCAGCATATAAAATTGAGTCCATTTCATTTAATATATTATCGATTACAAATTCTTCGGAAAATAAACCTATTATAAATGAGAACAAAGCAACTAGCAGAGTTTGAATTGCTCCGATGGTCAATGGTAGATTGTACTTTTTGACAATCATGCCAGTAAAAATAATATGTGTACTCCAAAATAAAGCTCCTAATACCACTAGGGTATCACCTAATCTTACAGTTGCATCTTGAAAATTTGTTAATAAATATCCGCCGATTAAACATAAAATTACTGATGGCCATACACTCCAGTGCAAAAAATCTTTTTTAAAGATGAAAATAATTATTGGGACCATTGGCACATAAAAAATTGTAAAAAAAGCAGCATTTGCTACATCAGTGTAAAGCAACGCAACCTGTTGTAATGCTGAGCCCAAAAATAATGATAGTCCAATTAAAAAGGACAGGATAACGAATGTTTTTGTATCAAACCTAAATTCTTTTTTTAGTTTTTTTGCCTCAAACATTAATGCTAAAGGAACAATTGCTAAAAAACCCACAAAAAATCTTACTGAATTAAAAGTGAATGGGCCAATGTCGTCCATGCCCGTATCTTGTGCAATAAATGTAGTCCCCCAAATGAAAGTGCATAGTAGTGCACTAAATAATGAGAGAGTTTTTGACATATTTTTACACAGCTAATTTGTAAGCAAAATTTTTTCCAAGATTATCTTTCAAATCGTTGTTAAATCGAGCTGCTTCAGCTCCATCAATTATTCTGTGATCATATGATAAAGATAAAGGTAACATTGTTCGTGTAATAAACTTTCCATTAATAAAAATTTGTTTTTTTTGAGATTTGCCAACTCCCAAAATTGCAACTTCAGGATAATTAATTATAGGTGTGAAAAAAGAGCCACCAATCCCTCCTAGACTTGTTATTGTCATGGAACCACCAAATAATTCTTTTTTATCAATTTTAAGATTCCTACATTGATCACTTAATTTTTTAAGTTCGTTACCAATTAATGAGATATTCTTATTATCAGCATTTCTTAGTTTTGGCACCATTAGCCCATGTTTGGTATCTACAGCTATTCCAATATGGTAATACTTTTTTAAGGTCATTTTTCCTTTATCAATTTCATCTATAGATGAATTAAAATTTGGAAATTTTTTAAGTGATGCAGTTAATGCCTTGACGATAAAAGCTAAAGGAGTAATTTTTTTTTTTTCTCCAGTGTAAATATCTGTAAGAGATGTTCTAAACTCCTCTAATTCAGTTATATCTGCTTCATCATGATTGGTCACATGGGGAATATTGGTCCAAGAATTCATAAGATATTTAGACGATAGTCTCTTCACTCTTGGAATATCCTTTATTTCTGTTTTTCCAAATTCAGAGTGAGGATATTCTAGTTCTATCGTTTCATCTTTTTTGAATACTTTTTCAGAATTTATCTCAGGTTTATTTGCGACAAATGACTTTACATCACTTTCAGTTACTCTTCCTAGTCTTTCACTACCTTCAACTTTACTAATATCAACACCAAGTTCTCTTGCAAATTTTCTGACTTTTGGTGAGGCTGCAGTTTTTTTAGAAAAATCTTTTACGATAACATTTTTTGATCCAACTTCTCTTCTAATTTCTATTTTTTTTTCCTTAGTATTTTCTTTTTTAATTGTTTTTATTTCTTCAGTTTTTAATTGAGTTTCTACTTGATTGTCTTTTAATTCAATTTCTAATATTTTATCACCTTCAGAAACCTTATCCCCAACATTTAAATTTAATTCTGTAACTATTCCATTATGTAATGAGGGTATTTCAACACTCGATTTATCACTTTCAATTGTTATTAAAGGATCATTTTTTTTAATCTCTTGACCCTTTTTGACTATAATTTCAATAACCTCTACATCTTTGAATTCACCAATATTTGGAACTTTTATATCTTTTTTGGGCATTCTATAATTTTGTTGGCATAGGTTTATCAATATCAATCTTATACTTTTTGATTGCTTCTTTTGCATATTTTGATGCAATAAGCTGTTCCTTAGCTAAAATACTCAAACCATATGTTGTGATATGTTCCTTATCAACTTCAAAAAATTTTCTTAACTTCTTTCTTGTATCACTTCGACCAAATCCATCCGTTCCTAATGAATAAAAACTTTTATTTACGTATGGTCTAATCTGGTCAGAATTCATTCTCATATAATCAGAAGCTGCTAAAATTGGTCCTTCAGTATTACCCAAACATTTTTCTACATAGCTTTTTTTAGGCTCTTTATCAGGATTTAGAAGATTGTATCTCTCTACCTCAAGGCCATCCCTTCTTAATTCATTAAAGCTGGTTACACTCCAAATCTCACTATCGATTTGATACTCATTTTGTAATATTTCGGCACCAGCTATCATTTCTCTTAAGATTGTGCCAGATCCAAGAAATTGAATTTTAGTTTTTTTATACTTGTTAAACTCCTTTATTTTATACATTCCTTTTAAAATACCATCCTCACATGGTTTATCTTTTGGCATTTCTGGATGAGGATAATTTTCATTCATGGTCGTAATATAATAGAAAATATTCTCTTTTTTCTCATGCATTCTTCTTAAACCTTCTCGAAAAATGACTGCAAGCTCGTAGTGAAATGTTGGATCGTATGATCTGCAATTAGGAATAGTTGAAGCCATCAAATGACTATGACCATCTTGATGTTGTAAACCTTCCCCAGCAAGAGTTGTTCTTCCAGCAGTTGCTCCGATCAAAAACCCTCTGGACTGGCTATCAGCACCCGCCCAAGCAAAATCACCAATTCTCTGAAAGCCAAACATTGAGTAAAAAAGATAAATTGGGATCATTTCTATATCATGGTTTGTATATGAAGTTCCTGCAGCGATCCAAGATGACATCGCTCCAGCCTCGTTAATTCCTTCCTCTAAAACTTGACCACTCTTTTCCTCTTTATACGAACTTAATTGAGCAGAATCTTCTGGCTCATATTTTTGACCTTCATGAGCATAAATTCCTATTTTTTGGAAAAAACCCTCCATTCCGAATGTTCTAGCTTCATCAGGTATGATTGGAACCAGTCTTGGTGCAACATTTTTATCTCTCAAAAGGTTTGTTAACATTCTGACCAATGCCATTGTGGTCGACATTTCTTTTTCACCTGTAGAAACTTTCATATTATCAAAAATATCTTTTGGTGGTGCTTTAACAGGTTTCGCGTAAGTTGTTCTTTCAGGAATAAAACCACCCAGTTGAATTCGTCTTTCATTTATATATTTAATCTCTGGAGAATTTTGATCAGGCTTGTAGTATTCAATATTCTTAACTTGTTGATCTGTTAATGGAACATCAAACCTATCTCTGTAATACATTAAGTCGTCGATATCTAACTTCTTAGTCTGGTGAGTTGTGTTTACACTTTCACCACTTTTTCCCATTCCATAACCCTTAATAGTTTTTGCAATTACAACTGTAGGACTTCCAACATTTTTAGATGCTTTATCATAAGCTGCAAAAACTTTATGAGGGTCATGACCACCCCTGTTTAATCGCCAAATATCTTTGTCTGAAAGACTGGAAACCAACTCTTTGGTCTCTAAATATTTTCCAAAAAATTTTTCTCTCACATACGCACCGTCTCTTGCTTTCATTGCTTGATACTCGCCATCGACAGTCTCATTCATTGTTTTAACTAAATGACCTGTTATATCATTGGCAAGCAATGGATCCCAATAAGAGCCCCAAATAACTTTTATAACATTCCATCCTGCACCTCTAAAAATTCCCTCTAATTCTTGAATTATCTTTCCGTTTCCACGAACTGGTCCGTCCAGTCTTTGAAGATTACAATTTACAACAAATATTAAGTTATCTAATTTTTCTCTTGCGGCTAAACCAATCGCGCCTAAAGATTCCGGTTCATCCATTTCTCCGTCACCTAAAAATGCCCAAACTTTTCTCCCTTCATCTTTGATGAGACCTCTATTGATTAAGTACTTCATGAATCTTGCTTGATAAATTGCAAGCATTGGACCTAATCCCATGGACACTGTTGGAAATTGCCAAAAATTCGGCATTAGCCAAGGATGAGGATATGAGGAAAGACCACCAGGGTTTACCTCTTGTCTAAAACTATCTAATTGTTTTTCGTTAAGTCTACCTTCCAGATAAGCTCTAGCGTACATACCTGGAGCGCTATGACCTTGAAAATAAATTAAATCTCCGCCAAATTTATTATTTTTAGCTCTCCAAAAATGATTCATACCAACATCGTAAAGAGTTGCAGCAGATGCAAAAGTTCCAATATGCCCTCCAAGTTCTG
The DNA here is from genome assembly GCA_902518155.1 of uncultured Pelagibacteraceae bacterium. Classification (GTDB taxonomy): domain Bacteria; phylum Pseudomonadota; class Alphaproteobacteria; order Pelagibacterales; family Pelagibacteraceae; genus Pelagibacter. The sequence continues at coordinate 93,429 of CABYFA010000004.1, forward strand.
GGAATTTTTTATTTGCTCTAACCACCATTGCGGCAGCATTCCATCTAATTAAAGATCTAATTCTTCTCTCTATGTTTTGATCTCCATTAGATTTTTTTTCCTCGTTAACTGGTATAGTGTTTATATAAGGAGTGTTTTGCGTATAGGGTATATTGGCACCCTCCATATAAGCTTTGTTGATAAGTTCTTTAATTAAATAATGTGCCCTCTGATTTCCGTCTTTTTCTATTACTGCTGACAAAGACTCTAGCCATTCACTTGTTTCTAGTGGATCGATATCCCCTTCTTTAACTACTTGGATTATTTTTGGTTTCTCAGTCTCAATTATTTTTTGTGAAATATTTTGGTCCTGATATTTTCTTAAAGTACTCTCAGCTTCTTGAATTAAGTTTTCAGTTTCTTTTGGAATACTTTCTTTTTGAGATAATGATTGATTTGAAGAAATATTTATTAATAGATCTCCCTT